>NZ_BAAAEI010000014.1:0-9829 GCF_039522935.1 Bowmanella denitrificans | reverse complement strand
TGCCAAAGCGATTGTGAGCTTATTTGTCTGGCGAATTTTGCCCTTCCAAACCTTTTTGCGCCCAGTTTCTGGCATGCTTAATCGGGCCGCGTATGCCCCTGTCCGGGTTGTCTGGCCGGTCATCCTGAATGCGTGGATGTTGTTCCAGTTGCTCAAGCACCAGCAGGACACGCTTGAGATCTGCGGTGTTAACCGCCGGGCGAATGCCGTCACGTACCGAGGCGATCAGAGTGAAATGCAGCGCGCTGGTTAAGGTCCACACCGTATTTAAGCGAACACCGCAAAGGTTCTTGTCGGCCGCCAGTGACGCCAGACAATCCAGCAGTTGTGGCACAAATTGGGTGGGCCGCCGCTCCTTAAACATCACGGCGGCAGCGTAGAGCTGCTCCGGGCCGGAGCTGAGCAACAGGCCATCGGTGATCTGTTCCAGATTTTCCAGACCTTTCGCATAAGCTTTGAGTCGCTCGCGGGTTTCAGCCAGAGCACTGACCGGCGCATTGGGATCAAACCCTTGCAGAATTTCCGCAAATACCTGGCGTTCCTGCTCCAGAGCGGTTTCCAGCCCACGGATTTCCTGCTTCTGCTCCGACACTTCCTGGCGCAGTTGTTCAAGTTCAACCTCAAAGTCACCAAACTTTAGTCGGTTTACCCGCTTCAGGAGATCCGGGCGAAATAGCACGGAAAGCACAATCAGCAGTGCAGCTATTTCCCACAGTGATACGTTTTCAACAAAGAGTTTTAGATAGTCAAAACTCGTGGGAGGGTGTGCCATTGTCTGTTTTCCTTGGTTATTATTGTTTGCGCGCTTTAATTTGCCGTTGTTACGGGGCAGCTTGCCAGGTTGTGCTTGGTTTAAGGCCGATATCTGCACAAACGTCAGGTAGCATCGATGTAGTCAGCCCACCTGGCAGGCTAGTTAATGCGGGGGTTGCCAACTGTGCCTGCACAGTTTCCTCACCACTTGTGATTTTTTCAATCCAGGCTTTAAAAAAAGACACGCGGGAATACACTTCAACAACACCATACCGGCCCAATCCACCGCTTTCGAACCTGGAACTGATACCAAGTACATATGGCTTACCCTGATGAATCTGGTAGGCCGGACCACCGCTATCGCCACCACCGGAAACGCCTTCCAGGGGCAAAGCGGCAGCGCCGCTGTCGAACTTGAATTTTAGCCATGGTCCGCTGGCTTGCTCGACCTTATTCTGGGCTTTTCGTAGTATTCCGGCGTTTGCAAAATTATCCACCACTTGGCCTTTCAGGCCATCCCCGGTGCCACCTATGCCCATAAACCAGATATGCTTGTCTTGTTCATCGCTTTGCTCATAAAGTCTTGCAGGCTCTATGTCATTCACTGGCTTAGCAAGTTTTATCAAGGCGATATCGTGGCTTTTGCCTGGTTGATAATCCTTATGTACAAACACTCGCTCAACTCTGTGATAGCCATTGGTTAGGGCTATATAACTGCCGGGATTGACACAGAATGTGGCATGCGCAGCGGTCACCACCCAGTCAGGTTTAACCAAGGTACCGTGAGCGCCGTCAATGTAGAAGGTAGCCAAAGGCGGGAAGTCGTCTGGTTCAGCAAGATAGGCCTTATCGGGCACATCATGGCGTACCACTATTGCTGATACCGATACACTGAAGACCACCAATACAACAGATAGAACTTTGCCCATCACTGTCCCTTGTAATATTGCCCGCCTATTTACCGGCCCCACTGATAAGTAACTTTAAACTTGCCGCGCCAAAAAACACCGCAAACACACTTTCAAAGACCCGTTTGGATTTGAGGTAGATGCGTCTTACACCTGAATAGGAAAAAAGCACGGCATAGCCCAGAAAAATCAGCGAACTTAGCGCGCCAACAACCAGGATGACCGACAGCAGTGCCAACGGGCTGGCAGTTGGCGGCACCCCGATTGAATACAAGGCAGCGAAAAACAAAATAGCCTTGGGATTGGTTAGATGAATAAGCAAACCACTTAAGTAACAGCCCTTGGCTGTCATGGCTTGGTTGGCAGGCAGAGTAAGTGGAGCGGTGGAAAAGGCGCTACGCAGCGATTTCACCGCCAGATATAACAAGTAAAGCGCCCCGCAATATCTGAACACTTCAAACAGCCAGACATTGGTGTGCAGTATGGCCGCCAGCCCAAAGGCGGCAGAGGTTGACCAAAACAATGAACCACTCAGCACTCCAAATGCCAGACAAACACCCGCACGGCGCCCCTGCTTCATCTAGGCTCCCGCTATCGCCAGGGTGGCCGGCCCCGGACTGGCTATTGCCGCCAGCGCCGATATCACAATCAATAAATAATTAATCTGTTCCATCTTCTGTGGTTTTCCCTATGCAGAATGACCCCATGCATCCACCGTAACTCATCTAACAGCCATTTAGCAAAATGCTTAACCCAGCAGACACACTCGCTAACCTTGATGTTGCGCCCACATCACATGTTTTACATCTATGGCCTGAGCGTCTCAATAATTTGCGCATCCACCCAGAAAACATCAACATTCTCAAATTTATCCGAACCCATATTTCTTACAAAAAACAGGTATTTCCCGTCTGGCGTCACTTTTGGCCCGGCTTCATATGCAGCTGTATTGATTTTATCGCCCATATTAATCGCCTCGCCCCATGAACCATCCGGCTGTCGAAAACTGATATACAGATCAACATCACCAAACCCATTGTCTTTAATGCCGTCCCACATAATGTAGGACTCATCAGGTGCAATAAAGGGGTGGGCATTCCTTGTGCCAGCGTTAATCTCTTTACCAAACGGAACTGGGGCTTGTCGTTTACCTTCGACCAAACGAGAGAATCGAAGAATGCCTTTCTCTTCCGGGTGCCGCTCGTCAATGGCATAGGTACCCTTTAATGAAACAGACAGGCTCATAATGTTTATGTCAGTAAAAGCGGCATCCAGACTTTGTACCTCAGACCAACCAGAGTCTGTACGTTCCCGGTATTTCTTACCCAAATGCATGGTCTTACCATCTGGTGAGAAGAAAGGATAAAAGGGCCGGGCTTCCTGACTGAGGGTCTCAACCCATTGGTTACCCTGTTGCTGATAAATAATCGTATCGAATTTATTACTATCTGCACGCTTTCTAATAAAATAGAACTCGCTCATATCGGCCGTAAACACACCACCGTCATCAAAACCCGCGGTGGTTACAATACCCGGCGCAAAAGGCTCAGGCGTTAACCCCGGTGGTGTTTGCCCAAGATAAGGGCCTTGTAGTAAGGGTAAGTGATCATTGGCGTAACTCTGGCTGCATATCGTCAGCACAGGAAATAACAGTGTTAGTAAAGAATATTTAGATGCCATAACTTTTCCTTGTTGATGAATCTGTGACTCACTAAATTTTTCATGTTCAACCCTATTAAGCAAGCGCTTTTATCACTATCCAAAACGCTTTCTTTATACGGAAGTCTAGAGCTAGTGTTCCCACTGAAACGCTCAAGTATTGAGCAACTTTCTACTTTTCGCTGATGCTGACCCAACTCCCCCAATAAATCAGCCGCTGTTGGCTCCTGCCGCTTTAACGACATTCGGCTTCAGTCTGTTGAACGAATTCACGCCACGCTGCTGAATACTTCCAGGTACCGGCCACTTGGGCTTGGTCCGACGCCTCAGCTACACCGTCAGGTAAACCAGGAAGTTCCCGATTTGGCCCTAGGTGACTGAAAAAATCCTGCTCATACCAGAGTTGAATTTCCCGCAGGTCATCAAGGGCCATTGCCCGTTCATAAGATGTTGCATCAGCACACGCGATAATAAACTCATAATATCTGCGGCTACGCTCTACATCCCATCGACGCAGGAGGAAATAAGCGTCGTCACAGCTGGATGGAAAGTACCTTCGCGCCAGTCCATTGATTGTTGTAATTTTGTGGTTAGAAAGAACCGCTTCGAGTTCGACCGTTCTAAATACGCCATCGTCAAACGCACCTTCAGCAATGACCTCAATGCAGCCAGTCACAGCAGCAGCGAAACGACAGGAAAGCGCATCCCACAAGCCTCGGGCCACCGCACTAAGCGGGTCATTCTGCGGATAATTCAGCTGTAAGTCGTGTAAAAACCTTCCGCCTTGCGTATCCTCCAGGCTAAATGCCAGCCCAAGTCCGCGAAACACATCAACTTCAAGACAAGAAAGCTTATCCCACCACATTGGGCCGTTAGGATCAGTCTCGTTAATTGGGACACTTGTCGGAACATCTTTGCCAGACCATAGAAGCGCTTTGTTATGCGGCGAGGATACGTCCAACCGCGACATGGCATTTTGCAAGCTCGCTATCTGCTGATCAGTCAATCGCGGCCCTGGTGCAGCGGCACGCAAACGTGCTTCTCCAAGGCGAGACTTCCAGGTCAGGCCAAAATCGCGTCGAACCTTTGCTTTTTGCACATTGGCCTCTCAATAAAAATCTGTTGGTAGATAAAAATTGTTTTCTAAAAATCGAGAGAACCTGTGATTACTTTACCTCAATGGAAGAACATAAATCATTCATTTTTTCTGGTTTCATACCATCATGCAGGAAAGGACTTTGGGTTGAAATTTTTTCCCTAATTAAGTCACTATCCGCTGAAATGACATCTTGTATCCAGCGTTTATATGATGAAACACGTGTATAAAGCTCTGTAACGCCGTATTCTCCTACACCATAAAACCATGAGTCGGTACGTGAACTGATACCGAGTAATTCATATTTATCTCCGTTTTTTCTATAGGCAGGGCCGCCACTATCACCATTACCTGAAACGCCTTCCAGTGCTTCTGCGGCAGAGCCTTCCTCAAATTTAAACACTATATCCGTATCTGTTGTTTTAACGATCTTATTTTGAGCTTTTCTTAACTTCCCATTATTTTCTTTATAGCCAACTGTCTGCCCTTTAGTCCCAGTTCCTGTACCGCCGATACCTATAAACCAAACGACAGCACCTTTTTCGTCGTTGTTGCTATACATTTCTGCAGGTTCAATTTGTTTAATACTGGATTCAAGTTTAATCAAAGCTATATCATGTTCACCTCCCAAGCGATATTCAGGGTGACTATACCGATTAGAAACAGATACTATTTCTTCGCCAACTTTAATTTTTTGTCCAGGATTCATGCAAAAAACAGCATGGGCAGCGGTGACAACCCATTGAGGGTGAATCAATGTACCGTGAACCCCGATATTATATAAGGTTGCTAAGGGAGGGAAGTCAGATGGAACAGCGGAATATTTTTCGTCGGAAACATCATGCCGAATGACTATTGCATTAGCTAAGGATGTAAAAAGCCCTATTGATAAAAACAAAGATTGAGAAAATTTCATATTAACTTCTATCTGAGTTGCGCTAAAAAATAATATGGACTCCCCTATTTCCGGAGTTTTGCCAAACCTAAGTGGTAACTGTTGGGGAGAACTGCCCATGTCAGGTTTTAACTATTTCTATGCCATTGATTTAGCCAAATTGGGTTTTAGTATCCACGGCGAAGTGCAGCATGGCAAGGCAATAGTTGCTTAACTTTCATACTGGATAAGACACGCGAACCGCTGCGCGTCAGTCACTTGCATAACAGGCTAGTCATAGCGGCTTAATCTTTGCCCTAACCACCCAAGCTCTTCTCGCAGAGTCGCTGAGAGCTCATAGTCATTGAAAGCAAAATACCTCAGCGAGCTTTTCTTTGCACCCCCGGCTACAGCGAGTGGTATTTTCGACCGAAGACAGGCTCGGGCCTTTTCGTGCAGTTCGTGATCGTCCACTCTTCGTGTTCTTCTGGTCTTCGTGGTAGAAAGAGAATGACTTGAAAAACCGGGTCTGTGTTTTGGCGTCAGTTACGCGACAATAACTTCTGATTGTGCGCGATGCTAGCCTGACACCTCTTCCACTCAATTAGCTTTAAGCAAATTGCCCGCCTTTTATTAGCACGCTGAACTGACCGGGTTAAGCAGGACCAAAGTGGCTTGAGCTGCTTGGGGTAGGGCTTGCTAGCTTATTCTGAATATTTCTGCTGTACCAACAACGACGTTTATTTTGGTTATGGTCCTGTCTATCTCAGCGCTATCCATTAACTAGCCTATCTTATTATACATACCTACTTTTTTAGTTTTTTCCATAGATCTGATTGAATACTCTGAATAAGTTGATACGCCAGCTTCTTCCTATTCTCTGCACTCTCAGAACGCTGAATAATCTCTAAGCCCTTCTTAATATGTTCCTCGAGCAGTTCGTGCGAAAGAAGTTCATCGAGGTACTGGGGAATATTTGAAATACCAGGAGCAGTAAATAATGAGAGTTTATTTCTCGAGTTATCAATGACTCTTTTACAATTAATCACAAAGACATCTGAATTGAGCGAATCAGAGGAACTCTCCATTTCGACAATAAAGTCATTTATAACGTGCATTAACTGGTGAGAAACTGAACCAAAGTGAAGTTCTAAAATATATTTCAACCCTTCCTTATCCAAAACATTCTTTTCTACGTTCAAAACACTCTTATAAGCAGCAACAAATAGTCCCACTAAAATTGCCACACCCGCAACAAGCCCTGTTGCTTTTCCTCCTGGAACGGAAGCTTCTATTTGATCGCCAAATTGAACTCCAACCGCAGAAATAATTGCAGATAGTAAAATTAGTATAGATATTGTGATGACGGTTCTGTCCATGCATATCCTTAATATGTATAACGAATAATAAAAACCTTATTCCAACTAAATTTTGTCCTAATAACTGGATCACTGTTTTGATACAAACACTATAGGACTTCATAGTGCCCAAAATTTTGTCTCGCAAGGCATTGATACTGAATAAACCTGAAGCCGGGCACCACAATATTCCTAGCAAGATATGGCCATATTAGGATACGCACCAGCAGGAGAATCACCCCGGTCTGTTAGCAGCTATTTCTATGCCATTGATTTAGCCAAATTGAATTTTAGTATCCACGGCGAAGTGCAGCATGGCAAGGTTTGAATAACATGACCTCCTTGTCCTTTATGATATGCCCTCAATGGCGTGCGAGTCCCATTCGAGCGTCCTGCCTGTTGTTCAATCTTATTCCCGTCATCACCACGAAGAACACAAAGTACACGAAGGACGATAGAGATTGTTGATTCTTGGTGCTCTTCTGATCTTCGTGGTGAAAAAATCACTACTCGATAAAACCGGATATGGGGTTTGCCGTCAGATTCGTAAAAATAGACTTATAACTCCGGGCAAGGTCACCCGAAACACATATTCCACTCAATCAATTCCCAGCAAACTGCCCACCTTTTAGCCACGCGCTGAACCGACCAGGAATTTTTAAGCGGGGGGCACAAAGCGGCTCGGGCCGCTTGGGGGCAAAGCTTTGGCTCAGTTGACCCCTTTATTGATGTTTCAACAATACAGCCTACTGGATCCGGTTCATCACGACTTCCACCTTTTCTTGTTTAAAGATCAATGACTGGCCATCATCTTTAAAGGCAAAGGTAATAGCAGGTGAGTAAGACTGATCAAACAGAAAATCGGTGCCACCGGTATAAAGCAAAGGCTCCTCAAATTCACCACCAATCACCAATATCAGTTGAGCATCTTTTATTTTAAACTCGACCATATGTTCGGGATCAGTCGCTTCTTGAAATCGGCCGGTAAACTTGTTTAACAAAGCCAGTGAGGCTTTCTCATCCATACTGAAATAAGCATAATAAATATCTTTGACAATATCCGGTAGCTCGCTAAAACTGCCATTTTCCAATATCGCGAGCGTCATACCCTGTTCAGGAATATGTAAAACCACAGAGTGAAATTCATCAACATGACCACGGTGGCCGTAACTGACTTTGCCGCCATAAGTTAATTTTTGGACTCCCAATCCAAAGCTATAATTAATCGCCAGCATCTTATCTAAGGTGCTGGCCTTTAAAATATTACCGGCAAATAGCGCATCAAACAATTTAGCTAAATCCAAAGTCGTCGATATCACCCCACCGGCACCAAGCATCACCGAACCATCTGCTTCCATGGCTTTCTCATAGCCATTTTCATTTATGTAGGAGTATGCCTCCCCTTTTTCAACATCAATTTTCTGTGCGTAGTATGTGTCCTTTAGCCCTAATGGTGTCGCTATTTTCTCGCTAATCAGTTGCGCATAGGTTGCTTGATAAAGTCTTTCTAAAATAAAGGTAAGCAGAATATAATTAGAGTTGCTATAACGCTCTTGTGTGCCTGGTTCAAATTCACTATCAAAGTTGCCAATTAGTGAGACCAACTCTTGCTTTGAAACACCGCTATACATCATCGTTTGCATAGCAGGTACACTGCTGTAGTTTTTTACACCGCTGCTGTGATTTAACAACATCGCTATGGTAATTTTATTGGCATTTGCAATTTCCGGATAAAACAAATCTAGTGTTTGATCCAGTGTTATCTTGCCTTCCTCATATGCCATAAGTATTAGCAGGGCAGTAAAGGATTTGGTTATCGAACCAATTCGATAACGTGTTTCAGGCGTTGATAGCGTGTTGTTCTCAACGTTACTATAGCCTGATGCATAGCTGTAAACCGGCTTTCCAGACTGATAAATTGCCACGCTGCCCATAAAATGCTGAGAGTCTTTATATCGGTTTAGCACATTGTCTAGCGCGCTCTTTTCAAGCTTTGGCGCAGCGGGGCTATTTACACCTTGAGTTGCTGTTGTCGGCGCTTGCGTACAGCTGCTAATAAACATGGTGAAGCACAATGCTGCAAACAGTTTGCTCATTAATGGTCCCTAATTAAAGACATTAAAATCAAAGACTTCAGACTCTACAAAAGATCACTGTTATGCAACTTATAGGTTGTAACAAAGTGTCTTTGCATATGAATTCCTCCCCCGGAGTTTGGCCACGCTTCACCGGTAACCATTGAGGATACCGTCCATGTCTGTTTTAAAACTGCTTCTTTGGTTTGGATTAAGCTAATCCGAATTTCAGTATCTACGGTGAAGACAGCCGAGGGTATACAGGAATTTCTTAACGTTCATGTTGGATATAATGCCGAGTGCAGCGAGTGCTAATGCGTTTGTTATATTTTCAATTGTCCAGTAAATACCAAAAACAGACCGAACGTTAATGCGGGTATCCAAACTAAAAGTGCCAACCTTTGTAGTATGACGCCTATAGGATTGAACCACTTTGATTGGTAAACGTACGGTGGTTGGATTGCATCCATGTAGCGAGGAAATTTACCTTTAAATTCTTCTTTTACAAACAGTGGCATCAACATCGGAGCAAACACACCGCAAAAGCATAAAAAAAGAATCAATAAAGTGCCTAAAATAATTTCAACTGTATCCATACTTACCTGAAAATATAACGAATGAAATGGACTCCCCTATTTCCGGAGTTTTGCCAAACTTAAGTAACAACTATTGGGGAGAACTGTCAGGGCGTGAGCGCACTTTGTTAATTCCATTAACCAAAGAGTAATTCTGCTCTGAAATTATCATCGAAGCTGGCCCTGACACATTTGCCTCGGATGGAATCTTTGCTTTTGCTGTGTTGCTTCACCATGTTGCGCACTACCCGCCTGAACAACGCCATATTCTGCGCACTTATCGGCTCCTGAATCTGACATTCATCTTCTTTGAACACCACATCCAACACCCAGTGTTGCTGATTCTCGGTCAGCCAGTGTTGGCGTATAGCCTTGGCTATGCTGTCTGCATGGTCTAATGATGTCAAGTAATAGTGGGTGCTGTAGCTGGTCTTTTGCCCCTGGCTACGCTCACGCTCAACCGCCACAATGCGCTTGACGCCCGGCCAGTGTGGCAGGATGTCCTGGGGCAATTGGCTGGCATCGAGAAGA
>NZ_BAAAEI010000013.1:0-53284 GCF_039522935.1 Bowmanella denitrificans | reverse complement strand
TAAGCTGCTGGACGAAGGTCGTGCAGGTGAGAACATTGGTGCGCTGCTGCGTGGTACTAAGCGTGATGAAGTTGAGCGTGGTCAGGTACTGTGTAAGCCTGGTTCAATCAAGCCACACACCAAGTTCGAAGCAGAAGTATATGTACTGAGCAAAGACGAAGGTGGCCGTCACACGCCATTCTTCAAAGGCTACCGTCCTCAGTTCTACTTCCGTACCACTGACGTAACTGGTTCTGTCCAGTTGCCAGAAGGTGTTGAAATGGTTATGCCAGGCGACAACCTGAAGTTTGTTGTTGAGCTGATTTGCCCAATCGCCATGGACGAAGGTCTGCGTTTCGCCATCCGTGAAGGTGGTCGTACTGTAGGTGCTGGCGTAGTATCTAAAATCGTTGAGTAATTCTGATTGCTTAAATGATTGAAAAGGCTCCTTCGGGAGCCTTTTTTTTGTGATGGCTAAAAGCGCTAATAGATAAAATAAGCTTTTATGCCGGTTCAAACTTTCGCTGCTGTTGCTCTGCCTTATATTGATGCTCGTGCTGATACCGAAAGTATGTGAATATCAATAACAGCATAGAGCAGAACGACCTGATAAAACAAATGAAAATTGAGCTTTGGTTCCCAACCGCCATCTATCACCATGATCCTGAATTGCAGGAAATTGCTGCGATTCGGGATGAATTGCAGGCCGTGGTTGATAAGGAATACACAGAAATTCTGAGCAGAAGTGACAGCCTGGAAAGATCGTATATTCAATCCAGGCAACCGGAACATCGTCAGGTTATCCAAAAGTATCAGTTACAGCAGTTCCATGATTATCTGGTGAAACATGCTGGCGCATTTCTGAGTAAACTCTATCCGCAGGCGCAGGGGGTAGAAGTGCGCGAGAGCTGGTTTAACTTCTATGCTCCTGGTGATAGCCAGGAAGTGCACAATCATGTGCATGCTATTCATCCCTCTTTCCTTAGCGGCGTGTTTTATTTGTCCGCCCCGCCAGGTTGCGGAGATATCAAGTTCTATCATCCCAATATGCAGACCGCTGTCCCCAACCCTCAGGGCAGTATTGAAAATTATGAAACCAGCTACGCACCGATAGAAAATCGGCTGATGCTGTTCAGGTCGCATGTATCTCATGCTGTGATGCCTAATCGCAGCCAGGCGACCCGCATTTCCGTCAGTTTCAATATCTATGTGAGGTGATCGCCACTATAGCTTCATAATTGCCTGCTAAGCTGTAGCGGGTTGCGTTTTGGAGCCGCTAATGAAGTTAAATTCCATAAAGTATCGCTTGCTGCTGATTATTCTGGTTTGTGTGCTGGGTATGCTGTTGCTGATGATAAGCCAGTTCCATTCAACGCAAAGACTGATTGAACTGAACCAACAACGCCTGCAATTGGTGCAACTCAATAATGAGTTATTGCAAATGCGCCGACATGAGAAGGACTTCTTGTTGCGTTTTGACATGCGCTATGCGGAGCAACTTAATGAACGGGCGGCCAGTCTGGCTGCGCAGCTTGCTGCGCTATCAGAGCAGATGAATTCGCTGACGTTGCCCGTACAACAAGTGCAGGGCATGTTGGACGCTCTGTTTGTCTATCAAAGGCGTTTTGACAAATTGGTAGAACTGCAATCACGTATTGGCTTTGATGAGCAACAAGGTGAGCAGGGACGCTTTCGCCAGGCCATTCATGCACTGGAAACACAATTGAGTGATCAGGCACAGTGGCAGATATTGCTATTGCAAATGCGGCGCAGCGAAAAAGACTTTATGTTACGTAAGCGCATGGAGTATGCCCAGCGGCAGCAGGCTGTTTATGAACAGCTTGAATCTGCCGTCAGCCAAAGCGCCGCGCGTGACACTTTAGTGCCTCTTTTACAACGCTATCAGCAAGGCTTTTTACAATTGGTGGAGTCTAACCGGCAAATTGGTTTAAACCATGAACTAGGTTTAAAAGGGCAGTTTCGTGCTCAGGCTCATTTGCTGGAACAACGACTAACACGTCTGGAATTGGCTTTGCAGCCCATACTGGCAGAGCAGCAACGCGAGGTTGAACGAAACGGCATGCTAATTATGAGCATGACATTGTTCGCTTTACTACTGTTATTAATACAGAGTTTTGTTACCTTTCAGCGGGCTTTCTCGGCATTCATTCAGTTTTTTTATCGATGTAAGCGGGAATATCAACGCCTGGATGAGAGAAAGCTGGGATTTGCTGAATTTCGATCCCTGGCGGCAGTTGCCAATGAGATGGTGGAATCTCGCCTGGAGATGGAGAGAGAGCTTAAAGAAATCAAACAGGAGCTAGCGCGCTTGCGAGAGCAGCAGCATGTCTCAGCGCATTAGTTGAACATCCGCTCGCTGCCCCCAGAGTTGGCTAATGATGGCTGCCGTGTGTGCTGTCAGACTGCTGGAGTAGAAGTGGGTTTGTCCTGAACTACCGCTCACATTCAGCAAGTTGTTGTCATGCAAACGACGCTGCAATTGTCTGGCAACTGCTGGCGCCGGATTAATAATATTCAGCCGACCATTGCTGAGGTCTGTAAGTAATGGGATCAAGAAAGGGTAATGTGTGCAACCCAGCACCAGGGTATCAACTCCCTGGCACAGCATGTCCTGAATAACTGGGCTGGCCAGTGCACGTACTTGCGGACCGTTAAGGTCGCCTCGCTCAATGCACTCAACAAAACCCGGACAGGGAACAGCGAAGACTTTGCATTGGCCAGCCCAAGCCTGTAAAAGCGATTGGAATCTATTACTTTCCAATGTCGCCTGGGTGGCCAGCAGACCTATTTTGCCGCTGCTGCTGGCTAAAGCCGCTGGCTTAATAGCTGGCTCAATACCAATGACCGGGAAGGGACTGGTGGCTCTCAAGGTGTCAATACAGATGGCAGTGGCGGAATTGCAGGCCACCACCATGGCCTTACAGGATTGATGATAAAGAAAATCCCGAATGACAATACAGCGCTTGAGAATGTCCTGTGTGGATCGCCGTCCATAAGGAGCATGGGCGGAATCAGCTACATAAATCAGGTGCTCGGCGGGCAAATGATGCCTGATTTCCTGCAATACCGACAGGCCTCCCAGGCCGGAGTCGAAAACGCCGATGGGGAGATGATTAAGGTCCGGAGCTGGATCTTCGGGCATAGGGTTGAAAGCAAACAAACAAACACAAATGTTATATCCTTCAGGGCTTCAATGCTATCCCTGCCATTGGTCTGTAAATTCACGACATTAATAGATTTACCCTTGGATTTTATTCGAATTGCCACAGAGTAAAGCGGTGGCTAAGCAAAGAGGAAAACAATGCAATTCACCAGATTAGGCAGCAGCAACCTTCAGGTATCCAGAGTGTGTCTGGGAACCATGACCTGGGGGAAACAGAATAATCAGGCTGATGCTGATGAGCAGTTAGACTATGCCGTGGCACAGGGCATCAACTTTATTGATACTGCTGAGATGTATGCGGTACCGCCGACAGCAGAAACCTATGGCAGCACAGAACGTATATTGGGTAACTGGCTGAAGCGACATTCGGCAAAGCGCCAGGAGCTGGTGATTGCCACCAAAATAGCAGGTAACGGCCTGTCTTATATTCGCGGCGGTGGCGATATCAGCGGACGAGCCATTATAGAAGCTGTGGATGCGTCATTGTTAAGACTGCAGACAGACTACATCGACCTATATCAGCTACACTGGCCAAATCGTACGACCCCGCATTTTGGCAAACAATGGCCTGGAAAACTGAAATTTTCAGAAGTGAATGCTGAACAACATAGTGACCAAATGCTGGACATTCTGCAGGCACTGGCGAGCTGTATCCAAGCCGGAAAAATTCGTCACTGTGGTTTGTCAGACGATACCACCTGGGGCATAAGCGAATATCTGCGTCTTAGCGAAAAACATGACTTACCGCGCATGGTCTCCATCCAGAATGAATTCAATTTATTGCACACTAAGGACTGGCCTTACCTGATTGAACACTGCGTGCACGCAGACGTGGCATATCTGCCCTGGTCACCATTGGGTGGGGGTATGTTAAGTGGTAAGTATCTCAAGGGACAGCGCCCACCAGGAAGTCGCTGGACCTTGATGCAGCGAAACGGCTTATTCAGGGACACTGAGCAGTCCAGAGCTGCGATTGCAGAATATGTAGAGCTGGCAGCCTCTTTTGCCATCACCCCAAGTCAGTTGGCGCTGGCCTGGTGTCATCAGGTGGATGGTGTGACATCGACCATCATTGGCGCTACCAGCCTGGCGCAATTACAGGAAGATATCCAGGCGTTTTCGATTCCCCTCAGTGATGAACAAATGGCGGCTATTGATAAAGTACAGAAGCGCTATCCCATGCCTTTTTAACGTCCCTCTAAACAAAAATGCCGTTCACTATGAACGGCATTGGTCTTGTATCTGTAACTGTTACCCGCCGCTTGTGCTCAGCGTATCTGGAGATACGGCCGCTGTAGGGCCCTGGATTAAGTTTTCCAACTGAGTGATACGCAAACCCAGATCCTGAATATGCTGCTGACTGTCACGCAGTTTACCTTTTAGCTCATCCAGTTGACTGTTGAATTTAGGCTGTGCCGAGCTCAGCTTCATCAGACTGGTATGCAAGGTATCATGACTGTTTTGCAGTTTACTGAATTGTTCCTCAATGGCTGCCAATCTGGTGGTACCCAGAGAAATGTCCGACTCCAACAAGCGGGTCTTTTCAAGCGTGCCTTGCTGCTGCTTTTCCAACGCGCTCAGGCTGGTGGACAAGTCTTTGATTTCCGATTGGTTTTTACGCCAGGCTGAGGCCCAGAGTTTATCCATTTGCTGCCAGAGTTCGTCGGTTTTTTCAGTCACGGCTTTCAGCTTGGCCTGCAACGCCACAGTCGATTCGCCCATTTCCTCGCCCGTCGCCGAAAGTTTGCCTTCCAGGTCTTCAATGCGGGCACTGGCACTTTGCAAATGCTGTTTCTCAAGCTGAAGTTGCTGATACAGCCAGCCATTGCCTGCCAATGCTGCTAATGCCAGCAGCAGTACGAAAAATACCAGGCCACGCCCTGCAGCGCTTTTGCCCGCCGGTGCAGCAACCTCCACCGTATTGGCTTTTTCATCTTTGGGCTGCTTGCTGCGTTTATGCAGGTAAGCCTCTCTGTCTTCCTGTTCCAGCTGGATGCTGGGCATATCATCTGTTTTGGACATGGCTCCCCTCTAAGGCAAATCTAGGCACGAATGCCTTATCATACCAATTTTGCTTAAATAGGTAATTGCTTCCCTGCACTTAGCTATTATCCCCGTTTAAAAAGGGCTCCATTACCGCCAGTTTACATCTGGCTCCGGGTAATATTGTATTTGCAGGCGGTCAAGATGCCCCTGCAAGGCTGAAAGGCGTTTGGTAAAAGCCGTATAATTGCGCTGTTGTTTTGGTGTCCAGGTCACTTCAGCAATGGCGGTCAGGCGTGGCCACATACGGTTATCGGCCGTGGCACTGTCCCTGACCAGTTCTGACCACATCGGACCTTCCACCCCGACGGCCTGAGGATAATCCTCCGGGGTCAGACTGTATACTCTCGCCAGAGGAATGCCCTGCTTGGCACACCAGGTATAAGTATTGGGCTGACCGTCGTAATTGCCGTGATCCAGATAGGTATAACTACAAGGCGACAGAACCAGATGAATGCCTTTATCCAGGGCGGGTTGGATGTTGTATTGATCGTTCCACAGTTGCAATAGAGAGGACGCGCGTATATCCCCAACAGAAGCTTCTTCCCAGGCCAATAGTTCCCGGTCCAGAGAGGCAACGATACGGTCTACTTCGGTGATAAAGCCGGCAAAACTGGCCTTTTCTTCGTTTAATACTTCGTCCCCGCCAATATGCAGATATTTAGTCGGAAAGATGGCAGCCACTTCTGTCAGCACATCCCGCACAAACTGGTATGTCAGGTCGGGTTTTTCGCTGGTACATAAGGCGCTGAAGCCCACGCATGTGCCTTCATAAAGCGCCAAACGGGCTGCACCGGTCACATCTGTGCACTGATTCTGTGCCGGGCTGTTAACCACATAGTCGCAGGCCAGTTCGTTGTAAGATGCAATAGCTGCCTGAGTGTGACCGGGAAGATCGATTTCCGGGATAATTTCAACCTGTCTGCGCGCGGCATAATCCACCAGTTCCCGCATTTGTTCCTGTGTGTAGTAACCACCCGGGCCACCGCCCGCCTGCGTTGACCCTCCAACTGTAGCGAGCTTCGGCCAGCTCTTAATCTCCAATCGCCAGCCCTGATCATCGGTAAGATGCAGGTGCAGTTTATTCAGTTTGAAGGCGGCCATGCGATCCACATGCTGTTTCAGGTAGTCCAGGCTAAAGAAATTGCGCGCTACATCCAGCATGCTGCCACGCCAGGCATACTGTGGCTGGTCACTAATAAAAACCTGAGGAAGTGTGTAGCTTGCCTGTGGCACGGCCGGCAGTAACTGGCGCAGGCTCTGTACTCCATAAAAAAGCCCGGTATCTGTGGCCGCTTTAATGGTTACATTTTCTTCAATTGCCAATTGATAGCCTTCTTCACCCAGACTGAGGTTGGGATCAATCACCAGCCGGATGATAGCGTTGTCATTTGGGCTTTGACTTACCCCTAGTTGAGCCAGCAGCTCACCGAGGGCAGCTAGGCTGTCCGGAGCATCAGGCGAGGCACTGACAGAGACGGTGCTGGGCAGAGTGAGTTGACCGGAACCGGGCTTTACCATGGCAGGGTTGGGAACCAATTGTACTTGTTTACCCTGGCTGCCGGTGGAGTGAGAGCCGGTATCCTGTTGTTTTATCTGCTCTGGCTGACAAGCCAGCAGCAGAAAAGCGGCAAAAAAAGTGATAGTGGTTTTTAACATAGGGCTCATCTGCCTCCGGTTCTTTGTATAAGGTCTTGAAATTATTACCCTTCACTACACAAATTACAGCAGCAGACAAACCAGTCAAGGCCAACGGTCGCTTAGCCTGACAGAACCAACGACAACCGGTGGTGTTTAATTGTGATTGCTGGGTCGGTCACTGACTCGCTGGTAAGCACGCAGACCGAAAGCCGGCAGCATGGCCAGGAAGTGATCGAAAATATCCGATTGAATTCCCTCATAACTCACCCAGTTCTTATCTGCGCTAAAACAGTAGACTTCCAGCGGCAGGCCCAGCTCAGTAGGGGCAAGTTGGCGCACCATCAGGGTCATATCCTGATTAAGTTTGGGATGATGTTGCAAATACCTGACCATGTAAGCGCGAAAGGTGCCTATATTGGTTAAACGTCTGGCATTCAGCAGGTCTTGTTCGGTGATACTGTTGTCCTGATTGTACTTGGCCAGCTCGCGCTTTTTCTCGCTGATATAATCTTTGATAAAACGAATTTTTTCCCAGTTATCCAGCATCTCCTGATCACAGAATTTAATGCTTTGTATATCAATATTGATGGCGCGCTTAATTCTGCGCCCACCAGACTCCTGCATGCCACGCCAGTTTTTTACTGAATCGCCAATCAGGGCATAAGTGGGGACAGTGGAGATGGTGTTGTCCCAGTTGCGAACTTTAACCGTGGTCAGCCCCAACTCCAGTACCGTGCCGTCGGCGCCGTACTTAGGCAATTCAATCCAGTCGCCGTTGTTCACCATACGGTTGGCAACAATCTGCACACCAGCCACAAAGCCTAATATGGTATCGCGAAAGACCAACAGCAGAATGGCTGCGGCGGCACCCAGGCCGGAAATAATTAATACCGGTGACTTTTCCAGCAGGTTGGACACGATCAGAATCACAGCGATTAACGCCAGTACCAGCTTGCCCACCTGGATAAAACCGGTAATGGGTACCCGTTGAGACAGTCTGGATGCTTCATAGATATCTTCAATGGTATTCAGAATGGCGCTCAGCAGCATCACCGCTGTCAGCAGGATATAAATGAATGCCAATTTCTGCAGCAGCACCAACAGCATCGGGGTATGGGCAAACAGCAACGGACTGAGCAAATAGAGCAGTACGCCCGGCACCAGATGCGCACCGCGCTTAAAGAAGTTATGCCGCTGCAGCTCATCATCCCAGGTGGCCTTGGTTGCCAGGATAAAACGGGTCAGCTTGCCGCTGAACAAGCGCCGGGTCACCTTGAACGCCAACCAGCAAAGCCCCAGCAGAATCAGCAGAGAGAACAAGGTAAACAAGGGGGAGGCAGAACTGAGATCCAGCCCCCACTCACTAATGCTGTCCAGGATAAGCTGGCTGATTTGCGTTGGTTTTTCTGTCACTTAATTAGCATCCATTAGTTTTTGTATAAGACGGTCCTTGCTTTGCCAAAGACCATTTAGCCAAAGCTGAAAGTTCTCGCGGAATTGCTGATCCGCCTGGTAGTCGCCAAGCAATGCAGACTGCAAGGGAATGGCCCTGGCGCGCAATACCACTTTTGTCAGACGGCCGCTGAGCATATCCATCATGACATGTCGCCGGTTCTGGGGGTAGAGCAGGGTCACATCAATAATATGACTGAATAATTCCCCCATGCTGGCCAGGGTAAAGGCCACGCCGCCAGCCTTAGGGGTGAGTAAATGGTGGTAGGGGCTGTTTTTAGCTCGCTGCTTTTGCTCTGTAAAGCGGGTGCCTTCCACAAAGTTGATCACCGTGGTGGGGATAGTACGGAACTTTTCACAGGAGCGTCGTGTTGCTTCCAAATCTTTGCCTTTTAGATGTGGGTGCCGGCTTAAAAAGTCAGCACTGTAACGTCGCATAAAGGGCATATCCAGCGCCCAGGCACCAAGGCCAATAAAAGGCATCCAAATCAGTTCCTGCTTAATAAAAAACTTGGAGGCAGGAATACGCCCGCAGGAAAAGTGCATCAGCAAAATAATATCCAGCCAACTGATATGATTGGCCATCACCAGATACCAGCTGTGCTTTTGTAATTCACCTTCGATCTGGTAATCCCATTCTACATTGTTGAACAGGTTGATCAGGCCCACCGCACAAAGGGCGAAGCCACTCAAGGCACTATTCAGCATCCTGTTGAGGCTAAAGGTCAACCAACTGAAGGGGCTGATAAGCTTAAGCAGGCCGAGTAAAATGATCAGGGAACCCCACCACCCCAGGTTCAGAATCTGCAGCACAGCATGGATTGGTAAAATCACAAAACCAGGCAGGCGGCTCAGCATTGGCGCTCCATAACAAGTTGCTTGATGGTATCGTCTTTAAGTTGCCAACGGCTGTTCAGCCATTGCTGAAATTGCTGACGTTGTTCAGGGTTGTCAAAATAGCTGGCTGACATCAGATTATCCAGCGACATAATACTCACCCTGACTTGAATCTGTTTGACCTTACCGCAAACAAAGTCCCAGAAACTGGGCACACCTTGTGGATAGTGAATAGTCACATCCAATAACTGATGCAGCTTGTCGCCCATCGCGTTCAGCACAAAAGCAATGCCACCGGCTCTTGGCGTAAGCAAGTGCTGAAATGGACTTTGCTGGGCTTGCTGTTTATTTCTTGTCAGCCGGGTACCTTCAACAAAGTTCATGATGCTCACAGGCTTGTGGCGAAACTTTTCGCAGGCGCGTTTGGTGGTTTCCAAATCTTTGCCTTTTAAATGCGGGTGCTTTTCCAAAAAGGCTTTCTTGTACCTTTGCATAAACGGAAAGTCTAACGCCCACCACGCCAGTCCCAGCACGGGAACCCAAATCAGCTCTTTTTTGAGGAAAAATTTGAGAAAAGGGATGCGCCCACTGAAAATGCGTTGCAATACCAGAATGTCTACCCAGGACTGGTGGTTGGCAATCACCAGATACCATTCCCTGCGCTTGAGGTTGTCCAGTCCCTGAACATCCCAATCAACCTTACTGCACAGATTCTGGTTCAGGCTGTTGACTCTGACCCAGGCCGATGCACAACCGTCCAGAATGCGACTGACCAGGCGCTGCCAACTGGCCAAGGGTATAAGTTTCAGCACAGAAAACAGCATGATGGGAATAAACCACACCAAGGTGTTGACGGTATAACCAATTATCGACAACAAACCTATGAAAATTCGCCACATTTGATATTGCCTTTGACCGAATAAGCAACGTATTTTATGCGCACCCTCGTTATATCTCAAAGTTAATCCGGACAGACCTATGAGTCACAGTATCGAGCAACCCAATTCTTTCACCTGGCAGCGTGCGGTTATCAAGGTTGGCAGTGCACTGATCGCACCGGATGGACAGGGTTGTCGTACCGAGCATTTACTGGCGCTGGCACAGTTTATTAATGCCAGTCGCCGTCAGGGCAAAGAAGTGGTTCTGGTGTCATCCGGTGCGGTGGCCGCTGGCCGCAATGCTATGCCAATTGATGGAAAGCCGACCCTGGCGCAAAAGCAGGCGATGGCGGCGGTGGGGCAAACCCGAATGATGGCTAACTGGGCACGCTTGTTTGACTTTCCTACCGCGCAGATTCTTCTGACTCATGGCGATATTCGCGATCGCGACAGATATCTGAATATCAAAAGCACATTACGCGAGCTACTGGCCCATCAGATAATACCCATTGTTAATGAGAATGACTCGGTGGCCACCGAGGAGTTGAAGTTTGGCGATAATGATAACTTAGGTGCACTGGTAGCACTGGTGGCAGAAGCCGACACCCTGATGATCTGTACTGATGTGGATGGGCTTTACGATGCTGACCCACGTAAAAATCCTGGTGCCCAACTGCTTACATCGGTGAGTGACGTTAGCCGGGATATTATGGCACTGGCCGGTGGCAGTGGTTCCACTGTCGGAACCGGCGGTATGCTGACTAAACTCCAGGCAGCTAAAAAAGCCAGTGCCAATGGTATTCAGACTCTGATTGTTAATGGCCATAAGACCAGCTCTTATGCCGCCTTAGGTCAGGGGCAAGTGCCAGGCACCTTATTTCACCCTGCATTGTCGCGCAGTAAGGCCAAGAAACAATGGCTACGCCACAGCCTCAAAGCGAAAGGCAAATTGCAGATAGATTCAGGCGCGAGGCAAGCCCTGGTGACCCGGGGCGCCTCGTTGTTGCCGGTAGGGATCCTGTCGGTGGAAGGTCATTTTGCAGCAGGTGATGCCCTGGAAATTTGGCATGATTCGGAATTGCTTGCTATCGGCCTGAGCCTGTTTGACGCTGATGATTTAACTAGCATCAAAGGTGCCCAGAGCCAGCAGGTGGAAGCCTTGCTGGGGTATGCCAGCCACGATGTGGCAATACATAGGGACGATCTGGTGCTACTTTGATTACAGCAAGGAATACAGTTTGTAGCCGCTTAAACAAAACAGAAACACCACCACGGCGCCAGCCAAAATGTTAGTACCAGGCCCGTTGGTGTGTTCGCCCAATAAACTGCTGCGGTTCATCAACCATAGCAGGTACAGGGCAATTATTGGTAACAGCAGGCCATTGGTGGCCTGAGCAAACAGAATCAATGCCAATGGGCTAAGCGACAGGCTGGCACCCAATACACCACATAATAAAATCGTCAGCCACACCAGGCGAAAGGGTTTTGAATCCAATGCGGTTGACCAACCCAACATGCCGCACACCGCAAAAGCACCCGCCAGAGGCGCGGTAATGGCGCTGGTCAAGCCTGCTGCAAACAGACCGGTGGCAAAAAAGTACTGGGCTGCCGGCCCCAGAAGCGGCTCCAGTTGGTTTGCCATACTGGCGGCATTGAGTGGGCCTTTGGCCATTTCCTGACCAAAAAAAGCGGCGCTGGCCGTTGCTACAATGGCCAGCGTGACCAGTCCACCCAGACCAATTGACAGGCCACTGTCCAGCTTCATGGCCGGTAACGCCTGTTGCCAGTCTGGTGTGCTGCGCTTGGCCATCAGACTGGCATGTAAAAACAGGTTATAAGGCACAATCGTCGTGCCAACCAGTGCCAGCAATGTGGTCAATGAACCGTCGGGAATCCTTGGCTGCAATAACCCACTAAACATTGCGACAGGATCGGGTTTGGACAACAGCATGGTAGTAATAAAGACCAGGCTCATAATTGCCACTAACAGAATCAACGCTCTTTCCAGCACAACATACTTGCCGCTGTATAGCAGCAATCCCGCCAACAGGGCCAGCAACACCGCCCAAGTCTTTAACGGGCCAGCAAACATCGCGTTCATGCCCAGGGCGGCGCCAGTCAGGTTACCGGCCTCATAGGCAGCACTACCGACACCAATGGCGCTGATCACCAGAACGGTGCTGATTACTCGCGCGGGTCTGAACGGAAGCTGCTCGCGCAGGGATTCGGCCAGACCTTTACCTGTCGCCAGCCCCAGCTTGGCGGCCATGTTTTGCAAAATCAGGGTGGCAAATATGGCAAACAATAACACCCATAACAGACTGAAGCCGTAATTCGCCCCGGCTAAACTGGCCGTGGTAATAGTACCCGGGCCGATAAAGGCTGCGGTGACCAGTAATCCTGCACCAAATCGCATGCAGTCAACCTTGTGATAGAAAAAGACAGAAAGTCAGGATAACAGGGTAAGCAGGGAAGGAAAGTCTGCCGGACAATAACGTCCGGCAGAATCAAAACTTAAAACAACGAATCACCCATCCGCAGGGGTTTCTTTTTCAGTGACACCTCAGTACTCAGTGCGTCATCCGTGTTGCGGAAGTACTTGGTGTTCTTGCCCTTGTCCTGGGCCAGAGAATACAACAACAAAAATATAACAACTGCAAAAAGTAACGTGAGCACTAGCATATACAAATCCTTT
This sequence comes from Bowmanella denitrificans, assembly GCF_039522935.1. Taxonomy (NCBI): domain Bacteria; kingdom Pseudomonadati; phylum Pseudomonadota; class Gammaproteobacteria; order Alteromonadales; family Alteromonadaceae; genus Bowmanella; species Bowmanella denitrificans. Next base: position 40,575 of record NZ_BAAAEI010000013.1, on the reverse strand, counting down.
CAATACTGTATGCTGTTTCATCAACAGCGGCACTAAGCCTACCTGCGCAGTATTTAACGAGTGTGAAAGTATAGTGAAATTTTCACTAAAGGGGCCGGAGATTTTACGCTTGGATGGTTAAATTTCAACCGGAAAAATCAATTAATTTCCACCCCAGCCGGGCTTGACTTGGTGTTGATCCTGTCCAGCGTTTAAAGGCCCGACGGAAATTAGGAATATCATTAAACGCCATCTCTGCCGCAATCGCTTCATTATTCAGGCCTTTCACATGCAGCAGAAACAAGGCTTGTTGACGATTAACCTCATCCTGTAGCTGACTGAAACTGACGCCATGTTGTTTCAGGCGACGCTTTAACGTTGCTGGACTGATATTGAATATCTCTGCCAGCTCGCTAAGGGCCATGTTCCGATGTTGTTGCAGTTGTCGTTTGACGGCTTCCAAAAAGCCCATGTTTATCTTGCTGCGCTGTGCCCGTAGCTGGCGTAATGCATGCCATTTAAGGGTCTGACTGAACTGGATGCAGGGTTGGCGCAGATATTTCTGCTCAAAACTAATGCAAAGCAGGGGCTGGTTGAATCTCAATCTGATACCCAGATTTTCCTCATATTCCTGAATATGCCTGGGACGGGGGAAGGGAAAGTCAAAATGAAAAGGCACGCGTTGGGCAAACAGCTGACGACTGGCAGCAACCAGCGCCGTGCAATAGGCTTCCAGTACAAACTGAAACTCACCAGCGCAGCCAAATGCGTCATCCAGCAACCAATAACAGCGCTGGTTGTAAATGTGCAGTTGCCCATAAATAAAAGGACAAAGCTGCATTTTAACCAACCCCAGTAACCTGAGGCTGTCACCCAGATCGCGGCAATGCATGAGCAGGTTGGCAGAAGCGGTGTGAGCACCAGGGAATAAGCGCCGTCCCAATAAAAATGCGGCGTCTTTGCCCGGCATCAATTGCCTGGCGTTAGCCATCAGTCGTAATAACTGTGATGCACTGAGCCGGTGTTTTCCGCTGCGGATATCTTCATAGAAAATCCCTGTACCGCGCAGCAGGCGGTTTCGGTCAACGCCCCGGGCGCAGGCCAAATCAATCAGACTGGCGGCCAACTGATGAGCCGGGAGCTGCTTGTCGTCCAATGCGGCAAAGTTGCTCACCTGTCAGCCTGCTCCTCTGCCCAGCTCTAGTTGCCTGTTTAGTCTGTCCAGTAAGGCTTCAGCCTGATCGCTTGCCACCGCACTGACCAATGCACAGCTAAGGGTGTGGAATACGGCTTCACCACTTTCCCGGGTTTTAAAGGCAAAATGGCGCACCGATTCAAGGATCTGCCCGGCCAGGGTCACGGCTTGTGGGCGCTGAGTTTCCGGCAGCAGTACAATAAAGCGGTCGCCAGCATAGCGGCAGGCTAAGTCGGTTTGCCTGATATTCATCAGGATCAGTTCCGACAACTCCCTTAGCAGGCGATCACCTTCCTGATCACCATAACGCCGATTAAACTGGTCAAAGTTATCAATATCCAGCATCAAAACCGACAAACTGCTGACGCCCTCGTCCAGATGTTTTGTGAGCTGCTCACGCAGGTAATCTGCTCCATACAGGCGGGTCACCCAGTCAACCTGATGGTGCTGACGAGACTGCGCTTCCCTGCGGCGCAACTGTTGGTTCAGGGTTAATTGCTCCTGGTGCCATTGGTACAACGCCCAGGTCATCAACACCATGCCGATGGGTGCCGGAATGGACTCCACCAGACTTAACCAGTAGCCACTCTGGTGACGGACAAATTCATCCATCAGGTCAAGCAGGGCAGAAAACATAAAACAGCTCAAGCCCAGTACCAGCAAGTCAGTGACCCGGCCTGGCGGGCGGCTGACAAACAGGAAAAACAGCCATACCAGTGTCAATAGGGCAATGCCGCCTTCCCCCACCACATCCAGCCAGGAAATCACTTGCCAGGCTTTAATCTCACCATGGCTGAAACTCAATAGCAGCGCAGACAGTGCCGTGCAAAGCACCAAAGCGATACGTTTGCTATGTAAGGGTAACAGAGAGTAATTCATTGCGGGTCCAGACAGAAAACCTTGGCCGATGCTAAACCACCAGTAGCAGTTACAGCAGGGTCATTTTGGCTCAGGCATATGACATTTATATGATGCTGGTGGCTGTCATTGGCCTGTACATCAGGTTTGCGAGGCTGCTTCTGTGGTAAAGGCTGGGGGTCAACTCAGCTCATCAAGGACAAAATTGAAGGCCTGATTAACCGAGTTTGGCCCTTAACCAAGGTGGTGGCCGCAACTTTGTCATAAAAGCGTCATGCCTTACCTCTAGCTTGCCATGCGACATCACACACACCGCAATAAGGCTCGCAGATGAACATACATAAAAGCAAACTGGCGCTGGCTTGTCTGGCTGCCCTTTTCAGTCATCAGGCACTGGCAGCAGACGGCAGTTTGTTAGGCAGACTTGGAGACACACAAAACAAGGCATGGTTCGAAGGCGCCAGTGTGCGCCTTAAGGAACTCAATTTATCCACTGTGACCAAAGGGGATGGCTCTTTCCGCTTTAATGCCCTGCCGCCAGGCGACTATACCCTGGAAATTCGTTATCTGGGCGCCCCCAAGACTGAGCATCCAATCCATATTGAGGACGGTAAAACCCTGCAACAACGTTTCACCCTGGGGCTCAAAGAACCCAAGTTGGACGAGTTGATTGTGTACGGGCAACGTGCCGGTCAGGCCGGTGCATTGAATATGCAGCGCAGCGCTGACAATCTTAAATCCATCGTCTCCAGCGACGCTATCGGGCAATTTCCCGATCAGAACGCTGCCGAAGCCTTGCAGCGCCTGCCGGGTTTGTCAATTGAACGCGATCAGGGCGAAGGCCGTTTTGTTGGTATTCGCGGAATCGATCCTAACCTCAACAATGTCACCATTAACGGGATGAATATTCCGTCGCCTGAAGCCGGTGTGCGTTCGGTGGCGCTGGATGTAATTCCTTCCGAATTAATCGAAGGGTTGGAAGTTACCAAGTCTGTAACCCCCGACATGGATGCCGATGCCATCGGTGGTTCGGTAGAAGTAAAAAGCCTGAGTGCCTTTGACCGTGCTGGTCGTAGTGCCAGCCTGACAGTGCAGGCCAGTCGCAACGAACTGCGCAGCGAAACCAGCCCTAAGGTCTCTGGTAGCTATACCGATGTGGTTGATTTTGCCGGGTTGCAGGATTCTTTGGGGGTGGCCGTGGCGCTGTCCTGGTTTGACCGCGATTTCGGCTCGGACAATATTGAAAGCAATGGTGATGATGAAATAGAACAGCGTTACTACGCCATTAACCGTGAACGTATCGGTGCGGCATTAAATCTGGATTTCCGGCCGGATTTCAACAATCAGTACTATCTGCGCACGCTGTACAGCCGTTTTTCTGACGATGAGTATCGCCAGGCCAATACGTTCACTTTCGATGGTGATGACTCAGAAATCGAGCGGGGCAGCAAAGACAGATATGAAGTACAAGAAATACTGTCGCTCACTGCTGGTGCTGAGCATCAACTGCAACAATGGCATTTAAGTTATCAACTTGGCTATGCTGAATCGTCGGAAGACGAGCCTGATGCTTTGTACTACAGCTTTAAGGGCGATGGCTTTGCCATCAGTTCTGACTTCAGCGGGCAAATTCCGGCCATTGTGCAGGATGCTGAAGCAAAATCCCTGTCCAACTATGAAGTGGATGAAATCTCTTTTGAAGATAATCTGGCAGAAGACCAGGAGCTGAGCTTTAAGCTGGATATGAGTCGCGATTTCGATATGGCCGGCCATCCCGCCCAGCTTAAATTCGGTGGTAAGTATCGTAGTCGTGAAAAACAAACCAACGCCAACATCTTTATTTATGAGGGTGATTTTGATGATCTGGATGCCGGGCAGTTTGCTGCTGCGGTACCTGCTTGGGGATTGGGGGATTTTGGCAGCGGTTTGGACCGTCAGGCCATGCGTAACCACTTTAGCAGCAACAGAAGTAGCCTGGAGCTGGCCGCGCTGGATTCTGAGCTTGAGTCCAATGGTGCTTCATATCAAAGTGACGAGGACATCTTTGCCACTTATCTGATGACCAAAGTGGATATCGACAAATTACGTGTAGTGGCGGGGATCCGCTACGAGCGCACCGACTTCTCCACCAGTGGTCAGCGGGTAGAACTGATCGAAGATGAGCAGGCCGATGAAGAAAAGGTGGTCAATACTGCCTGGCAGGGTGAAAAACAATACAGTCACCTTCTGCCCAGCCTCAACCTGCGCTATGAATTTAGTGATCAGTTGATAGGCCGTTTCGCCTACACACAGACCATTGCCAGACCTAAATTTGAAGATTCAGCGGCATTTCAGATTATCGAATCTAAAACCGAAGAAAATGACGATGGCGGCTTCGATACTGAACGTGAAGCCGAAGTGGGCAATCCGGAACTGAAGCCGTTTGAGTCTAACAACATGGACCTGTCCATTGAATATTATCCGGGCAGTATTGGTGTGCTGTCTGCGGGGTATTTCCATAAAGATATCGATAATTTTGTGATTCTGGCAGATGTCTCGCATCTGGATGCCTGGCAGGGCTTTGCAGAAGTCACCCAGCCAATTAACGGCGAAAGCGCCAAAGTTCAGGGCCTGGAATTGTCCTGGGTAAAAAGTTTCGACAACGGTTTGTTGATTGCCGCCAATGCCACCTTGTCCGATTCTGAGGCGGTTACCTTGCTGGATGGTGAGCGCTTTGAAACCAGCCTGCCCAATCAGTCTGACAAAGTGGGCAATCTGACGCTGGGCTATGAGGACAATGACTGGAGTTTACGCCTGACACTCAGCCACAAGAGTGAAAACCTGGAAGAAATTGATGGCGAAATGTTGCGTATGGAAGATGCGCATCAGCAACTGGACTTCAGTGGTAAATATTTCATCAATCCACAGATGCACATCTACTTTAACGCCGTCAACCTCAACGACGAGCCTTACTACCACTACTTTGACCGCCGCAGTATCAACGCGCAGTACGAAGAATACGGTCGTACATTCGAGCTTGGCTTTAACTGGACACTGTAACGTTTAGCAACGGCCGTGCGTTTACACGGCCGTTGCATTAGAGATGGGTAACATATGAAAAAGACGCTTAGTGCACTAATACTGACCATTACGGCTGGTGGTGCGTATGCCGCTGACGCGGTCATTCAGGCCTTGCCTTTTTATCAGGCCGACAAGCTGGAGGGGCAGCAGGTGCAGCCTCTGGTTCGCGATAATGGTCAGTACTGGTTAATCAGCAGTGAAAGCCGTGGTTTGCTGTTGTTGGATGAACAACAGCAGGTCAGGGCCCGTTTTGCCGGAAACTTCGAAACACTGGCCTGGCAACCGTCGGTTAAGCTGAATGGCAAGCTGGTGGATATTGTTGTCAGCATAGACAACGAATCTGCCACGACCAAGCTGTTGGCTCTGGACTGGCAAACGCCGGAATTGCGCCTGTTGCAGGATCTGCCAGCGGATGAAGCGCAACTGGAGACTTTGTGTCTTTACGCACATCCACAAAGCGGTCACTTGTCGTTGTTCAGTGTGGACGTGCAAGGGATGGCACATGAGCGGATTATCTACGACGGCCAGCGTCAGCAACTGGTGAATGTAAAAGTGCGTGATTTTCCAGGTGTGCTGAACGCCAAAGATTGTGTCGCCGATAGCGCCAGTGCCAGCCTGTATATAGCCGAAGAATCGGTAGGCGTATGGCGTTATCCTGCCAGCATGGAGGCCGACCCGGTTCGCGAGCCTGTGGCCATGTTGTCCCCTTTTGGTGATATTCAGGGAGAGATAACCGACTTGGCCTTGCTGGACGATGGCACTTTGCTGGTGGTGAGTCCAAAGGCCAGAAGTTTGTCGGCGTACCGCACTGATACAGACGCCCGTCATTGGCAACTGAAAGGTATGGATGAGCCCGAAGCGCTGGGCGCACAGTTGGATAGTGAAGGATTGACTCTGACCTTTTACGATGAAAGTCAGGACGCCTATTTAGCGGCTAAGGTCGCGGATTACCAGGCTGGCAATACAAGTAAACAGGAATGGATTGCCAATGTCAGTTCGAGCGCACAAACCACCCCGGTTGCCCGCTTTGGCGATGCCGCGGACGATCCGGCAATCTGGTTTAATCGTCAGGCTCCGGCTCAAAGCCGGATTCTCGGCACGGACAAGCGTGTGGGTTTGATGGTGTATGAACTGGATGGCACGTTAGTCCAGCAGTTGCCGGTAGGCCGGCTGAACAATGTGGATATACGTGGTGATTTTGTGGTGGGTGGTAATCGGGTCGACCTGGCGGCGGCCAGCAATCGTACCAACAATAGCATCAGCCTGTTTGCGATTGACCCTGAATCAGGTGGGGTCAGTCATTTGCAGGATATTGCCACCGACCTGAATGAGGTCTATGGGCTGTGTATGTATCAATCAAAGACCGGTCATTATGTCTTTATCAATGATACTGATGGACGTTTTGCCCAGTACCGTATCGAAGGCGATAAACATCACCTGAGTGCCACACTGGTCAGGGAATTTGCCGTCAGCAGTCAGCCGGAAGGCTGTGTGGCCGACGATACAACCGGCGTGTTGTATCTGGGCGAGGAGGCTAAAGGTATCTGGCGAACCCAGGCCGAGCCACAACCGGCGGTTTTGGAACAAGTTGCCCACACCGGCGATCTGCTGCATGCCGATGTGGAAGGCATGGGGATTTACCGCAACGGCAATGACGCCATGTTAATCGTGTCCAGTCAGGGCAATGACAGCTATCTGGCCTTTGGTCTGGACCAGCAGTTCAGTTACCTTGGCCGTTTCCGTATCGCCCTGGACTTGCAGTCGGGAGTGGATGGTGTATCGGAGACGGACGGTTTGGAAGTGACATCCGCCAATCTTGGTGCAGACTATCCAGCGGGATTGCTGGTGGTACAAGATGGTCGCAACCGTATGCCAATCGCCCCGCAAAACTTTAAGTTGGTGGATTGGCGACAGGTTACCGCCGTGCTGGAAAATTAGCGGCAATATGTCAGTCGGGCCCGATTTGTCCTGAGTCCGGCCCTTGCTGATAACTTATCACCCGGTTTCGCCCTGCTTGCTTGGCCTGATACAGGGCGTCATCGGCTTCCAGATAAAGTTGTTCGAAACTGGTGTCGCATTCGCGGGTGGTGACGCCGATAGAGGTGGTGACGCGGATTTGTGCTTGTCCATGATGAATAGTACTGGCCGCCACCGCCTGACAAAGCCGCTGGGCTATCTCCATCGCAGTTTGTGCATCGGTGCTGCCAAGAAATACGGCAAATTCCTCGCCGCCGATGCGGCCAAAAATATCATACTGGCGCAGAGTCTTCTTAATGGTATTGGCGACTTGTTTCAGTACCGCATCGCCGCCCTGGTGACCATATGTGTCGTTAATGTTTTTAAAATGGTCTAAATCCAGTAACAGTTGACTGACCAGCGAGGTATCCCGCCGGCAGCGGCTCAGCTCTGACTCCACCGACTCGACAAAGCTGCGTCTGTTGGCAATACCTGTCAGTGCGTCAGTCAGAGCCATTTGATGCAAGGTATCTACAGAGCGTATTAACTCCGACTCCATCACCTTTTGCTTGGTAATATCCTTAGCCTGTACCAGCAGTGCGCCGTCCTGGCGGATCTGCTCCGAGAGTAGAAACCAGCGGCCGTCCATCATATCCACCTCAAACAGTCGAAACGGCCGTGAACGACGTTTGGCATTGGCCTGGGTCAACCAGACCTCAATATTATCTGTATCCAGCCTGATGCCACGCCCGATGGCATAGGTATGCCGAATCAAATCGGCAAAATTCAGGTGCTGGTAGGCTCCTTCAATGCAGAACATCTCTTTGAAAACGCCGTTGCAATAGCACAGCCGATCATCCACATCGTAAATTGCGTAGCCATCCCGGCTTTGCTGGATAAACTCAAATAGCTGCTGGGCAACACTATGGGCTGTGTCTGTCATCGGATAACATCTCTGCCTGTTTGTGATAAGCATAGCCAAGCGCCTGAAATCTGTATCACAAATCAGACACCTGACGGCTTTGTATGGCGTTTCTGACCGGCGGTGGTCTCAGATGGTCACCCTGTCAGGGCGTAACGGCCTAATAGCGGGCATTCAGGGTAAAATAAGCTTGTGTCGACAGTGTGCTTTATATACAATGCGCGCCCTTGATCAGCCCAACTATTTTAGTTCCTTGTCTTAAGCAGTCTGGCTGAGCTGCAAGAGGCTACAACCGTAAGGAGCACCAATGCGTCATTACGAAATCATTTTTATGGTCCATCCAGACCAGAGTGAACAGGTTCCAGGTATGATCGAGCGTTATACCGGAATCATCAAGAACGATGGTGGACAGATTCACCGTCTGGAAGACTGGGGCCGTCGTCAACTGGCTTACCCCATCGAGAAGCTGCACAAAGCCCATTATGTTCTGATCAATGCTGAAGCATCTGCTGCTGCCATCGAAGAACTGGAAACCGCTTTCCGCTTCAACGACATCGTACTGCGTAATCTGATTATGCGTACTAAGAGCGCTGTGACTGAGCCATCACCTATGGCTAAAGAAGAGCGTCGCGAAAAGCGTGAAGACAGAGCAGCTGTAGAAGCTGACGCGGAATAACAGATTAGGAGACTAGAAGATGGCTCGTTTTTTCAGACGTCGTAAGTACTGCCGCTTCTCGGCAGAAGGCATCCAGCAGATCGATTTTAAAGACACTGGCCTGCTGAAAAACTACATCACTGAGAGCGGTAAGATCGTTCCTAGCCGTATTACCGGTACCAGTGCCAAGTATCAGCGTCAGTTGTCAACTGCCATTAAGCGCGCGCGCTTCCTGGCTCTGTTGCCTTACACTGATTCTCACAAGTAATTGTTGGCGTAACTAAGAGGTAGCAAAGATGGAAATCATTCTACTAGACAAAATCGCCAACCTGGGCGGTTTGGGTGACCAGGTCACCGTAAAATCAGGTTTTGCCCGTAACTTCCTGTTCCCTCAAGGTAAGGCTGTGCCTGCCACTAAGGACAACGTAGAGAAGTTCGAGCAGCGTCGTGCCGAGCTGGAAGCCAAAATTGCTGAGCAATTGTCTGCTGCACAAGCACGTGCCGCCAAACTGGCTGAACTGGCTGAAGTTACTATCGCTGCCCCGGCTGGCGACGAAGGCAAGCTGTTCGGTTCTGTTGGTACTCGTGACATCGCTGACGCCCTGACGGCGGCCGGTGTTGAAGTATCCAAAGCTGAAGTAAAACTGCCGCACGGCACACTGCGTGAATGTGGTGAGTTCGAGGTGGACCTGCAACTTCACTCTGAAGTTATTGCTCAGGTTAAAGTTGTTATCATCGCTGAAGCTTAATCGCTAACGTGCTGATGAGAAAGCCGCCTTTGGGCGGCTTTTTTATTTGTCTGTTTCTGGCTCTGACGGCATGGCAACAATGCTGTTTTGGCCGCGAAATGTGATTGGCACATGCAAGTCTCTGAGTGCCGAAAGCAGTTTTCGTTGGTCGTCCTGATTAAGGTACTCGCCAATCGGTAAACGCTGTTGATTACCTAACAATACCAGCCTGTCTCCACTTAATGAATGTCGGGCTTTTTCCACCAACACTAAGCTGTTTTCACGTGGAAATTGCCAGCGTCTTTTGGGGTAATGTTGGCCCCACTGCACATCAATGCAGTGCGCAGATACCTTGATTACCTGTTGGTGATAGGTGTGTTTACACACCTTGAAGGCCAGTGCCGCCAGCAATGCCACTTCCAGGCCTGCAAAAGGCAGGATCAACCATGCGCCGGCCAGGCTCCAGGCCAGTGCCACTAGAATAGCAACACAGCTCAAGCCGCTAATCAGCCATTTGGTTTGTGACCAGGAAGCGGAACGGTTGGGGCGCAGGCAGATTTGATTCACCCCATTGCGGTGGCTGATTGAGACCATAATTGTTTCGTCAACGCTACCCTGAAAAAGTGTGCAGGCTGTTCAAGTCTTGCACAATCTCTGACATTTTGCTTTAATCCCCATCCCGCCTGACAGGGACGACCCTGTCTGTGATGTTCACGCAAGGCTTATGCAGGGACGACCCTGCCATTGTGGAGGAAACTCTGATGGCATGGTTGATACTGTTTGCCGCTGGTGTGTTAGAAGTAGTCTGGGCTGTCGCCCTTAAGCAATCCAAAGGCTTGTCTGAGCCAAAATCATTAATTATTGCCGTTGTGGCCATGATTCTCAGTCTGGGCCTCTTGGCTATGGCGCTGCGAACGCTGCCTTTAAGTGTGGGCTACGCCGTATGGACCGGAATCGGTGTGCTAGGGGCTTCTCTGGTGGGTATTTTATGCTTGGGAGAGAGCCTGAACGGCACTAAATTACTTGCGTTGCTGCTGCTGGCCAGCGGTATTCTATTGATGAAAATCAGCCACTAGTGGAGGGGCTTATGCAGGCGATTACCAATTTGCAGCAACTAATATGCACGATGCAACCGGTGCTACATGCACCCTGTTATGTATTTGCTACTCTCCCCCCAGACCAGGCCATACCTGTGGGGGTAAAAATGTTGTTCGAAGAAGTGGAAGGCTGGAGCGCCATTTTAACTGAGCAGCAGGCCATGCAATTGGGATTGGCGTATGAGTTTCCCTGCCGCATGATTACCCTGAACGTGCATTCATCTCTTGATGCTGTAGGTTTTCTGGCCCGCATTACCGCGGAGTTAGCCAGCCTGAATATGGGAGTGAATCCAGTCTCAGCGTTTTATCATGACCATCTATTTGTACCGGCCGGGCGAGCGGAGGAAGCGTTAGCGGCCCTGGTTAACTTGAGTCACCAGGGCCAGGTAGTTAGTTAGATACTGGTGCGGCGATATTGCCGGTAAGTGGGCGTCCAGAAGTTAGCTTCAATTTTGCTCAGCAACATTTCATCTGACATTTCCAGTGCCAGGCCTTGTTGCTGGGCAACCTTGCCGACGGCAAAGGCGATATCTTTACTAAGCTGAGCTAGTTCTGTTAAGGGGGGTAATAACGCCCCTTTGCCTTTATTGGCCAGTGGCGAAGCTTCGGCCAATGTGGTACTGGCGGCCATCAGCATTTCATCAGAAATGTGCCGTGCTTTGGTTGCCAGCACACCCAGGCCAATACCAGGGAAAATATAGCTGTTGTTGCACTGGGTAATCGGGAAGGTCTTACCCTTGTATGTCACAGGAGTGAACGGACTGCCAGTGGCGATGATTACTTCGCCATCTGTCCACTCAATAACCTGTTCCGGACGGGCTTCCACTTGTCTGGATGGATTACTCAATGGGAAAATAATGGGCAACTGACAGCCCTGCTTCATGGCCCGGATAACTTGCTCGGTAAACAGCCCGGCCTGACCGGACACACCGATTAGAATATCGGGCTTTGCACAGTGCATCACGTCCAGCAGCGAAGCGAATTCGCCACTGAAATTCCACTCAGCGATATTGTCTTGGGATTGGCATAACGCCTGTTGGAAATCCCGCAACCCTTGCATACCATCGGTAAGCAGGCCGTAGCGATCAATCATAAAGATCTGGCTTCTGGCCTGGGCATCAGAAATGCCTTCGGCACACATTTGCTGAATTACCTGTTCAGCAATCCCGCAACCGGCTGAGCCTGCGCCGACAAATACCACTTTCTGCTCTGACAATTTGGCACCTTTGGTGCGACAAGCGGCCAACAGCGTGCCCACCGTCACGGCTGCCGTGCCCTGGATATCATCGTTGAAACAGCACACTTCATTGCGGTAGCGATTCAGCAGAGGCATGGCATTTTGCTGAGCGAAATCCTCAAACTGGATCATGGCATCCGGCCAGCGGCGCTGCACAGCGCGAATAAAGTCCTCAACAAAAGCGTCATACTCTTCCTGACTGATACGTTTGTGACGGGCCCCCATATACATAGGATCGGCCAGCAATTTTTCGTTGTTGGTGCCTACATCCAGCATCACTGGCAAGGTATAGGCCGGGCTGATACCGCCACAGGCGGTGTACAAAGACAGCTTGCCAATCGGAATACCCATACCGCCGATGCCTTGATCGCCTAAACCAAGAATTCGTTCACCATCGGTCACCACAATGACTTTCACTTTGCGCTTGGTGGCATTATGCAGAATATCGTCCATATGCTGGCGTTCAGCATAGGAGATAAACAGGCCGCGGGAACTGCGGTAAATATCTGAAAACTGCTCACAAGCGTCACCAACCGTTGGGGTATAGATGATGGGCATCATTTCTTCCAAATGGTCAGCAAGCAGCCGGTAAAACAGTGTTTCATTGTTGTCCTGAATGGCGCGCAGATAAATATGCTTGTTCAGCGGCGTGTCAAAGCTGGAATACTGCATGTAAGCGCGGCTGACCTGCTCTTCGATACTTTCGTAGCGCGGTGGCAACAAGCCGTTCAGGTTGAAGGCTTTGCGTTCTTCAGCACTGAAGGCGCTGCCTTTATTGAGTAGCGGCGTTTCCAGCAGGGAAGGGCCGGCGTGGGGAATGTATAAAGGGCGTTTTTTAGATGTCATCAAACCAATCCTGCATACTGGCGCAGCCAGTCTTTGAGTAATTCCTGGATCATCCCCTATCCTGTGCGGGATTTCCAGTAAGACCAGTTTGATTGCCGGAATGGAAAGATAAGGTCAGCAGCGCCTTGCAGTTTGTTATTGGGAAAATATTTTTCTGGGGCTTTAAACCTCTGTCATTTACCCTGCGACATAACCAATAAGAAAACAATAATGGTGGTAGTGCATTGCAAACTCAGGGACAGCTTATCGAAGCAAAGGAACAATTTGCCGAGCGTGGGTTGCACAGCCTGGTGGACGCTGTCAAACAGGGGGATCGTCAGGCTTATCAGACTTTGTATCAGCAGTATCTTGGTCAGGTGTACGCCTTATGTTATCGGCTGACCGCTGACAGAGCACTGGCTGAGGACGTTACTCAGGAGGTCTTTATTCAGCTTTGGCGCAAACTGGACAACTATCGCGGCGACAGCAAATTCAGCACCTGGCTGCATTCTGTTACCTCAAATGTCTGTGTGTCATATATGCGCAAACAGCGCGGCTGGTGGCACAGAATGTTCAATCTTGAGGACAGCGCAGCCATGTATGAGAGTGCAGAAGCGTCGGCAGCCGAGGTGGATCTGGACAGTTATGTGCGGCGTCTGCCACAAAGGGCTCGCATGGTGTTTGTTCTACATGCCATTGAAGGTTATCGCCATGAGGAAATTGCACAGATGCTGGACATGGCCGTGGGCTCAAGCAAAGCGCAGTTTCATCGTGCCAAACAGCTATTGTCGGAGTGGATGGGTTATGAGTAATAAAGAGTTTGAGCAGCAGTTGCAGAATGCCCTGGCCAGTCTACCTAACGAGATCCAGCCCAGGCGCGACCTGTGGCCGGGGATAGAGCATGCATTGAATAGTCAGGCGGCGGAACCTGTTGTCACTTCCAGCAAAGCAAAGCCTTATTGGGGAATGGCGGCGGCCGTTGCCACTGTTGGTCTGCTGGGCTGGTTAGGTTTGACGCAGTTACCTGGTTTATCCGATTCAGCTCAGTTGGCGCAGGTGTTAAGCCAGCAGCATCAGCAACAGAAGCAAGCCTTGCTGGCATCGTTCAGCGGGCAGCCTGCGCTGACAGATAACTGGCAGCAACAAGTGGATGAATTGGACGCTGCGGCACTAGCTATTAAACAAGCGCTAAAAGAAGACCCCAATAATCCGGCCCTGCTGAAAATGCTACAGCAGGTCTACCAGCAACAAATTGATTTAATTGAACGGGTGCACGCCCCCGCATGGCAGAAAATATAGGATGTCACATATGAACAAATTTTTATTTGCAGCAGGATTGTCATTACTCAGCCAACTTTGTCTGGCGGGTGAGAAAGTCGATTTAAGCTTGGATGCCAGGGCCGATGGTCGTATCAGCATTGAACACATTACCGGCAAAGCCGTGATCAAGGGCTGGGACAAGCATCAGGTTAAAGTGACCGGCGAATTGGATGATCGCGCAGAGAAGCTGATTTTCGAACGGGACGGCAATGAAATCATCGTGAAAGTAAAGATGCCACGTAATAGCCGAAATGATTGGAGTAATGACGACGGCGACGACTTACAGATATTTGTGCCGGTGGCCAGCCTGGTTAATTATGAAACCGTCAATGCCGACCTGAGTGCAGAGAATATTTTGGGTGGCACGGAATTGTCGTCAGTTAATGGCAAAGTCAAGGTACATGCACTGGCTGGGCGTATCCGCATTGAGACAGTAAATGGTGATATTCACAGCGCAGGGTTAACAGGCGACATTAAGCTCTCTACGGTGAATGGTCGTATTGTCGATAAGGACTCAAAAGGAGATGAAATACGCTATGAATCCGTTAACGGCGACATTGATGGCAGTACGTCTGCACCCAGAATAAAAGTTGAAAATGTGAACTCAGATGTGAAACTCAGTTTACATAAGGTGGAGCGACTGGCGGTGCAAACTGTTAGCGGTGATACCACCATCAAGCTGACCCTATTGGAGGGCGGTGAAGTGACAGGCAGCACGGTCAGTGGCGGTGTTGACCTGACATTTCAGGACAATGTCTCGGCCCGCTTTGACCTGGAAGGTCATGCCGGAGGGCACTTTGTTAATCGTCTTACCAGCGACAAGATGGACAAAGCCAAGTATGGGCCAAGTCGTTGGCTGAAGTTTCGCACCGGCGATGGTTCGGCCAGGGTGCGGATTTCAACAGTGAGCGGACGCATCTCGCTGGACAGTCAATAACAACAGCCCCTTAGGGGCTTTTTTTTGCGAAATAAAACCCCGGCAGGTCAAGGCACTTCAATACAATAGCGGCTATTGGCTGTGCTTTGGCTTCATTCCATCAGACTCTTCGCGCATAATAGCGTTTATGGTAATTAACCCGGTCGGTGACAAGTGAAAGTTGTATCTCACAAAGAGCGCGACAGCAAAGTCGAAAAACTGAAAATCCCGCCTCATTCCATTGAGGCTGAACAATCTGTTATCGGCAGCATGCTTATTGCACCGGATTGCTGGGACAAAGTAGCCGAAATTCTGATTGAGCAGGATTTTTATAATCGTGCCCATCAAACCATATATAAAACCATTCTTAAACTCTTAGGTGACAGTCAGCCGGTGGATTTGATCACCGTATCCGATGTTCTGGAGCAGCAGGATGAGCTGGAGGGCGTGGGCGGTTTTGCATACCTGGGTGAATTGGCAAAAAACACTCCCAGTGCCGCAAACGTGGTGGCCTATGCACAAATTATCAAGGAAAGGGCAGTCCTGCGCGAGCTTATCGGAGTCGCGCATGAAATTGCCGACACAGGGTACAACCCGGAAGGTCGCAGCAGTGGCGATGTGCTGGACCTGGCGGAAAGCAAGGTGTTTGAGATTGCCGAAAAGCGTTCCGGCAATAATGAGGGCCCGCAAAACGTAGAGACTATCTTAAGTCATACCATTGACCGGCTTGAAGCGCTGATTAAGAACAACAAGGAAGTTACCGGGGTATCGACCGGCTATAAGGATTTGGATAAAAAAACCAGTGGCTTGCAACCATCCGACCTGATAATCGTAGCGGCGCGTCCCTCAATGGGAAAAACCACCTTCGCCATGAACCTGTGCGAAAATGCCATGCTGCTGGAAGAAAAACCTGTCTTGGTATTCAGCCTGGAAATGCCGGCTGAACAGATTATGATGAGGATGCTGGCCTCGCTGAGCCGGGTTGACCAGACCCGTATCCGGACCGCACAGCTGGATGACGAAGATTGGGCCAGAATCTCAAATACCATGGCCATGCTTAAGGACAAAGATAATCTGTTTGTGGATGACTCATCCGGTCTGACGCCAATGGAAGTGCGCACACGGGCGCGCAAGCTGGCGCGTGAGCGCGGTGGTCTGGCCTTGATTATGGTGGACTACCTGCAATTGATGCAGGTGCCTTCTTTAAGTGATAACCGGACCCTGGAGATTGCCGAGATCTCCCGGTCGTTAAAAGCCCTGGCCAAGGAACTGCAAGTGCCGGTGGTGGCGCTCTCACAGTTAAACCGAAGCCTGGAACAGCGGGCTGACAAACGCCCGGTTAACTCTGACTTACGGGAATCGGGCTCTATTGAGCAGGACGCTGACTTGATTATGTTTATCTATCGTGACGAGGTCTATCACGAGAACAGCGAGTACAAAGGTATTGCTGAGATCATTATAGGTAAGCAGCGGAATGGTCCGATTGGAACCTGCCGCCTGACCTTTCAGGGGCAGTTCTCCCGCTTCGACAATTACGCCGGCCCGGAAATTGCCGACGAGTATTGATTGGTCGCGATATCATTAAAAAGGGCGCCATAGGCGCCCTGGCTATTTTGAATTACTTGGTCACTTTAACCTTTTCCATGGCACTGACAGTGGCATGGATGCGGCGGTTACGCTTATGCGCTTCTGCTGTATTAGCCGAATCCAGCGGGCGGCTCTCTCCATAACCTACAGCCTGTAAACGGCCTGCGTCTATACCGTAGCGGTCAATCAACAAGCGGCGCACAGCCTTGGCCCGATTTTCAGACAAGGTCTGGTTGTAGTCATCTTTGCCTGGTGTGGAAGTATGACCTTCAATAACGGCCTGAGTGTTGGGGAAACGGCGCATAAACTCAGCAAATTCAACTATTTGGGCAGCATCTGGATTGCCTACTTCATAACTGTTGTTGGCAAACAGGATATCCAGTTTGGTTTCCACTTTTTCTTCCATAAAAATACTGCAACCGTTGCTATCCACTTTGTCCATTCTTGGCGTATTGGGGCACCGGTCTTTATCGTCGTATACGCCGTCCATATCTGAATCTTTGGGCGCTTGAGTGACCGGCGCCAAAGGTTGTGGTTCAGGTTCAGACACTGGCATCGGTTTGGATTTATGCCCAAAAGTATAAGCCAGGCCCAGTTTGAGGCCATAGTCAGTAAAATCCTGACCAAAGTCATAATAGGCCGCGGCCTCGGTAACCAGCTTCCACTTTTCAGTCAGATCCCAGTGACGACCCACACCCAAGTTCATCATCCGGTAGTTGTCTTCCAGGTTTTGATGCTTAAAACCACCAAACAGGTAGGTTTGCTTTTGGTCTAAGAAGTACAACCCATCGATACCCACTCTGTCGCCTGATTCATCCGCCAATCCAGACTTCGAATCCAGATTCAGGTGGGACCATTCGATTCTGGCTCCCCACTTGGGCGTAAATCTAAAGCCAAGTTCGGCACCAAAGCCAGTGCCATCATCAAGTCCTCCCATTGGCAGAGGCTTGTCACTGTCGGCGTTGTAATATTCACCAAAGCCGGCAACCCAGCCTTCATATTCGGATGGCGTATCAGCCAAAGCCAGGGCAGGAATCAAGCTAAGAACAAGTGCAGAAGCTAAGGTTTTGTTTTTCATAAAGGTCCCTTAATGATAAGTACGCTGTAACAAGCGTAATCAATAATTCAGCAGTTACTAATTATTCCTGAAGGTAAATTGCCATGCTGTTTTGGCAACTTGCCCCACGATACTGCTGGGGGCGGGATTTTTTGATGGGCGAGCTCTAACGGCTGCTGCGTATATTGTATCAAGGGAGCGGGGCTTGGGAAATGGCTTTCTATGCCTGGAACTGACCCTGTATGGTGGCCAGTAACCTTCTGCTGCCACCCTGATTACGATGTTCACACAAATAAATACCCTGCCAGGTACCTAATGCCAGCCTGCCATTGCTAATAGGTAAACTCAACGAGGTTCCCAATATACTGGCTTTAAGATGGGCAGGCATATCGTCTGCACCTTCGTATGTGTGCTCATAGTAAGGGGCATTCTCTGGCACCATTTGATTGAAGTGGCGTTCGAAGTCCTCTCTGACAGTAGGGTCGGCATTTTCATTAACAGTCAGCGATGCACTGGTGTGCTGAATAAACAGATGCAGCAACCCAATCTGGCAATGCCGCACAATGGTCAGTTGTTCCAATACTTCAGATGTCACAAGGTGGAAGCCACGAGGTTTGGGCCGCAACTTAATGTTTTGTTGATGCCATTGGCTCATAGCTTGTCGAAGCAGATCTCCAGATGAGCGTTTCCGGCATCGCTGGTAAAAGGCAAAATAATTTTAGGGCCATCAACCTTGTGGGTAATGGTGTGCTGTTTACCTGATACTACAATCGGCGTGGCCATATCAAAGTCAAAGCCTTTGCTGGATAGCTCGAGCTTGGCACCACCTGTGACCATATTGGTTATTTCACCTACCATGTCGGTGACTTCAGGATTTATTTTGGGCGGCTTTTCGCCCAACATGCGCTGCATAATTTCCAACGCCAATGATTCATCGAAGGAAATAGAAAAAGAGCCTTTGACTTGTGGGCCGACCATTCCAATCAGGCCTGATACATCACCGATAGCCAATTCATCGCCTTTTTTCTTTGGCTTACCTGGCTGCAGTTTTGTTTGCGCCATGGTGTCCAGCACATTAACTAAAGAAGAGATAAATGGATTTATAAATTCAACATTCATGGTTGATATCTAACCTTGTCTATAGACCCTGCCTGGGCCAGGCATTTCTTACTTTCACTGCGCCAACGGCCTGTTCGTCGACGTCTGGTTATTTAACTATGGCTAAGGGGCCAGCCTAAGTCTAGTTAAACCTTAACTTAACAGTTTGTTATTTCTGTCTATTTCTATCAATTTTGGCAACTGGCACAAGTGCCGTGTGCCTCAATAGTCTGAGATTCCACTTTAAAGCCATAGGCCTTAGCCTGATTATCCAGGGTCTCTTTCAGACCTTCAGACTGAATTTCCTGAACTTCGCCACAACTGTCGCAGATCAGAAACTGTACCGGATGGTTGCAACCAAAATGATGGCAGGCAACGAAAGCGTTGTTGGACTCCAGTCTGTGTACCAAACCAAACTCAAGCAAGAAATCCAGGGTACGATATACGGTAGCTGGCTTCGCTGAGCTTTCTGTTTCCTTCAGCTCGTCAAGCAGCTCATAAGCACCTGTTGCGCCTTGCTTTTGCAGCAATAGGCCGTAAACCTTCTCCCTTAACAAGGTAAAACGGGCACCCTTACCTTCACAATATCGTCTGGCTTTTTCAACTAGTTTCTGGTGATTCATATGTTCACATCAGGTAAGCACACTGGCGCTAGTGTAGCACAGTAACCTTGGGTTAAAAGTCTATAACATAAGGGATATTCCACATGTTGTGTCTGCCTGCCCGGCAACGCAAAAACTGATACAATATTCGTTCTGCTTTGTGGTGAAGATGGTTAGCCGACGTAAATGATAAAAAATTCAGTTCCTTGCCAAGTCAGTAAAGACGCTATCAGGTTTAATCGCGCCTTGTCCATCGCGCCCATGCTCGACTGGACAGACCGGCACTACCGCTACTTTATGCGCAAGATCACCCGTCATACTTTGTTGTATACCGAGATGGTGACAACCGGTGCCATTTTGTTCGGTAAAGGTGACTACCTTGGGTTTAATCAAGAAGAACACCCCGTAGCTTTACAATTGGGAGGGTCTGACCCTACTGATATGGCGGAATGTGCCCGACGTGCTGAACAACGTGGCTACGATGAAGTAAACATCAATGTTGGTTGCCCGTCTGATCGTGTGCAAAATGGTCGCTTTGGCGCTTGTCTGATGGCCGAGCCTGACACCGTTGCTGCCTGTGTTACTGCCATGCAAAAGGCCATTGATATCCCTGTCACAGTAAAATGTCGCATCGGCATTGACGATATGGACGAGTATACCCACCTTGATGATTTTATCAGGCGGGTGGCGGATGCTGGCTGTGAGACCTTTATTATTCATGCCAGAAAAGCCTGGTTGCAGGGGCTGAGTCCCAAAGAAAACCGTGAGATTCCACCGTTGATGTATGACAGGGTACATCTGCTTAAACAACATTTTCCGCATCTGCATCTGAGTATTAACGGTGGAATCAAAACCCTGGTTGATGCTCAGTTACATCTGCAGTATCTGGATGGTGTGATGATTGGTCGCGAGGCCTATGCTAACCCCTATATGTTTGCTGAATCAGATCGTCTACTTTTTGCCGACCAGCATGACATTCTCAGTCGTGAAGATATCGTCCGGGCCATGGTTCCCTATGTCAATGAACAGGTCAGCAAAGGAGCTAGAGTCTGGCATATTGCCAGACATATGCTGGGTTTATTTCAAGGACAACCAGGTGGACGCATTTGGCGGCGTTTTCTGAGTGAAAATGGCAGCCAGGCTGTTGATGGTCAGTTGTTACTGCAAGCACTGGCTTGTCGGCAAGAGAGTCTCGAAAAGTCGAGAAATACTGAGGTTGGCTAATTTGACGATACTTTTGCGTCTTTGACCAAACAATGTGCTAGTCGTTCTTCTTGCTACTAATGCTCGAACCGTGCTGTCCTTTTAATTCATTATTTTTCAAAGCT
Source organism: Bowmanella denitrificans (assembly GCF_039522935.1). Taxonomy (NCBI): domain Bacteria; kingdom Pseudomonadati; phylum Pseudomonadota; class Gammaproteobacteria; order Alteromonadales; family Alteromonadaceae; genus Bowmanella; species Bowmanella denitrificans. The sequence goes on along the minus strand of NZ_BAAAEI010000013.1, from coordinate 20,155 downwards.
TTAAGTGTTTTCTCCGAGTTGGCACAAGTCTCGCTACAACTATTCTGTCAGTTAATGCGACTTAGTACTTGAACCAACCCGGAGAATATTATGTTTAACAAAGTAAAATTGACCGCCGCCGCTCTGCTTATGACTGCCTCTATGGGAGCCAGTGCACAAACCACAGATGTGTCGTTTCAGGAGTTTGTCTCTCATATGCTGAGCACGGCCATGAGCACAGCCAGCCAGGAAATGCATAGCAACCTTAATGAAGCCGTGAGCCACGCGTTAAATAACCTGATTCAGGAAAACGATGTTGCTGAGTCAGTACAATTGGTTGAACGCAGCCAGAAAGTGGAGCAGGACAAAAACAAGCAGGCCGAATAATGATGTTGGATCAGACTCATTTACTCAGCTTATTACTGCTACCACTCATTACATTCTTGGTCGGGGCGCTGGTTTTTAATGCTGTTGAACGCAAGTTAATTAAAGCCCCGAGCTTTTCCCCCCAAGACGGTCGCTAAAGTAGTACGACCGTCTTTTTTATTTGCACCTACGTCAACTCACTCTAGCCTGCTTTTCAGTCTTTTCAGTCTTTTCAGTCTTTTCAGTCTTTTCAGTCTTTTCAGTCTTTTCAGTCCTTTTAGGGGTCTGTCATCAGCCCTCCGTTTTGAGGATTCTGGTGCTTCAACGTTGAACGTGAATGTCTACCCCTATCTCCGTGTTGGTTAGTTATGCCATGTTGGTGGTCAATTTGACCAAATTGTGTAATTGCGAGATTTCGGAAACCTAACGCGACGCTATTCATGAGAGAAATAATTCATTTAAAACAGTGTGTTAGGTGTTTTCTTGAAGTTGGCACAAGCCTTGTAATAGCTATTTTGAACAATTCGATAATCCCCCATAAATTATGGGCAACAAGCGTGGAGGAACCTGAAATGGGTGTCTTTTCAAGAATGAACGACATAGTACAAGCCAATCTGAATGCTCTGCTGGATAAAGCCGAAGACCCTAAAAAGGTCATTCGTCTTATCGTGCAGGAAATGGAAGAAACCTTGGTAGAACTGAGAGCCATTGCCGCACGTAACCTGGCCGCCAAGAAAGAGTTGCAACGTAAGATTAACCGTTTGAATCAGCAAATCTCTGAATGGCAAAGCAAAGCGGAACTGGCCCTGACTAAGGAACGTGAAGATCTGGCCAAATTGGCACTAAGCGAAAAGCATAAGCTGGAACAGCAAATTGCTGGACTGGACGCAGAAATGCAACAGGCGGACGACGCCCTACAGCAACTGCAACAAGACAGCGCCCGTCTGCAGGAAAAACTGTCTGAGGCCAGAACTAAACAGAAAGCACTGATGATGCGGGAAGAATCCGTTGCCGCCAGACTAAAAGTCAAAGTCAGCAACGACAGTCAGAAAGTTGAACAGGTAATGCAGCGTTTTGATCATTACGAATATCGTGTCGAGCAGTTGGAAGCCCAACTGGAAGCTTACGACATCACGGCGGCACAAAACGGTTTGCATGCCCAGTTCGCTGAGCTTGAAGCCGACGAAAAAATGCAGGCCGAGTTGGAAGAGTTAAAGCAAAAAGTGCAGAAGAAAGTGGCGTAAAGGAGGGCCAGCGTGCCCTCCCACAACAATTCCAGGTTTGAGGAGAAAATCATGAGAACACTGTATGACGATCAACGTATCCGTAAAGATAAGATCCGCGCCAAGCTGTCAGGTGTCTGTGCTGGCTTGGCACAGCATTGGAACACGCAACCCTGGATGATCCGCCTGGCGGCCCTGGTGATCTTCTTTCATTTCCCTGTCGCGATGCTGATTGCCTATGTCGTTGCCGCGATGGTGCTACCTTCAAGGTAAGGAGTCTTGTCATGTTCAAGAACTTTATTATCGCTATATTAATTGCCACATTGCTGGTGTATTGCCTGGGCACGGTTGCAGACTCCTGGGGCAGTGTGCATCTGTACCTGGACGATGATCTACTGTCGCCTGCAATCACGCTGGTGGGCGGAGTTCTTCTGGCTATAGGCTTTATACTGCTGGGGTTGATGTTGGCGGTCAGTTTGTTTGGGGTCCTGGCGTTTGTTTTTATCTGTGTGTTTGGTGCGCTATTGATTGCCGGATTGGGGGCGCTATGGCCTGCATTATTGGGTATTTTGGTGGTGGTTTGGCTGGTCCGGGATGGCAAAGCCAGTCAACCCCAGTAACGCACTGTCACACATAGATCATTGGCAAGGAGACTGATTTACTGAATAATTCCCTTAGGATGACAATGTTCATAGCTCAAACAGGAGTTTCAGTATGCGTTCCTTGCTTTTAGCCTTACTTTTGAGCACTTCTACTTTTGTTACCGCACAACTGCAGGTAGATAACGCCACCATCAGGTTGTTGCCTCCGGGTGTGCTGAATACTGCCGGATACTTTACCTTAGTTAATCATGGCCAACACGACCGCATTCTGGTGGGGGCCCGCTGCTCATTAGTACAGAAAGCTGAACTGCATGATCATCAAATGGTGGACGGTATGATGAAAATGACACAGCAGCAGCGCGTGATCGTTCCGGCCGGTGAACAGGTGGCGTTTCAACCAGGCGGGCTGCATTTAATGCTGTTTGGTCTAAAGTCTCCATTACAGGATGGCCAAAGGGTGCCTCTGACTTTGTTGTTTGCCGATGGTGAAGAGTTGCAGGTTGATGCGGTAGTTGGCAATGCTGTAAAAGTGGAAGACCATTCCCACCATCATCACTAATTTAAGGTATATCTGGAGCCTCCATGTCACAGTACCTAAGTACAAAACGTATACTGCTTGCCCTATTTCTGCTGATACTGTTTTTCTATATTGTCGCGGTTTATTGGAGCAGTGAGCCTGATACCTTTGATGTTAAAGCCAATGCTCAAAATCATGCGCAGCTGCAGGGTCGGCAATTGGTGCCGGGGTATGTCACCACCGCGACCCTGATCCGTGTTAGTCGCACTTTACTGGAAAAGCCTGGCGGCTACTTGTCAAATGATGTGATGCCACCTTCTGTGTTAATGGACAATATGCCAGCCTGGGAATATGGCGTATTGGAAATGATCCGCGATTTAAGTCTGGCCATGCGTAAAGACCTGAGTCGCTCTCAGTCTCAGTCCATGGAAAATCCGGATTTACTGGTTGCACAACCCAAGTTCAACACCGACAGCCGTAATTGGTTGCTACCTCCGGCAGAGTCTGAATACGGCGAGGGGATAGAAGCTCTGGAGCGTTACCTGAATAAACTGTCCAGTCCTGCCGATGATGGTGCGCAATTTTATGCCAGAGCAGATAACCTTCGCGATTGGCTGAAACAGGCGGAAAAGCGTTTGGGCAGTCTATCCCAGAAGCTTAGTGCCAGCGTCGGCCAGGAAAGATTGAACACGGATTTGGCGGGCGATCCCAATGCCAAACAATCCACACCGTCAAGAAGCTCTCAATACCTGAAAACCAGTTGGTGGAAGCTGGACGATGTATTTTACGAAGCACGTGGGGCTAGCTGGGCATTGCTGCATTTCCTCAAAGCGGTGGAAGTGGATTTTGCTGATGTGCTGGAAAAGAAAAACGCCACGGTCAGTCTGCAACAAATTATTCGTGAACTGGAAGCCACGCAACAAACCGTCTGGAGCCCCATGATCTTAAATGGCAGTGGCTTTGGGCTGGTGGCTAACCATTCTCTCGTCATGGCCAACTATATTTCCCGGGCTGATGCGGCCCTGATTGATTTAAATGAACTACTTAGCCAAGGATAATTAATGCTAAAGAAATTATTGCCGTTCACCCTGTTTTCTCTTGCACTGCCGGCCCAGGCCGACACCCTGCTTGGGTTGTATGTAGGTGCTCAGGGCTGGCGTGCTGACAGCCAGGGCGGCTTTGCCAGCAATGCTGATGTGACAGATTTCAACTTCTCGGATGAAACTGTGTCCTCCTTCCATATTGCGCTGGAGCATCCGATTCCTCTGATCCCGAATATCAGAATTGCACGCCAAAGCCTGGATACTGATGGCAGTACTACTCTGGCTTCCAGTTTTCAGTTTGGTGGACAGAACTTCAGTGCTGGTACCCAGGTTATGTCCGGACTGGATATGGACAGCACCGATTATACTTTCTACTACGAAGTGTTCGACAATGATCTGGTCAGTCTGGATCTTGGCTTGACGGGCCGTGATGTAGACGGCCGGTTGACGGCCAGCAGCACTGGTTTAAATGCCGCGCAGTCGTTCTCGGGTATCGTTCCCCTGCTATATGGCAAGGTGGAAATTGGTATGCCACTAACTGGCTTCGGTTTTCAAGCCCAGGGTAACTTTCTGGCCATAGACGACAGTAAGGTGTACGACTATCAAGCCGCACTGACCTACAGTCTGTTAGATAACCTGGCGATAGATCTTACGCTGCAGCTGGGCTATCGCGCGTTTATGCTGGAGTTGGATGACATGGACGACGTTTATACCGACCTGGATTTTAAAGGTCCTTTTGCTGGGGTTGAGTTGCATTTCTGAGTGTTGTGCGGGGTTGAGTTGACCTGCAAAGGCAACTCTCCCTGCATCACAACCTAATCATTTTTTATAGATAAATCTAAAATTAGCACTTTCAGTAATAAAGAATTTGATTTAATTCTTTCCTGTTCGTCTCACACCTCGCTACCCTACACACAATTGCAATAGGGTTAGCATTATTTATGTCTTCATCGAACTCCCAGGCACACTTGCCTGTTTCTTTACTCAGCGATGCACAGTGGTCTGCGCTGCATCAGGCTATCGCGCCGTTAAGTGGTGCTCAGCTTACCTGGGTGAGTGGTTATTTGGCAGGCCTTGCTCAGGCTCAGCAGCCGCTGGCTGCACCTGCCGCCCAAGCGGTAACCTCTGCCAAACTGACGATTCTATACGGCTCACAAACCGGCAATGCTAAAGGAGTCGCTAGCGAGTATAAGGCGATGGCTGAGGCGGCTGGGTTGACGGTTGAGCTGCTGAATATGGCGGACTACAAAAGCAAGCGACTTAAAGATGAAACGCATCTGGTTATCGTGGTCAGTACCCATGGTGAGGGAGAAGCGCCGGATGATGCTGCCGAGTTGCATGAATTCCTGGCCAGTAAAAAGGCGCCCAAGCTGCCGCAACTGAAATACGCCGTATTGGGACTGGGTGACAGCAGCTATGAGTTCTTCTGTCAGACAGCCAAGGACTTTGATCAGCGTCTGGCTGCTCTTGGGGCAAGCCGGCTGGCAGAGCGGGTTGATTGTGATGTGGACTATGATGCCGATGTGGCGACTTGGTCCGGCCGGGTAACTGAACTGCTCAAACAAGAGCTGGCATCTGCTGGGCAGGGACAAGTTGTGGCCATGCCTGGTGTCAATCTGGCCGTCGCTCAGGCAAGCCATTACAGTAAGAAAAATCCCTTTGCCGCTGAGTTGCTGGCCGCACAAAAAATCACCGGACGTGATTCGGTAAAAGACATTCGCCATATCGAGATTTCACTCGAAGGTTCAGGACTTCAGTATCAACCTGGTGATGCGCTGGGCGTATGGTTTAGCAATGATCCTGCGCTGGTGGACGAACTGTTGGGTCTGCTTGAACTCAATGGTGACGCGGAAGTCTCTGTGGGCGATGAGCGTTTGCCGCTGCGTAAGGCATTACTGGAGAAATTTGAGCTTACCCAGAGTTACCCCTCTTTTGCTAAAGGCTATGCTGAATTAACCCACAATGCTCAGCTGTTGCAACTGAGCGAAGACAAAGGGGCGCTGCGCGATTATCTCGCCAGCCACCAGATTGTGGATATTGTGAAAGCCTATCCGGGCAAAGTGAGTGAAGAACAACTTGCGTCCTTGTTAAGAGCGATGACTCCAAGACTTTATTCTATCGCTTCAAGCCAATCTGAAGTGGAAGATGAAGTGCATCTGACGGTGGCGCTGGTGGAATATCAAAAGGATGGCCAACTGCGCCAGGGCGGCGCATCAGGTTTTCTGGCCGGCAGGGTGGAAGAAGGTCAGCAAGTCCGGATTTTTGTTGAATCTAACGACAACTTCAAACTGCCCGCCGACACCAATACACCAGTGATTATGGTGGGGCCGGGTACCGGTATTGCACCGTTCCGTGCTTTTATGCAGGAGCGTGAAGCTCAGGAAGCACAAGGAAATAACTGGCTGTTCTTCGGTAACCCCAATTTTACTCAGGACTTTCTGTATCAGGTGGAATGGCAGCGCTGGGTCAAAGAAGGCTTGCTCAACAAAATCAGTCTGGCCTTTTCCCGTGATCAAGCTGACAAAATTTATGTTCAGCATCGCTTGCTGGAGCAGGGTAAAGAAGTCTTTGAGTGGCTGCAGCAAGGTGCACACTTCTATGTTTGTGGTGACGCCAATCATATGGCTAAAGATGTGCATAACGCATTGCTGACTATTATCAGCGAACATGGCGGCAAAACAGCCGAACAGGCAGAAGAATATTTGAATGACCTGCGCAAATCCAAGCGCTACCAGAGAGATGTGTACTAATGAGTGACAATCAGGAACAAAAGCTTTCCGACAACGAGCGGCTCAAGCGGGAAAGTAATTTCCTGCGCGGTACTATTGCGCAGGATTTGCAAGACGACTTAACTGGCGGCTTTACGGCAGACAATTTCCAGTTGATTCGTTTTCACGGCATGTATCAGCAGGATGACCGGGATATTCGTGCCGAGCGTGCCAAACAGAAGCTGGAGCCACTGCACAATGTGATGTTGCGTTGCCGTTTGCCTGGGGGGATTATCACGCCCAAACAGTGGCTGGCGATTGATGAGTTTGCCGAGCAGCATACTTTGTATGGCAGCATCCGACTGACCACCCGCCAAACCTTCCAGTTTCATGGGGTGTTAAAACCTAATATTAAGCCTATGCATCAGATGCTTAACAGTATTGGGCTGGACTCCATTGCCACGGCGGGTGATGTCAACCGCAACGTGCTTTGTACTTCCAATCCGGTGGAGTCCGAAGTGCATCAGCAGGCCTATGAGTGGGCGGTGAAAATCAGTGAACATCTGCTGCCAAAAACCCGCGCTTATGCGGAAATCTGGATGGATGAGGAAAAGCTGGAAACTACCGACGTTGAGCCCATTCTAGGTAGTACCTACTTACCTCGTAAGTTCAAAACCACAGTGGTGATACCGCCGCAGAACGACGTGGATGTGCATGCCAATGATCTGAACTTTGTTGCCATTGCCGAAGGTGGCAAGCTGGTGGGCTTTAACGTTCTGGTGGGGGGCGGTCTGGCCATGACTCATGGCGACAAAACCACCTATCCACGCAAAGCCGATGATTTTGGCTTTATTCCTCTGGATAAAACCCTGGCGGTAGCGGAAGCCGTGGTCAGCACTCAGCGTGACTGGGGTAACCGCAGCAATCGTAAGAATGCCAAGACCAAATATACCTTGGAACGGGTAGGGGTGGACACCTTTAAAGCCGAGGTGGAAAAACGTGCTGAGGTTACCTTTGCACCAAGTCGGGCCTATGAATTTACTGGCCGTGGTGACCGTTTCGGTTGGGTAGAAGGTGTGGACGGCAAGCACCACCTGACCTTGTTTATTGAGAATGGCCGGATTCTGGATTATCCAGGCAAGCCACTGAAAACCGGTTGTGCAGAGATTGCCAAAATACATCAGGGGGATTTTCGTCTGACCGCTAATCAGAACCTGATTGTGGCGGGGGTGGCGGCTGAGCACAAAGCCAAGATTGAAGAAATCGCCATACAGCATGGCCTGATCCAATCCGATGTGACGGCGCAAAGACAAAACTCTATGGCCTGTGTGTCATTACCAACTTGCCCACTGGCCATGGCCGAAGCGGAACGTTACCTGCCGGATGCGGTAACCGAATTAGAGCAGATCATGGCCAAACACGGTATGGCCGACGAGCATATTATTTTCCGAGTCACCGGCTGTCCAAATGGTTGTGGCCGCGCCATGCTGGCCGAAGTTGGTCTGGTAGGTAAAGGGCCGGGTAAATATAACCTGCACCTGGGTGGCGATCGTAATGGCACCCGTATACCCAGGATGTACAGGGAAAACATCGGTGAGCAGGAAATTATGCAGGAACTGGATGAGCTGATTGGCCAATGGGCCAAGCTCAGGCTGGCTGACGAAGGCTTTGGTGATTTCCTGATCCGTAATGATGTCATCAAACCCGTGGTGAATTCCGCTAAGGATTTTTATGACTGATGCTGCAGTGAATATTAACAGCAGGTTGAGCACCAATATCAGTCAGGAAGAACTGGCTGATATCAATATCATGCTGGAAAGCATGAGCGCGCAGCAAAGAACACAGTGGGCACTGGAAAATTTGCCGGAGCAGGCAGTATTGTCTTCCAGCTTCGGCATACAGGCCGCAGTGATGTTGCATCTGGTCAACCAAGCCAAGCCCGGTATTCCGGTGGTTTTAACCGATACCGGCTATTTGTTTCCGGAAACCTATGACTTTATTGACGAGCTGACCCAGACCCTGGATTTGAATCTTAAGGTCTATAGTGCTGAGATGTCGCCAGCTTGGCAGGAGCGCAAGTTTGGCCAGCTTTGGGAGCAGGGTTTGCCTGGTATCGAAGCCTACAACAAGATGAATAAGGTTGAGCCCATGCAGCGGGCTTTGCGGGAACTGAACGTGGGCACTTGGTTTTCGGGCTTACGCCGCAGTCAGTCCAGCAGTCGTGAAAAACTGCCATATCTGCAACTGACTGGTGGCCGATTCAAAGTGTTTCCAATCCTGGATTGGAGTAACAAGGACGTACATTATTACCTGCAGGAGCATGGTTTGCCCTATCACCCGTTGTGGGAACAGGGCTATGTATCAGTCGGTGACTGGCATACCTCCAGGCCACTGGAAGCCGGTATGACAGAAGAAGAAACCCGCTTTTTTGGCCTTAAACGTGAATGCGGCCTGCACGAGTTTGGTGATGGCATTTAATCAATGCAACTCAAACGCTTTGCTGAGTAACTGTTTCAATGACTGTAAATAAGGGGCCTGCGGCTTTACCGGTACCAGCCGGGAAAGCTCGGCACCTGCCGCAGTAAACTTATAGTAATTCAACAGGGTTCCTCTGTGTCGGGGCGCCAGGTGCAATGGCTCTCCCGCTACCCGCCACTCACTGCGCGTACCGGTATTCAACTCGCCGGACTCTATTTCACTGCTATAGATAAGCCCCAGGTCCATTAACCCAAGCAGATCCGGGTAGGTCAGACCAAACTGCGCCAGATTCAGTTGTGCCCCTCTGGCCAGGGACAATATGGAAAACAGGCTGGGTTTTTGATAGTAACCATAAAGGATACGTGGACTATAGTCTCCGCGTCGCCGACTGGACAGACTGACCGCCAGCGAGAACATTTTTGCGTCCCGTTGAGTCAATTGCTGAAGTATTGCCAAACTGCGTAATGAGAATGATCCTGGCTGACTAATCTCGGTGGCAAATATCTTCGCCCAAAGCTCCTGCATGGCAGGGGAGTGCACATTTTCCGCCATATTAATAAAGCTGAAAAACCAGTCGGGATCTAAGTTCTCTTCGCTTCCCTGAGCGGGGGAAAAGTCCATGGCCTGTTCAAGAATTTTTTCAAGATTATGCAGTTGGCGCTGTGCCTGCATTGCCTTGCGGCGCTGCAATTTCTTACTGGCATCCAAATCCACTCCGCCCGATCTGGCAGGGCTAATGCCTGCCTGAGCAAACCAATGGCGCATGCGATCTTTTAAAGCCTGCACAGAGGTATTGGTGTCGGCCTTGGCGGGCGCCGTGACGGTCTGACTGGGAACTGAAGCTGGCCTGATGCGGGTCACTTGTGGTGAGTGACTAAGGCTGTCTATTTTACTCATCTTCAGAATCTGCATAGATCTGGCAACGCTATCATGCATGCCATCATAGGCCTTAGATAGATGCTTGACCAGCTTTGTGCCGGTGGCCGTTGTACAGTTTATTGCTAAAGTGTCGTCACTCCCACACATTTTGCAGTCTGGTCAGGCTGGAGGATTAAGTTTCTCTTTCATGAATATTAGGATATTGTTAATCAAGAGTGGAAAAGTAGGCCCATTGATTCGGCACAGGTGACGGATAGGCAGATGAGTCCAACAAATTACGACAATGATGAGCTGATTTTTCTGGAAGAAGATGAAAGTCAGGTAGAAGAGCAAGAATCAAGTGAGGCTTGGAATGTCCTGATTGTTGACGATGATGAAGAGATCCACTCGGTAACCCGACTGGCGCTGGCCGATTTAGCCCTGAATGGGCGTCGCCTGCGATTTATGCACGCCTATTCTGGTGAGCAGGCGCTGAATGTGTTGAGTGAACATGGCAGTGATATTGCTATCGTCCTGTTGGATGTGGTGATGGAAAGTGACGATGCCGGTTTACAAGTGGCCAGGCGTATGCGCGAAGAGTTACAGCTCAATGAGCCACGGATTATTCTGCGGACTGGTCAGCCTGGTTATGCACCAGAAGAGAGTGTCATAAAAGAATATGACATTAATGACTACAAGACTAAAACCGAACTTACCCGCAGTAAACTTGTTACTACCATTATTGCTTCACTCCGTTCCTATCAACAAATTCTGACCATTAATCAAAGCCGGGTTGGCCTGGAAAAGATTATTTCATCTGCCGCTAATTTACTCGAAGAACATTCCATCAAAGGCTTTTGCGAAGGGGTGGTGACGCAAATCAGTTCACTTATTGGTCTGGATGCCGGGGGCGTGGTATGCGCCAGAGCGGGTTCAGTATTGGATAAGGATGACGACAGTGTTTATGTGTTGGGGGCGGCGGGTCCTTTTGCCAGCTACATCAATGAGAAGCTGGACAGTATTCATGATGACAAAATTATTGAACAAGTGGCGAGATGCCTGAAGCAAAAAGACCATATCTACGAGAAAGACTTCTCTGTTTTGTATATGAACAGCAGTGGCTACGAAGCGGCGGTATACGTACAGGTAGGCTTTGCCATTAATGTGCTGCATCGGCAATTGCTGGAAGTGTTTATGTCCAGCATTTCGGTGGGTTATGAAAACGTCAATTTATTCCATCAACTGCGTAATGCTGCTTTCCGCGATATGCTGACCAAATTGCCTAACCGCAATGAGTTCATCAATATGCTGGATCAGATGCAGCGTAACAGTCTTGACTTAAATAGTCAGGTAGCGGCATTGGTGGATGTAAATCACTTTTCTGATATTAATGATGGCTTGGGGCAGGATGCGGGTAACCTATTGCTTATTGCCATTGCTGAGCGTTTACACAGTGCCATGGGTGCCGATGTAAAAATGGGGCGCATCGGTGCTGACGTATTTGGTTTGATAGGCGGTGACGACAAAGTTAACCCAGACACTATTGCCAAGGTGTTTAATTCACCCTTTAAAGCGGGCGATCATACGTTGCCTGTCAATGTCACTATTGGATTGTGCAGATTGCTGGATGAAGACAATAACGGCTTGAACATTCTTAAGCAGTCCAATATTGCCCTGAACCGAGCGAAGAAAAGCCTGACAGCAAACTATGAGTACTATGCGCCGGAGATGGAAGAGAAAACCACTTGGCGACTAGGTATGATTCGTCAATTACGTTCTGATTTTGCAGAGCGCAAGCTGGAGCTATGGTATCAGCCGCAGGTGGATCTGGTAAACGAGTCCATTGTGGGAATGGAAGCCTTATTACGTTGGCCTGCCAGTGAAGGTGGCTATGTATCGCCAGCCGTGTTTGTACCTTTGGCTGAATACAGTGGGCTGATTATTGATATTGGTGCCTGGGTATTGGAAGAAGCCTGTCACAAGTTAAGTCTATTGCATGAAAAAGGCTTCCCTCATCTGCGGGTGGCGGTCAATATTTCTATGCCGCAGTTTCGTGATCCGCAATTTATTCCACTGGTCAAAGATTGCCTGATTGCAAGCAAGATCGATCCAAAATCCTTGGAACTGGAGATTACCGAAAGCGTGGTAATGGATGAACCCCAGATTGTTGTCGATTCCCTCAAAGCCTTGAAAGAGTTTGGTGTGACTATCGCGATTGACGATTTTGGTACGGGATTCTCTTCAATGAGCTATCTGCAAAAGCTACCACTCGACAGACTTAAAGTGGACCGTTCTTTTGTGAATGAAGTCACCGCAGGTAAAAGTGCCTTTATTGCCGAAACTATTGTTACCCTGGGCAATAAATTGGGGCTGCAGACCATCGCCGAGGGCGTGGAAAAACGTGAACAGGCCAGTTATATGCTGCGCCTGGGTTGCGACGAAGCGCAGGGCTTTTTGTATGCTAAACCCATGCCTTTCCATGAGCTGACCGAGTTTTTAGATAACTATCAGGCAAGAGCCTAAAGAAAATTCAGCACATAAGAGCCGAGCAGGATCAGCCCATGTTCCTTACATCGACAGAATGTACCTGACTCGCTGACGCAGGTCAGGCAGCAATGTTGTTTCAAACCAGGGATGCTTCTTAAGCCAGATATTGTTCCTTGGCGAGGGGTGGGGCAGTGCAAAGTAGTCTGGCAGGTAGGTCTGATAATTTTTCACTCTTTCTGTCAGGTTTTTGCTATCTGCCAAATAATATTGTTGAGCGTACTGACCAATAAGTAAGGTGAGCTGCAGCTTGGGTAGGGTATCAAGTAAGCGGCGATGCCAGGTTGGCGCGCACTCCTTTCTGGGCGGCAGGTCGCCGCTGTTACCTTTACCCGGATAACAAAATCCCATTGGCATAATGGCTATTTTATCCTGATCATAGAAGACGTCCCTGGAAATCTGCAGCCACTCCCGCAGCCTGTCACCAGAAGCATCATTCCAGGGAATAGAGCTGTGATGCACTTTAGTACCGGGTGCCTGCCCGATAATCATTAGCCTGGCGCCTTGCTTTCCGCGTACCACGGGATTCGCCCCCAAAGGTAAATTGGCTTCACAAAGTCGACATTGCTGAATTTCCTGAATAACAATGCTGGTTTTATCACGCAAAGCTGGATCTTTTTTAATGGTTGTCATATTCCTGTCATAAAAATATGTTTGCAAAGCAGGCGGAATCCTGCAAAAATGTATATACACTCATGTTAGAGTTGTTGTAGGAGTCTGTAATGCGTAAATCTATCATTTTATTTTCGTTGTTGGCTGCCAGCGGCCTGGCGCAGGCTGCCGATGAATCCAATAAGCTATTCGACTGTATGGCTGCCGATACTCTGACGGTCAATAGTGACTGCGTACAATCTAAGATAAGTCAGAACATTCAGTACCGTGATGTACAACAGACTATCTACCAGAGCTCGCAGGTACAAAGTGAAAACGCCATGGCGACTATCAGATTCTATCCGGAAAAGTACCTGATAGAAGTTGTTGCGCACCGAGATGCGCTGGAAAACCCAGCCCTGTTGGCTGCCAATCGCAAGTAACTTGTTGAATTGTTGAGGAAACCGGGTCAAGCCCGGTTTTTTTGTACTTGCTGATCAGCCCCTTCTGAGCTGATGTTTAAAAAATACGATTCAAACCATTAATCGCTGCGACCCGGTACGCTTCAGCCATGGTCGGGTAGTTAAATGTGGTGTTTACAAAGTACTCAATGCTATTTGCACTGCCTTTCTGTTGCATGATCGCCTGGCCGATATGCACAATCTCCGATGCCCGTTCCCCGAAGCAATGGATGCCAAGAATTTCCTTAGTCTCGCGATGGAAAAGAATCTTAAGGCTACCCACTTGTGTATTGGCAATCTGCGCGCGGGCCAGGTGCAGAAACTGTGCACGACCCACTTCATAAGGCACCTTAAGGGCGGTCAGTTCCTGTTCTGTTTTACCCACAGAACTGATCTCGGGAATGGTGTAAATCCCGGTTGGAATATCTTCCACTAAGCTGGAGGGACATTTGCCACTGAGCATGGCCTGTGCCGCAAAACGGCCCTGATTGTAGGCGGCAGACGCCAGGCTGGGATAGCCGATAACATCACCCACCGCATAAATGTTATCCACTTCGGTTTTATAATTTTCGTCAACTCTCACCTGTCCCCGAGAGTCGGCTTTAAGGCCGATGGCCTGCAAATTAAGCATGTCGGTATTGCCGGTTCTGCCGTTGGCAAACAGCAAACAGTCGGCACGCATCTTCTTACCGGACTCCAGATGCAATACTACGGAATCGTCCCTGCCTTCGACACTGGCATAGGTTTCGTTGTGACGTATAACCACGCCGTTATTCCAAAGGTGGTAGCTGAGTGAGTCTGAAATCTCCGCGTCCAGAAAAGACAACAATCTGTCTCGCATATTGACCAAATCCACTTTCACGCCCATACCACGGAAGATACTGGCGTATTCCGACCCTATGACACCAGCCCCATAGATAATAATCGACTTAGGATCGTGTTTAAGGGACAGAATAGAATCGCTGTTGTAGATCCGTGGGTGGTCGAAATCTATATCCGCTGGGGTGTAGGGTCTGGAACCGGTGGCAATGACTACCTGCTTAGTGGTGATCTGGTCAACCGAACCATCTTCCCGGGTAACTTTAATGCTGTGCGCGTCAATAAAGGAAGCTTCACCATGAAAAACCTTTACCCCATTGCGGTCGTAGAATGTGCCCCGTAATCGGCTTTGCTTACGGATCACCGCGCTGGCATGGGTTAGTACGTCACTGAAAGTCAGATGACGACTACGATCACCGTCGTTAAACAAAGGATTGGAATTGTATTCGATAAGGCGGCTGACAGAATGGCGTAACGCTTTTGACGGAATTGTCCCCCAATGCGTACAGCCGCCGCCAACCGATTCGTGGCGCTCTATAACCGCCACTTGCTTGCCGGCTTTCGCCAATTGCATGGCGGCACCTTCGCCACCAGGGCCGGTGCCAATAACAACTGCGTCAAATTGAAATGTCTGTCGCGTCTTGGTGTTTTTCTTGTTGGTAACGGTTGACAACGGAGGACTCCGACAACTGAAATAGAATCATAGCGTTACCGAGTTTTACCGGGAAAGCAAGGCCCCATTTAGTCTCAGACAAACTTGAGGCTATGCACTTCCAGCCAACGTCTTTTCGCCAGCGCTAAGGTTTGCTTGAGTTCCCGGTATCTGAAATCCAGCTCCAGTTTTTCATAGCTGGCCACCAATTGGCGTTTCCTGGCTTCCAGCCGCTGTTTTTTAATCATGTGGTAATCGGCTAATTTCTGCACCAGCAATTCGTACTCATGTTGTACTTTCTGGGCTAAATGCTGTGCATCCGGCCGGCTGGCAATTCTCTGTTGCACTCTTTTTAACTGCATTTCGGCCTTGGCTTTTTCGATGCGTTCTTCTGGGCAGCGCCTCAATCCGCTGGTTAAACCTAACCAGGAAAGTGAGCGTATCAGCCACTTGGTTGGATCGAAATGCCACCATTTCACCCCGTTTCGGTAGTCATATTCGAAGATATGGTGGAAGTTGTGATAACCCTCACCAAAGGTAAACAGGGCGAGGATGCCATTGTCCCTGGCGCTGTTTTGGTCGGTGTAGGTTTGCCGCCCCCAGATATGGGCTAAAGAGTTAATAAAGAAGGTTACGTGATGCACAACCACTAAACGCAATACGCCAGCAATCAACAACATGCCCCAGATATCGCCATTGAACCATCCCAATAGCAGTGGAATACCAAAATTGGCTGACAGGCTGATCAGCAGATAGTGTCGGTGCTGCCACATAACCACCTGGTCTTTTTGCAGATCGCGACAGTTGTTGTAATCACTGTAGCGACTGGCCTGATATTCCCTCAGCATCCAGCCTATATGTGAATACCAGAATCCACGGCCGGCGGAATAGGGATCTTTGTTATCGTCATCCACGTGTTTGTGGTGAATGCGGTGGTCGGACGCCCAGTGCAGAATACTGTTTTGCAGTGCTAAAGCGCCGCCGATGGCCAGTATGACCTTAACCACCGGATGCGCTTCATAGGCTTTATGTGACCAAAGCCTGTGGTAACCAGCCGTGATAGACAGGCCGGAAAACCAGACAAGAAAAATACAGGCGGTCACTTCGACGACATCAAAGCCATGTAGATAAGCTTCCAGTGGCACCAGAATCAGGCTAATGAGTCCGGTTATGGCAAAGACCAGAACATTGGTCAGAATAATTGCGGGTTTTTGCATCAGAAAAAGAGTTGGGCGTACAGTTGTGCGCTAATTTAGCCAGATCATCAGGGCTTGGCAAGGGACTGCTGCGAATTCTATGGCGTGAAGTGCGGTAATATAATGCTACACTCGTCGCGTTTTAAACTCCGGGTAAGCCCATGAGACGTCAGCAACAGAAACTCAAAACCCGACGCGCCATTATTGATGCGGCCTTTAACCTGTTGGACGAACAACGCAGTCTGTCCAGTGTCAGCCTGCGGGAAGTTGCCCGCGCCGCGGGTATTGCGCCAACGTCGTTCTACCGGCATTTTAAGGATATCGATGAACTGGGTCTGACCCTGGTGGATGAAGCTGGCCTGGCGTTGCGCCAATTGATGCGCCAGGCCCGCTCCCGAATCGACGCCGGTGGTGGGGTGATCAGCACCTCGGTCAATACCTTTATGGAGTTTGTGGTGTCCAACAGCAATGAATTCAGGTTGTTGCTGAGGGAGCACTCAGGCACCTCGCCAGCATTTCGTGCGGCGGTTTTAAGAGAAATTCAGCATTTTATCGAAGAACTGACCGACTATACCGCCAATCATACCGGCTTAAATCGTGATTTGGCTGGATTGCAGGCAGAGGCGATGGTGAAGTTGGTGTTCAGCGCCGGGGCCGAGGCTATCGACGCCAATGCTGCGCAGCGTAAGGTGCATGCGCAGCGTTTAAATCAGCAACTTCGTTTTATTGCCAGGGGCGCTGCCTTCTACGCGGGTAAATAAGGTTTCTTCGTCAGCATCACACCGCACTCGGCATGATGGGTATAAGGAAACTGATCAAACAGGGCAAACCGCGTAACGTCATGAGTTTTACTCAGGTGCTGCAAATTGTCTTTCAGGGTTAGCGGGTTGCAAGATATATATAAAATGTTGCGGTAGCCGCTAACCAATTCGCAGGTGTCCGGGTCCAGGCCAGCCCGTGGTGGGTCCACCAATACGGTCTGGCAGTCAAATTCTGACAATTTCACCTCACCCATTCGTTTGAATTCCCGCTTACCTTGCAGGGCTTCGGTGAATTCCTCGCTGGACATGCGCAGCACGGTAACATTCTCGACCTTGTTCAAATGGGCATTGTGATTAGCTGCTTCTACTGACGCTTTGGATATTTCGGTGGCCAGTACGCGCCGGAAATTTTGTGCCAGCGGCAGGGTGAAATTACCCAAGCCACAATAAAGCTCCAGCAGGTCTCCACTGGCATCCTGAGTGGCATCCAGTGCCCATTCGATCATGTTGCAGTTCACCCCGGCGTTGGGTTGGGTAAAGCTATTTTCAATCTGCTTGAACTGATAGGGTCTGGATTTGATGTTCAGCGTTTCAATAACGTGATCGCGATTGAGCAACAGCATTTGCTTGCGGGCGCGACCAACCAGATCCAGTTGGTACGTTTTCCGCAGTGTGTCACGTAACTGCTCTGCTTCTGCCTGCCACTGTGCATCCAGAGGTTTGTGATAGACCAGGGTGACCAAAATTTCGCCACTCAGCGTGCTGAGGTAGTCTATTTGATAGAGTTTTCGTCGCAATATCTGATTGGGTTTGAGCAACACCAATAAGTCCGCCATAACCTGGTTAATCAGTAAACTGGCTGGTGGGAAGTGGTCTACCCGGTACTTTTCCTTGGTCTGGCTGTCAAACATGATGTGATAGAGATCTTCACCCTCATGCCATACGCGAAACTCGGCCCGCATACGATAGTGGAGTGGGGCAGACGGATAGAGCGTCAGTTCCGGCATAGCAAAATCGCTTAACAGGGCTTGCAGTTCAGACGCTTTGTCTGCCAGCTGTGCTTCGTATTGATTACTGTCTATTTCGGTTGGTCGCATGTTACCTCCACTAAAAGGCCGCCGATTGTAAAGCCTTTAGCTAAATGCGCAAATTTTAGAACAGACAAAACTTTTAAACAGTAATGACTAAAACTTGTACTAATTTGGTCGATAATAAGTCGAGAGGTATTGAGGACATTATCATGAATTTAGGCGAACTAAAGGCGCGTCTTGAACAACGCACGCCTCATGTTGGCCGTTCTGAGCCACAAGGACCGTCAAAGGAAGACGGTGTGAGGCAGACGACGGACCAGCAGCAAAATGCGGTGACTCTGACGAATGCTGCGCAGTCGCAGCGTTTTATGAGTCTTAAGATATTCAGTAACGCGTTGAGCCAGTCTTTGTTGTTGGATGATCGTCGTCCCAGCTTGCCTGTGGCGAAGCCGCAGGACAACAAAAGCCTGTTTGATTTTGAAGAGGTGGCTAAAAACGTACTGCGCTTCGTTGGTGGCGCTATCCGCCATGCGCAGTCAAAAGGTATGGATGACGAAAAGCTGACCGAGATGTTTGAACAGGCCAGGAGTGGCGTGCTCAAAGGTGTGCAGATGGCTGAGAAAGATCTGGCCGGTTTTATGAACGAAGAGATCTCCACCGGCATCAAGAAAAGTCGGGAGCTGATAGAAGACGGCATTAAGAATCTGGAAAACGAAATCTTCGGTAATAAAGAAGAGGAAGATGACCAGATTGCTCTGCGCTACAGTGAGTCAGTGAGCTACAGCCGCCAGGACAGCAGTGAGCTGACGGTGCGCACCCGCGATGGTGACGAAGTCACCATCAGTTTTGATGACCTTCGCCAGTTTGAACTGAATCGCAGCTTGGTACTGCGTAGTCAGGCGGAAAAGGAACAAGCCAAAGACAATGCGGATGCAGAAAAGACCAGCAGCACAGAGTCTGATGGGGACGAGTCTTCTACCTTTAATGTGCGCGCCGAGCAGAGCACATTGTTTTACCAGAAGAATGAATATGGCTTCTCAGTAAAAGGCGAGCTGGATGAAGAGGAACTCAAAGCCATAGGGGATCTGGTAGATAAAACGGCGGACCTGGCCGACGAGTTTTTCAACGGTGACGTGGAGAAAGCCTTCGAGCAGGCTTTGAAACTTGGTTTTGATGAAACAGAACTGACCGGCTATGCATTGCAGCTGAGCAGACAAGAGCAGACCCGTGTTACCCAAACCTATGAAGCGGTTCAGCACGGTGACGACAAGTTTAAAGAAATGGAAGGTTATGCCAAACCGGTTTCGCACTATCTGGACAAGATGCTGGATATGGTGGAACAGTCCCGGCAAAAACTGCAGGACGACAATTCTTTCGACAATCTGATTAACGGGCTGGTCAACAGGATGCTGGATGTGGATACGCCGGATTTATTGCAGGCTATCAATAAATTCCACAGTTTTAACCAGCGTCTGCTGGATAACCTGCCAGACTCTCAAGCGACTGCAGACAAAGCCAAGCCAGAGAGTAAAGACGATAAACAATAAGCAAAAGGCCCTTTTCAGGGCCTTTCATTTTTAATGACTACTCGTCGTCTTGCTTGTCCTTGGCCATACGCACTTTAAGTGTTCTGTCCTGAAACTCCGTATCGTTCAGCGTGCTGACAATCAGTTCTGCATCACCCTGCATTTCCACAAAGCCGTATCCCTTGCGTTTGCCTGTACGCCTGTCTTTCATCAGGCGCACTGATACAACTGTCCCATGACTTGAAAAGTGGGCTTTAACATCCTGTTCACTGGCACGGTAGGGAAGGTTACCTACATACAGAGTTTTGCTGTCACTATTGTCATCATTATCTGTGCCACTGGCAGAAGCGTTCTGCTGGCCAAATAAAGTGGCTAATAATGGTGTAGCAATACTGCCGACGATTAATCCCAGGGCAAGCGCCTGGTTTGATGAGACAGCTTGCGCGGGCAGGACAAAATAGCCGAGCACCGCCAGCAATCCGCCGATAACTATATAAAGAAGAACCGGTGATTTCATGTAACTACCTAAATTATAATTAGAAAATGACGTAGCAGAGCTATGTTACCGATTTATTTACATTACGCCAACTAAACTGCTGATACGGTCGTAAGCCCTGCCAAATGGCGTATTATCTATAGTTTTGTTCAATAAACGCGCGAACGAAATGTTTTTTGCAAAAATCCCTTGATCTGTTTTCGCTGGTCTGTAGAATGCGCACCACTTCGACGGGGCAGGCAGAAAGGCCTCCCAGTCAGCCAGGAAGATTCAAGGAGCGGCAAGCAACGAAATTTAAAAAAGT
>NZ_BAAAEI010000012.1:0-275568 GCF_039522935.1 Bowmanella denitrificans | reverse complement strand
CTAATGAAGTTCTGACTGCATCATAGCAGCTCTAATTAGGTGGCCAAATTAACTATGCCACTACAGTGCAGCATTGAGACAGAGAGGTGTTAGTCAATTTATTGCACTCACTGCAACCGTAGAGAATGCGGAAGATCTAGCAGGATGGCTTCAATGCAAGTTGGTCTCGAGCAACCACCGCGATATTCCACTCCATCAAGAAATTTGGTTCAACGGTCATTCTTACAGAACCACGTTTGGACAAGAAAAAGGAGAATTGGTTGATATAGGAGGCGAAGCTCCTTCAAACGTGGAAAACGCAATTTCTAAACTTTTGTCTCTTGGTCGTGGACCTATTTTAGTTTTCACTGAGTCACGTCGTGAGGCTACTCAACTTGCGCAATCCTTCTCTAGGAGCCGCCCCAAGCAAAACCGTGGTATAGAGTTATCTAATCAGCTTGAACTCTTTTCTGAACCCACTGAGTCATCAAATAGCCTTCGAGAACATGCTGAAAGACATGTAGCTTTCCATACAGCTGATCTATCTCCTCAAGAAAGGCAGGTCATTGAGCGAGGAATTAGTGAAGGTAATATAGATGTTTGTTTCGCAACTACAACACTGGCAGCGGGAGTAAATTTTCCCTTCAAATCCATCATATTTTGGAAATTAACGTATAAGTGGGGGGATCGGGCAGGTAGCCGAATAGCCAGATGGGATTATAGAAATATGTCTGGGCGAGCAGGCCGATTGGGAATGCATTCAGAAGGGTTTTCTATCATTATTCCGAGAAGCCAGCTCGAACTTCAGCATGCCAACCAGCTTGTTTTACCGGAGAATGATCAACTTGAATCCCGCTACTTCTCAGTAGGGTTAAGAAAAACAGTACTTGCTATAATTGCAGCAGGTCTTGCTGCAAATTATGACTCTGTCATAGGGTTCTTTAAAAACACTCTTTATTGGTACCAAACCCTCGAGAGTAACCCTGTCAAACTTCAGGCTCTAGAAGTTAAGACTCGTGAATCCATAGACTGGTTAATGAAGCACAATCTGATTGTATCAGAGGGAACAGAGCTAGCAGTAACGCCATTCGGAGCAGTAACTGCATCCACAGGTTTGTTACCGTCCACAGCAGTGCAGTTCGCTAACCTTCTGGCTGATCATCATGACCGCTTGGAAGAATCATTTGAAGAATCTGTTTTGGGTTTGATTCATGCAGTCGTAATGAGTGATGAATTTAGTGGTGAGAGACCAACCAGATTTCTAACGTATCAGCCAGCAGAGTACGAATCAGTCTCTTATCTGCGTGGAGAAGACCTATTACTTACATTGAATGCTACCAATGTTAGGGCTGCTCAATGTGTTCACGCAGTTTTCTTGTTCTCTCAGGGTGAGCAAGAAAGAAAAATAGCCTACAAGACCAAAGTATCCTCTGGACAGATCCATCGTCTTTCCAACGATGTTGCTTGGGTATTAGAAGGACTCCAAAAGTTATCCTGTGTGCCAGAATTCAACTGCTCCCAAAACATCACCAATCAATTGGGAATGTTATCCCGCATGGTTAGATGGGGAGCCCCAGCTGACGCATTAGATGTACTTCGGGTTGCTCAAAAATATCAAGTTCCTGGAGTTGGGAGACAGCGAGCCATGGCCCTAGTTGCCCAAGGAATTACTACTCTCAAAGATGTACTAGCGAGTGGCATGGACAAGCTAATCTCTATTCTTCGCAATGCTACGCGTGCTGAAGCATTGGTTGAAGCAGTTGAATCTGTATCTGGTATTACAGAAGACAGATTAACAAATGCCCATACGCGGGTTGCCAAAACTGTCGGGGTGGAAGCTCTTGTAGATAATTGTAATAAGAGTTTCGATACTGATTATGAAGTTGCTATTCTTGAATTATTAAAAGAAGAGACTTCTTGGATAGTAACGGAAGTAGATGATGGTAGGCGACAAAATGTCCCTGATTTGATGCTTCAATTGGGTAATAAAACAGTCCTGATTGAGTGCAAAACGACTCATAAGAAGAATCCGTTAATTGGCAAAGAAGAAGCTTGGGCTGTTCTTCAAAAATCAGCGGACTTCAACCCGACCTACAGACGTATCACATTGGGTAAGCCACACTTTGACGAAACCTGTAAAAGGAAGGTGGCTGGAGCACATGACATTACATTAATAGAACATACCGTATTTATTGAAGGGGTTTTGCGCGTTGTGTTGGGTTTGGTGTCTGCAGAGGCATTTATTGAGTGGTTGGAACAACCTGGTTTGAGTGACTTAAATCGATTAGGAGGCAAACCAACCTACCAACAGTAGGATTTGCAGAATGTGGATGGCGTATAGAGGGCTTGAGCTAGTAGTAATCAGTATTTTCCTATATTTTACTTACACGATATTTTCTTATGCGAAAGTAGACCACTACGATCCCACCAGAAAATACAAAAACCACTGTTTTTATTGAGTTTTTCACTTTCTGTATCGGTAAATAGTCAGAAATCTATTTCCTGCTATTTTTTAATTCTTCAGCCATTAAATCCACTACCGGCTGAAACATAGCCTTGTTGCTTTCACTTAAGTCACTGAGGGCTTGATGTGCCTGGTAGATTAGTCTGGCCTGCATGTCATCACTGGTATCGCCTTCCAGCCCCTGAAAATTAAGTTGTTCCCTGCCCCTTTCAACCAGTACAAACACCTGGTCAAGGCACATACTTCTCAGCAACTGCAGCATGTCCTTATTGTTACAAACCAGCGCAGGCTTGCCGCTATCGGCAGCGATGCTGTATCTGGCAATCATGGCCAACAAACCAAGACAGGTACTGTCCATATAGCGGGTCTGGCTTAAATCTACTGAAACAGCATTACAGCGTTTGTGTGGCTGAAATAAAGACTGTACATAGGAATCCATCCCTTGCACATCAGTATGCCTGAGATCGCCTACAAACTTGAATACACACACGCCATCCTGGCAGGCAAACAGAACATGTTCTTTATTCATTGCATCTCCGGTGCCAGCAGTGATTTATCTTCTGGTTACAGACAACATAGCCAAATCATCCGGTAAACTCATTGACTCACTTATACCTAAACGACCCGCCAAATCCTGTAAAGATTTCACAGGCATCTTCACACATGCATGTAACGTAGCCATTTTTGACTCGAGGGTTTTATCGGTCATAATTTCCAGCACACCATCAGAGAATAAATAAAGTTGAAACGCCTCAGCCAAATGACATTCCGCACTTTGATATTGGCTGAAATCAAACAACCCCACTGGCGTACCACGGCTTTCCACAAATTCAGCTCGTTCATGCTGTATCAGCAACGGCCAGGGAAATATGCCACCATTTATATATCTGCATTTGTTATGCAGTCGGTCTATTACGGCATAGAAAATCGCAATATGCTTGCCCAGGTTCTCCGCTAACAAGGCACTGTTTAGGGCGGTTAACACTGCGGCAGGGTCAAGAACACTTTGCTCCTCGCCGTGTCGGTATTGCTCCAGCATGTTGGAAATAAAACGCTTGAGATAAACCGTCACAAAAGCCGATGACACACCATGACCGGAAACATCGGCCAGGTAAAATCCCACATAGCGATCATCAATAGGAAAATAATCTACAAAATCACCACTCATAAACTCAGAGGGCCATAAAATATGCGCAAAGTCTATGCCGTTGATGTGTGTGTCAGATGGCGGAAGCAATTTAAACTGAATACGTTTTCCTGCCTCTTCGCCTTCCTGCAACGCCTGCACCGTACGCTGTAACTTGGCATTGGCCTTTTGTAACTCTTTTGTACGTTGCCGGACCTTTATTTCCAGCTCCTGATTCAACTGAACAACCTGCTCTATATATTTATATGAACGCAAGGAAGACACCACTGCGGTCAGTAACTTCTGCAGAGTGAGTTCGGTTTTTTCTTTGTAGTCATTAATATCGTACTTGAGGATCACTTCCTGTTCCGGTGCATGACCTGGCTGACCGGTTCTTAAAATTATCCGTACAGCATCATTGTGAAGCTCTCGACGAATATACTTCACCAGTTGCAAGCCGGCGTCATCAGACTCCATCACAACATCCAATAAGACTAAGGCTATATTAGATTCACTGGTTAGGACTTCACGAGCCTGTATACCGCTTCTGGCGCTAAGCAGCTGCAATGGCCGCCCTTCAAATACCAGATCTCTTAACACCAAGCGGGTAAGAACATGCACTTCCTCATCATCGTCTACCACTAACACCTTCCAGGGGCTGCCTCCGGCGGGGGAATCAGCCGACTCATCCTCTTCACTGCAAAACAGCAACTCATCTTGTTCTGACGTTTGATTCATTTGTAACCTGAGCAGAGTAAAATTTTTAGGGTAGTCGCCATAGCCTTCACTATAGCGCCCAATATTGCACACCGACAGAATCGCTGTGATTATCAGGCAAAATCACGCAAGGCCATTTTATCAACAACTTGATATAATGCTGCCATGCAAGCAAACCCTGTATTAAACATGCGACAGATAGAGATATTGGTTGGTTCAATGCTTGGCGCGACAGAATATGTAGCAGACGCCATCAGCGCTAAACTCTCAGCACTAGGTATTGAACACAGACAGCACCTTAACCCGGACCTGCCCAGCCTAAACATTAATAGTCTTTGGTTTGTCTGTACCTCTACCCACGGTGCAGGGGAACTACCAGATAATATCCAACCTTTTGCCAGACAAATTGCCGGGCATTCACTGCTCGGGCAACCCTACCTGGTGGTGGGTTTAGGTGACAGCAGCTATGACACATTCTGTGAGGGCAGCAAGCAGATGCAAAGACTCTTTGATGCAGCTGGTGCTAAATTACTTGCTCCCCCTCTGTACGTGGATGTGCTGGAACATCCTGTCCCAGAAGACAAAGTCATAGAATGGATTGAATCTGAACTGACAACGGACGTATTAATGCAATGGCTGGATCAGGAGTGAGCCATTGAACCAGTCAGAACTCATTGCGCTGCAAACCACATTAAGCAACGAAGCCAGAGTGCTTTATTGCCTGGGCCTACGACCAGAGGTTGATAAGACTTCTGGTCTGACACAGCCTCTCAATTACCGGAAATTGCTGGCACTGCTTAACAGCAAACAAACCTTGTTTAATTTAGGCCGTCATATAAATCAGTTACTTAAGGAACTGGCCGACGCAGGTCTGGTAGATTGTCAGGAGCAATGTATCAGTTCACGTAGCCTGAATGGACAACAATTGCTGTTACCACTGGTGGCAACGTCCGTCAGCCAGTATCAGAGCTTACACTTACAATGGCAGTCTATGTCGATGGACTGGCGCCCGGATGACAAACTGTTCGATGAGCTTAGCCAACTGGTAGGCCTGCTGGATAACCAATATACTGATGAAGACTTGGGTGAATTTATTGCTTACTGGTTAACACGTCCTGAAATCAATCTGACTGGCTTTCAGTGGACCCAGAAGTTTGTTTTGCATCTCAAAAAATCGCGACTAGCTCCAGGGCAAAAGCAAAAAGTAGGGCATCAACTGGTCGCTGTGACAGCCGGCCTGAGTGCAGACGAAAACGCTAAAAAACTGGTGGAGAAATACAGTGCAAAGTCTAAAGGATAAAATAGAACAGTTCGGCCGAACACTTGGTAAAACAAGCCGGGTGGAACAAGCAAAAGATTATGCACAGTTGAGAAAGGAATACGAGCACCAGGCCAACCAGGAAGTCAGACAGTTGCAGTTGGATGCAAAGCGCAAACGAATTGAACAGATTCATGGCCGCTCCGACCTGAATCCAAAGTGGACATTCAGTAATCTAATACAAGACAGCCCGGACGTTACCGAAGCTGTCAGCATCGCCCAGTCTTTTATCGCTGCACATAGTGATCCAAGCTGGCGTGCCAGTGGTTCACATATGATGCTGTTCTATGGCGACTATGGACGTGGCAAGTCACACATTGCTGGCGCCATTGCCCATGAGTTGATTGACAGATATGAAATTTCCGTCTTATACCGGCAATTAACCAGCCTGTTAGAGATGCGTTATTTTTCATATGACTACTCGGCAAAAGACGATATAGGTCAGAAATTCAGGGAAATCACCCAGGAACTGATGACGGTGGACCTGCTCATCCTTGACGAAGTCTGCGTCAATGAAACCATGCTTAAGAAAAGCACCCAAAGTTGGTTAGGCACTTTGCTTAGGCAAAGGTACAGCCAGAACAAGAACTGTATTCTGATTACTAATCATGATTTAGCCGGTTTGGAGCAAGCAGTAGGCCCTTACTGCTTTGAATCGATTAAGGAATACGACACTTACAAAGTGCGTTTTAATGGCCCAAGCAGACGGAAAACTGTCGAAGATGACTTTACTACAACGAAAAAAACCTCTGGGTACGTGCCTAACCAGGTAAGATAATTCCATGCCTTGCATCAGCATACTGGTTAGTGTGCTGATGCCGTTAAAACTCACCACACTTTTTATCCCCAGTGAATTGGATCAAAACACCAGATCCTCGATCAGCCCAGTTCGGTAAAGGATCTTGTGATCTTACCCAAGATCAACCCCAAGCTTATACACAGAGATGGCACAGGATTACAGCCTTTGTGGATAAGATCTATTGTAATGCTGTGATCATCCTTTGATCACTCATAGAATAACTTTTTGCTTCTCCCCCCCTGTGGATAAGATCGCGTTTTGATCCCAGCTTATACCGGGTAGATCAGTATTTACTCACACCTTAGATCAACATCTAAAATATTGATAAATATAAGTTATATTGTGTTATCCAAAGGATCGGCCGTGCTTAAAAACAATAAAAATAAATAAAGAGATCTAAACAGATCCTTTCTTTTATTATCCGGATCCAAGGATCAAAAAGATCTGCTGCTCGAATTTTAATCGTTCCGTTTAGAGCCGAAACTCTATAGAATATGCGCCCCGAATTTGGCAGGTTAGAAGTGAAAGATGTTCTACACAGAAAAGTTTGATGTCATTGTTGTTGGTGGCGGCCATGCCGGTACTGAAGCTGCTCTGGCCTCTGCTCGGATGGGTGCAGCCACCTTGCTGCTAACTCACAACATAGACACTTTGGGACAGATGTCCTGTAACCCTGCTATCGGTGGTATTGGTAAAGGCCATTTAGTGAAGGAAATTGATGCCTTGGGTGGTGCCATGGCCAAGGCAGCGGATCAGGGCGGGATCCAGTTCAGAACGCTAAATTCCAGTAAGGGCCCGGCAGTAAGAGCCACCAGAGCCCAGGCAGATCGTAGCCTATACAAGGCAGCTATTCGTAACATACTGGAACAACAGCCTAATCTGACATTATTTCAACAATCTTGTGATGATCTGATTGTGGAAAATGATCAGGTTGTAGGGGTGGTTACCCAGATGGGCCTTAAGTTCCAGGCCAAAACGGTGGTGATGACCGTAGGAACTTTTCTTGGAGGGCTGATTCATATTGGCCTGCAGAATTATCAGGGGGGTCGTGCAGGTGACCCACCGGCCAATGCCCTGTCTAAACGTCTGAGAGATCTGCCGTTCAGGGTAGGCCGCTTAAAAACCGGTACGCCAGCGCGTCTGGATGCCAGGACTCTGGACTTCTCAAAGATGCAGGAGCAACCTGGTGATGATCCTCTGCCGGTGTTTTCTTATCTGGGTAAGGTCGAAGATCACCCCAGACAGATCCCTTGCTATATCACTCATACCAATGAGCAAACCCATGACATTATCCGCGCCAATCTGCATCAGTCGCCGATGTATGCGGGAGTAATCGAAGGCATAGGACCCAGATACTGCCCTTCCATTGAAGATAAGATCGTGCGCTTTGCGGACAAGATCTCACATCAGATCTTTGTCGAACCGGAAGGGCTGAACAGCATTGAAATTTACCCTAATGGTATTTCAACCAGTTTACCTTTTGATGTGCAATGGCAATTGGTGCGCTCCATCAAAGGCTTTGAAAATGCACATATTGTGCGACCTGGCTATGCCATAGAATATGACTTCTTTGATCCAAGGGATCTGAAACAATCTTTAGAAACTAAGTTTATCAAAGGGTTATTCTTTGCCGGACAGATTAACGGTACAACCGGGTATGAAGAAGCCGGTGCACAGGGGTTAATCGCAGGCATGAATGCTGCCCTGCAGGTGCAGGGTAAAGACGCCTGGACGCCAAGGCGTGACGAAGCCTATGTGGGTGTTTTGATCGACGATCTGGCGACTATGGGTACACAAGAACCTTACCGTATGTTTACCAGCCGTGCCGAGTATCGCTTACTTCTGCGCGAAGACAATGCGGATTTGCGTTTGACGGCCAAAGGTCGGGAACTTGGGCTGGTGGACGACAACCGCTGGGCTGTTTTCAATAACAAACTGGAAGCCATTGAGACAGAACGTCAGCGTCTGCGCAGCCAATGGGTGCATCCCAAGCATCCGGCCGCAGAAGCTTTGAATCAGAAATTGAAAAATCCTGTGGTACGCGAGCATTCTCTTGAGGAACTGATTCGTCGCCCGGAGATGAGCTACGCTGAGCTAATGCAGATCCAGGATCTTGGTCCGGGCCTGGATGATCCCTTGGCTGCAGAACAAGTGGAAATTCAAATCAAATATGCTGGCTACATAGAACGTCAGAAGGATGAAATTGAGCGAACACAACGCAATGAGAATACCTTGTTGCCGCTTGATTTCGATTACGCCTGTATTTCTGGTTTATCAAATGAAGTGGTCGCCAAGCTAAAAGCGGCCCGTCCTGAGACTGTGGGTAAAGCATCCCGTATTTCAGGTATAACGCCCGCGGCAATTTCATTGTTGTTGGTGCACCTGAAAAAACAGGGGCTGCTTAAAAAACTGGAAAAAGAATCTGCCTGATGATGCTCGTCGATAGTGAATTGCTCGCCAGCCTGGATGACGGTCTTGCCAACTTGTCTCTGTCGGTTAGTCTGACGCAAAAACAAAATCTGGTTCGCTTTGTTCAACTGATAGACAAGTGGAACAAAGCATATAACCTCACTTCGGTGCGTGACCCCAAGGAAATGCTGGTTAAGCATATTCTCGATTCAATTGTGGTTGCGCCACTGTTGCAAGGAAGCCGGTTTATTGATGTGGGTACCGGGCCGGGTTTACCTGGCATACCACTGGCTATTATGCGGCCTGATTGTGAGTTTGTATTGCTTGACAGTCTGGGCAAAAGGGTTCGTTTCATTAAGCAGGTAGCGCACGAACTGGCACTACCTAATGTGCAAGCCGTGCAGTGCCGGGTTGAGGAATTTCAGCAGGGTATACCTTTTGATGCTGTTTTAAGCCGTGCTTTCGCTTCGATAAAAGATATGTTGCACTGGTGCCAGCATCTGGTAGATTCTGAGGGGGTTTTTCTGGCCCTAAAGGGTCAGTTTCCAGGCGAAGAAATGGATGACATCCCTGCCAATTTTGCGGTCAGTGAAGTGGTCAAGCTGGATGTGCCCGGTCTGGATGCACAACGACATCTGGTCAAGATCCGAAAAATCTAACAGAACGTGGGGAAGCTTGTCTTGGGTAAGGTCATTGCCATTGCAAATCAAAAAGGTGGAGTAGGAAAAACGACCACGGCGGTTAACGTTGCCGCTTCTATGGCGGCTACCCGGCGTAAGGTTCTGCTGATTGATTTGGATCCGCAGGGTAATGCGACCATGGGCAGTGGTGTTGATAAATTTGAGGTTGACTCAACCTGTTACGAGCTGCTGATCGAAGAAAAGCCTGTCGACGAAGTCATCGTTAAGGAAACTTCTGGGAAGTACCATCTTATTGCTGCCAATGGTGATGTGACGGCGGCAGAAATCAAGTTAATGGAATTGTTTGCCCGGGAAGTCAGGCTGCGTAACGCTTTGAAACCGGTGCGCGATTACTATGATTATATCTTTATCGATTGTCCTCCCTCTCTTAACCAACTGACCGTTAACGCCATGGCTGCAGCGGACTCGGTGCTGGTTCCGATGCAATGTGAATATTATGCGCTGGAGGGATTAACCGCCCTAATGGATACTATTCGCAAGCTGGCGTCGGTGGTGAATCCGGATTTGAAAATCGAAGGGGTATTGCGCACCATGTACGATCCTCGCAATCGCCTGGCCAATGACGTTTCTGAGCAGTTAAAGCGCCATTTTGGCGAACAGGTTTATCGTACTGTCATTCCCCGCAATGTGCGTCTGGCTGAAGCACCAAGCTTTGGGGCGCCAGCTATGTACTATGAAAAGTCGTCGGCCGGGGCTAAGGCTTATCTGGCGTTAGCTGGCGAAATCCTGCGTAGACGCGACAGAGAAAGCACTGTAGCTAAAGCCGGTTAATCCGTTAGAATTCGCCGACTGAATTTACCAAATAGAATTTTGAGGACCCCATGTCGAGCAAGAAACGAGGACTAGGCCGAGGCCTGGATGCGTTACTGGCCACCAGTAATCAGCACGCCAAACAGGAAAGTGACCTGGAACAGCTCGAAAAAAGTGGTGAACTGCAAAAATTGCCCGTTGAGTTCCTACAACCCGGTAAATATCAGCCTCGTAAAGATATGTCCCCTGAGGCCCTCGAAGATCTGGCAGCATCTATCCGCTCACAGGGGATTATACAGCCCATCGTAGTGCGCAAACTGGATGAGCAGAAGTACGAGATTATTGCTGGTGAACGACGCTGGCGTGCGTCCCAAATGGCGCAACTGGCGGAAATCCCCTGTTTGGTCAAAGATGTACCAGACGAAGCGGCGGTGGCCATTGCCCTGATTGAGAATATTCAGCGAGAAGATCTCAATGCCATGGAAGAAGCCCAGGCTCTGCAAAGATTACTCAATGAATTTGAGTTAACGCATCAGGAAGTTGCTGATGCAGTGGGCAAATCACGAGCCAGTGTCACTAACCTGTTACGTCTTAATAACCTCAGCGATGATGTCAAACTGTTACTGGAGTACGGAGACATTGAAATGGGCCATGCACGTGCCCTGCTGTCTTTGCAAGGTGAACAGCAAATTGACGCAGCGCGTACTGTTGTCGCCAAAGGTATGACGGTCAGGGATGCGGAAAAATTGGTCCGTAAGATTTTGGAACCTGCACCTGAAAAACCACAGAAGAAGGCCGACCCGGATGTTAAGCGGCTGGAAACCCAGCTTTCCGAAAATTTAGGCGCATCAGTGTCTATTAGCCACAACAGCAAAGGTAAAGGTAAGTTGGTCATCAACTACACCAGCCTTGAGGAACTGGACGGTATTCTGGCTAAAATTCACTGATTCAGTTACCCCTGCTGATGGCGCTTTATTCTTCCAACTTATAAGACCAGGGCATAATCCGGTAATTGTTGAATATTTGCGGCGAAACAGTATAATTTTGGCGCTTTTGAATAGAGTTTGAATCGAGCGGGGAACGCAGTGGCGGATTTGGCCAGGACCGGCAAGTTGCTGGCCAGAAGAGTATTAATCGCCCAGAGCCTGACAGGTTTGCTCCTGTCCCTCGCTACATGGTGGTTGTGGGGGACTGACAGTGGGTTGTCCGCTTTAGCAGGTGTTTGTGCCTGCGTTATCCCCAATGCCGTATTTGCCCACCTTGCTTTCAGACATGCTGGCGCCAGTAAGAATCAACTGGTTGTGCGCAGCTTTAGTCAGGGCGCTAAATTCAAACTGATATTAACGATTTTTTTCTTTGTGGCAGTGTTCCAGTGGCCTGATATGAAGGTCAGCGTACTGTTTGCTAGCTTCGCTGCCACAATGATGACTCAATGGGTCCTTTTGATAAGAATAAAACATTGAGATGAAAGATTTTTTAAAAAACTTGTTGGGATAACTAATGGCATCAGAAATCTCTACCAAAGAGTACATCACACACCATTTAACCAATGCCACTATGTGTAACACCGAAACGGGTGTTGCCTTTAACAAAGCTTGTGCTGACGCCGGCTTTTGGCAGTGGAACGTGGATACCCTGGGCTGGTCCATCGCGATGGGCTTGCTGTTCCTGTTTATCTTCCGTAGTGTCGCCAAAAAGGCCACTTCCGGCGTGCCGAGCAAAATGCAGGCATTTGTTGAGTTGGTGGTGGATTTTGTTGATGACAACGTGAAAAGCACTTTTCATGGCAAGAGTGTCTTGATAGCACCTCTGGCTCTGACCATTTTCGTCTGGGTTCTGTTAATGAACCTACTGGATTTAATGCCGGTTGATGTATTGCCCTCCATTGCC
The DNA here is from genome assembly GCF_039522935.1 of Bowmanella denitrificans. Classification (NCBI taxonomy): domain Bacteria; kingdom Pseudomonadati; phylum Pseudomonadota; class Gammaproteobacteria; order Alteromonadales; family Alteromonadaceae; genus Bowmanella; species Bowmanella denitrificans. The sequence continues at coordinate 263,415 of NZ_BAAAEI010000012.1, read as the reverse complement.
GGATTGATTGGCCAGTATGGCTTTGGCATGGACCCGCATGATGTCTATATGAAAGCCGTACCCACCACGGATCTGAATATGACCTTTGCCCTGGCCTTAGGTGTATTTGCCCTGATCCTGTTTTATTCAATTAAGGTAAAAGGCCTTGGTGGTTTTGCTAAAGAGCTGAGTATGCAGCCCTTTGGTCATCCGGTATTTATTCCTGTAAACCTGATTCTTGAAGTGGTTACCCTGTTGGCGCGTCCGTTGTCATTGGCGCTGCGTTTGTTCGGCAACCTGTATGCCAGTGAGCTGATCTTTATCCTGATCGCTACTATTGGCTTCTTCCAGTTGCCTCTGCATTTCGTCTGGGCGGTATTCCATATTCTGGTGCTTCCACTGCAGGCCTTTATTTTCATGATGTTGACCATCGTGTACCTGAGCCTGGCCTGTGAAGACCACTAAAACGTATTAGAGATTTTTTTCTAATTTAACCTTAAACCTTTAACTTTTAACTTAACTAAAAATCGGAGATATACATGTTATACATCGCTGTTGCTCTACTTATCGGTATGGGTGCTCTGGGTACTGCTATCGGCTTCGGTCTGCTGGGTGGTAAATTCCTGGAGTCTGCAGCTCGCCAACCTGAACTGGCTCCTCAACTGCAAGTAAAAATGTTTATCGTAGCAGGTCTGATCGATGCTATCGCCATGATCGGTGTTGGTATCGCGTTGTACCTGTTGTTCGCTGTTGGTGCCTAAGTTTTATCCACTTTCAACGCGAACAACTAACGAGGAGGAGCGGTCGTGAATATTAACGCCACTCTAATTGGCCAACTTATCGCTTTCACCGTTTTCGTACTGTTCTGTATGAAATACGTGTGGCCACCTATTATGGCTGCGATTGAGGAGCGTCAGAAGAAGATAGCCGATGGGCTGGCTGCTTCTGATCGGGCCGAAAAAGACTTGCAGATTGCTCAGGAAAAAGCCAAAGAGCAATTGAAAGAAGCCAAGCAACAAGCGGCTGAAATTATCGAGCAGGCCAAAAAGCGTGCTACGCAGATTGTTGATCAAGAGACAGAGCGTGCACACCAGGAGCGTGACAAGATCATCGCTTCCGGCCAGACCGAAATTGAAGCCGAACGTAACCGTGCCAAAGAGGAACTGCGCAAGCAGGTTGCTATTCTGGCCGTTGCTGGTGCAGAGAAAATTTTAGCGCGTCAAATCGATGCAGCGGCACAAAGTGACATAGTTGAAAAACTGGTCGCTGAGCTATAAGGGGTTATGAGCTTATGTCTGAATTGACAACCATCGCTCGCCCTTATGCCAAAGCTGCTTTCGATTATGCAGTCGAGAGCCAGGCAGTGGACAAATGGCAGCACATGCTGACCTTTGCCGCTGCTGTGGCAGACAACGAGGCCATGCAAAACTTACTCAGCAGTGCTGCCGCGGCAGACCGTCTGTCTGAGGTGTTTATTAAGGTTTGTGGTGACGAACTCGATCTGCACGGCCAGAACCTGATCAAGGTAATGGCTGAAAACAGACGCTTGAACACGCTTCCTGATGTATTGGGTTTGTTTAACCAGCTCAAGGCTGACTACGACAAAGAAGTTGACGTTGATGTCACTTCCGCTGTCGAGCTCAGTGCTAAGCAACAGGCCGATCTCAGCGCGTCTCTTGAAAAACGTCTCGCACGAAAAGTTAAGCTGAATTGTAACGTGGACCCTGCATTGGTTGCCGGCGCTGTAATTAAAGCCGGTGACACTGTTATTGATGGTTCCATCCGAAGCAAATTGAACCGTCTCGCAGACGCGTTGCAAGCATAACGGGGAAAGAGTATGCAACTGAATTCCACTGAAATTGCAGAACTGATTAAAAAGCGAATTGAGCAGTTCGAAGTAGTAAGTGAAGCACGTAATGAAGGAACTATCGTTGGTGTAACCGACGGTATTATCCGTATCCATGGCCTTGCTGATGTAATGCAAGGTGAAATGATCGAGCTTCCTGGCGGTCGCTATGCCATCGCATTGAACCTGGAGCGTGACTCCGTAGGTGCGGTAGTGATGGGCCCTTATGCTGACCTGCAAGAAGGCGTAAAGGTTAAATCCACCGGTCGTATTTTGGAAGTGCCTGTTGGCCGCAACCTGCTGGGTCGCGTGGTTAACACCCTGGGCGCGCCTATCGACGGTAAAGGTGCTATCGACGCTGACGGTTTTGAGCCGGTTGAAAAAATCGCACCTGGCGTAATCGAGCGTCAGTCGGTTGATCAACCTGTTCAGATTGGTTACAAGTCAATCGATGCCATGATCCCTGTTGGTCGTGGTCAGCGTGAGTTGATTATCGGTGACCGTCAGACTGGTAAGACTGCGCTGGCCGTTGATGCCATCATCAACCAGAAAGGTACTGGCATTAAGTGTATCTATGTAGCGGTAGGCCAGAAGGCTTCTACTATTGCCAACGTAGTACGTAAGCTGGAAGAGCATGGTGCCATGGCTCACACTGTTGTGGTGGCTGCCTCTGCATCTGAATCTGCAGCCCTGCAGTACCTGGCTCCCTTTGCTGGCTGTACTATGGGTGAATACTTCCGTGACCGTGGTGAAGACGCTCTGATCATTTACGATGACCTGTCTAAGCAGGCCGTTGCCTATCGTCAGATTTCTTTGCTGCTGCGTCGTCCGCCAGGCCGTGAAGCCTATCCAGGTGACGTTTTCTATCTGCACTCCCGTTTGCTGGAGCGTGCTGCGCGTGTTAACGCCGTATACGTAGAAAACTACACCAAGGGCGAAGTGAAAGGTAAGACAGGTTCATTGACCGCGCTGCCTATCATCGAAACTCAGGCTGGTGACGTTTCTGCCTTCGTACCGACCAACGTAATCTCTATTACCGATGGTCAGATCTTCCTGGAAACCAACCTGTTTAACGCTGGTATTCGTCCTGCTGTTAACGCCGGTATCTCGGTTTCTCGTGTAGGTGGTGCAGCACAGACCAAGATCATCAAGAAGCTGGGTGGCGGTATTCGTCTGGCCCTGGCTCAGTATCGCGAACTGGCGGCCTTCTCACAGTTTGCTTCTGACCTGGACGACGCTACGCGTGCCCAGTTGGAGCATGGTGAGCGTGTAACTGAACTGATGAAACAGAAACAGTACAGCCCGCTGAATGTAGCGAAAATGGCTGTGTCTCTGTTTGCCGTTGAAAAAGGTTTCCTGAAAGATGTTGAGCTGAAGAAAGTCCTGGACTTTGAATCTGCTCTGCATGCCTTTATGGATGCCGAATACGCCGAGCTCATGAACACTATCAATAGCACGGGTAACTACAACGACGAGATCGAAGCAACCTTGAAAGAAGCCCTGGGCAAATTCAAGGATACGCAGACTTGGTAAATAACTGGATGCGCTTAGGCGCATCCATCGTTGAGTAATCGGGAGAGTGTCATGGCCGGTGGTAAAGAGATAAAAGGTAAGATCGGGAGTATCAAAAATACTCAGAAGATCACCAGCGCTATGGAAATGGTTGCCGCCTCCAAAATGAAGAAGGCGCAAGACCGTATGGCTTCCAGCCGTCCATACGCTGACAGCATGCGAAGCGTGATTGGTCACCTTGCCAACGCCAACCTTGAATACCGTCATCCATATTTGGAAGAGCGCGATGTCAAGGCCGTAGGTTACATCGTTATTTCTACTGATCGTGGATTATGTGGTGGCTTAAACACCAACGAATTCAAGGCGGTAGTAAAAGATGCCAAAGCCTGGCAGCAAAAAGGCGCGCAAGTGCAATTTGCTGCTTTAGGTTCGAAAGCCTGCAGCTTTTTCAACCGTTTCGGCGGTAAGGTATTGGCAGCGGAATCGGGAATCGGTGATGCGCCCAGCGTTAAAGACGTGATTGGCCTGGTTAGGGTCATGCTCAGCGCCTTTGACAATGGCGAGATCGATCGTCTGTATCTGGTATACAACAATTTTGTGAATACCATGACTCAGGCCCCCAAGATCAGTCAATTGCTACCTTTGCCCAAGTCTGACGACAAAGCATACAAGCACCGTTGGGACTACCTGTACGAACCGGATCCAAAACCTATTTTGGATATGTTGCTGGTTCGTTATGTGGAATCCCAGGTATATCAGGGTGTAGTTGAAAACGCCGCCTCTGAGCAGGCTGCGCGAATGGTTGCCATGAAAGCCGCGACAGATAACGCGGGCAACCTGATTGACGAACTGCAACTGATCTACAACAAGGCCCGTCAGGCGGCGATTACGCAGGAAATCAGCGAAATCGTCGGCGGCGCCGCAGCTGTGTAGGCAAAGGTTTAAAAATCAAGAGGACAAATTATGAGTCAAGGTAAGGTCGTCCAGATAATCGGTGCCGTTGTGGATATTGAATTTCCACAGTCCGCGGTTCCAAAGGTTTACGACGCACTGAAAGTTACCTCTGGTGACTTGAACGGGTTGACGCTGGAAGTTCAGCAGCAGCTTGGTGGCGGCGTAGTTCGTACTATCGCTTTGGGTACCACTGACGGTTTGCGTCGTGGCCTGCAAGTTGAAAACACTGGTGCGCCTATTTCTGTTCCTGTGGGTAAAGCTACCCTGGGCCGGATTATGGATGTACTGGGTAATCCTATCGATGAGGCAGGTCCTATCGGTGAGGAAGAGAAATGGTCTATCCACCGTGAAGCACCAAGCTATGAAGATCAATCCAGCGCGGTTGAGCTTCTGGAAACCGGTATCAAGGTAATTGACCTGGTATGCCCGTTCGCCAAGGGTGGTAAAGTAGGTCTGTTCGGTGGTGCCGGTGTTGGTAAAACCGTAAACATGATGGAACTGATCCGTAACATCGCTATCGAACACAGCGGCTATTCTGTATTCGCCGGTGTGGGTGAGCGTACCCGTGAAGGTAACGACTTCTACCACGAGATGAATGACTCCAACGTATTGGATAAAGTATCTCTGGTATATGGTCAGATGAACGAGCCACCGGGCAACCGTTTGCGCGTAGCGCTTACTGGCTTGACCATGGCGGAAAAATTCCGTGACGAAGGTCGTGACGTACTGTTCTTCGTAGATAACATCTACCGTTACACCCTGGCCGGTACCGAAGTATCTGCACTATTGGGTCGTATGCCTTCTGCAGTAGGTTATCAGCCTACTCTGGCAGAAGAGATGGGTGTTCTGCAGGAGCGTATCACCTCTACCAAAACTGGCTCTATCACGTCTATCCAGGCCGTATACGTACCTGCGGATGACCTGACTGACCCGTCTCCAGCTACTACCTTCGCTCACTTGGATGCGACTGTTGTACTGAGCCGTGATATCGCTGCGCTGGGTATTTACCCTGCGGTTGACCCACTGGACTCCACCTCTCGTCAGTTGGATCCACTGGTTATCGGTCAGGAGCACTATGATACTGCCCGTGGCGTACAGTCCGTTCTGCAGCGTTATAAAGAGCTGAAAGACATCATCGCCATCCTGGGTATGGATGAATTGTCTGAAGAAGATAAGCAAGTGGTCAGCCGCGCTCGTAAGATTCAGCGCTTCCTGTCCCAGCCGTTCTTCGTAGCGGAAGTATTTACCGGTTCTCCTGGTAAGTACGTGGCTCTGAAAGACACCATCAGCGGCTTCAAAGGCATCCTGGACGGTGAATACGATCACCTGCCGGAGCAGGCCTTCTATATGGTGGGTTCCATCGAGGAAGCCATCGAGAAAGCCAAGGGCATGTAAGGGGGTACCGCTGGCCCAGCCGGCGGTGCATTAGTTAACCGTAAGGAGGTGAAATGGCTGCTATGACTGTACATCTCGAAGTGGTGAGCGCTGAAGACAAGATCTTCTCTGGTCGCGTAGAAACCATTCAGGTGACCGGCAGCGAAGGTGAACTGGGTATTTACCCTGGTCACGCTCCGCTACTGACTACCCTTAAGCCTGGTATGGTGCGACTGGTTAAACAGCATGGTCACGAAGAGCTGATCTACATCGCCGGTGGCGTATTAGAAGTTCAGCCTGGTAACGTCACTGTGCTGGCTGACGTGGCCGTTCGTGCTGCGGACCTGGATGAACAGGCCGCACTGGATGCCAAGCGTCGTGCTGAAGAGCATATCGCCAATGCAAGCAATGATCTTAACTACGCTGAAGCGGCGGCAGAGCTGGCAGAAGCCATTGCCCAGCTGCGCCTGATTAAGAACATGCGTAAATAAGTTTCCGTCTGGAAATTTATATTAGAAACCCGCCTCCCGGCGGGTTTTCTGTTTGCAGGAAGTATTCATCGGCGCTAGTCAGAGCCGAATTTTACCTAGCAAGCCATGTGTTCATTACACAGAGATCGACGCTACCCTTCAAATTCACTGCATAAGTACATTGTTCGTTTTCGAACAAGCCTGCTTGAATACGAACATAGTTAATTGAGTTAGCTATTCTGAAAATTAGTTAACTATTTGTATTTTAAAGATAATTAAAGTTGGCACGACACTTTCATTACGCTTAACAAGCAAGTGTGAATCGGAGTGTCATCGTGCAAATTAATCTAGAAAAAAAATCTTCTAAGCGGGGCTGGTATATGGCGGCGGGTGTGGGTGCCCTGCTGGCTTTGTCCATCTATAGCTTAAACAGCGAGAACATCCCCAGTGTGTCTGCCAGTGAGGTGCAACTGTTGGCTGTTGAGCAGGGCAATATGAATTTGTACAGTCAGGCCTTCGGCGAATTCTTTTCTGCGGAAGAACGGCTGCTTACCGCTCAATCAATGGGTAAAGTGGCGATGATCTATCAACGCCCGGGAGCCAGTGTTAAAGCCGACACACCTATCTTATTGCTAGCCAATCCAGAGCTTCAGCAAGAAGTCAGTCATGAGCAAGGTGAATTACTGAGGCAGCAGGCTGCGCTGGCGTCTTTTGAGCTTGAACAAAACAATGACAGATTGGACTTTGAGGGACAAGTCGCAGATATAGCATCAGCCCTGGAACAGGCTGAAATGGAACTGGCGGTGTTAATTGAACTAAAGGACCGTGGGGTTTCTGCCAGTCTGGATATTAAACGCGCCGAGCTGGATGTAAAACTGCAAAAGCGCAGATTGGAATTTGAGAAACAGAAGTTAGTGCAATTTATGGAAATGCAGGCCCTGCAACTGCAACAACAGAAAATAGAAGTGCAACAGCAGGAACAGCGGGTCGCTCTGTTACAGACTCAGCTACAGGATCTGCAGATAACGGCTGGTATTGAAGGCACATTGCAAAGTCTGGATGTTGAGTTGGGACAAAATGTGCCTCAGGGCGCGTCACTGGGCAAAGTGGGTAGCGACAGCAAACTACTGGCCAGATTGCGTGTTCCTCAGCATCAGGCAGACCAGATTCAATTAGGGGCCGATGTTCTGGTACAAACCCGCAAAGGTGAAGTTAAAGGCAAGGTTAACCGGGTTGAATCTGTTGTAACCAACGGCACCGTACTGGCGGAAGTCGGGCTTGAAGGGGAACTCCCTGCCGATGCCCGCCCCGCTATGTCAGTTACCGGTCAGATATTCTTACAGTCTTTGCAGCAGGCCCTTTATGTCGCACAAGCCCCAGGATTGCGCCCCAGAAGTCAGTTGCAACGTTTTGTGATGACCGGTGAAGGACTGGCTGAGCAACGCACCATAGAACTTGGTGATATCAGCCAGGGACACTTACAGGTACTTTCCGGCCTGCAGGCCAATGAACAAGTTATCGCCCAAATGCCTGAGCAATGGGCCAGCCACCAAAAAATTCAGATTGAACAAAAAGGATAACCAGATGAAAACTATCGTCTCAATGCGTGACATTCATAAATCTTACCTTGGCCAGCAAATCGAAACGCATGCCCTGCGCGGTATCAGTCTGGAAGTGAAACAAGGAGAGTTTGTGGCTATTACCGGCCCCTCAGGATGTGGCAAATCCACCCTGCTCACCATTATGGGCTTGCTGGACAGTGCTACAGAAGGTAGTTACCAGATTGCGGGTATCGATACCCGTGGTTTGAAGGTGGATCAGCGCACTGCAGTGCGTAACCAGCATATAGGTTATGTGTTCCAGTCCTTTAACCTGATTGATAGTTTGACCGTGTTTGAGAATGTGGCTTTGCCACTGGAACACCGCGGTGAAAACAAAGAAGCGATTAAAGCCGCTGTCACAGATGCGCTGGAAAAGGTTGGCATGGGACACAGAATACAATACCGGCCCAATCAAATCTCAGGCGGACAACAACAGCGTGTTGCTATCGCCCGTGCTCTGGTAGGCAACCCAGACCTGATTTTGGTGGACGAGCCGACAGGTAACCTGGACACAAAAAACGGTGACGCAGTGATGCAACTGCTACTGGAGCTGAATAAACAAGGTGCCACGATAGTGATGGTAACGCACGATAGTCGTTACAGTGGCCTGGCGAATCGTCAGATTCAGTTGCTGGATGGCAAAGTAGTGGCAGAACAGCAAATTAAATCCCAAGCGGATAAGGAGGTCGCATGAGCCTTTACCAGAGCGCGTTGAAACAGGGGGTGGTGCGGCTGCTTACATTACCAAGATTGAGTTTGCCTCTGGTCCTGACGCTGGGCATGACATTAGCCGCCGTGCTAACTGTGGTGGCCATCGCCAAAACCCTATTGTTGTTGCCGCTACCGGATATCAAAGAGGAAAGTCATCTGTATCAGGTAAGTGCTAATTTGCAGTTTACCGACGACATTTCCGTCTCGTTTCTAAGCGATTTGCGCAGGGTGGCCCATTTACAGCAACAATTCGGTAATGAACTGAATTGGGCCCAGTTTCGATTAGGGGACAGTAATCTGACAATAAATGCGCAGCAGTATACCGTTACCCGCATAAATGCATCTATGGGCAGCCCGGAGGTGCTTGGACTGGATTTATTGCTGGGTCAAACCACAACGGCAGAAGAAGCTAAGCAAGGCATCTGGATATCCAATTCTTTCTGGCAGATTGCGCTTGGTGGACGTAAAAATGTTCTGAATACGACTGTCAGCATGGCTGGCAAAGATTATCCAATCTTAGGTGTGCTGGCAGACTTTGTCAGTGTGGAATCTGATGATGATATGGATCAAGGCTATCAGCAGGTCTGGTTGTTTGAAAATATGCAGGAGTCACTGACCCAACCTGAAACACTTAACATTACTAATGGTGTCTTCACGCTTGTCAGAGCCAATTCAGGGATGCTACCCAGTACCCAGGAAATAGAAAGCTGGTTCCGTGGCTATGTAAAAGCCGAGATCTCTGAGGAGCAAGCGCAACAATTTATCCTGTCCAAGCCATTTACTGCAGAGATCCTACCTTATCGTGATGCATTTATGGGAGATAGCCATGTGTTAGTTTTAGCATTATTGCTGGCGATGGTGAGTCTGTTAGTGATGGCCTGTTTGAACTTGTTCAATATGTTTATTGCACATTATCAAGGCCGCAATAAAGAGTTCTCCATACAGCTATGCATGGGGTCGACGGTGCAGAGATTGAGAAATCTAATTTTTGTGGAAAATCTGCCAATGTTCGCTTTAGCTACGCTATTGGGTCTGCTGGCTGCGGCTTGGTTAATTCGTTTCCTGCCTGCCCTGGCTGGTGACAGTCTGCCTTTGCTATCTCATATCCAACTGGATACTAGTAGCGCCGTGGTCGGGCTTGCTACCGTGTGCATTATTAATGTTCTGTTTGCCTTTGTCGCCTTAATACATGTCAAGAAAGACAGCCTGACCGATAGTCTTAACAGCAGTGGCAAGGGGACTCCATCGCAGCAAAATCAGGCATTGGGACGTATCCTAATGGTTGTGCAGTTAGTATTGGCTTGTTTATTACTGACAATATCCCTGATTTGTGCAAAAAACAGTTTTGATGAAGTGTATCAATCACTGGGGTTTGAACTGCCAAACGCCTTTGAAGTCAGCATGGAATACGCTGACGAAGCCTGGCAGCAGAATCTTGATGAGTACGAAGAATACAAGGGTAGTGAACTATTTCTATTACGCCAGCGCATGAACCAGCGACTAAGCAGTCTGAACGCACAAGTGCTTGACGTATCAACATTGCCGTTAAGAGCCAATATGAGAATTACCAGCTTTCCTGACCCGGAAACTAATGAAAACCGTATGATGATAACGGCACCGGTTACTGATGGATACTTCGCAAAATTCGGTATAAAACTGCTGGCAGGACGGGATATCAATGCACAGGATATCGGCACTGATAACGTTATTGTGGATAAACGTCTGGCAGAGGAGCGTTTTGGCTCGCAGCAGTGGCAGGACATTGTAGGTAAAGCATTGCGTGTCGGTAGCGAAAATGATGATGTTCTGACGGTGGTAGGTGTAGTAGACAGTATTACCCCAACTGTGGGCAGCAACATTAGCTACAATTTACCGACCCTCTATGCTGCTGAAGAGTTGGCCGGTGCTCGGTTGACAACGTTGGTAATTTTGCCCGACGGGGAAAATCTGGACCAAGAAACGGTTGCCACTTTGCTGCGCGATCTCGATCCACGTCTTGGTGATGTGGCTATCAATTCCATTCAGAGCCGTTGGTCAGGTATGACGCAAAGCGCCAGGTTGAATATGTACGTGGTTTTAGTCATGGCTGCACTGACCCTAGCTTTGGCAGTTATTGGCGTATCCGGTCTCAGCCAGATGACTGCGGCCCAAAAACGCTATGAAATGGCGGTGCGCATGGCTACCGGCGCTAAACAGTTTTCACTGCTTAAGTTACTGCTTAGGGATGCTGGACTGATGTTGGCGCTGGGCTTGGCATTAGGATTTGTTGTTTCGGTATTTGGCTATCAGTATATGGCCGGTTTAGTCGAGCAGCTCCCCGAGTTTACCTGGTCAGTGAGTGCGATGGTTGCTTTGGTATTGGCATTGGCTATGTTGATATCGGTGGCTGTACCCAGTTGGAGAACAATCCAGTCAGACCCCATGCGTGTGCTAAGGGAACTGTAATAACTAATATTCGACCATGTTGCATAAAACAGCATTGACCCGAATTTACCTTGTCTGGGGTATTCTTTAGAATGCCCCTTTTATTTTTTACCTACTTTCCTTCGCCGGTTGGCGGGTATACATCTTAGTCGGGAACAACTATATGCGTCGGGACTCAGGCCTTATCTTAGTGGCAGATGACGATGAGGATATTCGCCTGGCGCTTGATATGCTGCTTTGCAACGAAGGGTACCGTGTTGTTGAAGCCGCTAACGGGCGCGAAATTGCGGTACAGGTTAGTCGCCATCGGCCTGATATTGTATTGCTGGATATGAACTTTCATCGTGATACTACCAGTGGCGAAGAAGGTCTTGAGTATCTGACTTCTTTGGTTCAGCAAGGGCTGAAAGTGATTCTGATGACCGCCTGGGGAAGTGTTGATCTGGCCGTAAGGGGAATGAAGAGCGGCGCAGTGGATTTCATTGAAAAGCCCTGGGATAAGTCTCGCCTGTTACAGATTATTCAGCAGCAGTTACAGGGCGAAAGAATCGCTGATACTGTCATACCATCGCCAGCTAAAACAACCCACCATGGATGGATCGCGGTTTCTCCTGCCATGCAGGAACTGGAGTTAATGCTGGAGCAATTAGCACCAACGGATGCCAATATTCTGATATTGGGTGAAAACGGCACGGGTAAATCGCAATTGGCCAAACGCATTTATCAGTTGTCTCAGCGCAGTGAAAGCCCCTTTGTAACGGTCAATATGGGGGCTGTCCCAGCCACCCTGTTTGAAAGCGAATTATTTGGCCATGCCAAAGGTGCATTTACCGATGCCAGAGAAGCTCGCACAGGGCGCTTTGAATTGGCTAATGGCGGTACGCTGTTTATGGACGAAGTGGGCACTTTGCCATTGGATGTTCAACCTAAATTGCTCAGGGTGCTGGAGACCGGAGAATATGAAGTGCTGGGCACCAGCCTCACACGCTCTACGGATGTCAGGGTTATTAGTGCCACCAATGCTGATCTGCACGCCAGTGTTTCTGAAGGTAAGTTTCGTCAGGATCTGTTGTTCAGACTCAATACTTTTGTGATTGAACTGCCTCCGCTGCGCGATAGGCTGCAAGACATCCCGCCCCTGGCCGAGCATTTTTTACAGGCCTTCGCAGCCAAATATAACAAAGGATCGGTTAGGCTATCTGACGATGCCATTCAACGTTTGAGGGAGCATAGCTGGCCGGGTAATATTCGCGAACTGAGTCATGTGATTGAACGCTCTGTATTGATTTGCCGTGATGGCATCATCTCGTCTTCGCAGCTTATGCTGGCAGGCTCTTCTACCAAACGACAGGTTGGCCTGCGGCCGCTGGAAGAAGTGGAAGCCGAGTTAGTGGAAGCTGCCTTACTTCACTATAAAGGACATATCAGCAAAGCGGCACAAGCTTTGGGTATTTCCCGCATGGCCTTGTACCGGCGGATGGAAAAGTTCGCACTGGACAAACAGGATTTTGGTCCTGATGAAGACTAGAGAATCCCGACTACTGATGCTGTTTTGCAGCATCCAACTCTTGGTTCTTGTCTTGCTGCTAATTCTGACATGGCATTGGGGCTGGAGCGTGCTGGCCATGCTAACCCTGCTATTCGCTCTGCTCTATCCTTTTGGCTGGTTGACATACAAGTTCTGGCAGCAATTGAACTTGCCTTTGATGTTGCTGAGTAACTACGTGCAGCGTTTGCATAGCGGCGAAGATGCGGTATGTCCAAATCAGTTGCAACAATCCGGCTTGCTGGCGCAATTGAGTAAAGATATCGATAATCTGGCGGCAGACCGATTGAGAGCTGAACATCAACAACAAAGTCTGGCTTTGCTGATTGAGTTGATGTTTAGTAACTGGAGTCAGCCGGTCTGTGTGTTTAGTGGGCAGGGAACTTTACTATATGCCAATCCTGCCAGCAACAGCCTGCCTGGTATCGCGCGCCTGGTAGGAAGCAGTTACACCGATCTTGGCTTTGAAATGACACCAGCGGGGCTAAGCCATCATTTGTTACACAAAGGCTGGCAAACCCAATCTATTCGTTATGAATGGCAAGGCGAACAATACTGGCTGTTTACCGCGTTCGACATTAGTCAGCCGCTTCAGCAGGCTGAGTTGGCAATTCAAACCAATTTGGTCAGGGTACTTAGCCATGAATTACGCAACTCTCTGACTCCCATGTCTTCTATGGCTGATACCTTGCTTTGCGGCGATAACTGGCAAGAGTCGCAGGTACGAAAAGTGTTGGAAAGGGTAAGGCAAAGAGCCAATGTATTGCTGGAATTTGTGCAACGTTTTGCATCTGTGTCTCAGTTACCACCGCCGAGACAAGAATGGTTCAGCTTCTCAGCCGTGCTGGAACAATGTAATGGCCTGTTGAAAGCGGGTGATCAACTTGAATTTAGTGGCGAAGGTCGCTGTTATGCTGATCCCGAACTTTTTGCACAGATGCTGATCAATCTGGTGAAGAATGCACTGGAAGCGTCTGAAGAAGGCGAGCGCAAAGTCTGGGTTCGATGTTACTGCCGGGATAAAAGTCAGGTCCTGCAAGTTGACGACTGTGGTGCTGGTTTTGCTAACTTGGACAATGCCCTGACCCCACTGTACACAACCAAAACGGGGGGCTCTGGTATTGGCTTAACGCTGGCAAATGTAATCATCAGTAAACATGGTGGTCGGATACATTTGGGTAATCTGCCGGGGGGAGGCGCCAGGGTAGAATTAGTCTGGCCGCTGCCCTGAGAATTGCTGCCGTTTTTGCTGCAATACCAGCAGTGGCGCGGTGTCGATATTTTCCAGTAAGTGTAATCCATAAGCGGCAGCTTCCAATGTGGAGAGACTATCAGAGCGGTGTGCTTTGCGCTGATATTGACTGGCTGGTGGATGAGCAAAGTGCCAACACGGCAATGCTGTCAGCCAGGGATTACATTGATAAATGTTTGAAGGCCTTTTTCCAGGTACCATCCAGCAATAACAGATACTTTATGTTATGCGCTTTATTGAGCTCTTCAAGAGGACGGCTAACTGTTGAGGGATAAAGTAAGGCAACGTCATTGTGGTGCTGCAAACAAAACGCTTGCAATTGCCTGAAATCCTGCGCTGTCTCTCCAACTACTATCTGAATGTTTTGCAGTGCCAGGGCCAGCAATCGGGCGGTATTCTTTGCTACCTTGGTTTCACTTGGGTGCTGTAACACAATGAGTTCAACACTATTACATATTTTGTGCACAAATTTGCACAAGCATACCGACAAAGGAAACTGACAAGCCATACAGTAGTGACGTTTCTGCATAAATAAAGTACTGAGAGAAATTGTCTGAAGTGTAACTTATCTATTCATCTAAATGGGCTTTTGGTCAAAGCTGACTATGCTATATTCTTGGATCGGAATGTAAAAAATAGCAGGAAATGCGGAGTTAGGTGGTAACGCATTGCAACAGTAGTGTTAAACAGGTGGACGTAGCAAATGCTTAAAAGTAGGGATATCAGTGCAAAAACGGCATTAACCATAGTGTTGATTGCCATGTTGGTTGGCTGCAAAGCCACCGATAAGTTTTTTTCAAAAGAGGAGAAGCAGTCCGGTACTGCCAATCAAGCACAAGTTGTTGTGCAAGCGCAGCCGGGACTGTCACCAAGGGAAAGATTCAGTAAAGCCCTGGAGCATTTGGAGCAAGGTGAAGCACCACAGGCCAAGGCAGAATTGCAGGCTTATCTTATCAATATTCCTGCCAGTAGCAGTGCCAAGGAGCTGTTGAAACAAATAGACTCCCCTGCCAGCAGTTATTTTCCCCCCGAGTTTTTTGAAGTGACATTATCTTCCGGTGAGAGCCTGTCTACCTTGGCGGGTAAATACCTTAATTCACCGTTGAAGTTCTATGCATTGGCTAAATACAATGATATTGCCAGCCCCAGCCGGGTAAATATTGGCCAAACCATCAGGATTCCGCTGACCGCAGAAGCCAAGTTTGTGCGTAGCCAACCAGCAAAAACGCCAGAGAAGCAAAAGCCCGTCGATGTTAAGGCCAAAGAGATTGAAGTCGCAACGGAAACTCAAGCCGATAATGCAGAAGATCCAATTGAAGATGCGGTAACCTCTGAACTGGTTAAGGCTGAAACAGCCAAACCCATGCCGCCAAG
The DNA here is from genome assembly GCF_039522935.1 of Bowmanella denitrificans. Classification (NCBI taxonomy): domain Bacteria; kingdom Pseudomonadati; phylum Pseudomonadota; class Gammaproteobacteria; order Alteromonadales; family Alteromonadaceae; genus Bowmanella; species Bowmanella denitrificans. Next base: position 248,372 of record NZ_BAAAEI010000012.1, on the reverse strand, counting down.
TCAGGACTCACTGCTTGAGCGGATGACCACATTGACTCAACAACAAGATTTTGCCGCTGCAGTGGAGCAATATCAATCGCTGAAAGCCTTTGGAGATTTGAGTCGTGATGCCAGAAGCATTGCGCTGATCGCATTGGAAGGTTATGGGCAGCAACTAGCCGCTACCGACAAGAAAGATCAGGCGTCGATAAACTTTGCTGAGGCGGCCGGGCTAAGTTTACTCAATGGCAATAAGATGCAAGCGTTTCGGGACTTTAAGCAAGCCACCGAGTTGCATCCGCAAAATAGTCAGGCCATGGAAGAAATGCTGATATTGCAGAAAGAAATCTCTGACCAATACCACCGTGAAGCCTCATCGGCTTTTCGTCGTCAGGAGTTGGATACGGCCATAGATAAATGGGAAAAGGTATTGGAGGTCGACCCTAACCATAATAGTGCCAAACTCTATCTTGCACAGGCACTGGAATTGAAAGAGCGGCTGGAGAAGATCAAAAACTAATTCGGAGCATTGCTCGTAACAGTCACTTATTTAGGATTGCGAATTTCCTCCAGATTCTGCTTCATTTTGCTGGCCCGGGAAAGTTGTAAACGGGCCTTGGTATTGTCTGGGTCATACCAAAGACTGGTTTGTAGATCATCAATAGCTTGGTCTATGTCAGATGTAAGCACCCGCATACCTTGTGAGTAGTATTGAGCCGAGAGTTGCTTCTTCATATTGATTAATTTGCTGGTCTGCAAACTGGACGTACCATTGAAATCGGATAGCTGTTGCAGGATTTCACCGGCCTGTGCCCATTGTTGACCTTGTAACTTTTGCTCTGCTTGTTGCAACAACCGATCAATACGCTCCTGAGTGCTGCGTTGCTGCAGAGATTGCTGTGTTTTTTCTCGCTTCGGCAGATTGGTTGACGGCTGCTTTAGTCTTGCGACGCTGTCTTTTGTTACTGGCTTTTCAATACGCCAGTTAGCCATGCTGGCGCTTTTATCGCTGGCAGCCTGGTAGGCGTCCTGCCATTCCAGCTTACGCAAAGATGCCATTGCCTCAGAGTCAGTCGGGTTCAGGGCTAAGATCTTCAATAGCAACAGTCGTTGCTCTTGTATGTCTTCCTCTACTTCGGCTTTTTTCAAGCTGGCATAGTGTTTTTGCAGACTCAGGTGGATTTCATTTTTCAATTTGGATATAGCGATAACAGCATCTTGATCGTTGCTATTGACCGATTGAATAATCTCCCATTGTAATAATGCTTCAGCCAACTGCTGGCGCTTTTCCAGTGCTTTTGCCTGCAACTTGCGCTCTTCCAATGGGAAGACGTTGCCAACAGGGCTGGCACAACCAGCAAGGCCTAATACGATGCTACATAGCAGGGCGATTTTGAAAGTCATTGCACCTTTACTTCAAATTCATTTGCCTGAATACCTCCAATTTGCTGCTAAAGCCATTCAGGCTGTCTTGCCCATAAATCATGGTTCTACGCAGTAAATAGGGGGCTGCAAAGCTGGGGTTGCTGCCTTTACGTACCGTTAATGCCAATTGGTAATCCCGATCTTTCAGCAACTTCACCAGTTCCGGGCTGCTATTGCCATAAGGATATGCAAAATGACTAATATCCTTTTGCGTTTTGTGCCGCAGAATCTGATCTGGCTTTTCCACCTCTTGTGTTAGTCGAAATAGGTAGTCATTAGTAGTTTCATCCTGTGATGCCGCCAGATTACTATGACTTTTGGAATGCGACTGAATACTGACCTGTGGATCTTCGTTCAATTCATTGATTTGCTGCCAACTCAGAGAACGGCCTATACCAACAAAGTCGGTATAGACAAACAAAGTGGAGGGGTAGCCATATTTTTTTAATATTGGGTAAGCGACTTGGTAGTAGCTGGCGTAACCGTCGTCGATTGTAATAACAACGGCTTTATCTGGTAGATTTTTCTCGCCATTGAGGAAATCTGCTACGTCATCCAGAGTGACTACCTGATACCCATGCTCTTTCAGATAAGCCATTTGCTTCTCGAAGGCCCTGGCGGTCACTACCATACTATTGGTGCTTTTATCTTTTTGGGTAAATTGGTGGTAACAAAGTATCGGAACGACTTGCACTCCCTGCGTATAAACTGCGGCTGGATTGAGGTTTTTTCTGGGAATGGCCACCAATGTCCCCGTTTGCAAAGACTGGCCCGGATTGTATCTGGCAATGACCGATGCCAGTGCAGGGTCATCAAGGTAGTCCTGCGCCAATGCTGGGAAACTGTCATTGTGTCTGGTTTCTACGATCCAGAAATGATCACTTTGTGCGATCAGTTTTCTATTGCTGATGGTGCATCCCGACAACAGAATGCACAAAATCAGTATTGCTAGTCTTGATGTCACTGTGAGTTCTTCAGCATGCTTTGGCCTATTACTGTTTTGTCACTTTCCATGTCTGGCTCATCATTACCGCTAGTACTGGCAATTTGAGTTTTATCCATATTCGCCGCATCGTCTTTGGCGTTTGCCTGAGGTTTCTTCTTTCGTGTGGTGCGGGAAACGCCTTTTTTCTGCACCTGGGTTTGTTCCATACTGTCTGACGACTCAACCGACTCAACCGACTCAACCGACTCAACCGACTCAACCGACTCAACCGACTCAACCGACTCAACCGACTCAACCGACTCAACCGACTCAACCGACTCAACCGACTCAACCGACTCAACCGACTCTACCGGATTTAACTGTTCAGATTCGGGTTGTTCAGAGGTGCGCGGCTCACTTTGCGTAGCTACTTCTTCGGGTTTGCTATCTGCCAATTCAAGTGCCTGTGCCGACTGTAAAGAGGCCGCCATATGGTTGAAGCTTTCGAACAGTTCACCAATCTCGTCGTTTCTGGTTAAAGAAATACGCTGGTCTAAATCGCCTTCTGCTACAGCATGTAGTGCTTCGTTCAGCACTCTGAATGGCCTGGCAACCAGCGCACCAAAAATAAACAACATCAGCACCACGGAAGAGATTGTGACCAGAGCCAGGGCAAACATCAGCCATCCGGTAACACTCTTTACTTCTTCCAGACTCTGTTGTGACAACCCTAAAACAATCTGCCCTACTTCGGTGTCCTGAAACAAAACGGGAGTGGAAATATTGAAGACCTTCTCACCATTTTCCATGGCTTCACTGCTTACCTTGACACCGCTGCGTTCAGCTACTAATTCCGCTTCCTGGTTGTCCTGATAATTGGTGCCTATCAAATTGTTATTACTTGCTCCCCGAATAACGCCAAACCTGTCCATTACAATCAGATAACTGAAAGTCTCTCTGTTACTGGCATCATTGATAAAGGTTTCCAGGGTAATCCAGTCCTCACTGAGCAATGGCACCACAGTCTCTATGGCGATAAATTTAGCGAAGGAGGAACCTGAGTCTACCGCTTGATTAGTCAGTGCTTTGGACTGGATACTAAATACAATGTTGACGCTAATCAGCAATACCAGCGCAACAATAGCGCCCATGGAAAGTGCCCATCGCACTTTTAAAGGCAGGTATTTGTGCTTTTTTTGCTCTTTCTCTTGTTCATGCAAGGCGGCCAATTCTTTGCGCAGGGCGTTGGCCAGTATAGCGCCATCCTGAAAGCGTTTACCTGGTAACTTGTTAAGGAGTTTTGCAATGATTTGTTGCACACCTGCGGGCACATCAGGGCGATGCTTTTTAATTGGCGCCGGTTGCATCTGGGTGATCTGTGTCATCAGTGTGCCTATGTTTGAGGCATCAAACGCTTTCACCCCAGACAGCATCTCATACAGAATGACACCAACAGAAAATAGGTCTGAACGGCCATCTACGGATTGAGCGAGGGCCTGCTCAGGAGACATATAACGCGGCGTACCTAACACCGAACCCACCTGGGTTTTCATTGCCTCCTCATTTTCACCCATTCGTGCAATACCAAAATCAGCCACTTTTATCGATACACCGTCTGGCATTACAATGATGTTGTCTGGTTTAATATCCCGGTGCACAACGCCAGCCTTGTGGGCATAATCTAGGGCATTGGCCAGTTGAATACCAATTTTCAGTGTATCGGCCAGTGGCAACTTGCCCTTCTCTTTAAGAACATCACCTAAATCCTTACCACTGAGTAGTTCCATCATAATGTAAGGCGAGTTTTCTACCTTACCGACATCGAAGACCGTTACAATATTCGGGTGATTGAGTGCCCCAGCCGCTTTGGCTTCGCGCATAAATCGAGCGAGGTACTCCTGATCCACACAGAAGTCTTCCTTAAGTACCTTGAATGCTACTGAGCGGTTAATCTCGGGATCAAAGGCACGATACACCTTGGCCATGGCACCTTCGCCAATAGCTTCCTTGATTTCGTAGCGATCTATGGTCTTGTCTAATATGTCCGTCACCGACAATGTTCCTTTTTTATACAGACTACTAAGTCTAAAATGTGTAGCTCTGTTAGTCAGCAAATTCAACTACATTCGGTTTATCTGTAAGAAATCATTAGATAAATGACAGGCAAAGCCGACAGATATGTACTTTACTATAGGCAAGCTCCAGTAATAGGCGGTGCTTTTGCTGGTGGCTATTGCTTTTTCAGGGAATTGAAACAAATAGAGGCCTAATGAATAAAAACGCCTGGACGTCTTTTGCCAAGACACATGTTGGTAATATCAGAAAAATAAACGAAGACAACTTCTTGGATGCTCCGCAAGCGGGCTTGTGGTGCGTAGCTGATGGTATGGGGGGGCATGAGAAGGGGGATACCGCCAGCGCCCTGATAGTTGACTATCTCAACGCTTTGGTAAATATGCATAGTTTTCCTCTCAGGCCAGAGCAAATAGAAGAACGTATGTCACTGGTAAACCACAAATTGGTTAGCATGGCCGAACAGTTGCCTGGTGCCAGTGTGATTGGCAGCACGGTGGCCGTATTGTTGTTTGATGACAAACTGGCGCATTGTTTGTGGGCCGGCGACAGCCGTATTTATCGCTTACGCCAGGGGCGCTTTACGCAGCTCACCCGGGATCACAGCCAAGTGGAAGAAATGGTCCAGGCAGGCCTGCTCACCTCTGAGCAGGCGGCAATACACCCTGCTGCCAATGTTATTACCCGTGCAATTGGTGCCAATGACGAAGTGCATTTAGATTTGCTTTCCTTTGAACGTTTGCCAGGTGACAGATTTTTACTTTGTACCGATGGCCTGAACAAAGTGATGGGCGATGCCGAACTAGGGGGAATGTTGCTGCAACCGACGTTACCTGAGCTGGCTGAAGACTTGATGCAAAGTGCCTTGCAGAGACATGCCAGAGACAACATTACCCTGGTCATGGTTGACGTTACTGAAGGGCTGTCAGACCTGGAACAGACCGGACAATACAAAGATACCCTGCCACTGGACGATACCTTACCACTGCGCCGTTAAGTGAATGGATAAAGTAGAATTAAGGCCACGATAAAAAAAGCGGCCGCTAACTTCAGTCTGTTTGTGGCTTTGATGCTGGTACTACCTGCCCGACGCTCTTTAAGCCACAGAGCGGCAAAGACCACCGCAAGGGCCAGGAATAACCAGGGCAGGTAGTTAGTCAGCATTCGCGATGTGTTCCAACAGGGCTTTTTGCCGCTTAGCCGGCGCACAGACATTGAAGTAAGGCTCCCCCATTAACGCCAGTTCCAGCGCGGCAGCATGGCGTTGTCTTTGGTAGCCGTTTTTTAACACCTGGTAGCACTGGGTTTTGTCGATGGGTTTTCCGCACAAGTAGCGCTGACCAGATGTAAACTGAGCTGCATTGGCTTGCCACCACTCCTGTATTTTGGCCGAGTCTGGCCAGGGCAGATTGAGGTCGGCATCCAGTTCAACATTGTCATCCAAGGGGTCTTCATTGGGACCGCTTTCAAAACCCTCCGGCCAGTCTCTGTCCATATCCAGATAGGCCAAATCCAGTCCGGTTATCAGTGAAAAGGCTTCGCCGGCTACGCGTGCCAGGTTAAGGTCATGCATATGTTTCAGAATGACTGGCAGCCAGAATGGATCGCCGCTGTACCCCATGCCCTGTATAGCTAATCTGGTTGTGTCGGCATTCTCCGATAAGGTTTCCAGCAAGTTTTTACGTTCAATATGACTAAGTTTTCTGGCCGCCAGCTTAATCGCTTGCTCTGCGTGTGGGGTATTTTGTAACGCTAGCTGGGTTAGATTAGCGACGGCCGACCAATCACCAAGAAGGGCCGCCGACCAATTGGCCAAATAGGCCAGGTCTGGATTTTCATTCTGAGTAAATAAAGTCAAAATTGCTTGCAGGTCCTGTCGTTTCAGTTCTCCAATTGCTCGCAGCGCAGGGGATAGTGTTAATGCATGGGGTGTCTCCAGCGCCTGTACTAATGATTGTCCAGGGTCAACCCGATAATGCGTAAAGAGTGCCAAACCTAGAGCCTGGTAGAGCGGATCATTTGCAGCAATGAAGGCAGTAAGCCAGGGGCGAGTGTATTCCAGTGGGTACCAGGCAATGGCTGATACCAAGGCATTGATAGTGTCTTGATGTGGTTGGCTGGTGGAGAGGACTTGGTCGAGTTTTTTGCTATCCAACTCAAGTGTAGCCAACCATGCAGCGACAAATATCTCACCCGGTTCACCAGTCTGTGTCGCTGTCAGGGTAGGTTGCCAGGCTATCTCCCCGGCCACTTGCAATCCATCAAGGTGAGCATTCAGTCTTTCTTCTAACTGTTCCAGGTCATTTAAATTATGGTGGGGTTCGTTGACGGCTGCATCCCATTGAAGGAAAAGAAAGGTTGCATCTTCCAGATGGCGATCCAATACAATCGACAATGTTGGTGATGGCAAGGACATATTGAGTTCCCGTTTACTTGTATGCTCGCCATTGTTTACCATCATAGGCAAGGAGATCATGGCTACCAACAGACCATAGGACTTGTTCGGCATGGGTCAGGGCGAAGAATGTCGAACAGTTTAGGTCACCCAAATCAACCGGTATAAGGCGCTGGTCCTGCAGCGTATAAAGGTTGGTCATAGTTGACAGATAAAGGCGCCCTTGAAAGTAACTCAGACCCCAGAAATCTTCGTTTTCACCGTCCTCAAATTCCACTTGCTGCCATTGTTCATTGCGACCAATTAGCAAAGTGCCTTGTTGCCCGGCAACATAGACCTGTCCATCATCTGCGCAGCAAACCGAGGTTAAAATCAGGTTTGTCAAACCGTCGAAGTTTACCCATTGTGAACCATCAAACTTCCAGATTTCACCATTCCAACCTACTGCATAGATCTCTTTTTCTGAATAGCCTGAAATTGCTTCAAAACCTGCCCGTTCACTTTTCCCGGGCATGGGAGCGCTCAGATCAGTCCATCGGTTTTCGTCGACCCTTTTAAACACCTGTCGTTTCATGCCGCAGGCATAAACGTATCCACCAATACTAGATGCAGATCGTATCATAGGGGCATTTGCTAAGCTTTTCTCGTCGGTTCTAACCCCGCCAACATAGCTGCATACCTGCCCATCTTCACCTATTAATACCATTTTTTCTGATGGTTTCTTACTAATCGCAATAGCGGTGGCATTCCAGTTAGTGTTGAATGCGTCGGCCCATTTATCCCTGTCCATGGCTATAATACTGCTGTGTGGAACGTCGTCGTCTGCTAATCCGCGGGCCTTGCTAATCAGATAGACTAAATCTGCATAGCGCGCTGCGCCTTGGACTAAGTATCTCGAGTCTAAGAAGTTGTCTGACATGTTTTCTCCATCTTGTTAGACATTAAATTACCTGGCAGTGTTATTTGCTGATGCAGCCTGCTGACTGATCGCTGCATTAATCTCTTCCTGTGTCTGATCGGGGCCGCTTGGAGAGTGCTTCACTTTCTTCCTTTGGTCCCCCATACCTTTATGACCATTGGCCAGCTGCGCCTCGATACATTTTTGTTCACATTGAGGAGCTACAGCTTTGGCACCTTCCGCACAATGTGCCGCTTCTTTCTTAAACGCCACCATTTCGCCTTTCGCTGCATCACTAAATGCTTTGTGATGCGCATGTCTTAGCCCATGGCTGCCATGTGTATTGTTGGCACCTTCAAGACACATGCAAGGTGCTTCGTCCATGTTGTAATTGTCCCAGCCATCCACTTTGGTCCCATCACTGACTGAATCAACAAAGAATGAACTCTTGGGGACGATATGATCTGGTGTTTGTGCCGGGCAACAGCCATTGATACCATCTCTAGGCTTGGCATTGTAAGGCAGCAGTTGACAACGTCTGGCAGCAGCACATTTATTAGCATTGGCTTGGTTGGCCCTGCGTGTGGCCGTGCCTTTATTGCGGGAGATATCACCCGCAAGACCGGCTTCAGCGCACACATCCAAGCCATCCTTTTTATGAGGCTTGTACTCTTCACAAGCCTGTTTCTCTTTCTTTTTATCTTTGTTGCAGGCTTTTTTTTGCTCAGCATTCATTGCCATTGAATCGACATATGGCCATGGCGGCGTGTCACCTGGCTGAGAAGCGTGGTTGTTGGTGGTCATATCTAAATGGCGAGCAACGTTCATGCCTTCGACCTTGACATCCATTGACCACATCTGGAAGTACACTTTTCCTTTAGTCTTACTGGTAATAACCCCTTTTTTTTGGGCACAGCCTGCTTCGTCGCCGGTACTCTGTTTAAAATATGATTTATTCTTCAGCACTATTTCCTTGTTGCTGATTTGCACTTTCTTACTGCCCTGTGTGGTATCAGAAGCCATACCGGTATTGGGATAGGGAATAGGAATGCCAGGAGGAGTAGGCGGTACTTTGTCAGGTGGGGTAAAACACACATCAGGAAAGGCACAGATGGTTTTTCCTTTGGCTGCTTTGCAGGCTATTTCCCTGGTATTAGCGAAGACTTTATTGGCCATTTAACATTCCCATTTGCTATACGAGAGCACTGCAGCTGCTCTTTGACTATCCCAGTTACTGATATGAGCAAGGACTTGGTGTCCTTTTGCATAGCCTTTTTCTGCGGCCACCTTGATTACTGCCAGATTGATCAAACCTATCGCGGCACCTACCTCGCCTATACAGTCTGTTGGATGCCAGATGTCAAATTCAGGCTGGGGGATGTGTAGGGTTCTGAGCAATGCCAGACTTGTCTCTTTAAACCAATACTGTTCACCGGACACATCAACAATACGAAAGTCGAGATCTTCCATCTTTCTATTTGCATCAGCGAGTGATTCTTTTATGGCTGTTACCAACCCATCTGCGCGAAGAGGCTGCTCAGAGTCAATGGTTGCCAACTCCTGTCCGAAACCTAACCCTAAACATAGTAGTTGGCTTATCTGCTTGGCCTCAGGGGCTTGCACCAGAATGGCTGCTGCGGCTTCTCCGGGAATAAAACCGTCTGAGTGTTTGCTGGTTAACAATCGCGCAGATTGTTCAAAATGGCGTAAAGCTGACGCACTTAGTAGGCTATCTACTCCTGCGATGATTACATGCTGGAGTTTGTCCTCATAAATCATTTCCCTGGCTAACTTGAGGGCTAACAGGCTCCCTACTCGGCCCTGCTTGATAACTCTTGACTCTGGATGAAAAGCAAACCCCAACTCCTGTTCAGTTTCAAAGTACACTCTGTTGCCATGGTTGGGGAGTTGCCCTGGTCTATCTGGTTCAGCAAGGCAGATCAACACAGGGACTTGTTGAAGAGAAAGCCCCCTCTGCTTGGCACATTCGGTCAGTGTACTTGCTAACATTTTGGCAAGTTTACGGGTGCCTCGCCACGCTTCACCAAGGGACACCTGGCAACCCATTAACTTCTCGCCACCATCGTCTATGAACTGCGTTTCTTGAAAATTATCAATAGCAGCTCTAATGGCTGCGCAACTGCTGTAAGTATCCAGTCCGACCCCGGTGACCATGCCGGTGGCGGTAATAGCCAATGGTCTGTCACTCATGTTCGGCCTCCGTGCTGCCTATTTTATTCAGGCCAGGATAGTAGGTTTTACCCAGTGTTCTGGCCCGCCACCAGGCTTTGGACATTCTGCCTACCAGTACCTGGGGGATCTCAAACATATTGCGCTTTAAGGGTTCACTAACCCGCCAAACCAGGCTGAACCGGCCCAAATCCGGTTCAATCAACAAGGTATCAATCACCGCTTGAGTGTGATGATCCTCATCGCGCTTTTTAAAAAACACCACGGGCACCGCAATGCTGGGTAACTGAAAGCGGGTCAGACCGGTTGGGGTAAGATTATGCAGTTCCACCCATTCGCCACCCTGCAGATAGGGGCACTGTTGATCTGTTGGTGCGGCCTGGAAGTAGGCTTCGTTAAAATCGTCAGGTAGAAACGGAAAAACAGTATCCACCCAATTCTGGTCGTATGTGCCGGCATATCTGGCACGCTGTGGCCAGCTTCTGCCCACCACCCCGTAGGCCATTGGCCGGTATTGCCCGTCAGGTTTTTTGACCGGATGACCTGGCTCTTCAATATTAGGAAGCGGGGTGTGATGCACCAGCTTGTCTTGCAGATGGCGATGAAAACCCCGGCCTATAGGGTTATCCATATAGGCATCACGTTTATTTTCATCATGATGAAAATCATCCAGGCCGCCAAAGGCTCGGCCGTAATGCAGCGGCATCACATTAAAAGGTTCGGCGAAGGTTTTACCTATGCTGCCGGCATCGGCATACCATAAGCGGTTCCCCACCACATGCAGGGTCTTATCGATATTCGCGACCCGCAAACGGGTATCCAGTTCTTTCACCGGCTGGCCGTTGGGCGCATAGGCAGAACCATTCAGTAATACATCGCAGCGCGGTTTAAAGGGGGCAAAATCAGATTCACACAGACAGGCTGACAAACCTGGTTCCTGCAGATAAACATCGGCTTCAACTAACGGCGCTTGTTGTTCGAGTAAGCTGGGCAAGCTGCCGTCCAGTGGCAGCGTAAAGGTGCCTTTAACCACCACCACCAGACTTTCCCGGCCGGATTTATCCATCCCTTGGGTGTACGCCGCCGGCATGTTGGTTGCGTTAATCAGTTCCATGACTACCCTGCTTAGTTCAGTTGGATGGCGCCACCCTTTATTCTGTTGGCTCCGCTTGAACGACTGAGGATATAAGCCCCTCTGATTAAAATTTTGCCAGCTTTGGTTAGAGTAATGCTGGCTTTGCCGCATTTGAGCTCAATCTGCTGGTCGGCGTGCAGGCAGAGCGTATCGCCGTCCATTTTTACGCTCAGGGTCTGGTTTTCTGTTTTTTGTTTGCGAGTAGGCTGGGGGGAGACAATGCGGCCAATGATTAGCGGCTTTTTTGCATCGCCGTTTTCAAATAACAGAGCCACATGGCAGCCAATATCGTCAGTTTCCAGTTGCACCGTGCTCTTTGCTTCCAGGCCTTGCTGGTGTGGATTGCCCGCAAAAACCACCAATGGATGGCCTTGAGCACTAAAGCCTACCAAAGCGCCCACGGTAACGTCCGTAGGCCGTTTATTCTGTATTTTGTCTGCTTGTTCCAACATCGTCGACTCCTACATCTCTTTGTTTCATCCTGGCCCTGAGACTGCGTTTGGCCGTTTAGTTTTGCAGAATTTTCTTACCTTTAAGCACTAAATCTTTGCTGGCTTTAACGTCGATGACACCGCTGCCTTTTATACTGATATCCTTGCCGGATATACTAATGGTGCCGTCCTTTTTCATGGAAATACTGGCTTTGCCACATTTGATGATGACGGCATCACCCACATCTATCACTAAGTTTTTTCCGACTTTAAGACTGTCGTCATCGCCTACATCCACCGAGCGGTTTTTACCGACACTCACTAACTGATTCAGCCCTACATCAGTATTCTGTGCCGCACCTATTTCTACTGCCTGAGCGCCGCCAATCACGATTTCCTGAGCTGCACCTATGGCAATGGCTTCATTGATTGCCACAGTATGAGTGCGCGACTGACCAATACTGACCGACTCGTTACCGCCCACATCGCGGCTGCGGTTAGCGCCGATGCTGATGGTTTCATTGCTGGCTACGGTTTCGGTGCGGTTATTGCCAATATTGATGGTTTCATCGTTGCCGACGCTTTCGGTACGGTTATTACCCACCGAAATGGTTTCGTCATTGCCAATGGTATCGCTGCGGTCATGGCCAATATCGATGGTTTCATCCACACCAACGGTTTCGGTTTTATTGTTTTTAACTAGGATGTTTTCGTCTTTTTCCGCCTGGATATACAGCTCTTCATTGCCCTTTTTATCTTCCATGCGGATTTCATTGAAGTTATTGGCGCTGCCGCCTGGGGAGCTGCGGGTTTTAATGCCGGACTGGGTTTTATTGGCCGGCAGGCTGTAAGGCGGCATATTGTCGGCGTTGTACACACTGCCAACTATGAGAGGTTTATCCGGATCGCCTTCCAGGAACTCCACTATCACTTCATGGCCAATACGTGGAATAATCTGCGCTCCCCAGGCTTTACCCGACCAGGTTTGCGCCACCCTGATCCAGCAGGAACTGTTTTCATCTGTCTGGCCGTATCTGTCCCAGAAAAACTGAACTTTAACGCGGCCGTATTTATCCGGGTAGATTTCTTCACCTGCTGGGCCTACCACCACTGCAGTTTGCGGTCCTTGTACCACGGGGCGGGCCGTGGTGCGGGCCGGTCTGAACGGCGTTTTACTGGCAATGGCGGTAAAGTTGCATTGAAAGGGCTGTTCGCCACCGCCGCCCGAGCCATAAGGGTTGGCATTCAGTTCATACTGACAATGGGTTATCAGGTACTCCTGGTTTCTGTCGTCTCTGGGATGTTCACTCAGGGTAAACAAACCTCCACAGGTCATTGTTCGTGCATCGGTTTCGCCGCGATGTACTTCAAAGTCGGCCTGCATTTCTTCAATACGGGTCAGGGTATAGTTATCACCATCGGCCGATTCGGTGTACTCACCAGGATAATCAAAGTACTCAGCATCGGCATGGGCATGGGGGCGCTGAATAATGCGATTGGCCGACAGATCACTTTTGGGTTTTTTAAAGTCGTAGTCGGTGCTGGCATAGCAGCCGGTTTGCACTTCACAGCTACTGGTCCAGTTAGCGATACTGCTGTCTTCTTTGCGCTGAAACAGGCCAGCCAGGTGATAGGCAATAGTGGACTTTCCAGCCAGTGGACTATGGGCATTGGCCGCATCGGCCAGAATCAGTTTATGTTTGTCCTGTTCATGGCTGAAATAAAAATAGATACCCTCATGCTCCATCAGGCGCATGGCAAACAATAAATCCGATTCCCGGTACTGCACACAGTATTCCCAGGTGCGATAATTGCGGGACAGCTTTAATTCGTAGTCGGTAAAGCCGTTGTCGGCGAACACCTGCTTAAGAATGTCCGGTACGGTCATTTCCTGAAAGATACGGCAATCTGCGGTACGGTTTAAAAACCATAGCCAGGGGTGAATTTCTGCGCTGTATTGGGCATAGCCTTCGGTGGCTCTACCCTGTTGGGAAAAGCGCGTAATAAAACCGTTAAAGTAACGGTATTGCTGGTTTTCCAGCTCTACTTTAATGGTGGCTTGCTGGCCAATCAGATCGGTGGCTTTAATATCCTCTTTTTTTGCATAGAGGGTTACATCGTATCTGAATAATCTGCCAAGGGTTTCCTCGCCACTCATGGATACCAGCAACAGCTCATCACCCAAAGGGGTGGTTATGGATACCTGTCTTTTCCCTGCCACGAGATCGTCTCCTGATTACGGTTTGTCCCGTTACGTCAAACCCGCTTAAATTGAATAAGTGTAGTTAGCCTCTGAATAACTTTCCTGTTTGCCATTTTGCCCAGTCATAACTTGTTTTCTAAATTGCCAGTGGTCCACGCCTTGGTCCCCCCAATCTGTTGTTAGGCCCCGGAATTCGGTAGCCGTTTTGTCTGGGGCTGGCACCTTTACGTAAGGCCTGAGCCTGATCCTTTTGCCAGTTGGGCTGGGCTTTAAAGATTGGCATTTGCCATTGAGCCTGGCTGGCTTGCAGGGCCTGAGTGGCCATACGCATAATGGTACTGGCCAGTCTGCCCAATAAATACCGAATAAAAATAACCGTCAGGCTTTGACCGCCTATCATTGGTTCCCCCAAAAATGCCAGTATCCCTTTCAACAGGTTTCTCACCCATCTGGACATCTCCAGCGCTGCCGCTGCTCCTTTATACAAAAGCCAGGCTAAAGTGTCTAATGGGGTAGTGTAGGAAGGCAATTGGCTGCTGACTCCAAGTTTGTGGATATGTTTAAGAATCAAGTGCAAACCCAAAGTAATCATACTCAGCAGCGGCGCAGAGAACATGACGAAACCCACTCCAGCATGAATCAGACCATCCAGCCAGTTCATCACTTTTCTTTCTGAAATACTGCCTTTGATATTTCCCCAATCAGCATTTCTAATTGTTGCAATGTAGTTGTTCATATAATGAGCGGGAACGGATACCAGCCCATTAATCCAATTCAAACGGTAGCCATCAAAAAAATCAGAAGAATGCACATGCAAAAAGGGGAACATTGGTACCATACTGACGACATCGGCATCGTGGTAAACCCGGTAAATATTCTGCTTACCAATCAGCTTCTCCACCTCCTGATTAAAAGAGGTAAAGCCGACTCTGGGGGCACCAAAAGTATAAAGTTTAATCTGGCATTTGCCGCTGCTATCCCGCTTGGCAATATGATAAGCGGTAAGGGTGGCCAGAGCGCCGCCCAGGCTATGGCCAACCAGATGAATCTTACTGGGTGAATGCCAGTCTAAATAGCGGTCAATATGATGTTCAAAGGAGCGAAAGGTCTGCACGAAGCCGCGATGGGTCATATGACCGTTAAAGTTTGTTGGTAGGGTTTTTAGGTCAGTTGCAATATCTGCTCGTGAGCTGGTTCCTTTTATTGCAATCAAGGATTCGCCTAAACGATTTTCTTCCAAGCTATTGCTCATCCCAGAAGCTATGCATCCGAAGCAGGAGCTTTCTCCAGAAACAATTCCTGTTCTAGCTCTAAAAATGTCTATAGGGGTGAATCCATATTTCTCAAAGCCAATCTTAGCTGCTTTTCTATCTTTTAAAGGAAGACCCTTAAAAAAATTATTGTTGGTTGGGTTTAAATATCTTGAGTTAGGACTGGCTTCTACCAATTCTGAAAATTGGTAGATGTTTTGAGAAATATTAGATGATGATGTTGGGTTTAATGGAGTCATCCTTAAATATCCTTGGTTATCCTACATATTCCTATGTAAGTCTTATGGTTTCCAGGGATTTCGTACTCTTCTTCTTCCCATGATAAGTCACATTTAAGCTTTATTGGTGAAACCCCAGTTTCTCCAGATTCACTATAGTCCCCTTTGTAGTGTCTCCATCCTAAATACTCTTTGTTATTGTAGTTAAATACTATGTATTGAATTAAAACAGGTTCGTGAGGAAAAATAGAGAAAGTGAATGAATTGCTGAAAGATGCATCAAATCTGAATCTTCCATCTGAATCTGTAACAGATTGATACTCTCTTGTCTCTTTTGTGTTTCCCCATCTATAGCTTTTTACCACCTTGACTCCTTCCACCGGTGTCCCATTAAATAATACAACTCCCTCAACCTCGGAGAACATACATTTTGAAAACAGACCCATGGCATTAACTCCTGTAGAGAAAACTGAAAATAAAATAATGAGCGAAATAGGAAGGTTTCTGTTCATCCAACAGTACCCCCGCTAATGCTTTCCTGGTTTCGCGTTGTGAAGTCGCCCAATCTATAGCAGACCAGATGAATCTTGCTGGGGGAATACCAGTCTAAATAGCGGTCAATATGATGTTCAAAGGAGCGAAAGGTCTGCACAAAGCCGCGATGGACCATATGGCAGTTATAGTTAGTTGGTAGGGTTTTTAGATCAGTCTTAGTATCAGACCATGAGCTAATCGCTTTATTTTTCAATGTACAAATTCCATGATATTCCCCTCTTTTAGACATTAGCTTGTGTTTGGTAAATTCAGAGGATAAATCACAGTACAGCTCAATTGGAGATGTTCCGGTTTCCCCTCCAGATTCATAATTTCCCTTGAAGAAACTCCATGCTGTATATTCTCGTCCTTCGTGCTCTATAGTTATGTTCTGTATTATAGTTGGTTGACTAATTATATTTAGTGAGGCGGACAAAGAAGATATATTTATCTCGCTAAATGAGAAACGTCCTTCATCGTTTGTCTTTGTAAGAAAAGTGTTTTCTTTTTCTATATTTCCCCACTCATAATAACGTTTAACTCTTGCCCCTGATACTGGTTCTCCATTTAACATTACTTTTCCTTCTACAGCTGAAAATATACACTTTGAAAATAAACCCATGGAGTTGACTCCTTTTGAAAAAAATGACAATAGGATCGCTAGTGGAATAAGTGTATTTCTTTTCACTCTACAAGCTTCCCTATTTCGCAGTAACTTTCTCCATACTTATTTTCACCTTGATATTTATTTTTTTATTCCCAAATCCACTTCCATCTTTATTGGGGCTATCCCTGTCTCCTTTCCTTTGTCATAGCTGCTATATCTCATACTTGAAATCCCCATCTTCCACTTTAAGATGGACTTTTTCTGCGGCTTTTCCTGCCAGCATATTATTTAAAAATACTTCGGAAATAGTGGGCAGGATGCTGTTGGTTAGTATCGCATCTACCATACGGCCGCCGCTTTCCAGTTCCGTACAACGCTTACCAATTAGCTTCACTACGTCATCGTCATAGGTAAATGGAATTTCGTAATTCTGGCGGATACGTTTCTCTATACGGCCTAGCTGCAGCCGGATAATGGCGGCGATCATGTCATCGTTCAGAGGGTAGTAGGGAATGACCACCAATCTGCCAAGTAAGGCCGGGGGGAACACTTTGAGTAGTGGTTCTCGCAATGCGCTGGCGATGCCATCTGGTTCAGGCATCAGTTCCGGGTCGGCGCAAAGGCTGCTGATTAGCTCTGTACCGGCATTAGTGGTCAGCAGTATAAGGGTATTTTTAAAATCGATTACCCTGCCTTCACCGTCTTCCATCCAGCCTTTGTCAAATACCTGGAAGAAGATCTCATGCACATCGGGATGGGCCTTTTCCACTTCGTCCAGCAATACCACACTGTAAGGTTTGCGTCTGACAGCTTCGGTCAGCACTCCGCCCTCACCATAACCTACATAACCCGGAGGTGCGCCTTTGAGGCTGGATACGGTATGGGCTTCCTGATATTCGCTCATATTGATGGTAATCACATTGTGTTCACCACCATACAGGGCTTCTGCCAGGGCCAGAGCGGTTTCGGTTTTCCCCACCCCAGAGGTACCGGCCAGCATAAACACCCCTATGGGTTTGTTGGGATTGTCCAGTTTGGCGCGGGATGTCTGGATGCGCCTGGCAATCATCTCCAGGGCATGGCGCTGACCAATAATCCGCTGTTCAAGGGTGTCGGCCAGCTTCAGAATGGTGGTGATTTCATCCTTCACCATCCGGCCAACCGGGATCCCTGTCCAGTCCTGTACCACTGCCGCTACGGCCTGTTCATCTACTGTGGGCAGAATCAAAGGCGATTCCCCCTGCATTTGCGCCAACTCGTTTTGCAGGGCTTTAAGGTCTTGCAAAAGAGTGCTGACGTCTTCCGGCTCTTTTGCAACAGACGGGTCGGTATTATCTTCATTCACCTGCGATGTGGTATCGACTTCGCCTCTGGCTTGGCGAATTCTGGCCCTCAGAGCCAGAATCTGCTCAACCAGTTGCTTCTCTTCCTGCCATTTTTGTTCCAGCTCATCCAGTAGGGCCTGTTCAGCGGTCAGGGTTTCGGTAACTTTATTGCAGCGGTTTTGATGTTCACCGCCCATGGCCGTTTCACGTTGTAGAATCTCCAGCTCTACCTGCAGGGCGTCAATACGGCGGCGGGTATCTTCTACCTGTGCCGGTACCGCATGCTGGCTGATAGCGACCCGTGCACAGGCCGTATCCAGCAAACTAACGGATTTGTCTGGCAGTTGGCGGGCCGGAATATAGCGATGTGACAGCTTGACGGCCGCCTCTATAGCTTCATCCAGCAGTTGAACTTTGTGGTGCTGTTCGAGTTTACTGGCCACCCCACGCATCATCAGAATGGCTTTGTTTTCGTCCGGCTCGGGCACCTGCACAACCTGGAAACGACGGGTCAGGGCCGGGTCTTTTTCAATATGCTTCTTGTATTCCGCCCAGGTGGTGGCAGCAATAGTGCGCAGGGTCCCCCTGGCCAGTGCAGGTTTCAGCAGGTTGGCTGCGTCTCCTGTCCCGGCTGCACCTCCAGCCCCCACCAGCGTATGGGCTTCGTCAATAAACAGGATAATGGGCTTTTCAGACGACTGAACTTCTTCAATCACTTGCTTAAGACGTTCCTCGAACTCACCTTTCATACTGGCGCCAGCCTGCAACAGGCCTACATCCAGCACTCTGAGTTCCACGTCTTTGAGCGGCGGTGGCACATCACCCGCGGCAATGCGCTGGGCAAAGCCTTCCACCACAGCGGTTTTACCCACCCCAGCCTCGCCGGTCAGAATGGGGTTGTTTTGCCGGCGCCGCATCAGAATATCCACAATCTGCCGAATTTCCTCGTCGCGCCCGACTATGGGGTCCATATCACCAGAGGCCGCCTGCGCGGTCAGATCGACGGTAAAACGTTGCAGGGCTTCTTTCTTGCCCATTTGCGCCGGTGCCATCGCACCGCTGGCTTCCCCTGGTGCTGCCGATGAAAATCCATCCGTAGCCGTTAACCCTGTTTCTGGTGAACCCTGAACTATGCCAGCAAAACGACTGGTCAGGCTCTCGCTGTCTATTTTGGCAAACTCGCCGCTGATAGCCCTGAGGTTATTCATCAGCGAACGGGTTTTTACCAGGCCAACCATTAAATAACCGGTACGGATCTGTGCTTCATTAAACATCAGGCTGCCGTAAACCCAGGCTCTTTCTACGGCTTCTTCCAGATGGGCAGACAAATCTGTAATCGAGGTGGAGCCTCTGGGTAAAGCATCCAGGGCCTCGGTGATATCTTTGGCCAGGGTGGCTGGATTGAGCTCAAAGTATTTGATAATCCGGTGCAGATCGGAGTCCTGCAGTTGCAGTATTTGCTGCAGCCAATGCACCAGTTCAACATAGGGATTACCGCGCATTTTGCAAAATACCGTGGCGCCTTCTATGGCTTTATAGGACAGCTTGTTCAGCTTACCAAACAGGGTGGTGCGACTGATTTCGGACATTGGTTTATCTCCCGTATAATTTTACGCCTGGCCTTCTAAGGTCAGGTCCTGCAAATCCCCTGCGGGCAAGCCTTTAAACATCCAACTTGTCCAGCCCAGTGTTGTGCTCTGCCCCAGGCAGGCCGCTTTGGCCTGCTGGCGCGCCAGAATTAATCTCACATCCCAGTCCAGCTCATGGTTCAGATAATGCCGGACGAGATCCTTCAGCCTTTGCAAACTCTGCCCACCCGGCAGGAATGCTTGATATTGGGTCAGGCTCATCGGGCCGATGATTAAGCGGAACTTGCCCTGACATTGCCAGACTCTGCTGCCAAGATTGCTGGTCAGGCCCAACTGGTTGGCCTGAGGGTTTCCACCAAGACATAGCTGATCTTCACGATCAATGGGTAGCCATTGACCAACGAATTGTTGCAACTGCACCGGCAACTGAAAGTAGAGGGTCAGAATGGCGCATAACCCTTCTGCATTTCTGTTACGCTGCGCGAATCTGGCGGCCAGATGCAGCTTGGCAAAATCAGGAATGCTGTCGCGTCCGCGGCTTTCAGCAAGGCCCAGCCCCATCAGACTGCCGATACGCATCACAAACCGGTCAGTTTTGGGGCGGTCCAGGTTCACCGTGGGCTGTGCATCGGCCCAACTGCGATAGAAGAAGGTCAGAAAGCGGTGATGGAATACATCGGTAAAACGGGCCAGACTGTGATCGGCGTGGTTGCGTTGACGATCCCGTACATACTCGGTTAAATGCAGTGGCAGAGGGCCGTTTGGCCCGTACAAACCAAAGAAGTACACATCCAGTTTGGGTTTTTGCCCGGGTGACAGACTAAATTCGGCTAAAGTGGAAGGAGCGAAGGTCATGGATGGAGTTTGGCCAAATCGTATCACGTCATCCTTTGGCCTGGCGGTACGGCCAAGTTGTTCAGTACCTGGCAGTACCCGCTCAATTCTGCGCACGGCAGAGTAGAAACCAAAACGGAATGGTTCCTCTTGCATCTGCCGGTACAGACTCAGAGGATCTGGCGCTGCCCTGCTCTTATCGGCCATCTGGCGATCTCCCCGCGTTCCTGGGTTTTTACCAGGGTTTGAGTAAATGAATTGATAGAGGTATACAAGGCAAAGAAGCGTTCCAGCACCGCCCCGAGCAAAAAGCAATTTGAACCGGCAAAAGCGCTCTCATCAAAGGTCAAAGTAATTTCCAGTCCTTTGATAAAGGCAATGGGACCTGCCCCCGGATTTCGCCTGGTAACCGCTTTGCAACTGATAGTACTTAGCCCATCAATTTGCTTGCTGATGACCGGGTCCTGCTGATCACCATAAAGCTTGAGGATGCTGCGTAAGGTCGCTGCCCCCTGTGCTTCGTCTGCAAGAGACAAGTAGTTAAGCGACAATTGGTTTATCAGGCGCCATGCCGATTCACCCTGTTCATGAGCCAGTGAAGGCTTCGGCTTGCTTGGGCCTTTTATACAACGTATACAAGCCACCGGTGCACTGACCTCCAGGGTAAAATCTGTTGTGCCTTTCCCAACCGGCATATGAATGGGTAAGTCGCGGTTAGTACACAGAGTATGTACTTCCAGTTGTTTGAAATCCGACTGGAAAGCTTTCTCCCGATTATCCACCAGTGAAACATAGGTTTCGCTGCCTATATAGTTGGAGCGCGGGCCATGCCGACGCTGATGGGTGGATAACAAACGACGCTCCAGGCGCGAGGTATAAAAAGCACTGTGTTGCGGATAATCGGTGAGGTCATAACAAGCGTAAAAGGGTAAAAATTCTTTTTGATCGTCAGTCTGGTCGCCGTAACCCTGTACCTTATTGATTTGAAACACTTCAAAGTCCAGTGGCCTGGTTCTGTCAATCACCAGGTGGTATTCCTCGTCTCTGGTGTTGAGGTGAATGCGATCGGAGCGTTTCGGGAACAGGTTTATAACCGGAGTGCAAAACAGTGCGAAATCCTCGGCGGATAAACGCTGCTCTAACTCGCTGTCTACCCGGTCAAACAGAATTAACAACTGCAACTCGGTGGCGCGGTAAGGGGCCAGTTTCGTGGCCAGATCGCGGAGTTCAGCAAACAGCAGGCGATCGGGGAATGCGAAATACTCCCTCAACATCCGGTAACCGGAAAATCCCCTGGCATCTTCCGGAAACAGACTTTGCTCTGCATCCAGACCTGTTTGATGCAGGTGGCTGACAGGAAACACTTGTTGCCAATTCTGATCGGTTGTGGCCGGGCGCGCTACGATGGCGCAGGCATTGGCAAACAGTTGTTCGTAAAGCCGTACGGCAAGATGATTGTGACCGGCCAGAAACAGGTTGATGCAGTTAAGAAAGCCAACAGGGATGGGTTGTTCGTCGGTACTTTGCAGGGTTAAGCGCAGACCTGCCTTGGCTTTATTTTTTCCTAATGGCACATCTTTCACCAGCGCCATGTTGGTAAAATAGCTGGCTTCGCTGATGGCCACCGGCCACAGGGTGACGTCATGGCAACTTCTGTATTCGCAGGCGCTCTGATCCCCTTCGCGCCGGTTAGCCTTAAATGCAGTATTGCGCGGAATTAAGCAGCCTTGTTCCAGGCTGGCTTGTGCTTCGGGGGTAATCTGCGCAATCGCAATGGAGGGGATGGGAGCCAGGTACTGGGGGTAAACAATATTCAGCAGATTCTGGGTAAACTTAGGGTACTCTGCATCAAGGCGCATATGCAGCCGGGCGGCCAGGAAGGCAAATCCCTCATACAGCCTTTCAACATAGGGATCGGCGGTTTCCACCCCATCGATACCCAATCGCCCGGCGATGCGCGGAAACTCGCGGGCATACTCTGCGCCCATTTCACGGACAAACTGCAATTCTCTTTCATAATGCCTGAGAAACAATGGATCCATATCAGCCTACTTTTCGTTGTTGCAAAGAGACAGAACCCGTATCCAGATCCAATTCAGACTGTACGCTTAAATGTTCTGGTACCGGTTGCCCCCAGATATCACATTCGATTTCAAACCGCAGAGCATTGCGGGACATTTGATCAGTTTTTTTTACCTTTATTTTTAATGTGTTAGGTAAAATTCTTGGCTCATAGCACAAGATAATGCGCTGCAGTTTCTTCTCCAGGCTGGCGGCATCTAACTGTGAGATGATGCTGCCTGTCAGCTCGGGTACACCAAAGTTAACCACAGATTTGGACACATTCGGGAAATCTGTCAGGTCCATCACTGCATCCAGATTAACCGTATTAAGTAACCAGGCCAGATCGCGTATCACCACTTCTCTGAGTTTGCGCGCATTAATGTAGAATTTTTCTATCTGATCTGTGGACTTGGCAGATTGTCCATCAGGGGTTTGTTGCAACAACACGTCATCGGTCAGCCGATCCAGCAGCGAAGGCTGCAATTTGTGTTGTTGGTAGAGTTCCGCCATCTTCCTTGCTCCTGTCTACCAGTACTGTTTAATCGTTATTGAACTGAATGTGACGGATACTAAGGAGGGGATAGTCATCTACATCAGTAGTCAACATTCGCTGACCTGCACCGTGGTATTCACCGGCGCAAGGCAACCAATCAGTTTTGCGCGCCAACTGAATTTGCGCGTCTTCACTGTTGTGCGAACCAGAATAGCGGCTGGGTAACAGTGCGACTTCCTGGCCGCCATTTGTCCAGGTCAGATGGGCGGGTTGCCAGACCATATCGCGAAGATCTTCAGGGGCTTGAAGGTCTATGGCCTGAATTCTGCAAAATGGGATCCAGTAATAAGTCCCTTTCACCACGGCTTCCAGAAATGGCCCGATGCGGCTGTCGGCATCGGCAATCCATTGAAAATCCTGATTGTCAATTTGCCCCGGTGAGACAGGCGCTTGCTCAAATGCCTGTTGTCTGAGGCTTTGTGCCTGTTCATATTGCTGTTGTGCTGACGCTGCTAATGCCTGAATACAGAGTGCCATCCAGTTTTCCGGTTGACCAAATAACATCGGAGAGCGCCGTCCCGCGAATACCTCTTCGCGCATGGCTTCGGCAAACAATGCGGGTTTGTAGGTGTGATACATGGCAAGCGCACTGTCATCCAGGTTTTTAATCACTTCCAATTGTGATAGCGCCCGGTTCCACTGGCCACTGAGCGCCAGAAGTTGGAACAAGAAAACACGTAACTCCAGTTTAGCTGGTTGGCTTTTTATGGCCGCTTGCAGTTCTTTCAGGGCCGCAGGCAGGTCTCCTTGCTTGAGGCATTGTTCGGCATTAGACATAAAGACAAATCCGCCAGGGGTAAACAAGCCAAAACCCGGCCAGAGACCGGGCTTTGGTGCGACTACAATCAGGCCGTGGTGTTTTCTTCAATATTCCAGCCAAACTCTGGACCAGCCTGACCGGTACCATCTTTAGCCTGCTCTTGATATTCCACCTTAACCTTGGCGAAGTTCAGGCTGACATTTTCAGTCAGTCTGTCCTCTCCACCGCTGCCACCGGTGCTGACAGAGGTAACCAACACATCCGTCATTGTAATCTTGATATACTCCAACGGATTTTCCCCGGCTTTTCTCACCACTAGTGTGGCCTTGGGAATATGCTTACCATTGGCACAGTAAAGCATCAGGTTGGCTGAGGCTTTATCAAACCAATGGGTAAATGACATGTCCTGCACATTGACCTTGCCGGCACCACCGCCGCCACCAACGTGCATACTTCCTGACTGTGACATTCCCCAGCTCCATGCAAGTACGTCTATTTCCTTACTATGGGCCTTATCCTTAGACTCTCCATCGATACCTTCAATCTTGATGAACATATCAACTGCCATGACGACTCTCCTCTTGTTTCATTTCCATTCTGAGCAGTATTGCTCGTTACTTACGTCACATTTACGCGATATCAAGCACTCTTCGCAGACGGCAGGCGTGATACCAACCTTAGTGAGACCGTTAACCCTTCCAACTGGTAGTGAGGTCTCAAGAAAAACTTAGAAGTGTAATAACCCGGATTACCTTCCACTTCCTCTACTACCACTTCTGCGGCAGCAAGGGGTTTTCTGGCTTTGGTTTCTTCGGTGGAATTGGCTGGATCTCCATCCACATAATTCATAATCCATTTCTGCAGCCATTTCTGCATGGCCTCTCTTTCCTTGAATGAGCCGATCTTGTCTCTGACGATACATTTAAGATAGTGGGCAAATCTGCAACTGGCAAAAAGATAGGGCAAACGCGCCGCTAAGTTTGCGTTGGCAGTGGCATCGGGATCGTCATATTCAAAGGGCTTCTGCAAAGATTGCGCGCCGATAAATGCGGCAAAGTCGGAGTTTTTCTTATGCACTAGTGGCATAAAGCCATTTTTGGCCAGCTCAGCTTCACGGCGGTCACTGATGGCGATTTCGGTGGGACATTTCATGTCCACACCACCGTCATCCGTGGGGAAGGTATGGGTAGGCAGGCCCTCTACTGCGCCGCCGGATTCTATTCCGCGAATCCGTGAGCACCAGCCGAACATCTTAAATGAGCGATTAATATTAACGCCCATGGCATAAGCGGAGTTAGCCCAAGTGTACTTATAGTGATCGGCCCCTTCGGTGTCTTCCTCAAAATCAAATTCCTCGACCGGATCGGTCTTTGAACCATAAGGTAATCTGGCCAGAACTCTAGGCATGGTCAAACCCAAGAAGCGTGAGTCATCTGATTCCCGCAATGACCGCCAGGCAGCATATTCCGGCGTCTGGAAAATTTTGGTTAAATCCCTTGGATTGCTGAGTTCCTGCCAGGAATCCATTTGCAGTAAATACGGGTCCGCTGCGGAAATAAATGGCGCATGGCAGGCCGCCGAGACTTGTGCCATTTCCCCCAGTAGTTCTACATCTTGTGGGCTATGACTGAAGTAGTAGTCGCCGATAATGCAGCCATAGGGTTCACCACCAAACTGACCATACTCCTCTTCATAGATTTTCTTGAAGATGGGGCTTTGGTCCCAAGCCGTGCCTTTGAATTTTTTCAGGGTTTTACCCAAGTCATTCTTGCTGATATTCATTACCCGAATTTTCAGCATTTCATCGGTTTCGGTGTTGTTCACTAAATGGTGCAATCCGCGCCAGGTACCTTCCAACTTCTGAAAGTCTTCATGGTGGAGAATCAGGTTAACCTGATCTGACAATTTTTGATCGATTTCAGCAATCAGAGCCTGAATCGTGCCTATAACATCCGAAGAGATAACCGCGGTGTCTTTTAACAGCTGTTCAGCCAGCGTTTGCACTGCTGTTTCTACGGCTTCTTTTGAACGTTCTGACTTAGGTTTAAATTCTTTTTGCAACAGCGACTGGAAATCATTGGCTTCAATTTTTTCCGCAACTTCTTGCTGAGCTTCGTTCTTTAATTCAGTCATGATGACAAATACTCCATGTTCCGTTTTGCCCGTTATTCACTGGCCGGTTTTTTCTCTGCCAGCAAAGACTGCAGCAGTGCCGAATCATTCATAATTTTGCCGATCAGTTCCTCGGCGCCGGTTTTGCCGTCCATGTAGGTAATCAGATTTGACAGTTGGGTTCTTGCTTCCAACAGTTCTTTCAAGCCGTCCACCTTGCGAGCCACTGCTGCAGGTGAAAAATCGTCCATGCTGTCAAAGCTGATATCGATGCTCAGATTGCCTTCTCCGGTAAGAGTATTGGGCACCTGGAAGGCCACTCTGGGCTTAATGGCCTTGAGTCGGTCATCAAAATTATCTACGTCTATTTCCAGTGCTTTACGGTCTGCTACAGGCGGCAAAGGCTCGTTGGGCTTGCCCGACAGATCAGCCATTACCCCCATCACAAAGGGCAACTGAATTTTCTTTTCTGCGCCGTATAGTTCGACGTCGTATTCAATTTGAACTCTTGGCGCACGGTTTCTTGCAATAAACTTCTGGCTGCTTGCCTTGGCCATTTCTTGTACTCCTTACGGTAAAGGTTTAAACATAGTCAGGAATCATCATCTAGGCCAGATTTGTCCAGACCGCCAGCATTCCTCGCCTGCTGCAGTCCGTCTGGCGCCATATCGCGAAGGATCTCTAGGAAATCTAGGGTGGCTAGTCGTTTAGCCCGTTGCAGCAGTAAAGGCACAGGGCTGGAAGGTTCATGGCGGCGAAAATATTCAATAATTCTGTCCATCTGCCTGGTGGCATCTTCCCTGCTGTTAATCTCGCCGCTGTTGTTTGGTTGCTGCACTTGCTGGATCTCCCCGGCCGTTTCCCCATTTTCTCCTGCAACTGGGGTATCAGTGTCCTGCCCCCTTCTGGCCAGATATTCATTGACAACGACTTGAGCATCATTGAGAGGAGCTAGCAATGCACTGAGATCAGGCGCCTGACTGGCGCCTAAGGTGGTGGTGAGAAAATTGTCTATGGCTTTCACAGAATCGATGCTGCTGCTTAAATCCTCTGCTGTCTGCTTTAAGTCATCAATGGGGCAATCCATAAAAGCGGCTGACACACCGGCAAGGTCCGGTGTTTCCCCTTGTTGACCGTCATCGCTTATGATGCCTTTGGCAATTTGCACCTGACGCAGTCCGATGGGACCAAACAAACGAGACACAGTAAGAGGGGCACGATACAGCGTCGATAAGGTCGCCTCTCTGTCGCATAAGGTCAGCAAGGTATTGATACGCAGTACCGGATCATTGTCGTCATCGGGGTCGAGTTGAGGATGCAGTGTAGGCCAGAATTGTTGTAGCAGGCCATCTGTAAGCGCCAGCCCTTGTCTGAAGCCAGCCAGTCCTTCGAGGTTTAATAAAGCGCGACAAAGAAATATAGCCAGGCGCAAATCCCGGCTGGTATCCAGCAGAGTCAAAGCACTCTTACGGACTGCCCGCCAGTCAGGCGGCTCCGCATCTACTTTGGCATCGCCAAGAATCTGTTCAGGTTTACCACGGGCGAGGCGTTCTAATTCGGTGAATGATTGCTCATACTCCAAATTGTCTCCGGACGGCGCTTCATCCGATATGGCAGTCAGATACTGATTTATGTTCAAGTCTGTCATATAGGTACTGGTTAAAATTCCATCTTAACTGTTGGACAGACATCAAGGCATGGGCCACAATCCCAACAATTTAACAGTGGTAAATCTGTTAAATAACAATAACCAAGTGAATCCATCCAGATTGGTCAACTGTTGAAATATTGGTCTAATAATTGGCTTTCGGCAAGGAAATGCGAGAATTTTGTTCAAATTTCCATTTTTTAGACCTTTATAACCTCGATCTATGTCGCTGGATAACGGTCAACAACCGGATGGAAAAGGCACTCAAATGCGGATTGCGAGCGTCAGGCTTTCTATATTTTCTGCTATTGGGTTAGAGTAGTTAAAACGGATAACGATTTTATGGGAGGTAATATGGGACAACCTTCAATAGTTGAGGTTGATTACCATGTGTTGGTCGGCAAGCTTAAACGGGCTGCTGATACCGGGTGCCTGATAGAAAGAACGGACAAGGAAAGATGGAAGGCCTATATTGAAGAAAATCAGATCCGGGAGACGTCCCTGGTGGCGTTCGGAAAGGTTAAATTCAGTCGTGGGGCCCCCACTCCGGTCGCTATTGTGATGTCTTCAGACTGGGATGGCTGTTATGTCTATTCAGATAAAGACGAAGCGGCACTGAAGTATGTGCCGGCAACCTGAGCGTTGCTCACCAACGTCCGCTGATAAACGCACTGAATGACGCAGGTGGAGGCAGGGCTGGGTAAATTAGCAAGGCCGGCTCGATGTCCTGCGACCCCAGGGTCCACCATAAACTAATACTTGCATAATCTCTGTTTAGCCTGGTTTGTAGCTCCGCAGCCAGGCACTGGGCTACCATCTCGCTGCCATCTGGACTGTCTTGATGCCATCCCATTCGACCTTCCACTGAACTGACTGCCTTGGGTTGCTTTATGGGGGGCGGTGCCGCGAGACGGGTCATGCGCTGCTCAAAATCAGACATTGAAAACGTATCAGACAGTGCATACAGCGCCAAATCTTCCAGTTGTTCAAACCATTGGTCGGCTTGCAGCGCCAGGTTTGTTAAATCGCAATTGGGGGCGATAGGTTGCGCCAGGGTCAGCGGGAAGTGTCTGCCAACACTATCTACACTTGGCATGAGTATGCCCGCCAATCCCTGGGAGCCGAGCAGGCCCGGAGACAGTGCAAATCGCCAGATAGGGCTGACCAGGTAATGGTTTAACCATTCGCTGCCAAGCTCTGCCCGGCTATGGGCCATGGCTGACTGCAACCAATTATCCCAATTCAGCATCATGTCATTTGGCAATGCTCTTCTGACAAAATCCCCTTTGCCAGGTAGCTTTCCATAGAATCCCAGTTGATCGAGCAACATCGATTTTCCTTATAAGCTATCCAGACATCCCAGGCTGCGCAATGCCTGTTTATTGAACGGATTGATAACACTTCCAGCCTTAATTTCGTAACTGGCCTCCAGACCTTCTGCGTTGAATGTCACTCTGAATCTGTCGCGCGTGGATGTCGCCTGGCTGTTGCCTTTATCGATCAGCCTGAACCAAGCCCAGGGGCCATCAGTAGCAATTCCTGTGCTATTACCTGACAGAGTACGTATGGAGAATCTGGCGCGTTCCAGTCCACCTGTGGGTGGCCAGATCATTTGCGTCAGACGAGTGGGACCATGCTGATACACCAAGCGTTGATCGCCGAGTTCAATCAGACTTTGACTGGCAGACGCATCGAGTTGTAACGGGATAATCTGGAAGTTGAAATAAGGTTGATTGGCACCGCCCATGAAGAAGGTCTGACGAATATCTGCAGCTTGCTCAAAATAGTCTACGACATTCTCGCCCACTTCCAGCTTGGCACCGGCGTTCTCAATCAAACGCCATGGCTTGACGCTGGTGTCGATGAAACCTGCCAGGTAAGTTTTAAAGAAGTCATCCAACAAACCGGCAGGGCCAAAATAACGGCTGAAGTCACTTATATTGATGTCATCCGGACTATTTGGGGCGATGGGGTAACGACTGTCAATGGCTTGTCGGCAGAAACTTGCTACAGATGACTGCCAAACTTTGTTAAAACGTTGTCTGGCATCCCGGACAAACACCATGTTGCTTTCCCTGACCAGGCTGTAAAGCCATTGTCGCAGAGGTTCTGGCTGACGATTGGCCTCCAGTTGGATACGTCTTAGCACCCCTTGCAAAGCAGAGCTGGCGTCATTCGTACTTAGCCCCATTGCCGCTGAATTAATAGTGGCTTCCACCGTGCTCAGGGCGATGAACAATTCGTTCAAGTTAGACAGTGTGGCTTTAATCGGTGCTTGTACTTCGTCCCTTTCCTTAAGAATTTCATGTAAACGGGCAAACTGCCTGTCTACTAATGCCGCCGGATCGGTATTTTGATTCAGACTGTCTGCTTCTGTGGCTTTGGACAACAACGCAGAAACCCTGCTGCTAATGCCGCTAAGGCGATCTGTCTTCCCTGCTGCATCGATAAGATCGGCACTCGAAGACACCAGGGTAGTTTGTTTACCCACATGGGCAAGTAAACTGCGGATAGGCGACATTTCTGCCGACAGATCTTTAACCTTTTGTGCGCCATCGGCAAAGGAGTTAAACCTGGCAATGTCCAGGTCAGCAAGATAGTCTTGCCACACTCTGACATACTCAGAGAAATATAATTTGCTGACATCCTGAAACAGCGCATCCACTTCCTTATCTGACAAGTTGTCGCGGCTGTCTTCCCTTAACACCCAGGTTTCTTTGGCTGCCTGGCTGGTGAGTTGTGGCCCCTGCTTCAGCAGTACATCCTTGTAGCCCTTCAGGGTAAAGAAGCCGGGCAGCCCTTTATTCATTGGTGCATCGCTACGAAAACGGAAATAGTGAGCAGCGTCAGCGCCTATACTGTCAATCATACGCCAGTCGCTCAGCTTGCTGGCCTGAGGACCTCGTTTGATTTGTCCATACACTCTCTCTGCCAGGCTTTGTTTGGCCAGGGTTTGACGCACCTGTTCCACCAACAGCCCCTGTAGCCGGACTTGAGGCAGGTCACTATCTACCAGCGCCTGCAGGTGAGCAACCAATTGTTCGCGCGGTTCACTGTTATTGACACCTGGATATTGATTGGCCCAGTCTGTGGTAATCCAGACGCCAACTTCCTCCCTGTCATAGCGCCCAGGGTTACCTATCATCAGATAGACTTTTAACGCGGCATATAACAGATCACTCTGCTCTGCCCGATTGTTCTCGCTGAGTTGTTGTTCCAGCCGGGTCACCACCCTGGGCAGCAACACGTTGTTCAACGCCCGTCGATAGGCGTCTATGGCGATAGGACCCAGTTTATCTCCCTGATACAAGCCTAATCCCATGGACAATGGTGGGCTGATGTCCTTGTCGGCATAGCCCCCAGGTATGGTTCTAAGTAGATTCAAATACGGCAGAATAACGTTAATATCACCCTGGCTGTCCACCAGATTACCTGCCACCTGTTGGTATTGGCCCAGTTGTTCTTCCACTTCATGGATATAATCCAGATTATGTTGGTAACTCCAGAACCAACCAACAATAACCAGCAGTGTTGCTGCCAGTGCGCCGAAGTAACCAGCGCGCTCCAGTTGCCCTCTGTGTTTAGACCAGAACCCGGTATGTACTACCAGTCCGGCCTCTTTAAAAATCACGTCCTGCATCAGGCGGGTCAGAAAATAACTTCGCCCGGGGCCACTGTAGGCAGGTGTTGCCTGACGACTTAAGCCAAAAGCACGGGAAACGGCACCGATCAATCGATCAATAGGCGTTCCTTCCTGGGTTCCACTGGAAAAATAGACGCCCCGCAACATGGGTTTATCGTCATACACATTCGGCGCAAAAATCTCGGCAATAAAGTCGCGAAGAGAAAGTTTGAGTGACGCCATTTGTTCAGGAAAGCCATGTAAGGCAGCCCGCCGGTGCAGGTCCTGCTCTGCATCCAATCGCTCGATTAAGCCAGCTTCTAATCTGGATATAAGCTTTTCGTACTCTTTACTGAAAGTGGTTACAAACTCACCTGGGTTTTCCGAGACACTAAGAGGAAAGGTCATGCCCCAGACCTGTTCCCTGTGGGTTTTGTCTAAATTATCAAAGTAAGCAGTAAAGCCTTCCAACAGGTCGGTTTTGGTAAAAATCACATAAACCGGTACTTGTACCTTAAGACTGTCACTAAGCTCTTTAAGTCTGCGTCTCACTGCCATGGCATGCAATTGCCGGGTTTCGGCACTCTGAGCGATTAAATCCATCAGACTAAACGCCACAATCACACCGTCTAATGGCCGCCGCCGCCGATACTTTTTCAGCAGGCCGAGAAATCCTGTCCAGGCTTCCTTGTCCACTGACTGATCACTGTCCTGTGTTGTATAGCGCCCCGCTGTATCCAACAGCACGGCTTCATTGGTGAACCACCAGTCACAGTTTCGGGTCCCCCCTATTCCCTTCAGCGGTTCTGAACCAAAACCTTCTTGCAAGGGGAAGCGCAAACCGGAGTTCTTAAGTGCAGTGGTTTTACCGGCGCCAGGGGGGCCGATAATGACATACCACGGGAGTTGGTAAAGATATCGTCTGCCGCTGTTTCCTCCCAATCGCGATTTTTTCAGGGTCTGCATCGCTTCTTGAAACCTGTCTTTCAGCAATGCCACTTCACTGTTGTCAACGCTGTCCTGGCGAGTCGACGATGACATTCCCTGAATTATCTGTTGGTTGGCCTTCTTCTGTCTGACGACCTTGAGTAACTGAATGACTGCCCATACCAGCACGACCAGCGCAATAAACAGCCCTCTGGTACCGTCGTCAGCCAAAGGCATCCAGTCACCAAAGGCCAGAATCTGGCCTACATACCAGATTACCAGACATAAAATGACTAACCCCAACACAGACAATACCCATCTGTTGGTTAGCCAGGAAAACATCTTTTTCAGCCATCCCATTTTAGTCCCTGCCCTGTCAGTAGGTGCGAATCAGAATTTCGACACGACGATTTTGTTCACGCCCTTGTGCTGTATTGTTGTCTGCCACAGGCTCGGTGTCGGCCTTACCCTGAGCAACCAAGCGCTCCTTGTGCATGCCGCTTCTTACCAGCACTGCCACCACGGCTCTGGCTCTGTCGTCGGACAGGTGCCAGTTTGAAGGGTAACGTAAGGTGCGGATTTGCTGACTGTCTGAATGCCCGGACACCAGAATGGGGCCAGGTAATTCTTTCAACGTATCAGCCAATTGGCTAAATATGCGTTGATAGGCGGGGGAAACCTCTGCATTACCTGACGCAAATAATCCCTTATTGTGTACCGTAATCTTGATGCCACCCGGTTCCCGGCTCAGGCTGATCTGGCGGGCGGCGATTTCGTTGCTTAACCGGTTTTGCAGGGTCTGCATTAAGGTCGTGGGGTCAATACCTGGTGTTTCAGGTTCGACCAAAGTATTGCTGTCAGGAATATCCCGGGTCATTTGTGGGATTTCTCTGCCCAGTTGGCCTATTTGGGTAAATGTCTGGTCTGATGCTTCGTTTAATGAGAAGTAAAATCCGATGTAACAGGCGACCAAAACACCGGATAACACCGCGCCCACAACCCACCATGGGATCCATCTGGCAATAGCCGGTCGACCGTCCTGCACGCCTTGCCAGTTGTCTGACAGGTCTGGTTCCGGTGCGGGTTTGATTTGCCGGAGTGTATGGTAAAGACCTGCACGAATTTGCCGAATTGCAGCCTGACCGTTTTCCTGTATGGCAAATTTGCCCTGGAATCCCAGGCTCAGGCAGTGATACATCAACTCTAGTAATGCAATATTGGGAGCGGGATTTTCAGAACGGTTGGCCAGAATCTGGAAGAAACGTTCGCCACCGCGGGTGTCGTTATGCAGGGAGCTAAGCAGACTGCTCTGACTCCATTGGCTGGCATGCCCCCAGGGAGTATTAAGCACAATTTCATCCAGAAAAGCGCAGAGAATATAACGGGCTTCATAGGCAGTATCAGGTGCGACGCCCTGGCCTATGCAAGTCCTTTCATAACTGCGCATTAAGCCGGTTACATGTGTGAGTAGGCCGGGAATGTCACTATGCTGCATCGTATTACGCAGTTGTCTGGCCAGCGAAAAAATCATGGTGGCCGCGTTTATCAGCGTATGTGTTCCTGCGGAGCCCATCATTTGTACTGAGGGTTCGTCTCGGTCAGTTAATGGCGGTGGGGCCGGTGCCTGCTGCCGTGTCGCGGGGGGCGGGGAGGAATCCGGCTGCTCGTTGTTTGCTCTGCGCCTTCCGGGCGATGGCATGATTAACGTGCGGTCAAGGTCGTCATTTACCATGATTATTGCCTGATTGCCCAGAAGCCTATTTCCAGGCCTGGATATTGCCCTGCCACATGCAAAGCCAGGTTACCTGAGGCTTCAATATCCTGCCAGGCGCTGGTGGACTTATCCAGTTGGAAGTAGGTTGTTCCGGCGTTAAATGGGATCTGCCTGGGCGCCGCAGGCAGCGGACTGATAGCCACGCCTGGCAGAGATTTGTTGATTAATTGAGCGATTTTATCTACTGCGCCAATTTTCATCTGGCCAGGCAGGCCTTGTCTGAGCTTGTCATCTGCTACGTCGGCGCGAACCGCAAAGATAAACATCGCCTTGCGCAACATCTCGCGGTTCCCAATAGATGCGGTTCTAATGCCATATTGGTTGGCGGTACTGAGTTCGATTTGTGTCGCAGCCTGCTCCAATACGGTGCTCATAGCCTGGCGCAGGCTGTTCATCAGCGGCACAAAAGTTTCGCGCAACGCTTCATGACGGTAGGGAGCCAGACCTTCCGGTCTTCTGCTGCGGTTTGTGAACGTTGCCAGCTCCCCTGCCGTTTGCAGTAATTGTTGATAAAGTTGCAGGGGGTGTAAGCAGGGTTGATTCAACAAATGATGAATCAGGGGTTCTATACGATTGATGGCCTGCAACAACAAAAAATCTGCTATTTCCGTGCTGCTTCGGCCTGCTCCAGACACTCTTGATGCCAAGCTCTCGGCGCGCTGATGCAACATCGATTCGAGCTCCACCACAAACCCGTGCAAGTTTGGTTGGCAACTGACGTCCAAGCAAGGTGGGATAAAATCTGTATCCAGAATGACATTGCGATCTGCACCGACTTCCAGGACCCGGGCGACGGCCAGGGTTTGAAATGCGTCCATTTGCTTGTTAGTGACCGCCAGATCAAAACGTGGCTGAGCCAATTCTATTTCAGCGTCATTGGCCTGCGATTCTGCGGTATTGCGCACTAAATGCACATATGACAGAAACCTTACATGGCGTTCCTCTTCACTGGTACTGAATTCCTGCCCGGACGCCGTGGTAACCGGGAGGCTGAGATAGACTGTGAGATCACGGCTACCTTCAGGTAAGTCCATGACGGGGGCCTGCCCATCTAAATCAAAGCACAACCCATCGGGTAGGATGCCCCGGCATTGCTTAAATGACAACTTGCCAACTTTTAGTAACTCCTGATCCAGCTTGAGCGCCTGAAATCCCCAAAGATATCCCTGAAGAACCTGGGTACTGGCACGAAGCTGTTCGAGGAAATACCTGTCTTGTTGCTGAAAATGCTGAGGCCTGAGAAACATGCCCTCAGACCAGACTATTCTGTTATTGGATGCCATTCCTTCACCACATGGTTAGCGCACTGGACTACTCAATGTTTAACTGCAACATGTTGCTACCTAACGCTATCTGTATGCTCGAATTAGAGTCAGGCGGCAGCTCTACCACGCGTTTCCATGTGGCGGTGCCAATATCTCTATAAGCAGCAATCAATCCGAGATAACGCGTCTCTTCAGAAAAAATCACCGTTTTTTGCACTTGCTGGCCGGGTTTTAGTTCTAAATCATCATGACGTATATAGTCATTGCCTAACTCACCGGCTGCCTTGTCGTACAAAGAAAAAAAATCAGCACTATTAAAAGCGCTGGGGGAACGAAGTTCGTAATACCGAACCAAAACTGGTGATGGGCGGCCGTTAATATCAGGATTAACGTCTGGCGCTGCGACGAAGGTGATATCTGCCTTGGTGACTACTGAGAAAACATCTTTAACCATAGTACTCGAACCACAGCCTGCCAGTAAAAACAGCAACGCTGGCACTACAGTGCGAATGAGTACAGCGAAACACTTATCTCCAACACCTGACATTCTCTCCCTCCTGGTATCTTGTTAAAGCTGCTATTTGATTGTTTTATAAACGTAATGTCATTACTTATAGTTTAAATTCCACGAATGTGCGGGATATTTTCAAGCTCATTGCCGTTGTTTCTTTATCTGTTGTTCATAGGCTTTGGCAAAGTCCCGGCCGAACAGATTTTGTACGTCATCTTCGCCATCCCGGCACAAGGTTTTGTATAACAATACATAGTTGTCCCAATAAGCAGATTTGCGGCTTCCTAATAGTTTCGACACGCCAGAGGATTGCTTGTCAGATTGTTCAATACGCTGTGGGTTGAATGTGTTAAGCAGTGATTGCAGCGCATTCTGCATGCCCGCCAGCATGGCCATCTGGTGAGTCTTCAGGTCTTCGAATGCTTCATCAAACGCGGGTTCTGCCGCCATGTAGCCACTGCCCCTTTTACTGATAAGCGACTGCATTGCTTCTTCAACATTCAGTGAAAACTTCAACGGATTATTTTCTGTAGGTTTTATCATGGTCTGGGCCAGACGAAATTCACCTTTTATGTCTCCCCTGGCGGCTAGCACACCAATCATGCCTTTTGTCATACAGCGAAACAGACTGCCCAATTCGGTCATAAATTGTTGTGGATCCGTGCTCAGCCCGTCAGTTGCAGGCAGGCCTGCGCCGGACAAGAAGGCTTTAATCAAGTCGTCTGTGGGCGCGGCGGCGTTACTGGTAGCCTGCTCGGGTGGGGGCGGCGGTGTGGTGACTTTCTGCGGAGGCTCTGGCGTATCCTGCATGCTCCAGTCTTCGGGAATGCTTATACCAACAGAAGGCGCATCATAGTGGCTTTGTGCCAACTCTGGCATCTCAACGGCTGTCTCTTCATTGTCCGGCATTGATTGTATCTGCGGTTGTAGCAACTGGTGCCAATCCGCTTCTTCATTAACGTCCTGGATGTTTTGCTGGTAAGTTGCGCTATGGTTGTCGGGCATCGAAAAGGCACTTTGGTCTGGTTGTGCGCCTGCTTCAATACCGACACGAATTTCGTAATCACTGATTTTGAAGTGATCGCCATCCTTCAGCTTTACACTGTTTCCCTTGCCTATGGCCTGCAATGACTGATTGAGAAAGACACCGTTAGTGCTTAAATCAAACAGCAGATAGCCATCTGGGCTCTTTTCCACACGGCAGTGCTGCTTCGACAAAATGCGATCTGGGTCGGTCAGGCACCAATCATTACTTCTGTCTCTGCCTATATTAATGCCCCCCGAATCCAGGGATATAGCAGCGGGCTGGGCCGTGCTTTCCTTTTGATAACTGATAATTTCCAGCTTCAACGACAAAATAGGTTCCCCTTACAGAATTCCGTCTTCCATGTGGTATAAACACAGCTTACATTTTGTACCATACCTGTTGCAGCGTTTTTTTTATACAGCGCGTAAATTCCGCACGGAATAAAACTTGGCAGCACCGGATGCGCAGGGCATGATTAACAACACATCTTCCATTGGGTTGATTTTTCACCACTAAACAATAGGTGAATACGTTGTTTTAAACAAATAAAACAGATAGATAGCTTCAAGTGGTAAAAGATGGTCAGTGGCAGCAAAGTTAA
This sequence comes from Bowmanella denitrificans, assembly GCF_039522935.1. Lineage (NCBI taxonomy): Bacteria > Pseudomonadati > Pseudomonadota > Gammaproteobacteria > Alteromonadales > Alteromonadaceae > Bowmanella > Bowmanella denitrificans. The sequence goes on along the minus strand of NZ_BAAAEI010000012.1, from coordinate 211,476 downwards.
TAGTAAAAACCATACCAACGCTCTTTATCAACGCATCTGGCAGACAGTACGCCTGATTCCACCAGGCAAAGTCGCTAGCTACGGGCAAATTGCTGATCTTGCCGGACTGCCAGGTCGAGCAAGATTGGTGGGGAAAGCATTAGGTATGGCGGGGGATGAATGGAATTTGCCCTGGTACCGGGTGCTAAGGTCATCTGGCATGATTGCCTTTCCGCCTGGCTCTGCAACTGCAAACGAGCAGCGCGCACAGTTGCTTAGTGAAGGCATTGTGGTCAAAAACAACAGGGTAAGATTAAAAGACGTGCAGTGGCGACCAGACCTGGCTGAGTTGCTGTTTGCGCTGGAGTTTTAAAGGAGACGGATTTATGTTCCGACGTTTAACAGGGGTTTTGTTGGCCTGTCTGGTGTGTATGCTGTCTGTTGAAGTTGAGGCGGCTGATGAGCAAAGCGAGATTAAGGCGCTACTTGATGATTTTCTGATTGGTGCCAGCGAAAATAATCCGGCGGCGCATAATAAATTCTGGGCAGAAGATCTGGTATATACCAGTTCAGCCGGAGAGCGCTTCGGTAAGGCTGAATTGATGGCCGAGCTTGATCAAGAAAAGCAAAATTCGGAACGGGTCGATTATTCAGCACAAGGGGTTAACATCAGGCTTTACGGCAATGTCGCTGTTGTGACCTTTAAACTGGTCGGGCACCAAAACAACCAGTACCGCTATTATTTAAACAGCGGCACACTGGTGAAACGATTTGGGCAATGGCAAGCGGTTAACTGGCAGGCAACCCATGCGTCATCTTCTTCCTGAGCTAGCCGCGTTTTAATCTGTAACAGCAAAGTAATGCCAGCGGAATTAGACTTAGCAGACCAGTGGAGCCTCCGCTGGTTTCTCTGACAACTACCACCTGGTTGTATTCATAGTCTCGGCTTTCCAGAGGTAGATACAGCAAGTCTTCATCATCGAAACTGTCATACACTGCAACCAATTCATTCCGGTCAGCGTCATATAGCTCGATCAAAATTTCATAGTCATTGTCGGCAAAGCCCTCCAACAGCTCGGTACTGACCTCGAAAAAGTCATCACTGCTCTGACCGTTTACAAAAAAGTCGGATGTGCTGTGATATTCACGAAAGCTATCATTCTTTCCCAAATATAACCTGGCATATACAGGGGCCTGGGCAAAGTGGCTGTCAACGTCAATAAACAGGGTGAATCCACTGTAGAATCCGTCGCGGTCAGTATCTCTGTTAAGCTCTATCCAAGCGTCGTATATCCAGAAATCCCCGGAATCGGTTGTCTGAGGTCGTTTGCTTAACTGCTTCGCTGGCAAGCTGTCTTTTTCGCTGCTATGCAAACTGCTGGTGCTGCGCATGGCGCGCTTTTCATTTAATTGCCGTTCTTCTGAAGATGCTTTCCAGGCTTCAGCGGCCTGAAGATTTACCCCAAACAGCAGACAAAATATGCATAATACTGTTCTCATCTGTATTCTCCATTAGCAGGATACAGACAGTCTGGTGGCGCATGGGTGAACTTTGCCTGAACTTTCCTTAATTGAAACTGAAGTACGTTTTGTGTGCTATTTTATGAAAGTGATTGTTCACTATTTGTTCGTTGGTTTGAACAAGAGAGGTCGTATCAACTTAGACAACGGCATGACCTGAATCATTATTTAGTCTTTTACTATTGGAATAAGACCAGCCTGCAAGCCAAATGGTTGGAATGCCGCATTAAATACCAGGAAAGTCGGGCTACTGAGATCTTGCTCTAGGTCCGACAATGTTCTTCTGCTGATACCTGTCAATGCTGCATACTCAACCTGACTCATTTCCAGTATATCTTTGCGAAGAATTTTTAATATTTGTCCGGCACTGAGTTCCTGCCGCTGATATGCAGAGAGTAATTCTTTGATCAACTCACCATGTTTTTCATGTGCAAAAATATTCTCATTCATCTTAAAATCGCATTCTCACACTGAGTTTCAGACCTGTCTTCTTTGCGCTCTTCTATACAATTAAATATGAGCTCTGTTACAGTTGAACCTTAAACATTTGCGCAAAAATTTACTCAACGAAATCTGAGATATACTCGGTCTCATATACAGCATCTGCGGTGATATAGTCGTTATCAATGGTCATGAGATGAGAAAATAATTGCGCAAAACTGTTTATTCAATATTTTGGATTTGCTCGCGCATCTGCTCAATAAGCACCTTTAATTCCACTGCCGACTGAGTGATTTCTGCATTGATGGATTTAGATGCCAGGGTATTAGACTCACGGTTAAACTCCTGCATCATAAAATCCAGACGCCGACCACAGGCACCACCTTTGTGCAAAATTTTGCGCGTTTCACTGACGTGTGAATCCAGTCTGTCCAGTTCTTCGGCGACGTCTAAACGCTGGGCAAGTAGGATCATTTCCTGCTCTAGTCGACCTGCATCCAACTCTATCTTGGCTTCCGCAAACTTGTTATTGATCCGGTCTCTCTGCCATTCCAAAACGGCTGGCATGGCTTCTCTGATGGTACTTACTTCTGACTCGATAGCGGACAATCTCTGCTCGATAAGTGAGCGCAGATTTTCGCCTTCCGCCGCTCTGGCCCGCAGCATCTCCGCCAGGCAAGTATCAAATGCCTGCAGCATCTCACTTTGAATAGCATCCATATCTGCTTCTTCTGCGCTAATCACACCGGGCCACCTGAGTACGTCAAAGGGGTTTACTCCGGTAGACTGGCCATGAGACTGAACCCAGTCAGCTGCTTCCATCAGTTGTCTTGCCAGGTTTTCGTTCAGAGTCACTTTACCGACGGCCGCGTCATTGGCTACAAAGCGCAAGGCACATTCTACTTTGCCTCTTTGCAGTGCTTTGCGGAATCTTTCCCGTAATACCGGCTCAAGGCCGCGAAATTGTTCAGGCAGACGAAAATAGCTTTCAAGATAGCGTTGATTGACGGAGCGAATCTCCCACACCGCACTACCCCATTGAGCCTTATGTTCTACTCGGGCGAAGGCCGTCATACTGTGTATCATGCTAATAATCCTGAACGTTGTGTTGCCGTCAGTATAACCTAACTGGATCTGATGCTGAACCAATCACTTAGCGGAGGAGCATGCTGAGCCTGTGAGCTCTGGCTTAGCCGAGGGCTGTTTCTTTGATTTATGCAGATGTACATGACACATTGGGCTATAATGCCGGCCAGTTAAGCGCCAGAGGAAAACAATATGCGTCCAAGCGGAAGAACCGCCAATCAGATTCGCCCGGTTACTATTACCCGACAATTCACCTGCCATGCTGAAGGCTCAGTACTGATTGAGTTCGGCAATACCAAGGTGATTTGTAACGCTTCTGTCGAAGAAGGTGTACCCCGCTTTATGAAAGGCCAGGGTAAAGGTTGGATCACCGCTGAATACAGCATGTTACCGCGTTCCACTCATACCCGCAGTGACCGTGAGGCTGCCAGGGGAAAGCAAGGCGGACGCACTCTGGAAATCCAGCGTTTGATTGCCCGCTCACTCCGCGCAGCCGTGGATTTAAGCTTGCTTGGTGAAAACACGATTTTACTGGATTGCGATGTGATTCAGGCTGATGGTGGCACGCGTACGGCATCCATAACAGGTGCTTGTGTGGCACTTGCCGATGCACTGACCTGGATGCGCGCCAAAGGAATGATTAAAGCCAATCCGATGAAATATATGGTCGCTGCTGTTTCTGTGGGGGTATACAAGGGCAATCCGGTGGCCGATCTGGAGTATATTGAGGATTCTGCCGCCGAGACTGATATGAATGTGGTGATGACAGATTCCGGTAAGCTCATCGAGGTACAAGGGACAGCCGAAGAAGAGCCTTTCAGCTTCGATGAAATGCAGGAAATGATGGAACTGGCTAAGCATGCGCTACGTGAAATATTCGATATCCAAAGAGCGGCGTTGAACTGAGGATTGAGGCATGCAGGATTATCAAAAAGACTTTATCGAGTTTGCCCTGGACCGGCAGGTACTCAAATTCGGACAGTTTAAGCTGAAGTCAGGGCGAACCAGCCCCTACTTCTTTAATGCGGGTTTATTTAATACCGGCCGTGATCTGGCAAAGCTGGGACAGTTCTATGCCGCCGCGCTGGTAAACGCCAATGTGGACTACGATGTTATTTTCGGTCCGGCCTACAAAGGTATCCCAATCGCCACTACCACAGCGGTTGCCCTGGCAGATAAGCACAACATAGATAAGCCATATTGTTTTAACCGTAAGGAAGCCAAGGATCACGGTGAAGGCGGCAATCTGGTTGGCAGTCCTCTGCAAGGTAATATCATGCTGGTGGACGATGTTATCACCGCTGGTACTGCTATCCGCGAATCCATGCAGCTTATCCAGGCTAACCATGCCAGTCTGGCTGGTGTACTGATTGCTCTGGACCGTCAGGAGAAGGGACAGGGCGAGCTCTCTGCTATCCAGGAAGTTGAGCGGGACTTTGCTACTAAGGTGATTGCCATTATCAGCTTGCGTGACCTTATCAGCTACCTGCAGGACAAACCCGAAATGGCAGAGCATCTGCAGCAAATTCAGGCATACCGGCAGGCTTATGGCATCTGATTTTGAGCAGGCCGATCAGCAACTGGACACCTTGGGGTTGCGCTGCCCTGAGCCTGTCATGATGGTGCGCCTGGCAATTCGGAAAATGCAGGATGGGCAGACTATTCTGGTGGTGGCGGATGACCCGGCCACCACAAGGGATATTCCAAGCTTTTGTCGATTTATGGACCATCAATTGTTGAAGGCTGACACAAACAGCTCACCCTATCGCTATCTGATTCAAAAAGGGCTTGGTTAATAATGTGGCTTAGAGGTCCTGATACAGTAAGTTAGTTTGCACTTACATTCATGTTTGTGCAGTCAATTAAAAGTCTTTTCAGGGCCGCCGCAGATTGGCTATCTCCACAGCGTAAGTCTTCTACGTGCAATTGGTGATGGCTGATCAGTTTTTCCAGCACATCCTTGCGGATCTTCAGACTCAGAAAGTCAGTATTTTCATTTATCACAGCTATTCTCCTTTGCCGGGAACCTAAATGGATCTTCATAGGCATTGCCATCTAGTGAAGAAAAGCACGGGATTGCCGGGGTGCTGGCTTACTGATAATTTGCAACGGTGTCTGATTGAGTTGCTCGGTCAGTCTGTCTTTAAGCAAGGTTATGCAGCGTCGTAGCCTGGGATAATCGCTATCCGGTTTCTGATACTTTTCGGTCAGCCTCAGCAGGCATTGTCTATACACCCGCAAACCCAGTTGAGGCTGACTGAGCTGACAATAGGTATCCGCTAACAACATGGCGGCAGAGGTTAACTCCGTAGCTGCCACCCGGGCGTCTACCTCAGGACAATCCAGCAATAGTTCTGCCGTTTCGTAGGCACATCCCAGATAGGGTAAAGCTTGCCGCCATGCTCCTTGCTGACGGAGATAACCACCACTGTGCATACATTGTTGCAAATGAGCCAATGCAGCCTGAGGGCTGGATGCTAACCAGGAGCGATGATAAGAACAGAGGAATTGGTCGTACATGCAGAACTCCATGAGTAATCATTTATGGTCACTCACAAAATAATGCAACTGAGAATGAATATCAATAACAAATGTTAATGAGATGGAAATGGCAGGTGCGGCGCACCTGCCTGCTCTGAGTTATTGCATGGCTCTGAGCATCCATGCGGTTTTTTCATGGATTCTCATACGGTCTGAAACCAGTGCGGCGGTGGACTCGTCATCCCCTTCCTGTGCCAGTTTCAGTACTTCCCGGCAGGTCTTAACAACCTGCTCATGGCTTTTATTCAGGATCTTCACCATGTCAGACGCGGCAGGAACATCTTCAACTTCCTCGATTGAACTCAATGAGGCAAAGGCTTTGTAAGTACCAGGTGCAACCACACCCAGAGTACGAATACGTTCGGCTATGTCGTCCACTGCTACAGCCAATTCGGTATAATGTTCTTCAAACATTAAATGCAGTTCACGGAATTGCGGACCAGTCACATTCCAATGGAAATTATGGGTCTGTAAATACAGGGTGTAGGAATCGGCTAACAGTCGTTTGAGGCCAGTAGCGATATCCAATCTGTCCTGAGTAGCGATCCCAATATCTATATTACTCATACTTTTTCTCCGGTTTGCTGTAAGCCTGACTATAGGATTAGGGCAAACCTCTCTCAGTTCAAGGGTGGTTTGCCAATCGAGTTAATCGATTTTTGGAATCTATGGCTTTCTCAGCTTAGCCATAAAGGCCGACTCACCCGGAATTGCCATTTGCGGTAAGGCTTCCTTAACAAAATTCATGGCTAAGTCTGAAGGAAATGTCGTGGTAAATCTGACGATTTTATCCTGCTGTATAAAGAAAAAATAAGATGCATAAAAGGGTTCTGTATCCCTACTGACAATGCTGGCATCAAGATAATATCCCTGAAACTGCTTACTTTGCTGGGTCCAGTCCAGCATTTTGTCCTGACTCATCGTCAGGGGAGGCAGGTTATGCTGTTTGGCAAAGTCACTCAGGTTACCCCTTAATTTAGCCGTTTCCTCTTCTATGATGGCAGGGGTATTACTGAGATCGCTGGATGGAATGGGATAAACACTGACTTCAATTCGGTCACTGCTATAGGCGGGATCCTTATAAGTCAGGATAGAGCCCTGGAATGGATCATTGTAGGTTAGCCTGTGGCTGAGCTGAAAATTTGCTACCTTGGCCGGTGCCTGCAGGTCCTTTTCATAGTTGTCTGATTCCAGCGCACCGGCCAGATAACCGGAACTGAACACCTTGTCCTGCAGCATATCTGCTATTAACAGCCTGACAATCTTTGCGCTGGCCTCAGTTGTGTCAACCTGGTATTCATAACGGTGCAGTAGAATGCCACGCCACGCCAGGATTAATTCGGCTCGCACTTTGTGATCTTCAATCTGGGCACTGGATAGCAACAACTCATAGTCTGCTCCAGCTTCCAGGGTGATCAGTGGAAATAATCCGCTGTCAGCCAATCTGCTCTGCAGCTGCGTAAGCTCCAGGGTACCGGCCTGACAATCTGCATGCTGGCGCTTTTGTTGCTGATCACACCATGACTCAAGACGATTTCCCGGTAATTGATTAAATAGCCCGATGGCGGGAAAATTAACCTGTGCCGAGAGAGGGGGAATAACCTCATCACGGTTTGCAGCACAGCCGCCAAGCAAGACAAGAAGCCAGGCTGCAAGGAATAATCTGGTTAGCATGTTAAAGCTCAGTAAATGTCAGGTTATAAATGGTCGACGAACGGCCCCTAGTGTAAGGTGTGGCTAAGATTTCACCTAGCGAAACTTTTGTTAACCTTCTCGAACATCCCTGTCCTGCAAACACTAACTTATAGATGCTTGATGACTTCACCGTCTTTCATAACAAATTGAATATTGGACATCATCCCAATATCCGTCAGGGGATCGCCTGCAACGGCAACCAGGTCGGCAAGCTTGCCTTTTTCCACCGTGCCCAGTTGCTCTGATACACCCAGGAGTTCTGCACCGTGGAACGTAGCTGATCTTATCGCTTCGATGGCTGGCATACCCGCTTCCACCATTAGGGCAAACTCGCGACCATTATCGCCGTGAGCAGATACGCCGGAGTCTGTGCCAAAGGCAATTTTTACTCCGGCCTTATAGGCACGCGAGAAGGTTTCCTGGATCAAAGGGCCAATGGCCGCCGCTTTAGGTCGGACCAATGCGGGGAAAAAGCCGTCGATCTTGGCTTTTTGTGCCACCCATTCACCGGCCATCACGGTAGGAACATAATAGGTACCGTGTTTCTTCATCAGGCTGATAACTTCCTTATCCATATAAGTGCCATGTTCAATGGAATCGACGCCAGCCAGAATCGCGCGTTTCATACCTTCTTTTCCGTGCGCGTGTACTGCGACTTTCATGCCGTAGTCTTTTGCTGTTGCGACAATCGCATTCAGCTCGTCCTGCATAAACTGGGGGTTCTGGCCACTTTTCGCGACGCTTAAAACCCCGCCTGTGGCGGTAATCTTTATCAGGTCAGCACCGTCTTTATAACGCTGGCGGACTGCCTGACGAGCCTCTGTCTCACCGTTGATTACACCGTCATTTGGGCCTGGGTCGCCCATTAGTGCTTTGGAGCGGCCGTTGGTTGGATCTGCATGTCCGCCTGTGGTGGCGATAGACTTAGCGGCGGTGTAAATTCTTGGGCCTGGTACCAAGCCATTGTTAATGGCGTTACGCAAAGCTACGGTCTCGTTATACCCATCGCCCAGATTTCTCACAGTGGTAAAGCCCGCATCCAAAGTCTTCTTGGCGAAATATACGCCTTTTAACGCATAGTCGGCTTCATTTAGCGTGAAACGCTCCATGTAGGAACCGGGGCCCTGTTGTGAACTCAGATGGGTGTGCATATCCATCAGGCCGGGCATCAGTGTGCTGTTGCGTAAGTCAATTAATTGGTCGTCCTCGGCAGGTGGCTGGTAACCCGCCTTAACATCGATAATCTGGTTACCCTCAACTATGATCGTCATGTTTTTCTGTGCTTTGTTGTCTGCCGCGGATATGAGCTGTCCGGCATGGATGTAGGTGGCCGCTGCAGCTTGCCCGCACAGACATGCTGCACAGATCAGCCAAAGGTGTTTTATTTTCATTGTTTTTCCTTGGTCTTGTGTTGTTCGCATGACCACCATAGTGCAGAAAGCCAACGACAGCAAAGGCTTTGCCTTAAGGCATGACATCAAGGTTGTGCTCTGCTGTAAGCCTATTGGGCTGATCTTGAGGCAACCATGAAGTATGTTTGCCCATACTAAAATGCGACCAAATGGCTAAACCAAACGGCCAGTTGCCGGAAAGTTATATGATTTTCATGAGGTGATACTAAATGGCTAATTTCAATCATATTTTTGCTATTATCAAGGGTTGAAGATGGCCGTTCACTCAGTGACCAATAGGAAATTATCATGCGCCGCAACCAAACCGTCATAAACGAAGAGATTCAATACCAGGCAAACGAAGAGCTGGTTTCGACCACAGACTTGCGCGGTGTGATCACCTATGCCAATAGTGCCTTCTGTCGGGTTGCGGGGTATGAGCTGGATGAATTGCTGGGCAAAAATCATAATCTGGTGCGCCACCCTGATATGCCCAAACAAGCCTTTGCCGATCTCTGGAATAGTTTGAAGAAGGGGCAAGCCTGGCGCGGTATGGTCAAAAACCTGTGCAAAGATGGGCGTTATTATTGGGTGGATGCTTATGTCACCCCAATCTACGAAGGCAATCAGGTCGTGGGCTATCAGTCTGTCCGGGTTAAACCAGATAGAAGCCTGGTGGCAAGAGCAAGCCAGGCCTACGCACAAATACAAGCGGGTAAGTTCAACAGCAGAGAATTAGCCGGGGTACAGAAATACAGTCTGGCAGCCTTGTTGAGCATCGTTGCAATGGCTGTGGGCTTTTGGTCCGGTGGCTGGATCGCAGGACTAACCATCCCGGCATTATTGGCGCTGCTGGCCTGGTTATTTAAGGCCGAGCTTATTAGCCTGCCACAAGCCGCTCAGCAATTACGTGCCGAGTACGACAGTGTGAGTCGCTATATATACAGTGGTAAGGGTACACAAAGCCATCTTGAGTTCCATCTTGGCTTGATGAAAGCCAGGTTGCGTACAGTATTAGGGCGTATGCAGGATGCATCCAGAGGGTTATCCGGTGTCGCCAATGAAACAGCCAGTGCCGCGCATACAACGGCATCAGGCCTTGAGCAGCAGAAATTTGAAGTGCAGCAGATTGCTACCGCTATTACCGAAATGGCTGCCACCAGTCAGGAAATTGCCCGTAATACCGTAGATACTTCTGCCAAGGTAAAACAAGCCAATCAGCAATGTGGGCGAGCCAGAGACAGCGTTGAACACAGTAAGGACAAAATCGGTAGCATGGCCAAAGTCGTTGAACAAGCGGCTTCCTCTGCTGGTCAATTGGTAACCGAGGCCGACAAAGTGGCCAATGTGATGGGCGAAATTGAAGCTATTGCTGAGCAAACCAATTTGCTTGCCTTGAATGCCGCTATTGAAGCTGCCAGGGCCGGTGAAAGTGGACGTGGCTTTTCTGTGGTGGCTGATGAAGTCAGGGCTTTGTCTACTCGCACTCAGACTTCGACTGCCAATATACACAACAGTCTGAAAGCCATGCGTCAGACACTGCAGCAATGGGTATCAAGTATGGAAAAGAGTCGAGAGCATGCCATGGATTGTGTTGAGGATGCCAATGAGTCAGCCAAAGCTATCAGCGACATTTACCAGATGATGGCCGAAGTGGCTGATTACTCAGCACAAATTGCCACTGCGTCGGAACAGCAGGAAAAAGTGTGTGAAGAAATCAGTCGCAATATAGGTAACATCACACAGGTGGCTGATGACAATACCCAGGTCGCTCAGTCGATGGAACAAAGCTCCGCTACGCTGCGTAGCAATATTGATGGTATTGCTGCCATGATAAAAACCTTTGGTCACTGAGTCCGAAACGGCGGCTACAAAGTCCCCAGACTGAATCGGTAGTCGCCACTTTGCACTATTAAATGGTTTTGCCCTTCCTGTTGGATGGGCTTTCCCAATTCCACCAACTGATAAAACACATTTTGATGTAGTCTGGCGTACAGGTTTCTGCGCACCAGCATATAGGGCAATCGCTCCCCACTGACACGATCTACCATCAGTTCAACCGGGTGCGAAAAGTCGACCGGGTATGATTCATCCACGTTGGTTGTAAATACCAACTGGTTGTTGATTTGATGCCAGGCAGTGACCAGAAAAGGCACGTCAGCCACTTGTATGCCCAGTTTTTCCACTGGCGTTACCAGGAAGTAATTGTCCTGCTCGCGTTTTAAAACCCTTGAGAACAGCTTTACCAAAGCAATACGTCCTATGGGTGATCCCTGGTAGTGCCAACTGCCATTGTGACGTATTTCCAGTGGCATTTCCCCGCAATAAGCCGGGTGCCAATCCTCAACCGGCGGCAAGGCCACATTGTCTTGCGCCAGTTGAGATTGAAGCCGTTGCAGGTCCAACGTTATTGCTGCGCCAGGGCGTCTCGGATTTCCCGTAATTTGGCTTTAATCAACCGCATATTTTCCGGACCGGTACGCAATAACTGTTTTTGTGGTGCAGACAGCGATTCCAGGCGTTCATCTGTGTACTTGTACATCACGCTGTCAGTACTTACTTCTACTGGAACAGGTACCTCGGGGGTGTCCAGAAGGTGATTGATGGCTTCCTCCAGTACGCCGTCAAAGTCTGAGCTGCTATCGCCTACCTCAGCAAATATTTCGTTGATAGCGGGCTTATAGACTTCATACAACGCAAGTAATTGCTCGGTTTCCATACTTTCCAGCGCTTCCACATAAGGGGTATAGCGTTTGTAACTGGCGGTGTCGATCCACTCTTTACCGGCCTGGCGGTAAACACGGAATTCTTGTTGTGGCGGCTGCAACACTCTGTGACTGGGGGCAACTTCTTTGTTGGCCAGATTGTTACTGAACACCACAAAGCGCCTTAGCAGGTCGTCATCCACAATCAGACGCGCCAGTGCTTCATAACTGCCGGTTTCAAGCACGGCGGTTTTGACCGCACCATCACTGACATCTAATGGCTCTGCCGGTTCGGGTTCTGGTGCTGGTGTGGGCTCCGGCCTTTCCACCGGCTCCGCTGGCATCTCAGGCTCTGGAACTATGTCTGGCTCGGGTTGCGGTTCGGGTTGTTGAACCTCCGGTTTGGGCAGCGGCTTAGGTTGTTCTACCGGGGCTTTCGCGCCGGATTGCCAGAAAAACAGTGCGGCCAGGGCGATCAACAAGACGCCGCCAATAAGGGCATAGGGAAGCAGGGAATTCTTCTTCGTTGATTCTGAATCAGCCATACAGGGTCCACCTTCTTTGCTGCTAAGTCTGTATAAGGTACTCAATTGATTGCAGGATTTCATCCTTATAGCTAAATCATCCCGCATTTATATCGACAGGCCAATCTGGCAATTGGTTTCATTCTGACACGCTGGACAGTATAAATAAGCTTGGATAAACTGGTCGGACAAGATTCTGTTAACCTTAATTTTACATTTCTGGCCGCTGACCGGGGTGCCCAATGAGTTATGTGCTGCTGGCGATACCTTTCTTTTTTTTGTTAATCGGCCTTGAGCTTATCGCTGAAAAAGTGCGCGGCACTCAGTATTACCGTGTTAATGACGCCATTAACAGCCTGAGTGCCGGGGTGTTGAGCCGGGTAACCGGCCTGGTTCATAAGCTGATACCTTTTACCATTTATGCCCTTGTGTACGAACATATCGCCTTGTTTTCCCTGCCGGAGGCCGCTTGGGTTTGGGTATTTGCCTTTGTTTTTTATGATTTCTGCTACTACTGGAATCATCGGCTGGGCCATGAAATGAATATTCTGTGGGCAGCCCATGTGGTTCATCACTCCAGTGAGGAATACAACCTGACTACGGCGCTGAGGCAGAGCAGCAGCAGTTTGTTCAGTTGGGTGTTTTATCTGCCGATGGCGGTACTGGGAATCGACCCTGTAGTGATGATTAGTGTTGGCTCACTCAATCTTATCTATCAGTTTTGGGTGCATACCCGACATATACCCAAGTTAGGCTGGTTGGAATGGATATTGGTTACGCCTTCTAATCACCGGGTGCATCATGCCCAGAATCAAATCTATATTGATCGCAACTATGGTGGCGTGTTTATTGTTTGGGACAGGCTGTTTGGATCCTTTCAGGAAGAGTTGGACGAAGAGCCGCCATTGTTTGGTATTCGCAAGGCGCTGCACAGCTGGAATCCGCTTTGGGCGAACGTGCACGTATACCATCAACTGGCCAGGGATTGCTGGCATGCCAGGCGTTGGCAGGACAAGTTGCTTGTTTGGTTTAAACGCACTGGTTGGCGTCCAGCCGATGTGGAAGCCCGTTTTCCTTTACCCAAAGCAGACTTGAGCCGATTCAAAAAGTACGATCCGCCACTCAGCACATCTGCAAAGTGGTATTGCCTGATACAGCATGGTCTGACCATAGTGATTGCGCTGATGCTGCTGTTATCGGGCAATCAGTTGTCTGGCTGGCAACCCTGGGCAATTATGCTGTTTGTGATGTTTTCCTCGGTCAGCCTGGGCGCGCTGATGGACAATCGTGAGTCGGCGTTTTGGCTGGAATTGGGCAAGAACCTGTTGGTGTTGATGGGGGCTATTTTATCTGCCTTACCCGCCTGGCTTGCGGCTCTGCTGATTAGCGGAACGCTGATCAGTATGGTGATGTTGTGGTTTGTACGCATGGTAAATCCCCTGCCGGCTGTGGAGTAACGCCACATCAACGTTAGTAAAGGGCTTGTGTAAAGGAGCGGCTTTACGCCGCTCTATTAGCTTATAACCAGACGGACTTGTTTATCCTTTTTGTATCGGTATCCTAATATAAGGATTTCACTAGTGGAGGATAAATGTCTGAATTTCACTGGCAAAGAGCCGTAATTAAAGTTGGCAGCGCACTGATATCGCCTGACGGTCATCAGTGCAGTGCCAAATACTTGTTGGCCATCGCCAGATTTATTACTGAGAGTCGTGAACAGGGTAAACAGGTGGTGATTGTGTCCTCTGGCAGCGTCGCTGCCGGGCGTAGCACTATTGCCCACAATGCCCACCCTTCAATTGCCGAAAAGCAGGCTATGGCTGCCGTAGGGCAAACCCAAATGATGGCCAACTGGTCACGTTTCTTCGACTTCCCTTGTGCCCAGGTATTACTGACCTACGATGATTTTCACGACAGATCCCGTTATGTGAATATCAAAAATACTCTGCGCGAGCTGTTAAACAACAATGTACTACCCATTGTGAATGAAAACGATACCGTAGCCGTAGATGTGCTCAAGGTGGGGGATAACGACAACCTGGCCGCTTATGCAGCCATGGTGGCAGAGGCCGATACCCTGATAATTTGTTCCGATATAGACGGGTTATATGACGCCGATCCCAGGTTAAATCCCGATGCCAGGCTGATTTCACTTGTGGAGAATATTGACGGCGGTATTTACGGTCTGGCTGGTGGCCCGGGTACTAAAGTAGGTACCGGTGGGATGCGGACCAAAATTGAGGCCGCCGATAAATGTGCCGAAAGTGGTATTCAGACCCTGATCGTCAATGGTGGTAAAGGTGAAGTGTTTGATGCTTTGTTGGATGGCCGAATCCCCGGCACTCGTTTTGTGCCAACCAAGACCCCCGACTCAGCCAAAGAACAATGGCTTAAACACACCTTGATTGCCACCGGCAGAATCGATGTGGATGCCGGTGCCAAGCAAGCGCTTATCGAAACCGGCGCGTCGTTGCTGCCAATTGGTATCACCAAAGTTCAGGGCGACTTTATGTCTGGCGATGCGGTGGAAATCTGCCATCAGGGCTTCCCTTTTGCCAAAGGTGTGACGCTGTACAGTGCCGCTGATCTTAATGCCATTAAGGGAATGCGCAGCGATGACTTTGAAAACATCATCGGTTATTCGTCCGGTGAGGCCGCTGTGCATCGCGACGACTTAGCCCTGCTTTAAGCCATAGTCAGTCACAGAATTTATTCCCCTGGCGGAATACTCCAGGGGTAACAGGAGATCATATGAGTTTTTCGATTAGAGAAATGGCGCAAAAAGCCAAAGTGGCTTCCCGTCAGTTAGCTAAATTATCGGCACAGAGGAAAAATGCTGTGCTGGCAAGCATTGCCGACAACCTGGTGTCTATGTCAGACAGAATCCTGGCGGCCAATCAACAGGATCTCGCCAATGGCCGCGAAGCGGGGTTGTCTGAGGCGATGCTGGACAGGCTGGCCTTAAGTGAACAATCTCTGGCTGGGATTGCCGGTGCCGTGCGCCAAATCGCCTCCCAGGATGATCCGGTTGGCAGTATTCGCGATATCCGCCGTCAACCCAGTGGCATTGACGTTGGTAAAATGCGCATCCCACTTGGGGTGATTGCCATGATTTATGAATCGCGCCCCAATGTCACTATTGATGCAGCCGCATTGTGTTTTAAGGCCGGTAATGCGGTAGTTTTGCGTGGCGGTAAGGAAGCTCTGCACTCCAATCTGGCCCTGGCGGAATGCATTCATCTGGCACTACAAGCGCATGGTCTGGATCCTCATGCGGTGGTGGTTATCCCCGACCCGGACCGGGCCATCATGAATGAGTTGATGACCCTTAATCAGTATATCGACCTGATTATTCCCCGCGGCGGTGAAGGGTTAATCCGGTTTGTGTCAGAAAATAGCCGAATCCCAGTGATCCAACATTTCAAAGGGGTGTGCCACCTGTATGTGGACAAAGCGGCCGACGAGGTTAAGGCATTAGGGCTGCTGACCAACGGCAAAACCCAGCGCACCGGCGTCTGCAACGCCTTGGAGACCTTGCTGGTTCATAAAGAAATTGCGCCGACGTTCTTACCCATGGCGGCCGCGATGTTTGATGAGCGCAAGGTTCGGGTGCATGCCTGTGCACAAAGTCTGGGGTATTTCCACAATGCCGAACCCGCCACCGAGGCGGACTGGGATGCCGAATACCTGGCGCTGGAAATTGCCGTACGTGTTGTTGATGATTATCAGCAAGCCGTTGAGCATTTGGAGCAATACAGTTCCGGCCATACTGAGGTGATTGCTACCCAGGACTATTCTACGGCGCAGCAGTTTATCCGCGATATCAACTCTGCGGTGGTGATGGCTAATGCGTCATCGCGCTTTTCCGATGGCGGCGAACTGGGGTTGGGTGCCGAGATTGGTATTTCCACCAGTAAGTTGCACGCCTATGGCCCGATGGGAGTCGAGTCCCTGACCACAGAGAAGTTTGTGGTACTGGGCGATGGCCATATCCGTCAGTAATAATTGACTAAGGGGCTTTAAGCCCCTTTTGTTTAACTGACCTACTCTGTTCTCAGTTTGTCTATTTCCCTGCTGAGTTCATAAGCCGGTTCGGTCACTATGGATTCCAGCACTTGTATACGCTGCTCCAATTGCTGGATGCGTTGGTCCTTTTCTTTGACGGCAGAATTTTGCTCAGGGAAAGGGGATGCCACCCCTCCCTGCAGCCACTTCACCAGTTGCCAGCCCTGGCGATAGTCCAGCCAACATAAGCCCAGTGATAGTAACAGGAGTCCGATAAACAGCAGGATAAATAAGCTTGGGGTCATCGTCATTGCCTCTGTGGTTGCTTTAAGCTAGCAGTCGAGCGGAACAGATTTTTATAACAAAAAATTTTTACACATTGAAAAATTCCTTCACTGCGGGATACTTGCGGCCTTAATAATGTTCATCTTCAGGATTGATTCTGGACTTTGACAGGCTGATAAAGGACCACGGCCCTATGCTTAGCAGGGTGGCCGCCAGTTATGAGGTCAATAGCGAATTGCGCAAGGAGTTACTGCAGGAGATCTTTCTTGCGGTATGGCAGGCTATGGCCAGCTTCCGGGGCCAAAGCAGCGAAAAAACCTACATACTGAGAATTGCTCATAACCGCAGTGTCAGCCATGTGGCCAGTCAGATGCGCCATAAGGGCCGCGATGATCTGTGTGTGCAGAGCATTGCTGACGAAGGCCCTGGACCAGAGACGGGGTTATTGAAAATGACTCAACAACAGGCATTACTGGCGGCCGTACAAAAGTTGCCGCTGCAAAGCCGGCAAGTGGTCACTTTGTTTATGGAAGGGTTAAGTTACCAGGATATTGCTGAAGTCTGCGGTATCAGCTCCGCAAACGCGGGCATGATACTGAACCGGGCCCGTCAGACCCTGAGCAGGGAGTTATCGCATGAATGAAAAGCCAGATCCCTTGCTGCAAGACTGGCAAAGCCAGCAAGTTGAATTGCCGGATCTTGCCGATCTGAAAGCCAAATGGCGCAAAAACCGTATCAGACAATGGACCTGGGTTGTGCTCGACTGGTTGTCCGTTGTCTTGATGGGGGTCGTCTATTTTTACTTGGACCTGGATCACTGGTTCAAACAGGCATGGTTTATAGCCATGTTTGTTTTTACCTTGGGTGCTGCCGCCTGGAATACCTGGCTCAGGCGATTGTCACTGTTCAGCAGCCGCGGTAACTTAACCGATCATCTCCACCGGCTGCGGGCCCAAAGCATAAACAATATCCGTCTGGCCAGGCTGACTCAGGGGGCGTTGGTGTTTCTGTTGGTCTGTTTCGCCCTGTACCTGGTCGGTATCTGGCTGGTGGATGCACCACCCTGGGAAAGCTTCAGAATAAAACTGTTACGCAGCATTCTGTTTCTCAGTTTTATGAGTTTACTGGCCTGGTGGTGGGCTATCCGGCTGTTGCGTAAAGCCCGCCAACAACTGGATTGGCTGGAAAGTATCCAGCGCGGGCAGTTTTAGTCTTATTCAAGGAGCGCCAAATGGCAGTATTAAGTCACATTCACCTGTACCCGATTAAATCCACGCAGGGGGTAGAGGTGAATCAGGCCTGGGTTGAGTTGCATGGCTTGAGCTTCGACAGGCGCTTTATGTTGGCGGACAGCAAAGGACGCATGTTAACCGGGCGGGCCATGCCAAAACTGATACAGGTTTCGGCGTTGTTGCATGGCGAGGGGCTGATGTTGTGTCACCCCGATATGCCATCCTTGCTGGTGAAATATGCGGATTGCACAATGGTGCCGGTGGCCACACAGGTATGGAAAGACCAGTTTGAAGGTTTTGCCACCACGGAACCTGCCAATCAGTGGTTCAGCCAGTTATTAGGGCGGCAATGCCAGTTGCTTTACTGCGGCAATCATACCCCCAGGTTTAGTGAAAAAGCCGGTGTGGATGTAAGCTTTGCCGATGGCTTTCCATTGCTGCTGATATCCCGCGCCTCACTGGAAGAGCTCAACCGCCGTTCACCTATTGCTCACAAGATGGCACAGTTCCGTCCCAATTTGGTGGTGGAGGATACCCTGCCCTTCGCTGAAGACGGTTGGGACAGGATCCGTATTGGCGAGGTGGAATTTAAACTGGATTGCCCTTGTAGCCGTTGTATCTTTACCACCCGCGATGCCAAAACCGGCGAGTTTCTTGGCGATCAGGAACCACTGAAGACCCTGGGGCAATTTCGCAAAGACCCTTCAGGAAAAATCAATTTTGGCATGAATCTGATCCCCCTGAATGAAGGCAGACTAGAAGTGGGTATGCCGCTGGAAATTCTGGCTGGGCGTGAGGCTGAGGTGTATTTATAGATTCTAGAGAATCTGTTACCTTTATTTGTCCTTTATTGCTTCGTCCTAAAAAAGGCAAAGCCTCAGTGAAGCTTTGCCTTTTATGTTTTTTTGCCACTATGGAATTAGAAGGATGGCGTATTGTATGCTGTTCTTATTCTGGCTGCAGGAAGAGTGCCACAGTAATTGTCGGAACCAGGTTTATCCCAGACTTTTAATTGTTTGACACCATTATATAGCGTTCCATATGTATTATTGGCAAAAAGTACTGAATGAGACGGGCATTCTCCCCCAGGTTTAGTACATTCAGAACCAGTGCAATACCAATCCTGCACTTGAGCAACATATCCGCTGCGTTCAAAAGTATTGTATTCGTATCGATTAGAATTTGATTCGTCTCTATTTTGCACTGGGTTACCACTGATATTTCTGAAAACATTGCGATCTACATAATTGTTACTTGAATAATGTGCAAGATATACACCGTGCATGCATCCTGGGCAATTACTACTGTTTTCAATGTTTATAAAATGACTGTTGCGAATTATGTTCTCTCTTGAGTTAAAAGCATTGATTGCTGCATAACCTTTTCTGCCATTATAGCTATGATATTTCCCGCCAATATTTTCAAAGACCATTCCAAGGATTTCGTTCCGGCCATTCCAGCCATTCAATTTATCATCTCTATTGCCAAATAAGCGAATTCCCCCCCAATATCCCTTGACTCTGATATATCGGAATTGAATATTTGACCACTTGCCCTCTTTAGCTTGCAAGTCAAACCAAAGTGCTGCATTACTGCTTCCGTCACTTACAAATTCGGGGCGGTCATATTGTCCACCAAAATCTGCGGCCGTGAAGGTAATCTGATGGTCATTTGTATATTTCCAAACTACCGATTGTCCACGATACAAGCCTTTCTTAATATGGATTTCTACATCGCAATTAGGTCTATCCAGTTCAACCTGGTTTTTTACACCATTAAGAGATGCAAGAGGTAAATTACTAGTGCCCTCATTTGCGTCATTACCATTGGTTGACATATACAGTTTATAAATCCCAGAGTTACAATCTGCAGCATTAACTTGTGCGGATGTTAAGCTAAACGTAATAGCGAAAAGCCAAAATAAAATCTTCATATATCAAATCCTTGAATAAAAATAACGTAATTTAATTGAAGAGACGCTTGGGGAGTGGAAACTATACAGGCAGAAGTAATGTGTAGAGCAAATCCCTGCCCAAAAAGTGGTTCCATTCCGTATAGAACCCTAACAAGAGTGCAGAATGTCAGTCAACTCACTTTAGATAGATTACAGAAATATCTCTTCAATCAATGATCTGATTTACCAAATTTCGAACCACTGGCGTCAGGATTAACACCGTCGGAAAGGCCACCATAAAGCTGAAACTCCAGGCGCTAAGCCAGATGGATATGATATGTTCGCTCCATCCCAGATTATGCAGGCTGACCACCAGTGACATAATTCCTGACATACTCAGGGACATAAAAAAGCAATACAAATAGGGCCTGAATTTAGTTGCCAGCATGGTCACTGGGCCTGACTTTACCGAGTAAAGTGATCTGCGCATCTTCAAGTTCTGGAGTTATCATCACCTGGCAGGCCAGTCTTGTTTTCTGACCGGCTCCTAACTTTTTCAGGATCTGCTGCTCACCCGGATAACAGGGTGACAAATTCTGCTCGCTCACATTGTCAATGCGAACCAGGCAGGTGCCGCAGCTACAGCAGCCATTGCAAATGCCCGGCAGGGCATCAATCCCGGCATCCTGCACTGCCACTAGTAAACTATAACCGGGCTCGGCCTGTACCTTAACCAGCTTATCTTCTGGCAGGATCAACTTCAGCATCACTGCATTACTCCCATAACAGGCTGTTAAACAAGGTAAACAGGGCCATCAGGGTTAGCAGCCATTTCAGTTGCAACATAAAAGCCTGTGGCGCAATCCGGCGGCGCAGCAAGCTACCCAATACCGAACCCAGGCATGCCCCCGTTACAGCCAGAAGCAGAGGCCACCAATAATCACTAAAGTGAAATCCCAACCATAGGAAGGTGCTGATTTTAAACAGGTTGCCGCATAGCATCAGCAAAGAGGCTGTGGCAACGATGCTTTCTTTGTTTTCCAGACGACGGCTTAGCATGGTCAGTGCAATCGGCCCTGGAGCGCCAACCACCAGCCCCAGTCCCGTTTGCAAAAATCCGGCTAAAAAGAAGCTCTCCAGACGACGTATGGCCCGGGCAAAGGGTCCAATCCAAAGGCTTAGCAATAAATAGACGGCGATTAACTGGGGAATGTATTCAAGGGGCAGGTTAAGCAAAAACAGCGCAAATAATGCGGTACCGACCAGCGAACCAAACAGATAAGGACCAATGGCTGGCCAATAAATATGGTTAAGGGCAAACACCAGTCTGGAACTGTTGCTGGCCAGTTGTGTAACGGCATGCACTGGCACGACTGCCATAGCTGGTACAAACCAAGGCAATACCAGCACCATCAGCATACCGCCACCCATCACAAACACCCCGGCCAGGGTGGAAGACAGAGTGGCAAACAGGAACAGGCTGATATCATTTAGCATGAATTAGCCCGGTCCGATTAATCCAGGGTTTTGTAGGTACTGGTGCCCACCCAGCCACGCTCGGAGATATCAATCATAATATTCTCCGGGCCAGACATCTTATATTCCGCGTTATCCTTGGCGGGATTCATACCCAGCCCCTGGGCAAGATTCACATCATGACGTGGCTCGTAGCCATTGGCCTTGAAACTGTTGACCATGCCCTGAATATCTTCACACTGAAAGCCTACGTGGTGCAGACCCACGTAGCCCTGCGGGAACTCTTTACCAGCAGCCGGACCGTTGCGAAACTTCAAAATAGCCAGATTGATATTGCCGTCGGTCATATAGAAACCGTTGGCATTGCGACTGGCGACCACGCCCGCCACGCTCCAGCCTAAAACGTTTTCAAAAAATTCGCGGCTTTTATCCGGATCATTAGACGCCATGGCCAGGTGCTTAAGTTGAATAGGCTTTTCAGGTTTAGACATACAGACTTCCTCTCAGATTAACTGCCAACCCGCAGGGCCGCGGTCAGGGATTCCAGTGCCGCCAGCACGCTAAGTGCAGTGATGCGACCGGTGCCGGGGTTTTCCACTGTGGGTACATTTTCAATGGTCATTTCAAAGCTGGCGCTGTCAGCATCCACTTTAATGGTATGGGTATTACGGGTTTTACCAGGGTCGGCCCAGATCTCCAGTTGCGTCTGTTCTGCCCCCAAACCGGCCAGCCCAAGAGACGCCGCGACGTTAACGTTGGATGGAAATTTTTGTGCGCCTTCCAGGGCACTGCCCTTAAACACCTGTAAAGGTTCGGTCAGCCCCAGCAACTGGATATTGTTCTCCACTATAAACTTGGCTTTGGTCAGCGAGGTGGGGGGCTTACGGGTCACCATAGTCACAGAATTAATCTTGCCTTTGGCCGCCGCACGCACGGCATCAAGACCAAGCAACGCTCCGGTAGCCAGCAGGATCTGACCGCCATGACGATCGGCCAGCTCCACCACTTCAGGATGCTGTAATATGGCCGCGCCGCTGACAGTGACCAGGGTACGGCCCTGGCACAAGGCGGGTTCGGCAATATCCATAAAGGCGGTGGTAGGGGCGCATTCCACAATGACATCTGCCAGATCGGCCAGTTCTTTGCTGCTGACCACCGGCACCTGCTGTGACAGCGTTGCCATGGCGGCTTTGGCCTTATCCGGGTTGCCGGATGCAACAGCCACCAGCTCGAGGCCTGGCATGCCTTTATCCAGAGCTAAGCCCACAACCTTGCCGATAGTGCCAAAGCCGGCAATACCTACTTTTAATGTTTTTCTCATACTTGTTTCAACCACCCAATCAATACAAGCAAAGAATACATATTAATATTCATGTATACAATTATATTTTTTGACATACATCTATCATTAATATGATATGGGCGGCTGCCAGGCCGCCATTTTCGGACTTATTCAGCCGGACGGGAGGGTAATTGCGGGTAGCGACCCATCATCAGAATCAGCACACAACTCAGTAACATCACCACTGACATGGCCCAGAGTACTTCGGTGTAGCGTCCCAATGCGTCATAGGCCAGCCCCATAATCAGTGGCCCTACACTGGCACCAATTTTGAAGCCTGAGTAGCCATAGCCATAAATGGCCCCGAACGAGCGATGACCGAAGTAACGGCTGGTAAAATAGGCCATCACATCAAACTCCGCACCGATGGCGATACCGATCAGTGCCGTACATAGCGCTGCTGACTGACCGCTGGCACCCATGGCAAAGGCGGCCAGGCCGATAACCGGGCCGAGCATAAAAAACACCACTACATAGGGTGCAAAGAACTTGTCCATCAGATATCCGGCCAGCAAACGACCACCTACAATGGAAATGCCCAGATAGGCAAAGGTACCCACGGCTTCCTGTAAGTTCATACCGCGGTCCATCATCATTGGCACCAGATGCACTAAAACTGTGGAGGTCGTCAGACCGGTTATCACAAAGGACGCAACCATCAGCCAGAAGGTACGCTGCCGCAGTGCTTCTTTGGCAGTAAAGCCGATTAGGGGTTTATTGGTGGCCGTAGCTGGGGCCTGGCTTTGCTGCTCGGCCAGTCCGTCCGTGCTAAGGCCCATTTCTGCTGGTGTTTCACGCACCAGGAATTTGGCGATTGGCAACACCAGCAGCACCACAACCACACCAATGGCGATGTAGGCTTCCCGCCAACTGTAATGGCTCATAAAGTAAGATGCGATCAAGGGCACCAATGTCGTCCCCAGCCCCACACCGGACAAGCCAATCCCCAATGCCAGACCGCGTTTTTTATTGAACCAGCTCACCAACAGGCGGGAATATGTTAAAGGCGCGGTGCCGGCGCCGAGGATAGGGATCAGTATGCACATGGCATACAGATGCCAGATGGATGGCGTCAGCAAGGACATGGCAGCGATGGTAAAGCCAAACAGCAGGGTCGAAGGCACCAAAATGCGCTTCACCCCATATTTGTCTACCAGAGTGCCGACATAAGGAAAAAACAAGATGGCAGTAATGCCAATCACGGTGGACCCAAAGGAAATCTGGCCGCGACTCCAGCCAAAATCGGCCTCGAAGGCCTTAATAAAGGTGCCAAAGGACATGGCGATGACACTGTAGCCAAACGCCAGACCGATAATGGCGGCGAGCACAATCCACCAGCCATAAAACAGCTTTTGCTTAATCTCTACGCCAGTTTCGGCGCGAATGGTTTTTTCATTCATCTTGTTGCCTCCAGGTAAACAAATTGTGAATGCAATTCAAAATAATTGTATACATGTAATTATGTCAAGAATACTTTCGGTGGGGTGGGTGATCCTTTATACAAAAAAGCCGGGCCAGGCCCGGCGTTAATCACAAGGATGCACAAGGCTTAGAATTGATAGGTGGCAGAAATACCAAAGGTTCGCGGTGCTTTATAAGAACTGAACACGGTATTATCCCAGGCGGCATACACTGTAGTGGATGCAATGTTTTGTTCATCAGTGAGGTTTTTGGCCCACAACTGTACCCGCCAACTGTCGTCCAGAGAGGCCAGTTGCAGGCTGGCATTGACGGTATATTCTGAATCCACTTGGGTTAACGGATCATTTGAATTATCAAAGAAGTACTCATCCTGATACTGATAATCCAGACGCGCAGCCCAAAGTCCCAGATCCGTTTCCCATTCATAGGCTGCAGCCAGATTCAAGGTATGTTCTGGGGTGCGGCGCATGCGATTGCCGTTCAGGTCGCCGCCATCTACTTCAAAGGTGTCGGTAAACTCAGAGTCGATATAGCCATAAGCGCCGGTGAGGGTCAGGTTGTCGGTCAGCAGCGCGGTAAATTCCAGCTCCAAGCCCTGCGCTTCGCCAGTACCGTTGCGTACTTCCAGATCCGCTGGTGTGTTAGGGCCGGTTTCAACCCATACCTGGCTCTGCAGGTCGGTGTACTTGGTAAAGAACAAGGCACCGTTGAGTCGCAGTCGGTCATTAAAGGCCTGAGATTTAAAGCCCAGTTCATGGTTCAAGGCGAACTCAGTGGCAAAGGACGCCAGGGCCTCCTCAGCACTTTCGGGGCCTTCACCATTAAAACCACCGGCCTTATAACCACGTGCCAGTGAATAATAGAAGAACAGGTCCTGACTGGCTTTATAGTCCACCACCAGGCTGGGGGTCCAGGCATCCCAGGAGCCCTGGGTATTGACGTCGTAGCCTGCAACTCTGTTGCCATTTAAATCGCCGTGCATATTGTCCCAGTTGTCAAAACGACGACCACTGGCCACCGAGCGGAAATCTTTTTCGTCTTCACTCCAGCGTAAACCGGCGGTCATTCGCCATGCGTCGGTGAAGTTATAACTGGCCTGACCGAATACCGCATAGCTGTCGGTAACGTTATAGGTGCTGTTATACAAGGTGCCAGTGGTGGTTCCCCAGGGCGTATGGAACCAATAGTTAACCATCTCATGGCGGTCGATATCCTCACGCATATAATACGCGCCCATTTGCCAATCCAGCTTGCCGTGCACACCGGCCAGACGGAACTCTTGCGAAAACTGCGAAGATTGCTCGTCTTTCTGCTGATACCACATGTCGTCTACTTGCATAGCCGCCAGTGCGTCATCGTCGGCGACGTTATTATTGGCAGGGTCACCCCAGGGGTCAAAGAACAGACCGTCATCCACCATGCCGGCTGCGGCATTTTCATAGAAGCTGAAATCGTTGTCCCGATAAGCAGTGATGGACGTGAACGTCATACCTTCCAGGTCGTAACGGATATTGGCACTCAGCCCTTTGACTTCGGTATCTTCGAAGCCGTCAAACTCGTTGTCCGCTTCCCGGGGATCAGCACTGATAAAGGCGGCATTGCGTCCTTCGCTGTAGCTGATATGCCGCACGGTCGGCACCGAATCGGACTTGGAATAATCGGCACTTAGCAGGATTTCCAGGTCATCGCTGGGATTAATCAACAACTGGCCGCGCATACTGTAGCGCTCCAAGGTATCAGCATCATTCCCGGTGTGAGTATTCTTACCAAAGCCGTCACGGTTGACCGCACTAAAGGCCAGCTTGGCACCGACATTGTCCGACAGCCCACCGGTAACATAACCGCGGGCCTGGAAAAGACCATAGTTACCGGCGGACAGCTCTACCTTGCCTTCGGGATAGGCCATAGACGGCTTCTTGGTGATAAAGTTAATTGCGCCACCCACCACATTTTTACCGTATAAGGTGCCCTGCGGGCCGCGCAGCACCTCAACACTGGCCAGATCATACAGATCCATGGCAGCAGCCACACCGCGGGAAATATAGACACCATCCACGTAGATACCAATGGCAGCACCAGCCCCGGCACTTTCAATATCACTGCCGATACCACGCATAAACAACTCGGGTTCAGCGGCGTTATACACATTCATCTGAAAGCCCGGCACCCGCTCGGCGATACCGTTTAGGGCTTCAATGCGGGAATTGGCCAGTTGATCGCCACTAAAGGCGGAAATGGCAATAGGGGTTTCCTGCAGGCTCTCCACCTTATGCCGGGCGGTTACCTGGATCACTTCAACACTTTTGCTGCTCTGTCCTTGGGGAAGTGCGTCCTGATTTTGTTCCTGAGCCAGTGCCGATCCGGACATGGCCAATGCGACTCCGACGGTCAGAGCGCGGCGGCGGGTTTGGGGTACTAAGGTTGACTTCATCGTTGCTAGCTCCTTCCCAATCAAGGATGTGATTATTCTTCGGGGACAATTCCCCTGAGCACTTGAATTCACCCTAAGTGAGGGCCAGCTATAATAGAAATAGTTTGTTTTGACGCCGCTATAACATATTTAACATATCCGCAACAATCCCATGTGCTTTTACCTGACTTACACCTGTCACTTTTCCTGCCCTCTATGTTTGCTGACCCTGGCAAAGATACCGGGTAATCAAAGAAAATGGCGAGATCCACTTTGGTATCGGCTGCGGCGCGACTCCCAAGTCAACATTGATATACCGATCTTCCCAGTCAAAGCCCGATTAGGTATAACAATTACATTATACCCAATCAAATTATTATTATTTTTAACAAAACATACATCTGCCTAACATGGCCCTATACATTGAAGGCAGCACTGCTGGCTGTCTCGCAGAACAAGCAGGTAATTCAATGACCTATACAAAAGCATTTTTTGAACAGTTAGATAACCAGGATCCACTGGCATCGTTTAGAGCGCAGTTTGCCCTGAACGAAGCAGAGATTTACCTGGATGGAAACTCCCTTGGCGCTCGTCCTAAGGCAGCATTAGCCCGTGCTCAGCAGGTGGTGGAACAGGAGTGGGGACAGGATTTAATCCGCAGTTGGAACAAACATCAATGGTTTGAATTACCCTATCGTATCGGTAATAAAATCGCCAGTTTGATCGGTGCCGAGGACGGCGAAGTGGTCTGCACAGACGCTACCGGACTTAACCTATATAAGGCTGTATCCACTGCCCTGCAGTTAAACCCGTCTCGCAAAGTGGTATTGATGGAAGGCAGCAATTTCCCCACCAACAACTATATGGTGCAAGGGCTGCTCAGTCAGCTGGGCGGCAACTACCAGGTGCGCTTTGTGGAAGAGGCGCAACTGCTCGAGCAAATCGACGAGCAAGTGGCGGTGGTGTGTCTGACTCAGGTGCATTACAAAACCGGTCGGGTGCTGGATATGCAGGCAATCACTGCCTATGCCCAGCAAAAGGGCTGTTTGGTGGTCTGGGATCTGTGTCACAGCGCCGGCGCGTTACCGGTAGATCTGAACGGGGCCAACGCCGATCTGGCGGTAGGTTGCACCTATAAGTATCTGAATGGTGGCCCAGGCAGTCCGGCCTTTATCTTTGTCGCCAAACGCCATCACAACCTGGCACAGCAGCCGTTAAGTGGTTGGTGGGGACACAGTGCCCCTTTTGATTTCAAACGGGATTACCAACCCGGTCAGGGCATTAGTCAGATGCTATCCGGCACTCAGGCGATTCTGAGCCTGGCGGTGGCGGAAGTAGGAATCGATCTGATGTGCGCTGCGGATATGCAGCAGCTACGTAAAAAATCCCAGGCCCTGACCCGTTATTTTATTGAGCTGCTGGATCAGGAATGTGGTGAGCATGGTTTTGAACTCGTCAGCCCTCGGGAAGATGAAAAGCGCGGCAGCCAGGTGGCACTGAGCCATGCGCAGGGTTACCCCATAATGCAGGCGCTGATCGATGCCGGTGTGATTGGCGACTTCCGTGCGCCGGATATTCTGCGCTTCGGTTTTGCCCCGTTGTACAACAGCTATGTGGATATCTGGCAGGCAGTACAACGATTTAAAGTCATTATGGATGAAGAACGCTGGCGCGATGCACAGTTTAATCAGCGCCATGCCGTAACCTGATCGGCAGTAGCCGGGCTCGCCGCAAGCGGGCCAATCCACCTCATCGTTAGTTTCAGGAGTTGCTATGAGTCAGCGCCAGGGCCCCATGTGGTCTTCCCATTTTGCTTTTTTGATGGCCTCTATCGGTACGGCGGTGGGTCTGGCCAATATCTGGCGCTTTCCCTATACCACAGGCACTAACGGCGGTGGCGCCTTCGTGTTGATTTATATTCTGGCGGCCCTGGTGATTGCCATGCCGGTATTAATGGCTGAACTGATGGTCGGGCGTCGGGGGAGAAACAGCCCACCCGAAGCCATTGCCACAGTGGCCAAAGAGTCCGGTGCCAGCCCCTGGTGGCGACATATGGGAAACCTGGGGGTCCTGGGGGCCATTCTGGTGTTGTCCTTCTATGCCATAGTTGGTGGCTGGACCCTGGCTTATGTACTGAAGCTGGCCAGTGGCAGTATGCAGGGCATGGATCCGGGTGCCATATCTATGGTGTTTGACCAACTGCAGTCCGCGCCCGGCCTAATGTTGTTCTGGCACCTGTTGTTTTTGCTGGTGGTGATCGGCATTTCTTCGTTGGGCCTGGCAGGTGGCGTGGAGCGGGTGGTTAAGCTGGTAATGCCCTTGCTGTTTATTATGCTGCTGCTACTGGTGGGCTATGCGGCCTGGATTGGTGACTTTGCTCAGGCTGTGCGCTTCTTATTTACCCCGGATTTCTCCAAGGTCACTACTAATATGGTGCTGGAGGCTGTCGGGCAGGCGTTTTTCTCCATCAGTGTCGGCCTGACCAACCTGATGGTGTACGGTGCCTATATGCAGCGTCAAACATCCATTCCTCGCTCTTCTGTGGTGATAGTGGGTGCAGACACACTGGTGGCGTTACTGGCTGGTCTGGCGATCTTCCCGATTATTTTTGCCTTTGGTTTAAATCCCAGTGAAGGACCGGGACTGGTGTTTGTTTCATTGCCGGTCGCCTTTGCACAAATGCCTGCTGGCGCGTTGTTGGGCAGTTTGTTCTTTGTGCTGCTGTTTTTTGCAGCCCTGACATCTGCCATCTGTATGCTGGAGGTGCCGACCTCCTGGCTGATGCAAAAGACAAAATGGTCCAGACGCCAAGCCTGTCTGGTGGCAGGCGGTGTCGCCTGGGGATTGGGCGTATTGTCGGCGCTTTCGTTTAACGTGCTGGGCGATGTGCATCCGCTGGGCTTTATTCCTCTGTTTGCAGATAAAACCTTCTTCAGCTTGTTTGACTACTTCACGTCCAATATTGCCATGCCCCTGGGCGGCATCTTTGTGGTGCTGTTTGTCAGCTGGGCGCTGAAATCCCGCTTTACTGCGGAAGAGCTTGGCTTTACCGAGCACAGTCTGTGGTTTCGGTTATGGCTCTGGACATCCAGGTTGATCGCTCCAGGCGCCTTACTGCTGGTATTTATCAGCAAGCTCAGCCCTACTTTCCATCTATAACCAAGAGGCCATTATGAGTCAGAAAATTAAAGCCGCTATTATCGGGCCGGGCAATATAGGCACTGACCTGCTGTATAAAGCATTACGCAGTGAACACATAGAGCCGGTCTTAATGATTGGCGTGGATCCAGACTCTGAGGGACTAAAGCGCGCTGCCGCGCTGGGCTTGCAGGTATGTGCAGAGGGCGTAAATGGGGCATTGGCGCAGGTCAGGCAGTTGGGCATTCAAATCGCCTTCGATGCGACCTCGGCTTACGCCCACAAGGCGAATTGTGAACTGCTTAACCCTTTGGGTGTGACCATGGTGGACCTCACTCCGGCGGCAATCGGCCCGTTTTGTATTCCGCCGGTTAATCTGGATAGGTTAAATCCAGCCGAACTGGATAATGTCAATATGGTCACTTGTGGCGGCCAGGCCACCATTCCAATGGTGGCGGCGGTCAGCCAGGTGCAGAAAGTCAGTTACGGTGAAATCATCGCCACAGTATCCAGCCGCTCGGTAGGCCCAGGAACCCGCCAAAACATCGATGAATTCACCCGCACCACCGCCAGTGCCGTGGAGTCCGTTGGCGGCGCAGATCAGGGCAAGGCCATTATTATCATCAACCCGGCCGAGCCACCGCTGATTATGCGTGACACAGTGCATTGCCTGTGCGCCGACACGCCCGACCAACAAGCCATTACCCAATCCGTGCTGACTATGCTGGAAAAAGTACAGGCCTATGTGCCAGGTTACCGGCTGAAGAACGGCCCGGTGTTTGACGGCAACAAGGTGTCTATTTATCTGGAAGTGGAAGGGCGTGGTGATTTTCTGCCGCATTATGCCGGTAATCTCGACATTATGACGGCGGCGGGACTGCACACCGCCGAACTGATCGCTCAATACAAGCAGGGCTGAGGAGAACAATATGAACCTGAAAGATAAATCCGTGATCCTGCACGATATGAGCCTGCGTGATGGTATGCATGCCAAGCGCCATCAAATCTCCCTTGCGCAAATGGTGGATATTGCCACTGGTTTGGATGCCGCCGGAATGCCATTGATTGAAGTGACCCATGGCGATGGTTTGGGCGGTGCGTCACTTAACTACGGCTTTCCCGCGCACAGCGATGAAGAATACCTGTCGGCGGTGATCCCAAAGATGCAACAGGCTAAAGTTTCTGCATTGCTATTACCCGGTATTGGTACGATTGATCATCTGCGCATGGCTAAGGAGCTGGGAGTGTCCACCATTCGTGTCGCCACCCACTGCACCGAGGCAGATGTGTCTGAGCAGCATATCGGTCTGTCGGCCAAGCTCGGGCTGGATACTGTTGGCTTTTTAATGATGGCGCATATGGTTAGCGCCGAAAAACTGCTGGAACAAGCCAAACTGATGGAAGCCTACGGCGCCAACTGCATTTACTGCACCGATTCGGCCGGCTATATGTTGCCGGATGAAGTCAGCCACAAAATTGGTTTACTGCGCTCAGAACTTGGCAGCCAAACCGACATCGGATTTCATGGCCACCACAACCTTGCTATGGGGGTAGCCAATTCACTGGCCGCCATTGAAGCCGGGGCCAAACGCATCGATGGTTCGGTGGCAGGGTTAGGCGCCGGAGCCGGCAACACACCCCTGGAAGTGCTGGTGGCGGTGCTGGAGCGTATGGGCGCCAGGCATGGTATCGATTTGTACAAAATCATGGATGTTGCCGAAGATCTGGTGGTGCCGATGATGGACCAGCCCATCCGCGTAGATCGTGACGCCCTGACTTTGGGTTATGCCGGTGTTTATTCATCCTTTTTGTTGTTCGCTAAGCGGGCCGAAGCCCGTCATGGCGTCAGTGCCAGAGATATTCTGGTGGAGCTGGGCAAACGCGGTACCGTCGGTGGCCAGGAAGATATGATCGAAGACCTGGCGCTGGATATGGCCAACCAAGGAAAGCTGAGCAGACCTTAAGTTTTCTATATTTTTTCTGATTTCTGCGGCCGGGGCTTTACCCCGTGCCGCTTTATTTATCTAATGGCAGATAAATGACTTCCAAATAAATGTTATGCAGGACTTCAGACTGGGTGAATGGCAGGTAAGCCCCACGCAAAACAGCCTCACCCGGGGAAAGGAAACCAGGCAGCTCGAGCATACACCTATGCAACTGTTGCTGCACTTCACCCAAAACCCAGGCCAGATACTGTATAAAGATGCGCTGTTGCAGCACATCTGGGCCCAAAAAGTGGTAACAGAAGAAGTCCTGACGGTAGCCGTCAGTCATATCCGCAAGGCTTTAGGGGATAACGCCCGAGCCCCCAGCTATATCAAAACCGTACCGGGCAAAGGTTATTGTCTTATCTGTGCACCCTCCGCGCTCTCGCCCCACCATCGCCCAGAGTCGAAGAAAATATCCTGGTGGTACAAGTTGCCATTATTGCTGGTCATTCCCTTACTATGGTGGTTTTGGTCCCCCTTGGTGTCCGTCACTATGCCTGAAACCGAGCACCATTCGGCTGGCCAGGATCTTTACAATCAGGGGCGCTTTTTGCTTTTTTCACAGGAAGAGCAACATTTAGAACGCGCTGATAATCTGTTTGAACAGGCTCTGCAAAAAGATCCCGATCTGGGGAGTGCATTATGGGGTAAAGCCATGGTGTTAATTATCCAGGCTGACGATCTCTCAGGGGAACGGGCCGCTTCTTTGCGCTCTGAGGCCATCCAACTGCTTGAGCAAGCCGAACTTATGTCTGCTGACAACGCTGCCATCCAGGCGCAACTGGGCTGGTTGTATTTTACCCATGAATGGAACTTTAAGCTTGCCGGGCAAAAGTTAGAACGGGCAATTGAGCTGGATAACCGGGACGCCACCAATCATTTTCTGTATGCCCAGTATCTGATGGCCATGGGACAGAATGACAGTGCGCTGGCTGCTACCCGCCGTTATATCGACTTGGCACCTCAGTATTACTCGGTTCCTGTTGTCGCCTGGCTCTATAACACCGCACGACAGCCACAAAAGGCCATGCTGGAACTGGAGAAGATCGCGGCCCTGACCGAACCAGATCTTGGCTTCCACTATTCAGCCATCAAAACTCTGGAAAGCCTGGGTTTGGAGCAACGCGCTTTTAATCACTTATTGCAAAGTATGCACTACAAAGGATTTACCAGCGGACAAATAGCAGACGCCAAGCAACAGTTTGCAACTGGTGGTCTGGCACAAGTATACAACTGGCTGATTCAGAACCAGATTCGCGACAATTTGGGGCACTATGCAGCACCATTAGCCTATGCCCGCTATGCCATCAAGGCTAACCAACCCGCCCAGGCGATCAAGTGGCTACAGGATGCTATACAACAACGGCAGGTAGAAGTTTTGTGGCTGGCAGTCGACCCTTACTATGACCCACTGCGCTTGGAGCCGGAGTTTCATCAGATTCTTAAACAACTGAAACTGGATGGCATCGGACAAAAAAAGAATGTTGAACTAAATTAGCCCACTCTAACCTTTCTTAAGGTTTATTTATGTCAACTTCAGGATCCAGGTTAGTCGCCCTGATAATTTGCCGGTTTTAACCAAAACTACAATACCTGATGAAACTCGTTAACTCCGTTTTAGTGTTGATCTGGCTAATCGTTTTTCCTGTCCATGCAGGGGTGCTTTGGCAGCTACAAACAAGCCATGGGGTGTTCGCACCTCCTCTGCTCCACAATAATGTACTGTATCTGGCAAATGGCAACACTTTGCGAGCCCTGAGCCTGCAGGGAGAAAGCCTTTGGCAGCACCAGCTATCCTCGCAGACCTGGAGCACGCCGACCATTGCCGGCGGATTACTGTTATTGCAAACCGAGCAGGGTTTGCAGGCATTTAATCTGACAGGCCGGTTAATCTGGCAGCACCACAGTGATGACGGCCCACATCTGGTCAATTGGGGCTGGGGTCAAGGTAATTATGCCGACCCCTGGAACTGGTATCGCTCGTCGGTCAGTGTTGCCGATGGCGCAGCATATTATGGCAGTCGAGCCGGTACTTATGCTGTACGCGTATCAGACGGACAGCAACTTTGGCATCAGAATACCGGCACCACCCACACTCAACCTGCTGTGGCGCAGGGCGTGGTAGTGGTTGGTAGTTGGAACAACCGCTTGTACGGCCTTAGTGCACAACATGGCCATATTCTATGGCAGTTTGAAAGTCCTGTACCTGAAGGTGAACTTGGCGGATGGGACGGCTGGCTGGGGTTTAATCTGGCACCATTGATCGATGGAGAGCATCTTTATGTGGGTAGCCGCAGTACCTGGTTTTTTAAATTGAGCCTGAAGGACGGCCATGAAGTCTGGAGTACTAAACATGCCAGCAGTTGGATTGGCTCGAAGGCCCTGGTACATCATGAAATTGTCTACTATGGATTGTCAGACGGCCTGGCCTTGGTCGGCCAGCAAACTGACTCGGGAAATATCGAACACTTGGTGCTTTCACCACATCTTATCTTTGCAGCGCCTGTTGCTGTGGGTGAACAATTGTACTTTGCTACTTTGTCCGGTGAGCTGTTTAGCTATCATCCAGTAAGTAAGGAAATGAAGCGGCAGTTTCAAACTCAAAGCAGCCGGGCTCATTATCAGACGTATGTGCGGCAAGGGGGCGGACCTCTCTATCAACCTCTGGATCCACAACTGACCCCACACCAGGCCAGCGTAAAACAAGTCACAGACATGCTTGAGGACATGGATAGCATTGTCAGCCTGAGTGCGGCGAATGGCATACTTTATCTGGGGTTGGCAAACGGCAGATTGCTGGCCTGGCGGCCGGATGAGTAACGCAGTTCATCTTGTTACACTAGCCTGGCGCCGCAAGTGGGTGGTTAAGGCTTAAACAAAAAAACGCCCGGCAATCTCAATTGATGGGCGTTTAAATGATAAGTACAGCTTAACTAAACCATTACTTGAAGTTAACCATCTGCGCATAGCTCATGGTTTTTGCCATTTGTCCCAGCCAGCGCCACAAACGAGCCTGTCTGGCTTTCTGCTCTTGCTCACAAGCTTGCTTACTGTCATGATTTACCGGAATTTTTACTGAAGCTGCCAACATAATCCGTACCCCTTTGCGTTTTGACCTGGGGATATTATTGAACATTTATCGAACGATGACGAACGACAAAATCTTAAGTTTGGGATAACTTTAACTAATGGATAAAAGACTGAGGCATTTACCCGCTTTACGCTGCTTCGATGCGGCCGCCCGCCACCAGAGCTATCGTCAGGCTGCCGATGAGCTAGCCATTACGCAGGCGGCGGTAAGTCAGCAAATCCGGGCTCTGGAAGAGGGGCTTGGGGTTAAGCTGTTTTATCGTGAAGGACGGCAAATGCGTCTGACGGCGCGTGGTCGCACTTTGGCCAAAGCGGTGGAGCTAGCCTTTTCACAATTGCTCAAAGGCTTCAATCAGGTGCAATGTGAAGAGGAAGCCGGCGTGTTGACGGTAACCACAACCGGATCTTTTGCGTCCATGTGGCTGATGCCCAGGCTTTGGAAGTTTTCCGTGCTGTATCCGGATATCTCCATCCGGGTCATGGCCTCACCTCAGGTAGAAGATTTACGCCATGGCGATATTGATGTGGCTATCCGCCAGGGAGATGGTGTGTGGAGCGAACTCTGTCAGGAGGTGCTAATCAGCGATCCGGTGTTTGCCGTATGTTCCAGACGCATGGCAGATGAGATGCAATTGACCCATCCCAGTCAGGTGAATGGGTGTTTGCTGGTGGAGGGACATGATCCTGGCCTATTTAGTTGGCAGAACTGGTTTAGCCTGGCTGGGATTCATTTCGACCGTAAACAATTGCGTTGGGTGGAGGTGGCGACCTGGGAAATGTGCATTAATGCGGTAGCGGCTGGTCATGGTATTTGTTTATCCACTGCAACACTGGCCGGAGAGATGATTCAGCGCGGTGTTCTGGTCAAGCCGTTTGAGATTGAAATTACTCCCGGGCCGACATTCTCCATATTGCATAACCCGGACTCACCCAGATTAGCGCGAATTCAGATATTTCGGGACTGGCTCAGGCAGGAATTAGCGGCTGGCAGCGCCAAGTCAATCTAGAAAGAAGAAGTCTGGTTAGTAAGGTTTGTTTTTTCATACCTATAAGGGCACAGCAACACAATATTACCATTTGTTTCTTTTCGGAATTCGCTATGCTGGCTAAGTTCGAAATGCCCTTTGATAAAAGGGCAAAATGGCAGGATTGCCAGTAAGCTTAATAATAAGAACAGCCTAGGGGACTCAAGTTATGTTTGGCGATAGCATCGCATTCGATACGCACCTTTCCCTGATAGCGGCGTAATAGCAGAATGCGCCTGTTGCTAATCTTGTGCCTGATAGCAGGTCCGGGCCTGGCTCAGACGTTCTGCCCACACCCCATAAATTTGGTTTTCAGTGGTGACTGGTACCCGTATTTTTATCTGGACAAGCAAGGGCAATACAGTGGTAGGGACCTGGAGTTATTGCGCAAAGGCCTGATGCGAATGGACTGTGAACTGGCAATTTTGCATCTGCCTGAACGTCGTATCAGTGCCGATTTGCTTAGTGGTCGTGTCGATGTGGCAATTGCCGCCACCCTGACGGAACAGCGGCAAAAGCAATTTATGTTTTCTATTCCTTATCGTTTGCAAACCATTGTATTGGTATATCGCAAGTCCGACCGTCAAACAGCGGCGCTGGATACCATATTAGATCTGGTGCAGCAGAATAAGCTTGTTGCGTTAAACCGTGGTGGTTGGTACGGACATGAGGTTGCAGCGGTGCTTGATTCCAAATGGGCGAGACAACTGATGCATGTTGAAACCTTTGCATCCCGTCTCGAACTTCTCAGGCGAGGCAGAGTGGATGCATTTATTGATGACAAGGATACCGTGCTGGCGGAAATGCAGCGAAATGGTTTGACGGACCTTGCTCTGATAACAAGGCCCCTGGATATAGCAGAGCAGCACTACATGTTCAGTAAAATCAACCTGGACGAGGCTTTCGTTACTGAATTTAATCGCCAGTTATCAATTATCATGGGTGAACGCCCACCCAAATCGGCACGATTCAGCCCACTCCATCCTTTGCAAAGTGTGCCTGCACACTGAAGGCTTTTGTTAGCGGATAAAATCGTCTTTAGCCGCGTGCCAGCAATGTGCCTAACAGCTGAATAATGTCGTTGTCGCGCCGCCAGGCCAGGCCAATTTCGCGGCTTTGTTGCAATTCCTGTAAGGGCCTGAACAGTACATCCTGCTGCGCCAGTTCAGCATGGACCGGGATCAAGGCGCACCCTACTCCGGCACTAACCAGGCCCATGGCATATTCTATGGTTTGAATACGGGCACGGATATCCAAGCCAATGCCGGCCTGACGCAACAGTGTTTTCAGGTTGTTCCAGGCTTCGCACGGGGTACGCTGGATAAATGCAATGTCGGCCAGATCACTGATACAAATCTGCTCCTGCAGGGAGAGCGGATGACCCATAGGGAGTGCAAGTTGGTAGTCCTCCTGCCAAATCGGGTGAAACTTCTCTCCCGGTATTAGTAATTCGCGGGTAATAATGCGTGCATCGCAGGCTTCTTCCGGTGGGACCAGGGTTAATTCCAGGCTGTCCCTGGCGGCACAAAATTGTTTCAGCAGGGCACTCATGCGAGCCACGCCCAGCCCCTTAATCAGGCCCAGACGAAACGGTTCTTTTACCTGACTGCCGCTGAACATGGCTTGTATCGCATCGGCCTGGCCAAGCAATTGTTTAGCCAGTGGATACAACTGTTCGGCCGCATCCGTGGCGCGGACTCCGCGCGCATGGCGCACAAAGAGCGGCCGCCCTAATTCATCCTCCAACTGCTTTAATGCCGCTGACAATGATGGCTGTGCAATAAAGCGACTGCGCGATGCCGCACTGAAGCTGCCCTGTTCATACACTGCTACAAAATGTCCAAGAACTCGCAAGTCCATGTTTTACCTTAATAAAGCCAAAATCAAGCTATAGCTAAATACTATAGCTATTAAAGAAATTTGATACTATTGCTTTATCTGAAATCGGCCTATTATCGAACAGTTAACAACTATTTAGCAGGTGTATATATGTCTCGTCCCGCTTTCAACTGGCAAGATCCGCTGGCCCTGGATTCCCTTTTATCCGAAGAAGAGCGCATGGTACGCGACAGCGCGCACCAGTATTGCCAGGAGCAGTTACAGCCCAGGGTACTGGAAGCCAATCGTCAGGAAATCTTCCATCGTGAAATTATGAATGAACTGGGTGAACTGGGCCTGCTTGGCGCGACATTACCCGAAGAGTACGGCTGCGCCGGGGTGAACTACGTTACCTATGGTTTGATTGCCCGTGAAGTGGAGCGTGTCGACAGCGGCTATCGCAGTGCCATGAGCGTACAGTCCTCTCTGGTGATGCACCCTATCTATGCTTATGGCAGCGAAGCACAAAGGCAAAAATACCTACCCAAGCTGGCTACCGGCGAGTGGGTGGGGTGTTTTGGCCTGACCGAGCCTAACGCGGGATCCGATCCGGGCTCTATGGCCAGCCGCGCGACGAAAGTAGATGGCGGCTATCGTCTGACCGGCACCAAAATGTGGATCACTAACTCCCCCATCGCCGATGTGTTTGTGGTGTGGGCCAAACTGGACGGTGAAATTAAAGGCTTTGTGCTGGAAAAAGGCATGGAAGGGCTGAGTGCACCAAAGATTGAAGGCAAGTTCTCTCTGCGTGCGTCTATTACCGGCGAAATAGTGATGGACAATGTGTTTGTGCCAGAAGACAACCTGCTGCCTAATGTCAGTGGCTTAAAAGGCCCGTTTGGTTGTTTAAACAAGGCGCGCTATGGCATTGCCTGGGGAGCGCTGGGCGCTGCCGAATTTTGCTGGCACGCTGCGCGCCAGTACACGTTGGACCGTCAGCAATTTGGGCGCCCCCTGGCGGCTACCCAGTTAATACAGAAAAAACTGGCTGACATGCAGACTGAAATCAGTATTGGCCTGATGGCCTGTTTGCAAGCAGGCCGGTTAATGGATCAAAACCTGCTGGCACCGGAAGCTATCTCGCTGATTAAACGCAATTCCTGCGGTAAGGCATTGGACATCGCCCGCATTGCCAGGGATATGCACGGCGGCAACGGCATTGCCGATGAGTTCCATGTTATCCGCCATGTGATGAACCTCGAAGCGGTGAATACCTATGAGGGCACCCACGACGTGCACGCTTTGATTCTGGGGCGTGCGCAAACCGGGCTTCAGGCGTTTTCTTAAGCCCAGTAGGAGGTTGCTATGCTGGATCGCAACGCCATAGTCAGGCATAACCTGCTGCGTTGGCTGGAAGACGATAATCTGCCACAGTCGGTATTGGATGTCTCTCTGGCCGAAGCAGGCCTGACCGATTGTCAACTGGTGGATTTATTTGAAACGCAGGTGATGAGCCGCCATCTGGATTTGCAATCCAGACAGATGCAAAAACAGGGCAAGAGTTTCTATACCATAGGCAGTGCAGGACATGAAGGCAACGCGGCTATCGCCGCCGCTCTGCGCATTGATGATATGGCATTTCTGCATTACCGCAGCGGCGCCTTTGCTATTCAGCGCAGTAAACAAAAGCCCGGCACGACGCCGCTTTACGATATGCTGCTGTCCTTTGCAGCCAGCAGCGAAGATCCAATATCCGGTGGTCGGCATAAAGTGATTGGCAGCCATGAGCTGTTTATTCCGCCACAAACCAGCACTATCGCCTCACACTTACCCAAAGCCATGGGGGCCGCCTATAGTATTGGCCTGAGCAAGAAACTAAATACGGCCACCAAGCTGCCGGATGACGCTGTGGTGGTATGCAGCTTTGGCGATGCCTCGGCTAATCATTCCACCGCGCAGGGTGCCATTAACGCTGCCTGCTGGGCGTCTTTTCAGTCTATTCCCATGCCGCTTATTTTTATCTGTGAGGACAACGGCATCGGCATTTCTACCGCCACGCCGCAAGGTTGGATCCACGCCAACTTTGCCAATCGTGCCGGGCTGGAATACCGCTATTGCGACGGGTTGAATCTGCTGGATACCTATCGCACCGCCAAACAGGCGGCCGATTGGGTGCGGAAACGCAGAAAGCCGTTGTTTTTGCATGTTCGTACCGTGCGCTTATTGGGCCATGCCGGTTCTGATTCGGAGTTTGCCTATCGCAGCCAGGCCGCCATTGAAGCCGCAGAGCGCCAGGATCCCATTGCCTACAGTGCCAGCTTACTGCTGAATAATAAGGTGATGACGGCCGGGCAAATTGCCGAGCTGTACCTGCAACTGGAAAGCCGTATTGCCCGCATTAGTGACGTGGCGGCAGCGCGTCCGAAACTGACCAATCCTGCCCAGATTAAAGCATCTATTGTACCGCCCAGGCTTGAACTGCCTCAGATAGCGGAAATTGACAAGTCGCAGCGGGACAGCTTGTTTGCCCATGAAAAACACAATCTGGCCAAACCCCAACATTTAGCCAAGCTGATCAATTGGGCATTATTGGATTTAATGGCCCAGTACAAAGAAATTGTGATGTGTGGTGAAGATATTGGCCGTAAAGGTGGGGTGTACAATGTCACCGCCAAACTCTGTGAAAAGTTTGGCTCGTCACGGGTGATTAACACGCTGTTGGACGAACAGTCTATTCTGGGCATGGGTATCGGCATGGCGCACAACGGCTTGTTGCCGATCCCTGAAATCCAGTTTCTGGCTTATGTGCATAACGCCGAGGACCAGATTCGCGGCGAGGCGGCCACCCTGCCGTTTTTCTCTAACGGACAGTATGCCAACCCTATGGTGATTCGCATTGCCGGGCTGGCTTACCAAAAAGGCTTTGGTGGTCATTTCCATAATGATAACTCCTTTGCCGTGTTCCGCGATATTCCCGGCTTGATTCTGGCCTGCCCCTCCAATGGTGCCGATGCCGTGGAAATGCTGCGTGAATGTGTGCGCCTCGCTCGCGAGGAACAGCGCCTGGTGGTGTTTCTGGAACCCATTGCTCTGTATATGAAAAAGGACCTGCACGAAGAGGGTGACAACCTGTGGTCATTCCCTTACGTGCCGCCCGCCGATGCCAAACCTATTGCCCTTGGCGAGCCCGGTGTGTATGGCAGCGGCAAAGATCTCTGTATTATCAGTTACGGTAATGGCTACTACCTTAGTCGCCAGGCCGAGAAACAGTTAGCCGAGCAAGGTATCCAATGCACAGTGATTGATTTGCGTTGGTTAGCCCCGCTAAATCAAAGCGCTATCTTGCAGCAGGTTGCTGGGCACCAGCAGGTATTGATAGTGGACGAATGTCGGCAAACCGCCTCTATCAGTGAAGCCTTAGTCACTATGCTCAGCGAACATCCAGCGGGGATACACAATATTCAGCGGGTCTGTGCGCAGGACTGCTTTATCCCACTAGGCAGTGCCAGCTATGAAGTATTGCCCAAAACTCAGGACATTGTTAATGCTGCCCTTAA
Source organism: Bowmanella denitrificans (assembly GCF_039522935.1). Classification (NCBI taxonomy): domain Bacteria; kingdom Pseudomonadati; phylum Pseudomonadota; class Gammaproteobacteria; order Alteromonadales; family Alteromonadaceae; genus Bowmanella; species Bowmanella denitrificans. The sequence goes on along the minus strand of NZ_BAAAEI010000012.1, from coordinate 170,911 downwards.
CATGCTTAATAAAACCATAAGAGAGGCCAGCTGATGACCAAACAAACTGCTGTGGTCATTTGCCCCGGACGGGGCACCTATAACAAGGAAGAGCTTGGCTACCTGGGTCGTTATCACAGTGACAAACAGGCCATGCTGGATGTGATTGACCAATACTGCCGCAGCCAGGCACAGCCGAGCGTGACAGAATTGGACGCCATGCCTGCCTATAAGCTGCCCGTACATACGGCTGGCGAAAATGCCTCTGCCCTGATTTACGCCTGTGCACGTGGCGACTTTGCCGCCATAGACAGGAACAAATACGACATTGTTGCTGTGACTGGTAACTCCATGGGCTGGTATATCGCTCTGGCGATGGCCGATGTGTTAAACCAGCACAGCGCTATTGAACTTATCAATACCATGGGGTCAATGATGAGTGGTGGCTTGATTGGCGGCCAAATGATTTACCCCATCACAGATGACAACTGGCATGAAGATAGTGCGCAGAAAGCGCAAATCCTGCAATGGATGACAGAGGTGAGTCAGCAGCCTGGCTGCCAGGTGTATCCCTCCATCTGGTTTGGCGGCTATCTGGTTTTAGGCGGCAATGAAGCCGGACTAAAAGCCATGGAACAACGCCTGCCCAGGTTACAAGACCGCTACCCTATGCGCCTGTATAATCATGCCGCTTTTCACACGCCATTATTGCAAAGCGTGTCAGACAAGGCCTTTGCAAGGCTGTCACAGAATCTGTTTCAAAGGCCTGCATTGCCCTTGATTGACGGTCAGGGGCGGATTTGGCAACCCCACAGCACCGACATGACGGCATTGTATCGTTATACCTTGGATACTCAGGTGGTTGCGCCTTATGACTACAGCAAGGCCATTGAAGTGGCGATTAAGGAGTTTGCCCCAGATAAGCTGATTATTCTTGGCCCCGGCGCTACATTAGGCGGCGCGACGGCTCAGGTGCTGATCAAGCAGAACTGGCACAACCTGAGCGATAAACAGGGCTTTATCCAACGCCAACAACAGGATCCACTGATTCTTGCCATGGGCATGGAAGCACAAAGGAGCCTGGTCAGCCGCTAAGGCTGCGCCAGGCTGTACATTCCTCTGGCATTTAACCTTCGTGCGTCTGGTTACCCTTAAGCGCAGTGCTCTTCTGTCAATATTTTTTACGCTGCAGTCAGCTTTCTTTCGCCAGTTTTTCTATCTGTATGAAAAACATAGATAAAACTGAAGGGCACAAATATTGCTATATCTCTGCCAGTACGGAATATTTTATTATTTCGTTATCTTGTCAAGGATGCACGCCATGTAAAGTGGCTGGCCAATCTCCCAGTTGGTTGTTTCGAATATGTCGAAACAGGTTTGGACGGCGCCCCTAACCTCAAAAAAACCAGTAAGGGAAAAAGCATGAAAAAAACAGCAATAAAGACACTGGCCGCAGCAACGCTGCTGACTGCTGCAGGTGCAAATGCGGCAATTATCTATGATGGTAATGTTACGCCCGATGTTATTTTTGGTGGCGGCAATGCCAATGGTAGCTATACCATAGATCGAGATAACGGTGTCGAACTGGGTTTGCGTGGCAAGCTGCGTCATAACGGCAGTGGTGCACCGGAGAACACCTTTAACAGCAACGGGGATGGCACCTACAGTTTCGATGCCGGCGTTGCTCCTACACAGAGTTTTCCCACTGCAGTGTGGAGCTTTGAGTGGTCGATCAATACTGACTACACAGGCAACAACCAACTAAAACTGGCCGATCTTAGCTTTGTGCTTGGTTTAGACACGAATCCCAGTCTGTCGACTGCCTTTACCACTTTTGATCCTATTCATGCCAACAACCCAGGCTCTGGCAATGTGTGCTGGGACCATTCTTTGGGTGATAATGCCACGGCAAATGGCGCAGGGGTTGAAACCAACTGTGGCTTGGCTACAGCAGTAGCAGACTATGCTACCAATCTGACCGACTACCATGTTGCGCAAAATTCCTGGAAACCCCACTGGTTTTTCCCGGTATTTGACCCCACTGTGGATGGTACTTACAACATATTCCTGGCAGCCATGAATACTGCCGGGCAGGAACTAGCCAGAACCGAGATCCAGATTATCGTGGGTCAGGGCGGCAGCGCTGAAGTGCCAGAGCCAGCTACCTTGCTATTGATGCTTGGCGGGCTCCTGGGGTTAAGCCGCAGGTTTGCTAAAAACGGCTGATCCTTGTCTTTGTGGCGCACAGGCTCAGGCTTGTGCGTCAATAATTGCATACACAATCCCTGCTTTCCCTACCACACGCTTTTACTTCCCGCTATTGCCTGAGCCCGCTCTCTAGGTTTTGATAATAGACATTATCATAATAAATCAAACAGTTAAGGAACCTTGATGAGTCTTAGAATATGGCTTGCCGCAATGCTACTGCTGCTAAGCGCCTGTGCATCAGTTCGCGACTATACCCCCTTAGTGTTGGAAGCCAGTGCACCACAATTGCAGCAACTGATGTCCGGCGGGGAGCTGACCAGCGAGCAACTGGTGAATTTCTACCTGCACAGGATTGACCAGTATGACGACCAGGGGCTTGCCTTAAATGCGGTAATCAGCCTGGACCCCAGTGCAATCAGGCAAGCCAGAGAACTGGACATTGAGCGGCAGCAAGGCCGTGTGCGAGGCCCCCTGCACGGTATTCCGGTGCTGCTGAAAGACAATATTGATAGTCTTGGTGTTGCTAATACCGGCGGGTCAGTGCTGCTTAAAAATAATCTGCCGGCCGATGATGCATTCCTGGTGAAAAAGCTGCGTGAGGCTGGGGTGATCATTCTGGGTAAAGCCAATCTCAGCGAGTGGGCAAACTTTCGCTCCACTCGCTCAAGCTCCGGTTGGAGTGCCATGGGCGGACAAACTCGTAATCCCTACGACATCAGCACCTCGACCTGTGGTTCAAGTTCAGGTTCAGGTGCTGCCGTGGCAGCCAACCTCACTGCCATAGCCGTGGGCACGGAAACCGACGGCTCGTTGGTTTGCCCCGGGGCCATGAATGGCATTGTCAGTATCAAGCCGACATTGGGCTTGATTAGTCGCGACGGCATCATTCCTATCGCGCACAGTCAGGACACTGCCGGGCCGATGGCCCGCACTCTGACCGACGCAGTACTGTTGCTCGAAGCGATGCAAGGGCCGGACAGCGCCGATGCTGCTAGCTATGCCGACCACCGTGATTTTAGCCAACACCTGATAAGTACTGGATTGGCAGGTAAGCGCATCGGTGTTGTACGTAGTCTGATGGGCTACCATGCCTTGCTGGATAACGTGTTTGAACAACAACTGGACGTATTGCGTGAACAGGGCGCGATACTGGTGGATACCCATTTGGAAAACCAGTGGGGAGATGATGAATTTACGATACTGTTGCATGAGTTCAAACGCGGGATTACCGAGTATCTGGCGGGCACGTCATTACCCTATCGCAGCCTGGCCGACTTAATTGAAGCCAATAAGGTTAACCAGCTTGAGGAAATGACAATTTTTGCTCAGGAATTGTTTGATATGGCTGAGGCTCGCGATACGACGCAGGAGCCCGAATACCTCGAAGCCCTGGCGCGTGCCAAGCGCCTGGCTGGTGAAGAAGGTATTGATGCGCTGCTGGTCAAAGATAAGCTGGATTTACTTATTGCGCCAACCGTTGGACCAGCCTGGAAGACTGACCATATCAATGGCGATCATTATCTGGGGGCCGCCAGTTCTGCCGCCGCTGTGGCCGGGTATCCACATATCACCATACCTATGGGGTTTATAGAAGTGCCGGGTAGCCCGGCACTGCCTGTAGGGATGAGCTTTTTCGGTGCGGCGAAATCAGAGCCGGTGCTTATCGAGGCGGCGTTCGGTTACGAGCAAGCCAGCAACAAACGCCGCCCTCCGACATTGAACTAATATCCATCAGGGCGCCACAGTATCTATCAGGGTACTACTTAGGCGCCTTTGATTATTACTTGATCTGACTGATCTTTAGTATGCCAATACGGCCATCATGGCCTGCACCGACAAAGGTTTGCTGATCCGCCGCCAAAGTATAAAAGCCCTGGTCAGAAAATGCCTGCCAGTTGGATCCGTGATCATAGGAGATGTCTGTGCCGGTCTTGCCGGTAGCTAAACAAATGGCATTGATACAGGCCATGGCCGTGCGCAGCCCCCGCTCACCAGTTTGGATCAGCTCGGCACCTTCTGAAGTAAGCTTGGCCAGATTGGGATATTTGCCCGGTCTGTCCTGATAATCCCCGCCCAGGGCAAAGGCTTCATTTTTGCTGTTCAGGCCAATAGCATAAGCCCCACCGGTTTGTCCCTGGTTGTGGATAGGCAGTTCAACACGTTGCCAATGTTCCCCCGCATCCTTGGAGTGATAGGCCGAGGCCGAAAAGCCACCAGTGGCAATCCAGACATTTTGCTTATCCTGGATTTTCAGGGTATTGCCGCTGGCCGCAAAGGCTGCTTCCTTGTCGAGTATCTCTGGTAGTTGTGCCTGGCTGATGCGTCGCCAGGTTTTACCACCGTCGGAGGTTTTCATCACCATATAGAAGCCGTCAACAGGGTCGCCCAACAGCAGACCATGGTCCTGATCCCAAAAGTCGATAGCATTGAAAAAGCCCTTGGCGTGCTGATTTTGCAACCACAATTGCCAGCTTTCACCACTATCAGTGCTGCGGTAAATACGTGAACTTTGGCCAGGCCCCACCGTCATGGCCAACAGGCTGCCATCGGCAAATTGCTGTAAGTCGCGAATATCCCCGTTGGCTTCGGCCGTAATCGCCGCCGATTGCCAGCTTTGACCACCATCCAGACTCTTGTACATCTGCCCTTGCGTACCTGCAACCCACAACTGCCCATAAGCTGCACTGCTGGCCCGCAAGGATGGGGAGTCAGGTAGGGTATGTATTTGCCAATCCAGGGCTGATACCTTAGCTGTTATCAACAAGGCTAACACCGTTAAGGTTAATGCGCTTCTTTTCAGCATCGTGACTCCCTCAGGCTCAATGTAATTCGGCAATACGTTTTAACACAGTAAGAAATGCCTGGCAGGAAGCGATGGAGGCGGTTTCTTCCATAGTGTGATAACCCGTGGTCGGAATTTGCAGGGTTGAACCTGTTACCACCCCATTCGAGGCGGCGATAATTCTGCCCATTTCTGTGCTGCCATAGGATTGCGCTGATAAACCTTGTGCCACCAACTGCGCATTTTTCTGGTCTATGTATTCATCCTTATAGCTACAGGTATGGCCATACACTTCGCAAATAGCCTGAAGTTGTTCGGTCAACAGCGGATCAAAATCGGCGTTGGCGTCTTTATGGCGTAACACCAATTGCTGCTTATCTGCCTCTACACGATCTGGATAAGGGCTGGTATCCACCACAATCAGTCGGTTGGTACTACTGCCAAAGCGTCGGAACCATTCCAGCAGGTAACGCCAGCTTTTTCCTGCTTCTTCCTGGGCGGTAAAAAATGCCGTACCTTCAAAACCCTGACTAAACAAATGGACCAGAAATGCTGCAGTCAGCACATTGTCCAGCTGGCCGCTGATGGTATCGTCACGCACCGTCAGACGGTCGGCAAAGGCCACGGGGGTGCCTGCTACCAGGTGTTCCATACCTTCAAGGGTGAAGATCAGGTTATTGCGTCTTTCACATACATAACTTTTGGCGATGTGCCCTTTGCCCCGGTAAGCGCCGGACCAGGGCTCATAAGCCATCACCGGCGTGGCATCAAAGCGATCAACAATTTTGTTGATCAGCTGTTCCGATACCGAATTGCCCAATAAATCCGAGCGGTTACCCGCTACAAAAGCGGCATACTGAAATTCATTGGGGCCGGTGCAAATCAGGCCATGGCGGTCGATATGAGCGGAGAACATGGCGGAGAAAGGCTTGCTGCCTTGTGCCACCAGTACGCCTTCATACCAGGTGACCTGGGCGCCTCGCTCTTCCAGCTCTCGTTGCAGCACCCGAAAAAAACTATGCTCGGCACCGACCACACTGGGTTCGCGAATCAGGGTTTTTAGCAGATCAAAAACGTCATTTAATTCAGACATAAGGGGGCAATCCGAGCGATTTTCTATACCCACTAGCATACTGATAATCGGATAAAATGGCAGCAGATTAATCGAATGGAAGCGTCGCTAATGCCCTGTGTTGGGTTCCAGATGAGATAGTGCTAAGGTGGTTCAAACAACAAAAAGGAACATAATGTGGCGGGAAAATATCCAGATAAAATTCGGCAATTGGAGCTCTACGATGGGCGATTCGATGCATATCGCTTAAGGGCTCAGGGCGCAGAGGTTCTGTTTGCATCATACCAGGCTGGAACCCAGATCCCCCCGCATCAGCATGAAACTGACAACTACGGGGTGATTATTCGGGGGGAATTGATCCTGACCATGCAAGGTGAAACCCGTCGTTTCGCTGTTGGTGACTGGTATCATGTACCAGCCAATACTGAACATGCTGCCAGTTTTGCAGTGGAAACCGACGAAATCGAATTCTGGTTTAATGACCGAAGCTAATTCAGTACAGAGTGGCTAGCGATCATTGTTGGGTTGAAGCCCAACCCACAGTGGGTCAGACTTAAGTCCGACAGAATTTAAGTCGTCATTTGGCAGTCATCAGTTGTCGGAGCGTGGGAGCAAGTCCAACGGCCAACTAACGAAGCAACTGCGCCGCCTGTTTGGCAAAGTAGGTCAGAATACCGTCAGCACCTGCCCGCTTGAAAGCCAGTAATGATTCCATTATCACCGCCTCCTCGTTGAGCCAGCCATTGGCGAACGCTGCCTTATGCATAGCGTACTCACCACTGACCTGATAAGCGAAGGTCGGCACGCCGAATTCCTGCTTGCAGCGCTGAACGATATCCAGATATGGCATACCGGGTTTAACCATGACCATGTCCGCACCTTCGGCGATATCCTGGGCGATTTCGCGCAGTGCTTCGTTGCTGTTAGCCGGATCCATTTGGTAGCTCTTCTTATTACCACCCTTAATGTTAGCCGCTGTGCCCAATGCATCTCTGAATGGTCCGTAATAGCTAGAAGCATATTTAGCCGAGTACGCCATAATGCAGGTGTTGACGTGGCCCTGCTGTTCCAGCGCCTTGCGGATCTGCCCGATTCTGCCATCCATCATATCCGAAGGGGCGACAATATCGGCACCGGCCTCGGCATGCGACAGCGCCTGCTTAACCAGCACTTCGACGGTTTGGTCATTGACGATATAGCCATTTTCATCCATCAACCCGTCCTGACCATGAGAGGTGAAAGGATCCAGTGCTACATCGGAAATCACACCCAGATCAGGAACAAACTCTTTCAGGGCGCGAATGGCCTTTTGCGCCAGACCATCTGGGTTAAAGGCTTCGCTGGCACATTCTGATTTCAATTCTGCAGGTGTGACGGGAAACAAGGCAATAGCGGGAATGCCCAATTCAACCAGCGCTTCTGCTTCTTTGAGTAACAGGTCTATGGACATCCGGCTAATGCCTGGCATGGAGGGAATATCTTCGCTGCGATTTTTTCCTTCCAGTACAAACATAGGGTAGATCAGATCCTGTACCGACAGGCGCGACTCAGCTATCAACTGACGGGTAAATTCGTTTTTACGGATACGACGGGGGCGAACCCGAAGAAAATCAGACATGGGAAGACTCCTGAGAATAACTACGTATTTGATTACGGCCGGCCTGTTTGGCTTGATAAAGTGCTTGATCGGCCTGGCTCAGTAAGGCCATTTCATCGCCATCCATGCTCACGATGTTGCTGGCAAAGCCACCGCTGATAGTCAGGTGAATTGCACCTGCTGGTGTGTGTACGGGGGTGTCTTGCATCGTCTGACGAATCTGCTCCAGTAGCTGCCAGGCACCATCTGCATCGGTATTGGGTAGCAGTAGTGCAAATTCTTCACCACCATAGCGACACACATCATCGGCCGGGCGGCGCAAATGGTCGGCAATCAGTTTTGCCACCATACGGATGCATTCATCGCCAACTAAATGGCCGTATTGATCATTGATGCTTTTAAAGTGATCGATATCCAGCATGGCCACACTGAATTGGGTTTGTTCGCGGCGACTGCATCGTATCTCGGCAATATATTTTTTATCAAAGTAACGGCGATTGCGAATACTGGTCAGGGCATCCTGGGTATTGCGTTCTTCCAGCTCACGGTTCTTTTCTGACAGTTCACGCAGGGCAATCTCCAGCTCAAGGGTACGCTCCTGAACACTGTATTCCAATTCCTCCTGAGCCTTCTCCTGCATCTCCCTGGACTGTTTTGCCTGCTCCAGCGCCAGGCTTTGAGCCGCAAAGGTTGCCTCGCGTTGCTGGTTATAGTTGATCGCTAATACCAAAGCCAGCAGTATGGATTCGATCAAGGCGCCCACCATCAGCAGGTAATGAGAGCCGATGTTGAGATCTATCAAATCGAGATTTTCCAGGCCAGCTACCAGTGCACTGATCAGCAGGGTAAACCAGGCTAGCGCATAGATCCTGGCGATTTCAATGCCCTTTCCCGACAGCCACAAGGCCAGACCACAGATGTAAACCACACTGACCATCAGCACCAGTAAAAACACTTTGATCATCAGCCAATAAGGCAAGAACAGCCCCAATAGCAAGCCAGCCAGGTACAGGGCCGCACAGACGAGCAATCCTCTGTCCAACCATTGGCCGTATTTTCGCACCTGCAACAGCTCGCGGGTAAATATGATGGCAAAGCCCATGGTGGCATTGGCAAATAACACTACACTACGTCCCTGCAGCCATATGTCCTCTGGCCACAAGTATTTATAACCAATGCCATGCAGGGTCAAAAGGGTCAGACTCAGGAACACCACATAACCGCAGTACACCAGAAAATTGGAGTAGCGGGTGGTAACAAAAAAGAAAAAGTTGCTTAATGCCATCGCTGCCAAAACGCCAAAGAAGCAACCCATCAGCAGGTTGTGCTCACCGGCGTACACCAAGTACTGTCCGGCATTCCACAGATTTAGCGGCAGTTTCAGTGAACCACTGGTTTTGGCGCGAATAATCAGGGTAATAGGTTCGCTGCTATCTGGTACCGGAAACAAAAACTTTTCGGTGCTGATGTCCCGACTGCGAAATGGCAGCGTGTCACCGGTAACATAATCACTCAGCAGCCGCTGTCCTTGAAAGAACCATACCTCCAGCTCGTCCAGCAAAGCATAGTCAACTTCCAGTAGCCATTGATCTCTGGCGTCGAGTTGTGGGAGCTGCAGCTTCAGCCACAAGGGAGCACTGCGCATACCAAAAGATAGCTGCTGGCTTTGTTCTGTTTGCCATTGCAGGTTGCTGCTTTGCAGCACTTCGTCAATACCAAGTGCTTGACTGTCGTCTAGCAGAAATTCTACACCACGTCCTATGCTTTGCAGAGGCTGGGTGCCGGCCACCGCCTGCATCACTTTGATAGCGGCAACAAACACGATTAATACCGCCAGTACACCGTACAGCCACAGCCAACGGCGTCTTAACTGAATACCGTTAAGACTGTCCATCATGCGGCTCCTGGCCGAAAAGTGTCTGACTATTGGTAAAGCTGCTGGTAGCAAGTTGTGCTAGTGGGATACCCGTTAAACTTGCCAGCTCTTCTGCAATAAGCGGCAGATGACAAGGTTCGCAGCGCTCAATGCGGGGCCTGACATGACGGGGTGCCAAATAAGGGGCGTCGGTTTCCAGCATCATGCGGGCTGGGGGTAAATGTGCGACCGCTTGTCGTAGCTCTGTGGCCCGGCGCTCATCGCAAAGCCAGCCAGTTATGCCAATATACAGGCCTAGATCCAGATAGGCTTCCATCTGCTCACGATTGCCGGTAAAGCAATGGGCCACACCGCCGGCTAAATGTGGACGAAAGCGTTTCAGAATCGCTATTTGCTCGTTAAAGGCATCCCGTTCATGCAGAAATACCGGCTTCTGTAACTCTACAGCCAATTCAAGTTGTTGCTCAAAAACCCTGAGCTGGTCTTCACGAGTCGAAAAATTGCGATTAAAGTCCAGGCCGCATTCCCCTATCGCTCTGACCTGCGGCTTCTTGGCAAGTTGCCGCAGTTTGTCGACAAAGTCTGGCTGTACACTGCCGGCATAATGTGGATGTACACCGGCAGTGCTGAAGAGTTGATGCTGCTTGGCTAGTTGCCAGGCTGAATGACTTTCCTGCACATCCGTGCCGGTAATCAACATCTGACAAACCTTATTTTGTCTGGCGCGCGTCAGAACCTGATCCAGATCGGCACTGAACCTTTTGTTGGTCAGATTAACGCCAATATCAAACCAGGTCATGCTTACTTGATACGTTTGACCCGTATCTTACGGTTGGCTTCATCGGAACTCAGGAAAAATGCCCCCAGCATGCCACGCTCGATATATAGCTGGCCATTTGGAATGGGGAAGTTGCCGGAGTCGGACTGTTTCCAGATTTGCCCGTTGGTCAGGGTCAGAATCAGTTTGCCATAGGCATCCTGGTCTTTGGACTGTAGGGTGACATAGATTTTATCTTCTTCATTTTCCGGTCTGGTGACATGCTCAAGACCAAAGTTCTGCTCCTGGCTAGTTGTTTCAACTGTCTGTTGTGTTGGCAAAGGGCCATCTTGCCTCGCCGACTGGCCGCGAACCTGGCTGATGGCCTGATGGGTGGATAATACCCTGTCGCCGCCTTCAAATTGGCTGGCATCTTTGGCGACTTTGTCGTAACAGACTAAACGCTTCAGGCTGTTTTGCTCTTTTGTGCAAGCCTGTAATGCTGACGCCAGCGTTTCAGCCTGGGCAAAAACGCCCAAAAAACAAAAAGGTAAGGCCAGAAATAATTGTTTTATTTTCATGGTGAATCCTGATGTTCCACGTCCTGGTCGGGTCGGTAATAGATTGCGCCAGCCAGTACGCCAAGTTCAAACAACAGCCACATGGGCACGGCAAGTAAGGTTTGGGAAATGACGTCCGGTGGTGTTAGAAGCATGCCAATAACGAACACGCCAACCACCACATAAGGGCGTTTTTCCTTCAATTGCGCCGGGCTGGTCATACCGGTCCAGCACATCAGTATGATGGCAACCGGGATTTGAAATGACAGGCCGAAGGCAAAAAACAGTTTGAGTACAAAATCCAGATAACTGTTGATATCTGTACTGATGGTAACCCCTTCAGGCGCAACACTGGTAAAAAAAGCGAAAGCCAGAGGAAACACCACATAATAGGCAAATGCGATACCGCCATAGAACAGTAAGGTACTGCAAACCAACAGCGGTGCTATCAGTTTCTTCTCATTGCGATATAAGCCCGGAGCGACAAATCCCCACACCTGATACAGCACTACGGGAATGGCGATAAAAAACGACAGTACCATGGTGAGTTTAAAGGGCGCAAAAAACGGTGACGCGACATCGGTGGCAATCATTTGTGCACCCTTTGGCATCACCGACAACAAAGGGGTCGCCAATAGGTGGTAAAGATCCTGGGCAAAGTAGGCCAGACTGATAAATACCAGCAACACTGCCAGCAGGGCTTTTAATATGCGGCTGCGCAGTTCTACCAGATGACTGAAAAGGGTTTGTGAGTCTGACATCTATTCTTTTTGATAGGGTTTTTGCACCGAGTCGGCCGCTTCACGCAATGTATCTACCGAATCCTTCAGTTCTGGTGACAAATTTTCCAGATTCTGCTGCTCGGCCTTCTTCAGGTTGTCATGCAATTCCTGAATTTTCAGTTGTTGCTCCATTTCCTGTTTGAAGTTGCTGGCCATAGATCGAATACCGGAAATTGTTCTGCTGGTGGACCTGATAGCGCCAGGCAGGCGTTCGGGGCCCAGCACCAGCAAGGCCACTATACCTATCACCAAGAGTTCCCAGAAGCCGATGTCGAACATAATTATTTTTGTTGTTGTTTATCTGCTTGGTTACTGGGCTGATTGTCAGCCTTATTTTCCATTTTCTGCTGAGGAAAATCAGCATCCTGCTCTTCAGTTTTTTCGTCAGTTACGGCCTTCTTAAAGCCCTTGACCGCTGAACCCAGGTCACTGCCCAGGGTACGCAACTTCTTGGTGCCGAACAGCAATACGATGATTGCGAATACAATCAACAATTGCCAGATACTAATGCCACCCATGCTTTACTCCCGTTTAACACTTTTGCGGCTATTATACGTAGGTTGGACAAAAGGTCACTGCATTTGATCCTGCGGTGGTTAGTGGTCATGCTTGTGAATAGGCATTGTTGAAAAGGAGCAGCTTTGAACTGTCCAAGGATTTTCATTTTAATGGTCGTCCTTGCTCTGCCTGCCCAGGCGCAGGACTCGCAGCAACCGCTGCAAGACCAGCCCTGGTTGGATGACTTGCAAGACAATGTAACGGATTCCATTAATGCCACGGCATTGTGGTTTGATCATTTTTTTGCCGATGAATCTCTGCAAATGGATGAAAAAGCCCGAGGCGAGGCCAGAATTCGGTTAGGTTGGGAACCTCGCAGTCGTGCGGTAAACGAATTTGAAACACGCTTTCGGGTGCGGGTTAAATTGCCGAACATGAAGCATCAAACCGACCTTATTTTTTCAGACTATGACGAAGACGAAGATGCATCCAGTATCAAAGCCGCCCGCAATGATGCGATAGATAACCGCAATCGCTTCTCCATGGCGCTACGTTGGACAGCCAAGAAAAGTGCAGATCTGAATGTTTCCCATCGAATCGGTGTGGGGCGAAAGTTGCAGCCTTACGTGAAGTCACAGGTACGCAAGACTTTTGGCTTATCGGATATCAACAATGTCAATCTGGAGGCCTCTGTTTACTACTACACTCAGGACAGATTCGGCAGTCATCTGATGGCCCAGTATGAACACCAACTGGCAGGCAATGATCTGTTCCGTTTCGACAACCACTTTTATTTTCGCGACGAGGAAAACGACTGGATCTGGCAACATGGCTGGTACAAATACAGCCAATGGGATGATAAAACCGCGATGATTTACGGTCTTTATGTAGAAGGTAACAGCCGACCGAATTACCGCGTAGAAGAATATTTAGTCAGTACCCGCTGGCGGAAAAATGCATTACGGAAATGGCTATTCTTCGAGGTGGAGCCTTTTATGCTGTGGCGTCGTGATGAGGATTTTAAAGTGTCTTACGGACTGGCGTTGCGGGTTGAAGGTTATTTTGGTCACTCTGGCTGATGCAAGACAGAGACTGGATATTAGCTAAAATCTGTATGCAGAAACCCAGTTGCTGAAAGCGAAAACACTTGGTTAAAAAAAGCCCGGATCACCGGGCCCTATTCAAATTTTTTCTCGCGTCCCAACAAAGCCAGGGCTGCCTCTTTTGGCGGTTTGCCCTCATACAGCACTTGGTAGATTTGCTCGGTAATGGGCATTTCCACACCCTGGCGCTGTGCCAGCAAATAAACCTCACGGGTATTGCGATAGCCTTCCACAACCTGGCCAATACTGTCCATGGCTTCCTGTACAGACATTCCCTGCCCCAATGCTAGACCAAAACGGCGGTTGCGGGACTGATTGTCCGTGCAGGTCAGCACCAGATCTCCCAGACCGGCCATACCCATAAAAGTACTGACCTCGGCCCCTAATGTTGCCCCCAAACGGGTTAGTTCTGCCAGCCCCCGGGTAATAAGTGCAGTCCGGGCATTGGCACCAAAGCCGATACCGTCTGCCAAACCAGCGCCAATGGCAATAACATTTTTAACTGCGCCGCCTAATTGCACGCCAACAAAATCCGTGTTTTTGTAAACCCGCAGAGACTTACCGCAATGCAGCATATCTGCAATATCGTCAATAAAGGCATCATCGGCGGAAGATAGGGATATGGCGGTGGGCAGGCCAGCAGCCATTTCTTTGGCAAAGGTAGGACCGGACAGCACGGCCAGGGAAACTTTGTCACCTAAAATACGCCGGGCCACATCCTGAAGCAGGCAGCCTGTGTCCGGTTCCAGTCCTTTAGTGGCCCAGACAATCCGGTGCTCGCTAGTCAGCATCGGCTTAATTTGTTTAAGCAACTCTGCAAAACCATGGCTCGGCACCACCACCAGAATATTGGGGCTGGCGGCCACGGCTTTGGCCAGCTCGGTTTCGACCTGCAATTGCTCGGGGAAAGCAGCGCCGGGCAGGTAGCGGGCATTGACTCTGTCACTGGCCATCTGCGTCATCTGGGCTCTATCCCGCCCCCAGATCCAGGTGGGAAACCCATTTCTGGCGAAGCAAAAAGCAAGGGCGGTGCCATACGACCCCGCCCCCAGGACTGTCATGCTTTTGGTTGAAGCGATCATCAGGCCTCTTGGTTTTGAGCAGCCTGCTGAGCTTGGGCATCCTGCATGCGCTTTTGCAGATAAGCGGCAAAAATCGCATCGAAATTCACCGGGGCCAGGTTCAGTTGCGGGAATGTACCGCGGTTAACCAGGTTTGAAATACACTCCCGGGCGTAAGGGAACAAAGTGTTAGGGCAGAATGAACCCAGAATATGGGCTTTTTGCTGATCAGACATATCAGCAATAGTAAAAATGCCGGCCTGCTGAACTTCAACCAGAAATGCGGTTTGATCACCAGCTTTGGCTGTCACGGTCACAGCTAAAACCACTTCGTAGCTGTTGTCGTCCAATTTAGCACTGCGGGTGTCTAAATCCATTTTTACTTCGGGTTTCCATTCCTGCTGGAAAATGGCCGGGGAGTTTGGAGATTCGAAGGAAATATCCTTGGTATAAATACGTTGGATGGCAAACTGTGGTTGTGCTGCTTCGCCCTGGTCCATACCGTTGGCTTGTACTTCTTCTGTCATGTTTTTTCCTAAAAGTGTTCAGGCCTGCGCGGCCAGTAATTCGTCCAGTTGTCCCCGGGCATCCAGAGCCAACATATCATCACATCCACCAATATGGCGCTCGTTGATGAAAATCTGCGGCACAGTATAGCCGCCGTTTGCCCGTTGAATCATCAGATCACGCAACTCGGGCTGAAGATCTATGGGGTATTCCTGAAAAACCACCCCTTTACTGGTCAATACCTGTTTGGCACGCACACAATAAGGGCAATAATTCTTGGTATAGATTTCCACTTTTGCCATGATTAACCTCGCATTGGCATCAACAACAATCCGCCGTTACTTGGCTACAGGTAAATTGGCACTCTGCCAGGCGTTCATGCCGCCTTTCAGCACCGAAACCTGACTAAAGCCGGCTTTCAACATTTGTAAAGCCGTACGCTTGGCCGTCATTCCCATGGCACAGACCACAATAATGGGTTTGTCCTTGTTGTTTTCAAGGGCTGAAAACTCGCCTTTATTGAGTTTTTCTGCCGGAATTTGTTTAGCACCCAGTATGTGGCCCTTCTTGAACTCATTTTGACTGCGAATATCCAGCACCAATGCGTCCTGCTTGTTCATTAATAATGTGACGTCGTGCGTACCCAGTTCTTTGACCGGGGAGAATTTACTGCTGACCAGGCTGTAGACCAGCAATACTGCCAATGCCACCCAGGCACTGGAAAGAAGATAATGGTTACCGATAAATTCGATAAACTGCTGCATATTGGGCTCGCCTATTAAACAAGATAGGTAAAAAAATGACTGCAAAGTATATAGAAAACCGCCACAGAAGCCAGTCCCCTGTCTACTGTGAAATTGTCGTGATGGGTTGCCAAGTCTTTGCCTGGCAAGCTGCAAATTGGTATAAATTGCCGCGGTAATGACCAACCTTATGGACAGGAGAAACCGGTGCCCTATACCTGCAGTGCTCTGACAAATCAGCTTAATTCCCGGCTCAGGTTGGTCAGGCTGCTTATGCACTGGGTTTCTTTAACCAGCAAGTGTCTTGGTCTGGTGTGCTTTTGCCTGTCTGGGCTGGCTTTTGCGCAGGAAGATCCCGACCAACAACTCAAAGCTTTGCAGGAACAGATTAAAGAACGGCAACAGCAACTAGATTTGCGTCTGGCTGATGCCAGGGAACTGGAAAACGTCTTGCAAAAAGCAGAGAAAGACATCGCCAGTTTGGTTAAGGATATCAATACGACCCGCCAGCGTTTGCAAACCAATGAGAGCCAACAGCGTAAATTGCAAAGCGAGGAAGCCGAATTGTTGGGCAAAATCCGCCAGCAACAAGACGCGCTGGGCGATCAGCTTCGTAGCGCCTATATGAGTGGTCAGCATGACTTCACCAAGATGCTGCTCAATCAGGAAGATGCCGGCAAGCTGGAACGTATGCTCAGCTACTACGGTTATCTGAATAAAGCCCGTCTTGAACAAATTCGCCAGTTTACTGCCATGGTGGACAGACTGAAAATGGTACGTTCAGAGCTGCTTGCAAAACGCGATGAGCTGGCTAAATTGGAGCAGGTACAGGATGCCCAGCGCCAGCTAATGGCGTCTCAGCAACAAAAACGTGAAGGCACATTGAAAGAACTGGCAAGTCGCATTGACAGTGAAGCCGCGCAGATAGAGCAACTGCAAATTAATGAACAAAACCTGATCCAGGCTATTCAGCGTGCCGCTGAGCTGGCGGCCAGGCAAAATCAGACCTTATCCGGACTGGATGGTATGCAGGGGACGCTGCTGAAGCCAACCGACGGGCGTATGCGAGACTTGTTTGGTAAGCACCGACAGGGCCAGGTACGCTGGAAGGGGGTACTTTTTCAAGGCAGCACGGGGGATTCAGTGCGCGCAGTGCATCATGGCAAAGTGCTATTTGCTGACTGGCTGCGGGGCTTTGGTTTAGTCACAGTGATAGATCATGGTGACGGCTATATGAGTTTGTACGGCTATAACCAGGCGCTGTTAAAAGGCGTTGGCGATTCCGTGGAAGCGGGCGAAGAAGTCGCCTTACTGGGGCAAACCGGTGGCCAATCCAGCCCGGCATTGTACTTTGAACTGCGCCACAAAGGTCAGGCGGTCAGCCCGGCGCGCTGGCTGAGTGATTAAATGGCAGGTTATCAATTTCCATACCTCTGCTGGCTTGGTATCTGCCAAGAATACTGGCATGCTAAGCTAAGAAAGATAGGAAAAATAATAAGTCTGAGTGTTGATAAAATACGCCTGTGCGCTGCTGATATTGTTAACGGCCCTTCCTGTTTGGGCTGGCAGGGTTGTTGTTATTATTGATGATATGGGCTATCGCAAAGATGACAGCCAAGCCTTTGCACTTCCAGCCGAAGTCACCTTTGCCATCTTACCCCACACGCCTTTTTCCCAGACTTATGCGGATTTAGCCAAAAGCCAGCGCCGTGATGTGATTTTGCACATGCCCATGGAAGCCCTGGCAGGCAATAAGCTGGGGCCCGGTGCCCTGACCTCTGATATGGCCTCAGACTCCATACAGCATGAACTGAGTGCGGCATTGCAATCGGTGCCTAATGCCATTGGTCTGAACAATCATATGGGCAGCAAACTGACGCAATTAAGTCAGCCGATGGATATTACGATGCGCTTTTTGCGTGAACGGCAGATGTTCTTTGTGGACAGCCGCACCACTCGCTTCAGCAAGGCTGAGCAAATTGCTCATCGTCATGGGGTACTCAGCGCCCACCGCCATGTATTTCTTGATCATATCCAGAGTGAAGAACATATTCAGGCACAGTTTGAACGCCTGATCCGTATTGCACACAAATACCCTTATGCCATTGGTATTGGCCATCCCTATAAGGAAACGCTGGCTTTTTTGCAAACTCGTCTGCCTCAGCTGGAAGAGATGGGTATTGAATTACTGCCTATTAGTGAACTGATGCGGGAAAAACATCTGGCCTTGGCAGAGCAGGCTGTATCACAACCCTTAACGGAATAATCAGTATGAAGGTTCAAGACAAGCATATCTGGCTGACAGGGGCATCCATGGGGATTGGTGAGGCATTGGCACGGGCTCTGGATGCCCAAGGCGCCAGACTGATCCTCAGCGCCCGCTCGGCCGATAAACTGGCAGTGCTGCGAGCGTCATTGAAACATCCGCAGCGGCATAAAATTGTGCCGTTAGATTTATCCAGGGCAGAGACTTTGCCGGACGTGGTGGCACAAGCTGACCTGTCAGATGGCTTGGATATGCTGATTAACAATGGCGGAATTTCCCAGCGTGGACCCGCAGCACAAACGCCCCTATCAGTGCAGCGTCAGGTGATGGAAGTCAATTATTTTGGCACTATCAGCCTCACTCAGGCGCTGTTACCTGCCCTGCGTCAGAATCAGGGCATGCTGGTGAATATTGCCAGCGTGGCAGGCAAAGTGGGTGGTCAAGGGATGTCTGGCTATGCGGCGTCCAAACATGCACTGATTGGTTACATGGATTGCTTGCGCGCCGAAGAAACTCATCACGGCGTGAAAGTGCTGAATGTTTGCCCGGGCTTTGTGCAAACCAACATTTCTGTTAACGCCCTTACCGAAAGTGGCCAACCCTACGGCGAAGTTGCTAAGTCCATTGCTGAAGGGATCAGCGCCGCAGATTGCGCTCAGCAAATTATCCTTGCTATACACAAAGACAAGTTTGAAGTGGTTATTGGTAAGGGACTGAGCGCTTTGGCACCTTATATCAAACGCTGGTTTCCGAATTTCTTTTTCCGACTTAGTGCCAGAAAAAACATTCGGTAAATCAGTTGGTTAAATCTGTTCGGCAAGATCGTCTATTGCCAATTTTGGTAAATGTTATACTATAACGGGATCTGAAACCTCGTTATGCTGTGGATTATGTCGAACAAAAGCAACAATTTGCTGGATAAAATGGGCATCTGGGCTTCCAGCCTGTGCGCATTGCATTGCCTGCTGTTGCCGGTTTTAATCCCTCTGCTGCCTTTTGTCGGAGCCAGTTTCTTTGCCGATGCCTGGTTTGAGCGCAGTATACTGACGGTATCGATGATCATCGGCTTCTGGGCGCTGCTGTCTGGTTTTTATCATTACCACAGACAGATTTATCCCTTATACAGCCTGGTTCTGGGTGGTTTGATTTATTGGAATAAGGACATGTTCGGCCACGAATATGAGCCGTTCACTATTGCTGTGGGCGCAGTGTTGATTATTGCCGCCCACCTGATCAACCTGAAGCTCTGTCAAAGCTGCCGTCAGTGTGACGATCATTAAGCTGGCTGTTGTTCTGACTCAGCCAGCCAGTGCAGTGCCTTATCTGGCACATTAGTAAAAATACCGTCCACTCCCCAGTTCTTAAGCATCTGCATATCCTGCGGTTCATCCACCGTGTAGACATAGGTTTTTAAACCCCGTGCTTTGGCATCCTGCACAAATTCAGCGCTGGTGAAGGCCACATCCGTATGCACCGACACGGCACCCAACTCCTGGGCAAAGGCCGCATAATCTAATGGACAACTGGCCGTCAGGGCGCCAATGGCAAATTCTGGCCGTAAGCGACTCAGCTGCGCCAGCAGGTGATGATCAAAGGATGAAAACAACAAATGCTGATGTGCTATGCCCAGGCTCTCGCAGGCACCGTCAAGCTGTTGCAGAAAGAGCGCTAAGTCCTTGATGCCTTTTAGTTCAATATTCAGCAAGCAACGGTTTGCTGTCAGCGCCATCACTTCCTCTAAGGTTGGCACCTGCTGCCCCTCCCCGGCATCCAACTGGCGAATCTGGGCTTCGGTCATCTGGTCCAGCCGGCCAAATCCGTTGGTGGTGCGCTGCACCCAAACGTCATGAATAACCCAGCACTGCCCGGCTGCCTGAATAACATCAATCTCAATACCCTGTGCGCCCATTTGCAACGCGCAATGCATGGCTTTCAGGGTGTTCTCCGGGGCCGCTTTACTGGCACCGCGATGGGCGAATATCAGCATATCAGCTTTGTCCTTTAGCGGGATGCAACTTGTTCGCGTTAATGGTTTCATAAATGGCCGCACTAATGACCATAATCCCCCCGACCAGAGTTTGCCAGCTCGGTTGTTCATTCAGGACCAATATCGCCAGTATTACGCCATACAAAGGTTGCATACAGGCTACCAGCGAGAAAGTTTTGGCGCGCAGGTGTATCAGGGTGTAAGCCACCAGGGCGTGGGGGGCGGCGGTGCAGATGGTGCCAAGCAGCAGCAACATCAGATAAGTATGTTGGGATGCCTGATAAAGCTCGGCAGAGCCGAACCAGCACAAGCACAATACGATCACCAGGGTCTGATAGGTCATGGCCTGGGCCCCACCATAGTGGGAAAAGTATTTGCGGTGTAGCAGATTGCGCAAAGCATACAACAGGGCGGAAAATACCCCGACCGCAATTCCCAGGGTCACCTCATTGCCCAGAGACGCTTCAGGTACAATCAGGCCAATGCCTGCCAGCACCACTACCGCACTGACCAGATCCTGCCAGACCAGCCGAATTCCCTCAAAAAAAGGTTCCAGCAATACAGTAATTACCGGAAAGGTGAAAAGCGCGATCATGCCCACGGATACCGAGGAGTATTGCATGGCGGCAAAATAGGTGACCCAGTGCACCGCCATCAGACTACCCAGCAAAATGGCGATGCCCATGTCTCTGGGGCGCTGAAAGCGCAGACTACTGCCGCTTATTCTGACCAGTAGCGCCAGCACCACAAAAGCAATGGCCGCCCGCCCTAAGGTAATATCCAGGGCCGAAAGCGGAATAATACGGGAAAACAGTGCGGTGGCACCCAGCAGTATTACCGCCAGGTGCAATGACCACAGGCTTTTTTTGACCGGGTCCACGTCAGGATTTCAGGGTGGCGAATGGCTGACCTAAACGTGTTACGTCACCAGGCTGCAGGTTCTCCAGCTCCACCATGCCAGGTTCAAATACCGCGACTATGGTTGAGCCTAGCTTGAATAACCCCATTTCCTCGCCTTTTTTCAGCATCACGGCATTGTTGCCCTGGGCTGGATATTGCCAGCGTTGCACCTGCTTACCTGTTGGTGGTGTGACAGTACCAGCCCATTTAGTTTCAATGCTGGCCACAATGGTGGCACCCACTAATACCAGCCCCATCTTGCCATGCGGTGTGTCAAAGATACTTACCACCCGCTCATTACGGGCAAATAAGCCTGGTACATGTTCCGTTGTCAGAGGATTTACCGAGAACAACTCGCCGGGCACATACAGCATATCGGTTAGCTGCCCGTCCATTGGCATATGAATACGGTGGTAATCGCGGGGGGATAAATAAATGGTGGCAAAGGTGCCGCCTTCAAAAGGTTTGGCCAGCTCAGCATCGCCGCCAAGCAGGGCGGTAAGGCTATAGTTATGGCCTTTGGCCTGGAATATCCGATCTGCATCGATATCTCCGGCCTGGCTGACGGTGCCGTCTACCGCATGGGCCAGTTTATTTTCATCCTGAACAATTTCCCGTACCCCCTTTTTCAGCGGACGGGTAAAGAATTCATTAAAGCTTTTGTATTTGGCCGGATCGGATTGCTTCGCTTCCTGCATATCCACCTTAAACTGTTTGATAAACAGTTTAATAAGCCAGGTAGTAAGAAACCCCGCTTCTGCAGCAGCTAACTTGCCCACCAGACGGGACACGGCATGCTTGGGAAGCAGATACTGAAGGCTGACCTTAATTGGCTGCACGTTTTTCTTTCCTGATGAAAATAACCGCGGGGATTGTACCCTAACCATCCCGGCCAGTCGAAATACCAAAAAGCTCTCAACCAGAATTTACGGGTCAGATAGCAGTTTGAAATATTAAATACCCAAAAGCTTAATGAGACATAAATAAACTATTCACACATCCGCCATAGACTGCCAATTAACCTATCCCGCCTAACCCATTCCATGTTGGAGAAACTATGAAACCTGCGCTTTGGTCCTTACCTGTTCTGGCTGGCATGCTGGTCGCTTGCAACAATGATAATAAGCCAGACCCTGTCTTGCCGCTGTCAAGCCATCAGCCCATCAGTCTGAAGATCTTGCATACCAATGATCACCATTCTTACTTTGAAAGTCAGACCATGGATCTGGCTCTGAACTACGATACAGAGTCACAGGGTAATGAGAGGGTCCGGGTGCAACTGGGCGGCTTTTCCCGCATTGCCAGTGCCATTGAAGAATATCGGGATGCAAATACGTTGGTGCTAAATAGCGGGGAGTTGAATGGAACGCTGTACTTCAGCCTGTTTAAAGGCAAGGTCGATATTCAGGTATTCAATTACCTTGGTCTGGACGCCTACCAGCTCGGTAATCACGAATTCGACGAAGGGGATGCGCATCTGGCCGAACTCATTGATATGGCGAGTTTCCCGATTCTGGCCGGTAATGTGCATCCTACCGAGAAAAGCCCACTGTATGGCAAGCCAATCCTACCCAGAGTGATAAAAGATATCGAAGGTGAAAAAGTCGCCATTATAGGCGTACTGAAAGTGGAGAAAACCCGTGAGTCATCCATGGTCAGCGATCAGGTTAATTTCACCGACGAAGTCGAGTCGGTCAAGGCTCAGGTCAAGGAACTGGAGGCCGAGGACATCAATAAAATTATAGTGCTCAGCCATCTTGGTTATGAGTTCGACCAACAATTGGCCAGCCAGGTGAATGGCATTGATGTCATTATAGGCGGCGACACTCACGATGTTCTGGACTCGACCGGAGAGCTAACCGGGATGGGGATCGCCGTGGATGGTGAGTATCCCACCCAGGTAAGCAATCCCGAAGGTAAGCCGGTTTATATTGCCCAGGCTTGGGAATATGCCAAAGGGCTGGGGCGCCTTAACGTGAACTTCGACGCTCAAGGCAACGTAGAAACGATTCAGGGCAACTTAGAGCTATTGGTTGCAGACCAATTTCAAGTGCAGGACGCAGAAAATAAATGGGTTGCCGCTGACCAATCACAGCAGCAAGCGATCCTTCAGGAAATCGGGACATTAACCAGTATTCGCACTATTGCTGCGGATCCAGCAGTAGATGCCATTCTGGCGCCTTACAAACTGGAACTGGAGAGCTTCAAACAGTCACAACTGGGCCAAGTGGACCAAACCATGCCTTTTACTCGTATCCCGGCAGCCTTCAGCAACGGTGAGCAGCCTTCTGGCAGCTACGCTGCGCAAGTGGTTGCCGACGCGTTTCTGCATTATTTGCCTAAGGCTGATGTGGCGATTCAGAATGCCGGTGGGGTCAGAGCCGAATTGCATCAGGGCCAGTTTACTGTGGCAGACGCTTATCAGATTCTGCCGTTCTCCAATACTGTGGTGACATTAGACCTGACCGGTGAGGAAATTCTGCAGGTGCTGAATGAAGCGCTCGATTATGCTCAGGGTATCAGTGCTTCAACCGGCGCCTTCCCTTACTCGTCACATTTGCGTTATGACGTGGTGTTAAATGCCTCAACCGGGCAAGGCATAAAGAATCTGGAAGTCAAAGACAGACGCAGCAATCAGTGGAAACCTATTGATCTTCAATCCATCTACTCTGTTGCAACCAATTCCTTTACGGCTCTGGGCAAGGATGGATACCTGACCTTCGCAAAGGTCAGAGAAACCCGGCCCGATGCCTTTGAACAATCCGATGTGGTGTATGCGGTGCCGTTGCTTGAATATTTCCGTGATGTTTTGCCAAATCACAGCCTACCGGCTTTGGATTGGCAGGAATACTGCCTCAAGTCTGTCAGTATTGCGCCGTAACGCTTAGGGTCACCTGAAAGGGTGACCCTGTTTCTTTACCTGGGGGGCTTACTATAAGATGGGCGCTGTTCGTCCATGCCTGACAATATTTTGTGGTAGCTGTCAAAACGCGCCTGGCTGATTTTGCCCTGCTGCGCCGCATCACGCAGTAAGCAGCCGGGATCGTCACCATGCTTGCAGTCACGAAATTTACAACCACCGAGAAAATCACGAAATTCGCGGAATCCCCAGATTAGCCTTTCATCTGGCAGATGCCATAAAGAAAATTCCCTTACTCCTGGCGAGTCAATCAGATTACCGCCGCCAGGGAAGCGCAATAGTTTGGCCGCGGTGGTGGTATGTTGGCCCAGACCGGAATTATCCGATACATCGCCAATGGCCTCTTCTGCTTCAGGTAGCAGCTTATTAACCAGACTGGATTTCCCTACGCCGGACTGGCCGACAAAGACACTGGTTTTGTCCTTGAGTAAGGCGGCCAGTTCCTCTATGCCTTCGCCGCTTTTGCAACTGACAAAGCACAGCCGGTAACCAATATCCGCATATAGTTTAAGTTGCTGTTCAATTTCACTGCGTTGTTCAGCACTCAGCATGTCCACTTTGTTGAGCAAAATTACCGGCTCAATCTGAACATCTTCTGCTGCCACCAGATAACGATCGATAATATTCAGCGATAAGCTGGGTAGCACCGCGCTGACGACAATAATCTGGTCGATATTGGCGGCGACAGGTTTGATACCGTCATAGTAGTCGGGCCGGGTGAGCACGGATTTACGCTCTTGCAGTGCTTCAAGCACACCGCTGACATTGAGGGTCTGGTCTTTGCCCGGTCTGAACAGCACCTGGTCACCACATACCACCCCTTCCACATTGCGGCGTATATGACAGCGATATACTGTGCCTTGTTCGTCTTCAACATCGGCATGCTGTCCAAAACGCCCAACCACCAAACCGGCTCGGGACGGCAACAGGCTATCGTCGGCTGGGCCGACTTCCTTGCCACTTAAGCGCTTCTTCAGGTTACTGGAAACCTGACGCTTCTGGCGCTGTGTTAATTTGTTTCTTTTTGCCACTTGGGATGCGAATGCTTTACTATGACGGCCTGATACGGGACGCCCAGTGTACCTTGCAACATAAGCAAATACCAAAAGATAAAGGCAGGCGAGACATGACACAGAATGCTGACAACCTGGTGTGGATTGATATGGAAATGACAGGATTGGATCCAGAGCGGGAAAAAGTCCTGGAAATTGCCACTATTGTTACTGACAGCCAGCTAAATGTGTTGGCCGAAGGACCGGTGATTGCCATACATCAAAGTGACGAGGTACTGAACGGCATGGACGAGTGGTGCACTCGTACTCATGGTAACAGCGGCCTGACCCAGCGCTGCCGGGACAGCCAAATCAATGAACAGCAGGCCGTTGCGCAGACCCTGGCATTTCTAGCCGACTGGGTACCGCAAGGCAAGTCACCGCTATGCGGTAACAGCATCGGTCAGGACCGGCGATTTATGGTGCGCCATATGCCTGAGTTGGAAGCCTATTTCCATTACCGCAATGTCGATGTCAGCACCATTAAAGAGCTGGTCAGGCGCTGGAAGCCGGAGTTGCTTAACCAATTTACCAAGCAGGGTACCCATCTGGCCCTGGATGATATTCGTGAGTCTATCGCCGAATTGCAATTTTATCGCCAGCATGTGTTCGCCATTTAACGGCAAAAAGCTGCCTATAAAATCGTCGGTCAGCAAGATTTTTCAAAATAGCCCTTGCGTCTGACCGGTATTTTTGTAAAATGCGCCTCCGCTTGAGGTAGTTAAATTTACCTTAAAGCGTTTCAGAGTTGCGGGAATAGCTCAGTTGGTAGAGCACAACCTTGCCAAGGTTGGGGTCGCGAGTTCGAGTCTCGTTTCCCGCTCCAAATTCTGAATCAACCGGTCTGCCGGTATATCTTCCAAGCGGGAATAGCTCAGTTGGTAGAGCACAACCTTGCCAAGGTTGGGGTCGCGAGTTCGAGTCTCGTTTCCCGCTCCAAATTTTCCTCATTCTTTGTATTATTTAAGTCATCCACTTAATTGCGGCTCTGTTTCAACTGCTCCAGTTCTTCTTTTAACAACACATTATCCTGCATGGTATCCAGCATATTGCGCATTTCCCTGAGCTGCGCAGTCAGGGTCATATGAGTTCGCACTCTGGCATGTAATACCGGTGGATTAATAGGTTTGGTGATATAGTCCACGGCGCCCAGTTCAAAGCCTTTCAGCATATCGTCGGTTTGATCCAGTGCAGTTAAAAAAATAATAGCGATATGCTGGGTAAAGGGATTGAGTTTTAAGCGGCGGCAGACTTCAAAGCCATCCATATCCGGCATCATGACATCCAGTAATATCAGATCGGGCAGCGGATCTGACGAGCAGATTTTCAGGGCTGTTTCACCACTGGTTGCAGCTCGAACTTTGTATTCCTTACGCAGGATGTCGCTGATGAGTTGTATGTTGTCTACCACATCGTCCACCACCAGAATGCGTAAAGGCTCTGCTTCGACTAATGCGTCATTGAGCTTATCGACTTTTTCGGCCACCGCAGAGGTGCGCTTAACCGGGTTAACCAGTGCACGTTCAATGCGAGCATGCAGAATCTTGGCAGAAAAGGGTTTGACCACATATTCGGACACACCCTGTTTAATAGCCTGGACAACCTGACTTTGTTCTATGTTGGCGGAGATCATCACAAAGGGCACGCTGAAATTTCGCTTGCCATTGCGTACGTGCTGGAGCAATTGAATACCATTCATTTTAGGCATCAACAATTCGGACAACACCAAATCCACATCTTCGCTTCTGAGCAACGATAGAGCGTGTTCGCCGTTACTGGCGCCAATCACGTTAGCAAAGCCCATCTCAGATACCATTTTAGCTACTGTGGCTCGCATGCTCTCAACCGGCTCCACAACCAAGGCGGTCATGGCAGCGTAGGACTTAGCCTGGGGTGTGGCTTTGCTTGTCGACATGCTAAAACTCCTTATACGCTGAGGTTCTCCAGGTGCTCTGCAATTAAAGTTAAGCGAATTCCCGTCGTTCGTCATTAAAAATGACTAGACTCAGACTTTACGCTTGGTTGAACTGAACCAGACGCTTACAAGGACGGTGAGACGTCAATGACTAAAAACAAGGTTACGTTGTTACTGCAAAAGCCCCTAGTTATAACAAAAAGCCTGAGGGAATCCGGATAATGCCTCAAACGGACAAAGCAACCATATTGGTCGTTGATGATACCCCGCAAAATATAGACGTTTTAACCGGCATTTTGCGCTCGGATTATCGGGTGAAAGCGGCCTTAAACGGTGCTCTAGCCCTGAAAGTCGCAAGCGCAGAGCCTCGCCCGGATCTGATATTACTGGATGTCATGATGCCGGATATGGATGGCTATGAAGTGTGCCGACAATTGAAAAGCCGTATCGAAACCCAGGCCATCCCGGTGATTTTTGTGACGGCTAAATCTGAAGAACAGGATGAAGCACTGGGTTTCAGTCTCGGTGCTGTGGACTATATCAGTAAACCAGTTAACCCGCTGTTGGTGCTGGCCCGGGTAAAAAGCCAACTGGCTTTATACAACCAAGCCAGGCATCTTGAAAACATAGTTCAGCAACGCACCAGAGAGCTCAATGAAACGCGTCTGGAAATTATTCGTCGTCTGGGCCGGGCGGCAGAATTTAAAGACAATGAAACCGGTATGCATGTGATCCGCATGAGCTGGTTTTCACGCTTTCTGGCTGAGCAAATTGGCCAACCCGACGCCTGGTGTGAATTGTTGTTTAATGCTGCACCTATGCATGATATTGGCAAGATTGGTATTCCTGACAACGTGCTGCTGAAACCCGGTGCTCTGGATGCAGAGCAATGGCAGATGATGCAGCAACATGTGCAGTTTGGTGTGGATATTCTTGGCGACCACCCTTCCCCTTTATTGCAAATGGCTCGTGAAGTTGCCCTGTTTCATCATGAAAAATGGGATGGTAGCGGTTATCCCCATGGCGTAAGTGGTACAGATATCCCTCTGTCGGCACGTATTGTGGCCATTGCAGATGTGTTTGATGCGTTGACCAGCAAACGCCCATACAAAAATGCCTGGACAGAGGAGCAGGCTGTAACCTTACTGAAAGAGCAAAGTGGCAAGCATTTCGATTCACAACTGGTGCAAGAGTTTGTTGGTTGTTTGCCGCAGATTCGCGATGTTCAGGCCAGATATACCGATGATATCTGAGTTAACACGCCTGATATAAGGGGGAATTAGTGGTAAGGACAAAGATCTTGCGGCATCTCACCTGTTTTCGCCTGGTATGGCTTGCCTGGTTGTTGTTCAGTTCAGTTAATGTACTGAGCCAGCCCCAGAAAACCGAAGAGCTGTCAATCTACAATGGTCTGGCCAATCCGCAGATTTATGCGGTAGCTAAGGACCAACAGGGCTTTTTGTGGTTTGGCACTGCAGACGGTGTAAAGCGCTACGATGGCTATGGATTCAGCTCATTTCGGCACAATGATAAAGATCCTACGTCCCTGTCGAAAGACAATGTCGGGGCAATGTTGAACGACTCAAAAAACCGTCTTTGGGTAGGAACCTGGGGAGGCGGGCTTAATCTCTATCTTGCCGATAGTCAGTCCTTCAAGCATTTTCGCCATCACCCCGATCAGCCTGATTCACTTGGCGCGGACAAGGTACAGTCGCTGTTCGAGAGCCGTTCAGGAGAGATTTGGGTTGGTACCAATGGGGGGGGGCTTAACCTGTTTGATGAAAAAAGCGGGCGTTTCCGCCGTTATCAACCGGACCCTGCCGACCCAGGCAGTCTGGGCAGTGATCGGATTTGGGGAATCAGTGAGGACAGCCAGGGTTTTATCTGGGTGGCGACCTCCAATGGTCTGTACAAGCTGGACAGACAAAAACAGAAATTTGAAAAATTTGGCGTTGCCGACGGTATGCTGGACCACCCAGAGGTGCGCTCTCTGTATATCGACCCCCTGGACAGGCTTTGGATATCCACCCGGCTTAGCTTTGGTCGCTTCGACCCCGAAACGGCAGTTTACCATCGCCTGACCTTGCCGGATGGCGAGTTACCCAGTGTTAATAGCATGACCCGCCAGGGTGACAGATTGATTCTCGCCACACTGGCGGGCATTTATTATTTCCAGTTATCTTCACAGCGTTTTGTGGCGGCGGATTTGCATGAACAGTGGGCACTGCTGGGTAACAGGGATGTTCGTCAGGTGTTGGTGGATGACACCGGACTACTTTGGGCCGCTACCCGGTATTCCGGGGTTATTAAAGTTTTCCCTGGCGAACCTTCTTTTCGCAGTTGGAGCCGTTATTTGCAGGATCAGCGCTTATCTGGCTTGTATTCCCAGGTATTGTCAATTACCGCTAACCGCCAGGGCGGATTATGGTTGGGAACCGGCAAAGGCCTGGTAGCCTTTGATGGAGAGAGCAGATTTACGCCTATTGAAGATGAACACCTGCCTGGTGAACTAACCCGTTTCCGGGTGAAAAGTATGGCGTACCTGAGCAATAACGATCTCTATCTTGGCACCGATGCCGGGGTTTATCGTCTGTATGCTGATCAGCAGGAAATTGAACCAGTTTCGCTGTCCTGGTTAGGGGGCCAGAGCCATTCTATTGAGTGGGTTGCAGCCGATGAGCATGATCAACTGTGGCTGGTGCTGTCATTTTCCTCACAGGTATTCAGATGGGACCCGGCCACGAATCAGGTCGAATCATATCTGGATAATATTGACCCCACTTTTACCTTTGTTGACCGCCAGGGTTTGGTCTGGGTAGGCACGGCAGGGGAAGGGTTGTTCAGAATTAATGTTAAAAGCGGCGACATTCAGCACCATAAACCCGGCTCTGCGCCTGGTGAGTTAAGTGACGGGCATATCAACGCGGTCATGCAGGAAGATAATGAAACTTTCTGGTTTGCTACAGACAGCGGCGTGGAGCGTTATTCCACCCGAAGTGGGACATTCAGTAGCTTTCGTCATATGGCCGAAGAAGAAGGATTCTCGGTGCAGTCTATGGCAATGGACCGGGAAAGAAGGATCTGGCTGGCGACATCCCATGGCGTGTTCCGTCTTGCCCCTGACTCTGGTGCTTTTCATCATTTCACCACCAATGATGGGTTAAACAGCAATAGTTTCCTGGCCCGCTCTGTTCATCAAAGTGGCGAGGGCAAAATCTACCTCGGCAGCATTGATGGCATCACTGGCTTTGATCCGTTAAAAGTGAAGGTCAATGACGTGCCTCCCCCCTTGGTGATTACCTCAGTCAAAATCGACGGTCGGACACAATCTTTCCCTCTTCCCGATATTTTAAATGTGCCGCCGGATTTTAAGAGTCTGAGTATCAGTTTTGCGGCACTGGATTATCAGGCCAGTGAAGACAACAGGTATAAAACCAGGCTATTGGGTTACGAGGAAGACTGGCAACATCGTACCGCAGCCAATCAGATTAACTATGGTCGCTTGCAACCAGGAGATTATCGGTTTGAGGTTGAAGGCAGTAACAACCATGGCGTGTGGAGTAACCAGCCGCAATTCTTATCAATTCGGGTGCTGCCGGCCTGGTACCAAACCACCGAGTTTTTGCTATCAGCACCATTAACCCTGATTGTGCTGGTAACGGCACTGATAGCCTATCGGGCCAGGCAGCACCGACTGACACAACAATATCTGGCCGGACAGGTAGAGCAGCGTACCCACGATATCCTGGTACTGGGCGATGTGGGCAAAGACATTACCGCCACTTTCGATTTAAACAAAATTGGCAGCATGATTTATGCACGATTAAAGGCCAGCTTGCCGGCCGACACCTTTGCTATTGGCTTGTACCACCCTCAGCAGCAACGTCTGGAGTTTGTGTTTATGCATTGCAAAGGGCAAAGTCTTGATACAGTTGAAACGCTGATCCAGGCAGAAAGCGATCCATTGTCGTGGTGTATCACGCGCAAGCAGGAATTTATTGCGGCTACTGAGCAGCAGTGGCAGGACAAAGCCATGTCCAGCGCCCAGAATCTCAATGGCGAGCAAACCCAAACGGTGGTTTGCCTGCCACTAATGGCCGGCCATGACGTGCTGGGGGTCATGACGGTACAAAGTGACCAGGCCGACGCCTTTGACAGCGCACAGATTAACATTCTGCGTGTGGTGGCCAGCCACACCGCCGTAGCGCTTTCCAACAGCCAGTCCTATCGCGAACTGATCGAAACCAAACAACGTTTTGAACTGGCCATGGTGGGTGCCAATGCCGGCTCCTGGGAGCTGGATACTAAAAGTGGGATTCTACTGACTAACGATATCTGGGCCACCATGTTGGGATATGACAAAGCCGAGTTAGAAGCTCGCTTTGACAATCGTATTGAGCAAATCATGCAATTGGTGCATGACGATGATAAAGCCCAGGCAAAAAATGCGTTGCGTAAACATCTGGCTGGACATACCAGTATTTACCGGGCGGAATTTCGCATGCTGACCGCTGGCGGTCAGTGGAAGTGGATCCTCAGTGTCGGCAAAGCGCTGGACGCCCGCGAAGGAGAGTTGGCCCGGCATGTATTTGGTATCAACCTGGATATCAGCGATGCCAAGGCTATGGAAGCGGATTTACTTGAGGCCAAGGACAAAGCAGAAACGGCTACTCAGGCTAAGTCGGACTTTCTTTCCAATATGTCCCATGAGATCCGCACACCGATGAATGCCATCATAGGTATGAGTCATCTGGCTTTGCAAACCCATCTGGATCGTCGTCAGCACAATTACATATCCAAAGTGCATCGCAGTGCCGAGGCCTTGCTTGGCATCATCAATGACATTCTGGATTTCAGCAAAATTGAAGCCGGCAAGCTGGACATAGAAGCCGTGGAGTTCCGTCTTGAGGATGTGCTGGACAACCTGATCAGCCTGGTGGGCATGAAGGCGGAAGAAAAAGGCATTGAGCTGCATTTTGACGTGGCGGCTGATGTGCCTACCGCTTTAATCGGTGACCCGCTGCGTTTGGGGCAGATACTCACCAACCTTGGCAACAATGCCGTGAAATTTACCGAAACGGCCGGTGAAATTGTGGTGGCGGTACAAAGCCTGGAACAGGATAACGAACAGGTACAACTGCAGTTTTCGGTGCGCGATACCGGGATCGGTATGTCGGGCGAACAGCAGGCCAAGCTATTTCAATCCTTCAGCCAGGCTGACAGTTCCATTACCCGCAAATATGGCGGCACGGGTTTGGGGTTGGCCATCTGCAAAACCCTCTGCGAACTGATGGAGGGGCGAATCTGGGTAGAAAGCCAGGCGGGTGCTGGCAGCACTTTCCATTTCACCCTGCGCCTGGGTAAGCAGTGCGGCATCCAGTCGCAGCGCGTTAGTCTGCAAAATGAATTGGGCCCGTTGCGGGTATTGATTGTGGATGACAATCTTACTGCAAGAGAAATACTTGCCGAGCTGCTGGCAGGTTTTGGTTTTCGTACCGAACAGGCAAATAGCGGTGCTGCGGCCGTGGCGATGGTGGCGCAGGCGGCAGCAAGCGACCCGTTCCAACTGGTTTGCATGGACTGGCGTATGCCTGGTATGGATGGTGTGGAGGCCAGCCAGCAAATCTTAACCGAGCTGCAAATGCCGAGCCGGCCAAGAATTATCATGGTAACTGCCTTTGGCTGTGACGAGGCGCGCCTGGCATCGCGGCATCTGTCTATTAGCAGTTATCTGATTAAACCCGTTACTCGCAGTGGCATGCTCAACGCCGTATTGCATGCTATGGGCAAAGGTGAATTGGCTGACCCCGCAAATGTCACTGCCAACAATGCTGCTCAGGACGCCAGGCAGAAACTGCAGGGGGCGAAAATATTGTTGGTGGAAGACAATGAGCTGAACCAGGAGCTGGCCATGGAGCTGCTTAGCAGCAGTGGTGTTCTGGTCAGTCTGGCCTGCAATGGCCAAGAAGCACTGGATGCCCTGCAAGATAACCACTTCGACGGCGTATTGATGGATTGTCAGATGCCGGTGATGGACGGTTATCAGGCTGCCCGCTTGCTGCGTGAGCAGCCCAAATGGCAATCTTTGCCGGTCATTGCCATGACCGCCAATGTGATGGCCAAAGATATTGAACGGGCTTTGGATGCCGGTATGAACGACCATATCGCCAAACCCATAAACGTCAATCAGATGTTTATGACTCTGGCAAAGTGGATTGTGCCGGCCCAACCATTGGCTGGGCCGCAGCAGGTGCAAACCACTGTACAGGCAACAGAGATTGCTCCGATTGATGGGATTGATGTGCAGGCCGGCCTGGCCACCACACAAAACGATGTGCGGCTGTATCAAAAGTTGTTGCAGCGTTTTAGTCAAGGTAATGCAGATTTTGGCGTACAAATCGCAGCGGCCCTGGCCGCTGGCGATATACCAGCGGTAGCGCATATGGCGCACACCCTTAAGGGTACGGCAGGTAATATCGGCGCCAGGGAACTACATGCCAGGGCCGGAGCTCTTGAACATGCCTGTCAGGGCGCTACACAACAGGCCCCTGAACTGCTGGCGGCACTGCAAACCGAACTCAATCTGGTACTAACGGCCCTGCAAGCCAGTCACTCAGAACAGCAAGAAAACCATGAACAGGCTTTCGATGCCGCCAGGGTCGCCTCGTTAATGAACGAGCTTGACGCGTTGATAGCCGATTACGACACCGATGCGGTGGATATCCTTGAACAGCTTGAGCCCATGTTGAAAAACGGCCCGCATCAGACGCAATTGCGCCAGTTAGCCGGTTATATTGACAGTTATGACTTTGACGCTGCGGCAGAGTCATTAACCCGTCTAAAAGGTGAATTGCAGTTATCTTGATCTTAAAAACCTAAGTGACCTGGTGCAGACAGGGTTGCAATGCTGTTTAGAAAGGTATTTTCAAAAATACCCGCTTGGTGTTTGAGTTGTTCATAAATTGAGCTGATTGCGGAGTGAGCTTTCAGTTGCAAACCCCTTTGATTACAAAATGATACAAGATTTTTGGGAGATGAAAAGTCAGCGCTTTTGCGTCCTCGAAAAGGTATTGATTTGCCATGAATAAGACCGAAATAATCACGTAATGTATTGATATATAAAGATAAATAAAATATTAACCTTGCCATGTGTTAAATGCTTTTTATAGAATGTTAACAAGCTGCCAGGTAGAGCAGTGGGGTCGGTAAGGAGCTTATTACCGACCAGGAGGTAGTCCAGGAAATGAATTCCTCAAGGGAGTATTTATCATATGCAAGGTTCGTTATTCCGCACCCAGGCTGTCGCACATCAGCAGGACAGGCTACATGGTCAGGTGCTGGTTATCCCGTGTTTTTCCCATTCTATTATTGCCATCAGCCTGCTGATTTGGGTTGCGGTGGTTGTTGTCTGGTTGGCAAGTAGCCAGTACGCCCGTAAAGAAACGGTCAATGGCTGGCTTGAGCCAGCTCAGGGGCTGGTCAGACTTTACCCTGATTCAGGTCAGGGGCGGATTAAGCAAATTCTGGTTGCGGAGGGCGAAGAGGTGCTGCAGGGCCAGCCGTTAATGGTGATTAACGGTGATAAGGTGCTGGCCGACGGCGAGCACCTTGAAGCGCTGCTGCTGGCCGAGTATCAAAGCCAGCAACAGATTCTGACCCGGAAACTGGCCAGGTTCAATCAGGTTCATCAGTTAAAACTGCAGGATATCGAGCAGCAGTTGCTGGCCTCGAAAGCCGATTTAGTTCAGTTGCAAGGCCAGGCCACCACTTTAGCGCAGCATTATAAGCTGCTAAGCGCACGGGCAAGCGATTATCAGCATATGCACAGCCTTGGTCATATTTCTGCCAGAGAAGTGCAGGATACCGAGGAACAGCGTCTAACCTTGCAAAGTCAGTTGCAGGGGCTGGAGCGCGAGAAGGTGAACCAACTTAACCGTATTGAGCAGTTGCAAACGCAGCAGGCGCTGTTGCCCGCTGAACAGCAAAACCAATTGGACGACACGCAGCGCAGCCTCAGCGACCTGGCCCAGCGCATTGCCCAGCTGAACGGTCAGCGCGCCTATGTGATTAAAGCCAGTATCGACGGTACGGTCACCAATCTTCAGGCCCGCATCGGTCAGCAGGTTCAGGTCGATAAACCGCTGGTAACTCTAGTTCCTGCTGATAGCCTGATTGAGGCCAATTTGTTGGTGCCGGTAAGAGCGGCAGGCTTTCTGCAGGCGGGACAGGCATTGGATATTCGCTACGATGCGTTTCCTTACCAGAAGTTTGGCCTGTACCAGGGCCAGGTCACAGAAGTGTCTGATTCCGTGCTGTTACCCAATGAAATTAGTCAGTCGCTGGTGGCGGTGGCGGAACCTGTCTATTTGGTCAAAGCCATGTTGCACAGCCAGTCAGTGCAGGCCTATGGCCAGCAACTGTCATTAAAGGCCGGGATGAGTTTATCGGCCGATATTCGCCTGAAAGAGCGTAGCCTGCTGGAGTGGTTATTTGAGCCACTGCTTAGCTTAAAAGGCCGGGTATAATGACTACTTCTGCTCTTCCTCAAACCGGCGTCGCCACCGATACCTTGCTGCATTTTGGCTCCGGTAAGCGTCTGCCGGTGATATTGCAAACCGAGGCTGCCGAATGCGGCCTGGCCTGTCTGGCCATGATAGCCGGTTACCATGGCTTTGACACCGACCTGACCAGCCTACGGCATAAGCACCCTATCTCGGCCCATGGCGCTACTTTAAAGCAGGTTATGGATATCGCCGCCAGGCTGAATTTGTCTGGTCGCGCACTGAAACTGGATATGCAACACCTTAGCCAGCTACAAACCCCTTGTATTCTGCACTGGGAAATGAAGCACTTTGTGGTGCTCAAGGCGGTCGGCAAGGATAAAGTGGTAATCCACGACCCGGCCGTAGGTGAACGGCGTTTTAGCTTTGACGAAGTGAGTCAGCTGTTTACCGGTGTTGCGCTGGAACTCACCCCGACTGCAGAATTTAAACCGGGAGCGGAAAAACAGCGTCTGGGCTTCAGCCAGTTCTGGTCCAGTATCCAGGGCCTGAAACGCAGCCTGCTGATGGTTTTAGTATTATCATTGCTGTTGCAGTTGTTTGCCCTGGTCAGCCCCTACTATATGCAAACCGTGGTGGATGATGTACTGCTGCGCAGTGACGACAGCCTGCTATTAGTGCTGGCCATGGGCTTTGGACTGTTGCTGCTGATCGACACCGGTACCAGCCTGCTGAGGCAAACCCTGATCCTGCATTTTTCCAGTCGCCTGAATATGCAGATGTCGGCCAATGTATTCCACCACCTTATCCGTCTGCCTATGGACTATTTTGCCAAGCGGCATATGGGCGACCTGGTGTCCCGCTTCGGTTCGCTGGCCAATATTCGTGACATGCTGACTACCGGCCTGGTCACTGCCCTTATTGACGGCTTAATGGCAATGATCACCCTGGTGGTGATGTTTGTTTACGATGCCACTTTAAGCTTTATCGTGCTGGGCGTAGTCCTGCTTTATGCCCTGCTGCGCTATCTGCTCTACCGTCCGGTGCGGCTGTTAACCGAAGAGCAGATCGTCGCCCAGGCCAGGGAGCAATCGCATTTTATGGAATCCATGCGCGCTATGCAGACAGTGAAGTTGTTTGGTAAGGAAGCGGACCGGCAAAGCCAGTGGCAAAACCGGCTGGCCGAAGCCATGAACAAGGATATCAGTATCTGCCGCTGGCAGATTGGCTTCGACAGTGCCAACAAGCTGCTGTTCGGTTTCGAGAATATTCTGATTATCTTTTTTGCTGCCACAGCGGTAATGGATAACCTGATGACGGTAGGTATGCTATATGCCTTTATCAGTTATAAAAGTCGCTTTATCAGCGCAATGGACTCGTTGATTGCTAAATGGATTGAGTTCCGCATGTTGGATCTGCACTTTAACCGCCTGGCTGATATGGTGTTTACCGGTAAAGACCAGGGGCTTGAAAACCATCCGGCGATTACGCATCTTTCAGTGCAGGGCCAACTCAGCCTGAATAATCTAAGCTTCACCTACAGTGGCGCTGATACCCCGCTATTTAGTCAGCTCAATCTGCATATTGAGGCCGGTGAAACCGTCGCCATTGTCGGCCCCAGCGGTGGCGGCAAAACCACTTTGCTTAAATGCATGATGGGCCTGTTAAATCCAAGCGCCGGCCAAGTGCTGATTGACGGTAAGCCCTTAGCGCAAGTGGCCGGTTTTCGCCAGCAGATTGCTGCGGTAATGCAGGACGACCAACTGCTAAGCGGCAGTATTGCCGACAATATCGCCTGTTTTGACGCCAAACCCGATCTGCAGCGGGTAGTACAATGCGCATACCAGGCCTGTATCCATGACGACATTATTAAAATGGCCATGCAATACAACACGCTAGTGGGGGATATGGGGGCCAGTCTCAGTGGCGGGCAGAAACAGCGGATTTTGCTGGCCAGGGCCTTATACCGCCAACCCAGAATTTTGTTTATGGACGAAGCCACCAGCCATCTGGATACCCTGCGGGAATCCATCGTCAACCAACATATTCAGCAACTAAAGATTACCCGCATTATTGTCGCCCACCGACCAGAGACTATTCAGTCAGCACAGCGGGTGTTGGAATTAAAGGACGGCAAACTAAAGGAACTTACTAAGGGATAAGAGCCCTGCACTAAGGGAAAAGAAAGTTGAGGATAGAAAAATGTACTTAAATATGCCAACACAGCCCCTTTCTACCCGTGAGAAGCAGATATCCATGCTCTGCGCTCAGGGATATTCAAACAGAGAAATTGCTGATAAAGTTTTTATTAGTGAAAATACAGTGAAGTTTCATCTTAAGCAGATATTTCGGAAACTCGATATCAGGAAGCGCAATGAGCTTATTGTTGTTTTTAATAAAAAACTACCCGAGCGGGTAGGTGATTAAAGAAAGCGAAGTAATATACTTAAGTTGTTTGGCGATGGCGCCAGATGTAATTTCAAAGTGGAGAGTTTAAATGGAAAATATGAATATGAAAAATGTGACTTTTGTAGATAATGAAATGCTTGAACTATCTTTGGATGAAGTTGCATTGATTAACGGAGGAATGCCTCCTCCTCCTCAATTTTGGCCTTTTGTAACGGGAGCTATTGTAGGGGGGATGTTATATGATGGCGTTAAAGCAATGATAGGCGGTTATATTAATCATATGGAAAGAGAAGTCCAGAATGGTTGGGGAAGCAATCCCGGAACACCGCCACCTAATTCTGGATTCGGTACTATTTAATTTATTAACTATATATTTGGATGGGGGTATAACTCTCCCATCTAGACTATTTTTATATTGGCTGATGATTTTTAGATGATTTATAAATATAGATTTTTTTTCTTTGTTGGGTTTTTATTTTTCCTTGTTACTATCTTGATGGGAGAAATCTACAGAGGCTGGATCATCAATAGTCAGGTTAATGATTTTGGATTTTCAGGTGTCGCTCCTAGCTTTTTTAGTACGGTGAGCTTCATTTTTTTTGCTGCATATATTAAAAAGAGAGTTTTAGCGACTACGGAATTTTTGGCCTGTGTTTTAGGATGTGTGGTTTATGAAGCTATTCAACCTTATATTGGTTTGGGGGTTTTTGATTTAGGAGATGTTTCTGCAATCCTATTTGGTGGAGTGCTTTCCTTTTTACTGTTGAATATTCTTCACAAAGTTTGCAGTTTGGATGACAATATTATTAACAAAACTCAGAATAACTAATTGGCTGTTGTACGCTGTGTTTTGGGACCGAGTATGAAACAAATATTTCTGTCTCTTTTACTGTTTTGCTCTTTCCCCGCTTTCAGCAAGGATTGGCATTGCTTTTCTTATGAAAATGCCCTGCGGGGCGTGAATAATTACGGCGAAGTGCATATTAAGCATAAAGAATATGTCGAAGATGAAAAACGCAATAAAGTGCTGGATAGATTGTTTCATGAAGACCAGCAACAACGTCGCAATAAAGAATTCACCTTTTAAGCAAAATCCATTTGCCTGAGCTGGCGGCATCTGGCACTCTTTTTAACTGGTCCAACCAGGAGTGTGTTTATGTCTGCCCCCAATCCGCTGCGCCGTCTTGTTGATAAAGCCAATACCTACCCGGCCTGGCTGAGCAGGCGAATTATCACCTGGGCATTCTGCAGCAAAGTAAAGTTGGCGGGTACCGCGGGCCTGGAGATCCTGTCTACCGATGGACGCACAGTGACCATGCGCCAGCGTAACCTGAAAAAAGCCCAGAATCATATTGGCAGTGTACATGCCGCTGCTATGGCACTACTGGCTGAGTCGGCCACGGGCTTTATCTTCGGTTTGAATCTGCCGGGCGATAAACTGCCACTGATTAAGTCCATGCAGATCCGCTATCTAACCCGCGCCCAAGGCGATATGCAGGCCGTGGCGAGCATTAGTGATGAGCAGGTTCAGGCCATGCAATCCCAGGAGCGGGGGGAGGCGCTGATTGCTGTCACTGTTACCGACAGCACCGGCGCACAAACCATTGAGTGCGATATGCTGTGGGCTTGGGTGGCGAAAAAGTCTCGTTAAGCAAGCCACCAGGCCAATGCCAACAAATCTCTAGCAACCCATTAACCAAATGGATAATAGGCATAGGCTGGCTGATGGTTTAAAATCCGCCGCCATTGTAAATCACAAGGCAACAGCGCATGAGTGGCGTGGAGATTTTTCTAATCGGCCTGGCCGTGCTGGCCTTGCTGGGGGTGATTTTTGAAGAAGTTACCCATATCAGTAAAGCCAAAATCACTTTATTTACCGGCACCCTTTCCTGGGTCATCCTTTATCTGAGTGCCGCCACCGACAGTGCCACTGAGCTGGTGAACCACCATCTGGAAGAGAATATCGCGGAAATTGCCAGCCTCTGGTTATTTCTGGTGGCGGCCATGACCTTTGTTGCCTATCTGAATAAAAAGCGCATGATTGAAAGTCTGATCAACAAACTGTTGCCCAGTCGCATCAGCGAACGCAATTTGTTGTTTATGACCGGTCTGTTTGCCTTCTTTTTCTCATCCTTGGCCGACAATATCACCGCAACTTTAGTGTCAGTAGCGATGATTTTGCCGTTGGGACTGTCAAAGGATAAAGTGCTTAAGTTTGCGGTACTGGCGGTGTTTGCCGTTAACTCAGGTGGTGTGGCGTTGATTACCGGCGATGTTACCACCCTGATGATCTTCCTGGATGGCAAAACCGAAATTCAGAATCTACTATGGCTGAGCTTGCCGTCATTGTGTTCGGTGTTGCTGCTGGCGGCCATGCTGTCCTTTGGCATGCAGGGGCAGATTACCCTGAGCAGAAAGCGTATTCCGGTCAATAAAGTGGATATGCTGATTGCGCTGGTATTTCTTGCAACTATCCTGATGACGATTCTGGGCAATATTGCCTTTAAGATTCCGCCGGTACTGAGTTTCCTGTGCGGGTTGTCGGTGATGTTTCTTATGGCGCACTTTCTGCGTAAGGACAATGACGAAGATCCTATTCTGGATTATATCCGTCGTATCGAGTTTGATACGCTGCTGTTCTTCCTGGGCATTCTGCTGCTGGTGGGTATGCTTAAGCAGATTCAGGTGCTGGATGTACTGCTGAAGATCTATGAGGTCATGCCGCTGCCTGTGGCCAACTATACCTTGGGCGTATTGTCGTCTTTTATTGATAACGTGCCTTTGACCGCAGCGCTTTTGAAAGCGGATATCCATATGGATCCTGGCGCCTGGTTAAGCCTGACCTATGCGGTCGGCGTGGGTGGTTCGCTGCTGGTGATAGGCTCGGCGGCTGGCATAGTGGCTATGAGTAAAGTGCCAGGACTGACTTTTGGCCGTTTCGCTAAATACAGTTTGCAGTTGATTATTGCCTACAGCTTTGGTTATTTGCTGGTGCACTGGCTGGGCCAATATTTGTTCATTCAATAAAAAAATGGGGGGACATTACAGTTTTTTGTTGACAGTCCCCCATTTTAAAACTATCTAGTCCTTGGCAATTGCCCATATCCCTTGGGCCACGCTGCCTGTACCAAATCTATTGGTATCATTCCTGATGTTGATGACTTTTTAGTTGGGGATGCCCGTCATGGCCAAACAAACGAAAGAACAGCTGTTGAAACGCCAATTTCTTGATCCAAAGAATTACCCTTATGGGTTTTCCCGATCCGGGGATTTCTCTATTGCCGAAAGCCAGGCGCTTAGCCGCTACGGTTGCCTGATTGCTGCTTTAGTGGATGGGCATCTTGCCCCTGAAACTGAGGAGGACGAAGGATACATTGCCGCCGCCAGAGGTGACAGAGAGCCTCAAAGCGCTGCAGAAAAAGCCTGGTGCAAATACCAGAAGCGCATAAACCGCCCTAAAATGGGCAGCATTTATGGCACCAAGTCCCGTGGCATGGGTGACAACGAAGATATGGGTGAAGACTCAGACGTCGAAATCGAATTGGACGACTAGTTAAACTCAAAGGATATGTTAACAAAAAGTTAACATATCCTAATTTTCGTATTCTCAACCCTGGTTTCGGGATGTTCATCCTATTTATTCTCTATATTGGGATAGATATCTCACTTTTGCCGCCTTTACTGTTTAAAATTTTCTCCTCCTTCAGTATAGTTTTCTTCCTCTTAGCAGCAGTGATCTGGCGATGGCGCTGGTCCTCAGCCATGCTGGTGCTTTGGCAAAAAAGGGGGATGCCCCGATACAAAACATGACAGCCGGGTACAGACGCCCGCATCTGTCAGAAGCAACGGGAGAATAGCCAGTGGAGATGATGTCAGGCGCCGCGATGGTGGTCAGAGCGCTGAA
This sequence comes from Bowmanella denitrificans, assembly GCF_039522935.1. NCBI lineage: Bacteria > Pseudomonadati > Pseudomonadota > Gammaproteobacteria > Alteromonadales > Alteromonadaceae > Bowmanella > Bowmanella denitrificans. The sequence goes on along the minus strand of NZ_BAAAEI010000012.1, from coordinate 129,532 downwards.
AGATGTAGGGGTTAAACATGTATTTGGTTATCCGGGCGGTGCCGTGCTGGATATCTATGATGCCCTATATGCTCAGGAAGATGTTCAACATATTCTGGTGCGCCATGAGCAAGCTGCCGCGCATATGGCGGACGGCTATGCCAGAGCCACCGGGCAGACTGGTACTGTGCTGGTGACCTCTGGCCCGGGTGCAACCAATACCCTGACCGGGATTGCCACAGCTTATATGGACAGTATTCCGATGGTGATCCTGTCCGGTCAGGTGCCTTCCATGCATATCGGTGAAGATGCCTTTCAGGAAACCGATATGGTGGGTTGTTCCCGGCCTATCGTGAAGCACAGCTTTCTGGTTAAACGTGCGGTGGACATTCCCGATGCCATTGCCAAGGCCTATTACATTGCCAATACCGGCCGTCCTGGTCCTGTGGTGGTGGATCTGCCCAAAGATGTCGTGAACGTGCTGGAGTCGCACCCTTATCAGTTTCCAGACAAGGTACAGATGCGTTCCTATAACCCGACAATCAAGGGGCATATGGGGCAGATTAAAAAAGCCCTTAAAACCTTGTTGGATGCCAAGCGCCCGATACTCTATGTGGGTGGCGGTGCCATCGCCTGTGACGCCAGCGGTCTGGTTACCGAGCTTGCCGAAAAGCTTCACTTGCCGGTTACTAATACCCTGATGGGCCTGGGAGCCTTCCCTGGCGATCATGAGCAATGCCTTGGCATGCTGGGTATGCATGGCACCCTGCAAGCTAACAAAAGCATGCACAATGCTGACTGTATTCTGGCGCTCGGTGCCCGCTTTGACGATCGCGTAACGAACAATGTGCAGAAATTTTGCCCGCACGCCACCATTATTCATGTGGATATTGACCCGGCTTCCATATCCAAAACGGTGAATGCGCATATTCCGGTAGTGGGTTCGGTTAAAAGTGTGTTGACGCAGTTTTTCGAGCAGATGCACGAAATTAATGAAACCGAACGCAAGGAACAGCTTGCCGACTGGTGGGAACAAATCGCCGCCTGGCGCGCGCGTAACTGCCTGGCCTATAAAACCAGTGACGAGCTGATAAAACCGCAGCAAGTTATCGAGTCTCTGTATCGGCATACCCAGGGCGATGCTTATGTCAGCTCCGACGTAGGTCAGCATCAGATGTTTGCCGCGTTATATTACCCCTTTGCCAAGCCGCGACGCTGGATCAACTCCGGCGGTCTGGGCACTATGGGATTTGGCTTACCTGCAGCCATGGGCGTGCAGTTTGCCCATCCTGAAGCCGTGGTGGCCTGCGTAACAGGCGATGGCAGCATCCAGATGAATATTCAGGAACTGTCCACCTGTATGCAGTATGGTTTGCCAATCAAGATTATCTCTATTAACAACCGTGCTCTGGGTATGGTGCGCCAATGGCAGGACATGATTTACAAGGGCCGACATTCCCATTCTTATATGGATTCATTGCCAGACTTTGTAAAACTGGCCGAAGCCTATGGCCATGTTGGGATCCGCGTCGACAAGCCGGAAGAACTGGACGCCGCCATGGCGCGTTGTTTTGAACTGAAAGACAAACTGGTCTTTATGGATATTGCCGTGGACCAGAATGAACATGTTTATCCCATGCAAATCAAATACGGCGCTATGGATGATATGAGACTAAGCAAGACGGAGCGCACCTGATGAGAAGAATTATTTCTGTATTGATGGAAAACGAACCCGGTGCACTGTCACGTATAATTGGTCTGTTTTCCCAGCGGGGCTATAACCTTGACTCATTGTGTGTCGCGCCCATCGACGATTCCAGTCTGTCCAGGCTGACGATCACCACTGTGGGTGATGACAAAGTCATCGAGCAGATCACCAAACAGGTGAATAAGCTGATTGACGTATTGAAAATTTCAGATCTTACCGATGGTAGCCATGTTGAGCGGGAGCTTATGTTGGTTAAAGTGGCCACCCGCAGTGATGCGATACGGGATGAAGTGAAACGCACGGTGGATATCTTCCGTGGTCAGGTGGTGGATATTACCCCGCGTAATTACACTATTGAGATAACCGGCACCAGCGACAAATTGGACGCATTCGTGCAAACCATGGCACAGACTGCAGAAATCGTTGAACTGTCGCGCACCGGCGTGTGTGGATTGTCTCGTGGCGAGAAAGCCATGCGCCCCTGAGCATTGAGCCAGAAACGAACACCCGCCCACAGTGCGGGTGTTTTTGTTTGCACGGCTTACTCGGTTTTTAACTTATCCAGTTGTTGTTGCAGTTGCTTAACACTGTCACTGATAGCGCCAGCGCTTTGTGTTGAAGAACTGGCCAGCTCCGCTACCTGACGGGTGGCGTCGCCAATGGACACCATATTCTGATTAATCTCTTCGCTCACTACGCTTTGCTGTTCCGCTGCGGTGGCCATTTGCATGATGCGATCAGAAATATGGGTAATTTCGCTGACGATATTGCTCAAATCGGCAAAGGCTTCCCTGGACTTATCCGCCGCCGAGCCAGCGCGGCTGCTGTTGGCGTCAATCACCCCCACTGTGGTTTTCACCTCTTGCTGCAAACCGGCAATCACATCGCCAATTTCTTTGACCGAGTCTGCGGTTTTAGATGCCAGTGCCCTAACCTCATCTGCTACTACGCTAAAACCGCGGCCATGATCGCCTGCTCTGGCAGCCTCTATCGCTGCATTAAGCGCCAGCAAGTTGGTTTGATCGGCTATCGCACCAATTACGTCGAGAATCTTGCGGATATCATTACTGCGCGATGCCACGGCGGATACCGCAGAGGCAGCCTGGCCCATATCTTCGGCCAGCTTGGTCACTTCGTCGACGGCAAATGACAGGGTTTGTTCTGTGGTATTAGCCGAATCTCTGGCCGATTGTGCACTGTCGGCGGCGTCGTTGGCATGTTTGGCCACGTCGCTGGCAGTGGCCGACATTTGTGTAATCGCTGTCACCACGCTGTCTATTTCTTCGTGCTGGCGGTTTATCTGGCTGCTGGTTTGCTCGGCATACCCAGAGGTCTGATGGGCACTTTGTGAAACATCACGACTGGATGATTTTACTGACTGCAGCAACAGGCGAATTTTTTCCTGGAACTGGTTAAAACCTTCAGCCAGCTCAATCAATTCCTGGTGAGTACTGACATGCAGGCTGTTGGTCAGATCGCCACCCTGTCCTGCCAGTTCCTTCATACGCTGCGCTACCAGTTGAAGTGGACTGACAATACTGCGGGTAAACAGCCAGACGATGGCCAGTGAGGCACCCACCAGAATTAAAGCGATTAACAGAAGCTGGCCCAGCAGCGCTGAGACTTCCTCCTGAATAGCAGTGGAAACATTGCCAACCGCTGCCATGGCAGAAGGGTAGTCCACGCCGATAATCAGTTGCCACTGAGTTTGTGCGGTTTTTATCTCAACTTGATTGGCAACATACAGGAAGTTATCCAGCTTCAACGTGTCACCTGACGTTGCTAAACCCCGCAGTTGTCTGGCCTGTTCGGCATTAAGGACTTCGGCAAAAGGCCTGGCTAACTTATCCGGATTGCTGCTGGCGGCCACCAACATACCGTCCTGGCTGACCAGAAACACTTTGCTTTTACCGGCAAACAGTGACGCTGCCAGTTGCTCTGCTCTTTGCTGCAGAATGGGGAGGTTCATATCGGCACCTACCACACCGCGAAACCTGCCCTGGGCAATCACCGGCACGGTCAGGCTGGTCATCAATTCTTCATAACCCGGACGAATTTCATACTTATAGGGATTGGTCAGACAAGGGCGCATTTTTTCCTGATTACACAAGTACCATTCTGCTGCGCGAAATCCAAATTCATCCCGCGTGGTGTCGTGTTTCTCATCGGCATCTTCTACCGGTTCCTGGTTGATATTGCCGTTGGACTCACGGACGAAATAAATCTCCAGTGTCCCGGCTCCAGGTACCGAATGGCTGGCATTGCTAATATAGTCCTGGTCTTTGTCATAAAAGCCTCCGGCTTCAAACTGGGCATACAAGGACGAAGACGGGCTGGCGCTTAAGGTATAGCGCACAAGATCTTCCACCTGTTTGCGGGTTAGTGGTTGTGCCCCGGGGGTTTCAATGGTTTTGCCTAGCTGGGTGGCAACGGCTTTAGGGTACTGATAAACACTCTCTATGCTAGCGGCTACCTCGGCAGCGTGCATACCGGCTTGCGCTTTGAGGCTCTCTGTTACGCTGCTTTCCAACTGCTGCGACACCTGGCCGACTATGACCTGTTCAGAGCGATTCAGAGACCAGTTGCTGTAAAGTAAAAACGCCAGAGTGACCAGTATCAGCAATAAACCCACGGTGAGTAGCAGTTTAATGGCCAGTGAGGCTTGTTTAATGGAGATGGCGGGAGAAGAAGGCTGTTTGGCGATTTTTTGCATGGCAGACCACAACTTATTGTTATCTCAAGACCCGTACTGGCAGTGAAACGGCTGAATGAATCGCTGCTGTAAATGCCAATTCCGTCTGTTGTTTTTGCATCCCTGAATCTCTTGTATCGTCAATTTTGGGCAAACTAGCAACAAAAAGTTAAAACTAATCTGACATAAAGGGCAAAAAAATTCTGAATTTCCAGATTTTTTAAGATGATTTTGTGCCTATAAATCCGTAAATGACTTCATTTTTTTATAAAGAAGGGGGCGAAACTACCGCTATCTCTGCTGTCTGTTTTGTAATTCGGTCAGGTTACAATTATTTAACTGATTGAAAACAATAGAGACACAGACCAAAAAGCAGAACCAGGTAGGCTTAATCAGGCAAGCATGTGCTTGTTCTTTAACGAGGTGAACCTATGAAAGCCCTAAGCCTGTTTTGTGCCACTACGTTGCTTAGCGCCGCTGTAATGGCCAACACTGATGACAAACCAATATCACGTTATGCATTTACCGGTGATGTGGCCTTTGCCAACTTTTGCCGTTCTGCACTGAAAGACGACGTAGCCTTATTGCGCCGCTCGGTATTTCAGGAAATTGGTCGGGTAGCCAGCAGTGAAAACGGCGTCTACCGGACAGTATTAGCTTTGGACGGCCTGAAATGTGATGGTCTTAATCTGGTGGATTTTGCCAGACAGCGTCAGGCTGAGGCTGTTTATCAGTACCTGAGCAAAAAGGCCCAAAGCCTATGACAACGCAGAATAAGGCCGCCTGCAAATTGCAGGCGGCCTGATCTTGCTGTTTTGTTCCTCTTTGCCCGGCTCTATCAGTACGTTAAGGTAAGTAAGGTCAGTTTATTGCTTTTCTCAGTGTAAGGAGAAGCCTTGCAACGTATCAGGCAAATAGAAGCCGAACTTGTCCGTGTTGACGGTAAGCTTGGCGTGGGCAAGCACCGAAAAATGCTCGCAAATCCCTATGTGTTTATGCGTGGCGCAGCTCAGCTGTTTTACGCTGACCTGGCCAGTGGCCTGTTGAATTTACCGCAAGCGCTACTTTCTGTTCCTTTGACGACCGTAATGGGGGATTGTCATTTGGGCAACTTTGGGTTTTTAACTGAAGAAGGCTCTCATGGCGATCAGGTTATTTTTTCTCCCAATGATTTTGACGATGCCTGTATTGGTCATGCGGTGTGGGATCTGGCGCGCTTTTGTTCCAGTTTGTTGCTCTGTGTTGATTATTGCCAGGGGGTGTCTGCAGGGCGCTATAACAATGGTACCCAATGCCAGGGGGACCCTGCGGTCAGTCAGGAGTTGGGGCTACAGGCCATGCACGGATTTCTGGACCAATACCTGAACATCTGTAAAGCCAGTATCGATGTGCCTGAGTCGCGCATGCAGGTACTGAAGTTGTTTAAAAAGCCTCATCTGCTGGCTAAAAAGCAGAAAAAAGCCGTGGCGCGAGCAGCCGGAGGTGAGCAATTTCACAGTAAAAGTGCGTTAGCCAAGGCCGTGGATCTGTCGCAGTTTCCGCCCAGATTTCGTCATCTACCGGATAAATTCCGCCCCCTGACCGCTGAGCTGGATGCCAGTGTGCGCCAGGCGTTTGCACCCTATATGGATGATGCGATTCTGGACATCGTACGGCGACTGGATGCAGGCACGGGCTCGGCCAATATGCAGCGTTTTTATATGCTGGTGGGGCCTGCCAATTGCGCTTCACCTGACGACCTCCCTCTTTGCCATGTGGTGGAAGTGAAGAAACAGCGCCAGGCCGCGCCATTGCATTGGTTTGCCGATTTAAGCCAGGTGAATCAGCTAAATCCGGCGCATCTTACCGCAGTCTGTCAGCGCCGCATGCAACGTCGGCCAGACTTACTGTTGGATGAAGTATACTGGCAGGGCGAGCACTACCTGGTGCGTTCCCGTCACCATGCCCGAGTGGGGATTGATCCTGAAGATATCGGCTTGGGTAATAAGGCCGTCCGCGGTGGCTTTGTTGCTTATGCGCAGGCTTGTGGTCAGGCATTGGCGCTGGCCCATTGTCGCGGTGACAGACGTTCGGTACGTTTTGAAACGGCTATGGCAGATTTGTTGCCCGGTCATAAAGAGGCGTTGATAAAAGCCGTATCTGACTATGTCAAATATCAATTGGATGATTGCAACCTGCTGAAATCCCTGTTAAAAATCAATTCGTGAGCGATACTCTACCGTTAATTCTAGCCGGCCCTGTGCTTAGGCACTGCACAGATACCCAGTTAACCTTGTGGCTGGCAACTTCCCGTGCATGTGATTTCGCCCTGCAACTTAACACCGCAGATGGCAGCGTTTTCTCTGCAAAAGCAACCAGAACTGAACAAATTCAGGTTGGCACACATTGTCATATCCAGCTACTGCACTTTCAACTGGATAGTCCGCTGCAGGAACACCAGTATGTGTATTATGACCTGCTGGACGAACAGCAGCAGGGCCTGACAAAACATATTGATGGCTTGTGTTATCAAGGCGAAACACAGCCTGGCTATATGCTGAAGTCGCGCGTGGATAATCTGCTACATGGTTCTTGCCGCAAGCCGCACCACCCCAGCAGTGATGGCTTACTCGAGGTCGATAAATTGCTCGCCAGGCATCGCCATAGTGACAGCGAACGCCCTGCTATGCTGTTATTTTCCGGTGACCAGGTCTATGTGGATGATGTGGCCGGCCCTACTCTTTGGGCTATTCATCAGGTGATCCAAAAACTCGGTTTATACAGCGAGACCTTTGCAGGAGCGACGGTCACATGCAGTGATCAATTGCGTGAAAGCAGCCATTGCTACTACATGCGTGAGCAACTGCTACCGAAAAATAAAGCCAACGAGAAGCTGGTGGAGCGCTTTTTTGGTGGAGCCAGGAAACCTATTTTTACTTCGTCCGGGGCACATAATCATCTGATCTGCCTGGCTGAGATCGTTGCCATGTACCTGCTGGTGTGGTCTGACACTTGCTGGCAATGGGTTGATTTGGCTAGTGGCAGAGCGCGGATTGACGACAAATTCAAGGCCCGTTATGACAAGGAATGCCTGGCAATAAAGGATTTTGTCGCGGGCTTGGGTCAGGTTCGCCGGGCTTTGGCGCATATGCCAACCTATATGATATTCGACGATCATGATATTACCGACGACTGGAACCTGACCCGCGGTTGGGAAGAATCCGCCTATGGTCACCCCTTTTCCCGTCGTATTATCGGCAATGCCCTGATTGGCTACTTGCTCTGCCAGGGGTGGGGCAATCAACCTGAACGCTTTGACGAGCTGCTGGCAGATGTGCGCCAGAGTTTCTGTGACGGCCAGATACAAGCGCAGGATAGCTTGATCGACCAACTGCTGGACTGGCAGGACTGGCACTATCATCTGGCCACAACACCGAAAATCATTGTACTGGATACCCGTACCCATAGATGGCGCTCAGAAAGCAGTGCGGCCAAGCCATCAGGTTTGATGGACTGGGAATCATTGTCTGACTTGCAGCAGCAGTTAATTGGTGAACCGGCGGTGATTCTGGTGTCGCCAGCGCCGATCTTCGGTGTGAAGCTGATTGAGGCGGTACAGCGCATTTTTACCTTTTTTGGCAAGGCTCTGATGGTGGATGCAGAAAACTGGATGGCGCACCCCGGTGCCGCCAATGTGATTCTGAATATTTTCCGTCATCACAAAACACCGCCACATTTTGTGATCCTATCTGGTGATGTGCACTACAGCTTTGTCTATGATATTACCCTGCGTTTTCGCAAACACAGTCCACAAATATTGCAGGTGACGGCCAGTGGTATTAAAAACTGCTTTCCGGCGGGACTGCTGCGCTGGTTTGATCGTATCAATCTGTGGCTGTACGGCAGTCGTTCGCCGCTTAACTTTCTGACCAAACGTCGCCGCATGCTAATCAAACGCCGCCAACCGCAGGGGCAGCCTGGTGTGCTGTATAACAACAGTGGCATTGGTCAGTTATGTCTGTCCGACCAATATGAACATATTCAGGCTCGGGTGATCAGTAAAGATAAAACCGTGGAGTTCAAGTAAGCTTTCCCTGAACTCCAGGGTTTATGGCCTGAGTTTAGGCTTGCAGTTCTTTGCGGACAATCTCAGCCCCGGCACTTAAGGCTCTTAGTTTGCCTCTCGCTACCTGGCGGGACAGTGGTGCCATACCACAATTGGTGCAAGGGTAGAGTTTGTCGGCGTCAACAAACTGCAGGGCTTTTCGCAGGGTGGCGGCAACGTCCTCTGCTGTTTCAATGGTATTGGTTGCCACATCAATGGCACCGACCATGACTTTTTTACCGCGAATCAGTTCTAGCAAATCGATTGGTACACGGGAGTTATGACATTCCAGAGACACAATATCGATTTTTGATTTTTGCAGTTTGGGAAACGCCTCTTCGTATTGTCGCCACTCAGAGCCCAGGGTCTTTTTCCAGTCGGTATTGGCCTTAATGCCATAGCCGTAGCAAATATGTACCGCCGTCTCGCATTTTAGGCCCTCTATGGCTCTTTCCAGCGTGGCAATACCCCAGTCATTGACCTCATCAAAAAACACATTAAAGGCCGGTTCATCAAACTGGATAATATCCACTCCCGCCGCTTCTAATTCCCTGGCTTCCTGGTTGAGGATTTTGGCAAATTCCCAGGCGAGCTTTTCACGACTTTTATAATGATCATCATACAGGGTGTCGATCATGGTCATCGGGCCTGGCAGCGCCCATTTTATCGGTTGTCTGGTCTGCTGGCGCAAAAACCTGGCATCTTCGACAAAAACCGGCTGTTGCCGGGAAACCGCTCCAACTACAGTCGGAACGCTGGCATCATAGCGATCGCGAATCTTAACGGTTTTGCGATTCTCGAAGTCCACGCCGCTAAGGTGTTCAATAAAGGTCGTAACGAAATGCTGGCGCGTCTGCTCGCCGTCACTGACGATATCAATGCCAGCTTGTTGCTGTTCCTGCAATGACACACGCAAGGCATCCTGTTTACCGTCAATTAATTCCTCCCCCTGTAATTTCCAGGGGGACCAAAGCGTCTCAGGCTGTGCCAGCCAGGAAGGTTTAGGCAAGCTGCCTGCGGTTGAAGTCGGTAGTAAAGTTTTCATAATCGCTGCTGCTGTATCTTTTGATTAATTAAAGAGAGAAATTAGCTGACCACTGCTCAAGTATATTTTGGTAAGGTTTGATAAAGTGTTCTTCAGCAAATTTACCCTGCTTAATCGCCAGCTTGCTGCGCTCTTCCCGGTCATACACAATTTGAGTTAACGAATGGTCTGAGTTTTTCAGATTAGGTTTGTAGCACTTACCGGCAACCGCATTGGCGTTATATATTTCTGGCCGGTAAATCTTCTGAAACGTTTCCATCGTACTGATAGTACTGATAAGTTCCAGGTTGGTGTAATCATTAAGTAGATCACCAAAGAAATAGAAGGCTAACGGCGCAACACTATTGGGTGGCATAAAATAGCGAACCTGCAGCCCCATTTTTCTGAAATATTGCTCAGTCAGAGACGAGTCGTTGGGCTGATACTCAAAGCCTAATACCGGATGCTGATTTTCGGCGCGATGATAAGTCTTGTTATCCGACACGCTCAGACAGATAACCGGTGGCTTGCTAAAATTCTCTTTGTAAGCACTTGAGTTGACAAAGTACTTGAATAGCTTTCCATGCAGCTCACCAAAATTATCCGGAATACTGAATGCGCTTTGGTCCTTATTGTGATTAAGCAGTAACACGCTAAAGTCGTAATCACGCACATAGGAAGAAAAGTTATTCCCGACAATCCCTTCAATGCGCTCGTTGGTTTTATGATCAACAATATTGGTCTTTAATACTTCAATGGATGGGAAAGTCTGACCGCTACCTTCAATATCTATATCTACGGAAATAATTTCCAGTTCAACAGAATAACGATCGCCGTTAGGGTTGTCCCAATGCGCTCTGGAATTAAAGCTGTTGTCTATCATTTTTAAGGCATTGCGCAAATTCTGCTGACGGCTTTCACCTCTGGCCAAATTCGCAAAGTTGGTGGTAATGCGTGTATTGTCTGAAGGGTGATAATTCTCATCGAGACAGATACGTTTAATTGTGAAAGTAAAGTCATTATTCATTGTCATCTGACATCCAATTTTTGAGATAAAACCTGAATTGAGTCCCTGCTCTTTGCTGACTTTCCAACTTCTTCTTCACATTATTGCAGTCAGTCGTTGTCACCACTTGATTGACTTGATTCCAATCGCATCGTCAAGAAACCGCGGTGATCTTGTATAGAGTTGAGAGCATAGGGTGATTTATACTTGGACCGTTTTATGAATAAAAATGATTTATTCTCATTGATTCATGAGTGATACTCATGGTTTGAGGTTTGGAACGATTTCATGCTGGAACGTATTCATCTGGCGATCCTGTCCGCCATTGAGGAACAGGGTACGCTGACCCAGGCGGCCGAGGCGCTGAATTTAACCCAGTCGGCGCTAAGCCACAGCATTAAGAAGCTGGAAGGACAGATTGGTACCGCCATCTGGGAAAAGCAAGGTCGTAACCTGCGATTGACCGCAGCAGGCAAGCGCATTCATGCCTTATCGCGCAGGTTGCTGCCACAATTTGAGCATACCGAGTTATTACTTAAACAGATTGCCAAAGGCGAGATGGGCTCGCTACGTATTGGCATGGAATGTCACCCCTGCTATCAGTGGCTGCTCAAGGTTGTGGCCCCTTTTCTGGAGCAATGGCCTGACGTCGATATTGATGTTCGCCAGGAATTCCAGTTTGGCGGCTTACGGGCGCTGTTTGATTACGAAATCGATATGCTGGTGACCCCCGACCCGCTATTTAAACCGGAGCTGGAGTATTTCCCGGTGTTCGGTTACGAGCATCGCCTGGTGGTGGCCAAATCGCACGCATTGGCTGAGCTGGAATGGGTCAAACCCGAACAACTTAGTAATGAGGTACTGTTTACCTATCCGGTGGAACCGCAGCGCCTGGATATCTTTAGTCAGTTTCTCAACCCGGCCCAATGCACCGTGCGCCAGCACAAGGTGATTGAAACAACCGAAATCATGCTGCAAATGGTGGCCAGTGGCCGTGGCATTTGCGCCTTACCAGGATGGTTGGTACAGGAATTTGAATCGACCCTGCCCATCGCCAGTTTGCGGATTGGCGAAACGGGGATTCAAAAAAGCATCTACTTGGGGATCCGCAAGGGCGATGAACAGATCCCCTATGTCAGTGAATTTATTCACCTGGCAGAGCAAACTTCGTAACAACGGCGCTGAATTTGTATTTATACAAGATACAGCCACTTAGCTGGAGCACCATTAAACCAGCGACGGTCAGTTGGTTAGGATGGCTGTCATTATTCAGCACAGAGGTTCCTCTCAGAGATAAACAACCGCTATAGCCCGGTACGCGACGTGCACCGGGCAGGGTCTGAATATCGCAGGAGCAAAAACAACGCCCATCTATTTTTTATTTTTCAATAAGATAGATTTTCTTCCAAGTCGTTTCGCTTATAGAGTTCTTATAGGATGTGAGCCGTCAGGCAGGAATATAAAACGCCCAGCGCCGCTGCCCTTGCTTTTGTAGTTTACCGTCTTTGTAGAGTTTTTTAAGCAGATAGGAAGCACGGCCATGGTCAACGCGCAGCAGTGCCTGAGCGGTGGTATTGTCTATACGGCCTGTATTGTTGGCATAGTTCATCAGTAAGGTTTCAGCAGATTCAGTGTTGCTATGCGGCTTGGCAGGTTCATGGTAAGGAAGGTCTACCGCACTTTGCTCGGCAGACAAGTCAACGAAGCGCAAGTGGTGTGCGCCAATAGGCCTGCCGCGACTGGCAATCAGAGCATATTCAATCAGATTCTTTAACTCTCTGACATTGCCCGGGTAGTGGTATTGTTGCAGTGCCTGTAACGCCTGTGGCGTTAAGGTGGGGTAGTCTTTGCCCATTTGACGTCCCAGTGACGTCAGGAAGTGGTCAACCAACAGCGGAATGTCTGATAAACGTTCCCGCAGCGGTGGCAACTGAATCTGATAACCTGCCAGACGAAAATACAGGTCCTGACGAAACGCCTGTTTGCGGATCTTGTCACTGATATCGGCGTTTGTTGCCGCCACAATACGCACGTTCACCCGTCGGCTCTGGCGTCCGCCTACCGGCGTTACAATACCGTCTTCCAGTACCCTTAATAATTTGGCCTGCAAATGTATTGGCATATCACCTATTTCATCCAGAAACAGCGTGCCACCATCTGCCTGAACAAAGTAACCACTTCTGTCACTGGTTGCCCCGGTATAAGCGCCTTTTACATGACCGAAAAATTCTGCATCGGCCAGCTCGGCGGGAATGGCGGAACAGTTAACCGCGACAAAGGCGCTGAGTTTGCGTTTGCTGCCAAAATGGATGGCTCTGGAAACCAGCTCCTTACCCGTACCACTCTCACCTAATACCAGAACGTTTGTGTCGGGTGCCTGTTGCAGGTTGCGTACTTCCTCAAGCAATTCGACGACAACACGACTGTCGCCGACGAAGGCATCAATGCCCCAATGCTCTGCTTCCTGACGGCTGAGCGCTGACAGACGTTCATCCGCCAGTTGCAATGCGTGTTCTACTTGTTGTCGCTTGTTTACCTGCTCCTGCAGCTCCTTATTTAATTGAACCAGTTGTTGATTTTTCAAACGTAACTGCTGCTTTTGCTGGCTAATGGTCAGATGGGCCTGAATGCGCGCTAATACTTCGGGGCGTTGGAAAGGCTTACTGATAAAATCCACCGCGCCGGCATCAAATCCCCTGACTTTGCTGTCAGTATCGTTTAGGGCACTCATAAAAATAACCGGACAATGACGGGTTGTTGGCATGTTTCTGAGACGGTCACAGACTTCATATCCGTTAAGACCTGGCATCATAACATCCAGTAGGATCAGGTCCGGCACATACTCAGCAGCTAATTCCAGGCCTTGTTCGCCATCGGTAGCCACCTTAAGTTCTAATCCACACTCGGCCAGGTAGTTGACCAATAGATCCAGATTGTCTGGTTTATCGTCTACCAACAACACCAGAGGGATAGATGACATAAAGCGCTCGCGACAATAACGGTGCGTGTTAGTCTATAAGAATCTATAAGCAAAGGAAGTGTTCTATAAGCATATTCACTATAGGATGAATGTGGGGTTAGAGTAATGCATTGATATTTAAGATTATTTCAAGTTGGCGGTGGTTTTGCATTGAAATGCCTTGTTTAACCGAATTTATTTGCACCGCGTCTGAGAGAATTGATGAGTATTAAAATGGAATTCAAGCAACCTACCGTACTGGCCGTCGACGATATTCCGTCCAACCTGGATATTCTGGTTGCGCACCTGATAGAGGAAGACGTTGAGCTGATGGTAGCATTGTCCGGCGAGGAGGCCCTGGCATTGGTGCATCAGCGCCGCCCTGATCTTATCTTACTGGACATTATGATGCCTGGGATGGACGGTTATGAAGTGTGCCGTCGGCTAAAACAGGACCCGTCCACCGCAGACATTCCCGTTGTGTTTCTTAGCGCCCGGGACAATGAGGTAGATATGGAGAAAGGCCTGAGTTTGGGAGCCATAGACTATATCAACAAACCTTTTTCCATTCCGGTCCTCAAGGCCCGGTTGCGTAATCATCTGGCACTGAAACAAAAAGGCGATAAGTTGGCGGAACTGGCCTGCACCGACGAGTTGACGTCTCTGATGAATCGTCGTCACTTTAATCAGGTGTTCCGACAAGAATGGCTACGAGCAATACGCAACAAATCGCAACTGTCATTGCTAATGATAGATGTGGACCACTTTAAAGCTTACAACGACAGATTCGGCCATACGCAGGGAGATGCATGTTTGCAAGCCATTGCCAGAGTTCTGTCTATGGGGCTGCGGGACCCGGCCGATGCGGTAGCCCGTTTCGGAGGGGAGGAATTTGTGGTGTTACTGCCGGACACGGATCGCGAGGGGGCTGCCAAAGTGGCCGAGCGTTTACGTCGGCTGGTTCTTGCCGAAGCGCTGCCTCATCCGGACTCTTCAGGTTGCTTCGTCAGTATCAGCCTGGGCGGGGCTACATGTTCTCCAGAGCAAAATATGGCTGAGTTGGCATTGTTGCAACAGGCCGACGAGCAGCTCTACCGGGCAAAACGCCATGGTCGAAATTGTTACAGCATGGAGCACAGAACCTGGCAGGATTAAATTGACTGACGGCAGAGCGGATAAAAATGTTTGTTTGCCGCCAAACAGGCCATTAACCTACTGAAAATTGCAGTAACGAGAGCATAATGACAACAAAAAATCATGCGATTAGTAGCCCCTTGGTGGTAATCACGTTTTTAACCACTTTTGCGTTCTGGCGGCCAGTCAGTGCCGAAAACCTGGAGGAAATGCAGGAAATGGCCGAGCTGATGGCCATGCTTGAAGAAGAAACCGCCCTGGCTACCCATAGCAAAATGAACGCTGATTATGTACCTGGTATGGTCAGTGTATTGCATGGTGATGACCTTACCGAACGTGGTGTGCACAATGTAGGCGCTGCCCTGGATCAGATTGCTGGCTTTTACACTATGGTCAACAACAGCGGCGACATGGTTAGCGTGGTCAGGGGCATAGGGGCAACGCTAAATGGCAGCAACCTGAAAATTCTGGTCGATGGCGTACCGGTCAACCGCCCGGTGGATGCCTCGGCCGACTGGCTGATGCGCTTGCCAGTTAGTCAGGTGGAACGTATTGAAGTGGTGCGAGGCCCTGGTTCGGCACTGCATGGGGAATTTGCCTTTGCCGGGGTGGTGAATGTGGTTACCCGGCAACAAAATAGCCTGCTACTAAGAGCAGGTAGTCAGGATTACGGTCAGATCGATCTGTCACTGAATCACCAATGGCAAAACGGCCTGTCAACCTCATTCAATTTTTCAGCCTGGGATCAGAACGATGTTGGCAGACTGACCAATCCGGATAATTTTGCTCGTGGAGGGCATGGTTACTCACCTGGTGAAATCTATGATCGCGAAAAAGGTCGATTGCTGCTGGCCCAGGGCGAATATCAGGGCTATCAACTAAACCTCCAGTATGCAGAGGTTGAACGTGGCGGCTGGTATGGAAAAAACGCAGCCATGCCCCAGGCACTGGAACCCAGACTGGAGACAGTGCAGGGGATTCAGTTAAGTAAAAACTGGACCCTGGCAACAGACATGGAATTGGGTTTGACGCTGGCCAGTATGCAGACCCGCCTGAATGAAGCGACTTACTTGCCTATTCCGGCCGGTATTAATGGGCCTGGTGGCAGGCCAGTGCTGCGGGATAATTTCGTTCGTGAAGGCAGTGAAGACTCCACCTTGCGAGCCGCACTTGACTTGCATTGGCAGTTTTCAGCCAATCATCAATGGTATGCACAAATAAGTCATAGCCTGAATAAGGTGGATAATGCCTTCCACCAACTATATGCGCTGGGGCAGCCCATTGTAGAAAGCCTGCCTGAGCGCGTGCTGGTGATGTCGGGAGTAGAACGACGCCTGACCAGTATTACGTTGCAGGACCAATGGCAAGCAACAGACAAGCTGGAGATCACATGGGGCGCACGCTATGACAATTATGACGATTGGGGTAATCAAGCCTCACCCCGCATAGCGGCGGTGTGGCGACACAGCGACAGTCATATTTTCAAGGCGCAGTATGCCGAAGCGTTCCGCCCGCCTACTCTGAAAGAAAGCTACCCGGGCAGTCTGTCTGTGGTGGCGTCACAGTCCACCAAACTTAGCGAAGAGTCTTTGTCATCCAGCGAGCTGGCATATATCTATCGGGCGCCGGGTTTTAGTTTTCGCTCCACCTTGTTTTTCACCAAGGTTACTGACCTGATTGAATACTATCTGCGCCCAGGTCAACCCCCTGTTTGGCGCAATCGAGGAGATATTGACAGTCGTGGTGTGGAACTGGAATGGCAACAGGATATCAATCGAAACTGGCATTGGTTTGCCAACTTGTCTTATGTGCATGCCAAGGACCATCTGGATGAAACCGACGGCAAACTGCTGGGAGCGGTGGATTGGCTGGGTAACCTGGGGGTGACCTGGCGTTCTGATAGCATGGCTACCCATCAGGTTATGCTTCGCCACACTGGCACACAAGAGGGCTGGGATGTGCAATTGCGTACACCTGTTACTCGTGAATTTGACGCACACACTACCCTGGATTACAGCCTGACCATCAACGAATTGTTTGACCAAAATGGTCTGACGTTCACCGCCAGTATCAACAACCTAACGGACCGGGAGTATGACATTGTGCCAAATCTGATTCAGTACCCTGAAGGACTGCCATATGGTGGACGTCAGGCTTACGTGCAACTGCAATATGCATTCAGATAGGATTTGCCGTCATCCTGAAACAAGGTGATGCGACAAGATTATGCAGCATATAAGGCGCTGGTTTGCATGTCTGTTGACACTGACTGTTTTGTCAGTGCCAGCACCTGTGCAGAGCCTATATCTGGCCGACGGTTATGGCCAGCATCGAGCCTATGTTGGTTTGAAACTGTTTCGAACCCTGGTGACCTCAGATCTTGGCCTGCACGAGCGAATTGCACAGGACCAGACGCTGGTGTTTTACCTGATTCATGTCAATTCCGATGAGGACGCGCAGCTTTACCGGCAAGTACTGGCAGACAGTTTCGAGCAGCTGCAGAATGCCAAAACCCGTGTAGAAGTAGTCACTCTGGAAGAGCTGCTTGCGTTGCCGGGCAAACAAATTGCCGGCGCTTTTATTACCCAACCGCTAAATGACGATGAACTTAAGGCACTGGTGGCGAAGAGTATCGCTGAACCTTTTGTGTTGTTCTCGCCTTTTGAAGGGGATGTTGAACAAGGGGTGCTTGGCGGCTTGTCGGTGCAGGCAACAGTGCGCCCGTACATTAATTTGCGCACGCTGAAACGCAGTGGCCTCAACATTAAGTCCTTCTATATGAAGGTAGCCATACAATATGAATAACAGGCAAATACAACGCTGGCTCAAGGGCAACAGCAATCTGGTCAATCACCTGGTGATTGCCATTATCTTTCTGACCCTGCTGGCGGTTTTTCTGTGGTCATTGGACAGGTACTGGCAAAAAACCTTACAGCCCAGATTGTATCTGGCGGCGAAAACCCAGGCCAGTATCCTGGCCCAGTCACAAGGCACGGTTTTATTAGGAACCTTGGAACACAGTAATGCCCTGGCTGAGGACTTGATGAATACCATTCGACAGATGCTGATTGTGGAAGATCCAGCAATTGGCGGGCGTTATATTCATCACTTCAGCCTGGAATTAAATTATGACGCCATCGGGGCTCCGGCAGGGAGCCTGGATTACAGTACCGAAGGCACCCCCTGTCCTGATTGCTTTCGCGTGGATATTCCGCTCATCAGCCACATGGGAGAATTGATGGGTGTGGCCATGTTTGATATTAGTGACGCTTATTTTCGAAGTTTAAGAGCGGAAATGAAGTCCAAGTTGTATGCTGAATCCAGCATTGCCCTGGGCTTGTTGGTGGCTGTGTGGTTGGCACTGGCCATTATGTTCCAGCGACTCAATTCCGCCAAACTGCTGATTGAGGCTTCTGATCAGGCTAAAACAAAGTTTATGGCCAATGTAACCCACGAGCTGCGTACGCCATTGAATGCCATTCTTGGCTACACGCAGCTGTACAAGCAAAACAGTGCGCTGATGCAGGAACACAGTCACGGTATTGAAACCATAGACCGCAGTGCCGAACATCTTCTGTTGCTGATTAACGATATTCTGGAATTTTCCCGCACCGATGAGGACAGCCTGACAATTCACCCCCGCGAGGTTAAATTACCCTTACTCCTGCGCACGCTGGTGGACATGATCAGCATCAGCGCAGAGGTGAAAAACCTGACGTTCACTCATGTATTTTCTGCAGACCTGCCGGATATGGTGCTGGTGGATGATAAACGCCTGCGCCAGATATTGCTTAACTTGTTGCACAATGCGGTGAAGTTTACCCATTCAGGACAGATTAATTTTAGCGTCACGCACTTGAAACAAAGCCGCGATCATCGGCATAAGGTACGCTTTAGTGTCAAAGACACGGGGATTGGCATCGCCAAAGAGCAACTTCAGCACATTTTTATTCCCTTTCAGCAATTGGACAACGACATTACCCGCGCCGAAGGCTCAGGCCTGGGCCTGACTATCAGCCAGCGACTGGTCAGGCTGATGGGCGCAGAATTGGAGGTGCGCAGCGTGCCGGAACAAGGTAGTGAGTTCTGGTTTGAACTGGAGCTGCGCAGTATTGCTACCGCGGCTGAGATGGAAAACGCGCCTGAGCCCAGTCAAATTAACACGCCGTTAGTGCTGCCGTCGCAGGACATTCTGCAGCAACTACAACTGCTGGCCCGACAACACAATGTGCTGGGCATCCGGGAGCTAGTAAAGGATCTGGAACTGCACCATGAATATCAGGCATTTGTGCAAAAGATCCAACCTTTTATCCGCCAATACAGGTTCAAGCAACTGGTGGTCTGGTTAAATCAACTGCCCTCAGACGATATATAGAGCATCTCTGCCAGAAGGGCGGAGAACTGCTTAATCGTTAGGTATGCGCTGAAAGAGCACCAGGTTGTCTGTTGAACCTTCCAGCTTAAAGGGGCCAAGGGAAGAAAAACCGGCTCTTTCCAGTTGACGAATGGAGGCCTGATTGTCTGACTGGCAATAGGCCAGGATTTGCTTCAAACCTGTGGCGTCGGCATTTGCCAGCACCGCCTGAATGGCTTCCTGCGCATAACCTGCGCCACGGCCTGCCGGCAGAAATGCATAGCCCAGATCCGGGTGGTCAAGATAGTCACGTTTAAGCAGGCCACATAAACCTATGGCTTGATCTGTGTCCCGCAGAGCCACCCTCAGCAGGCAGTATCCATGGCTTCTATACATGGCTAACGGGCCATCCTGAATGTGCTGGCGGGCATCTTCCAGACTTCGCACATTTTTGTCACCGATATACTGCAAGAACGCCGGATCATTGAGCAGTGCGAGGATAAAGTCGGCATCCGCTTCGGTCAGCAGGCGTAAAGATAATCTTGGCGTCAATAATTGCATGGTGGGTGTACAAGTGTAGAAATCATCTCAGGCATCATAACTGGGAGAAAATATGTTGCCAATCAATGCTTTTCTAATGACTTTTTTGAGGGCAGTTGCCGGCGGACTCAAGCCGCCGGACAATAGAACAGCTTAATAGCCGCGGCGCTGGCGGTATGCCAGCACTGCCAGGCTTAATAGGAAGATGGCAAACAGTGACGGCTCTGGCACTTGTGCCACACTCAGGCTGTAATCGTAGACATCTATGCCTGGGCCAAAGTCATTGCCACCCACGGCCAGGGTATAGAACCCTGCAGCCAGGTTTATGCCAAACATATTGCCCATGCCTGGTACATAAGGTTCGCTGCCACCAACATAGGCAAGTTCTCCGTCGAACAAGCTGGTGAAGTTTTGATCATGGAAGAACAAAAAACCTGGGTCAGCGCTCAGGGTGCCGCTGAACAACGACAGGCCGAAGGTAATGGCTGAACTGACCGAAAATTCATAGTTGCCAGCCTGGGTGACTTCAAAAGTCCAGAAATCCACCCCGGCGGTGTCATCCATTTGCCAGGCATCCTCGCCAACCACTTGGCCCGTTACTGTGCCAGGCACGGTCATCGACATAATGGCCGCCTGAGTGGTAGTGCTGAGCATCAGCAGCAAAGCCAGGCCAGCGGATTTAATTAATGTTTGCATTGCTATTCTCCAATTAAATAAGGCGGGGCGCAGTGCGCCCCGGAGTCAATTACAGGGCGCCATTTTCCCAGGGACCGGTAATCGCAAATGTCACGCCAGGGGTCTGGATATTGACGAACAACCAACGATCATGGAAACAGGCTCCGGCCCACTCACTGCTGGTGAAGCTGCGGCGACTGGAACCATCGGTGGAATTGCCAACACTGGAGAGGAAGTTGGCACGAGTGCCAGGGTATACGGCATCAATAATGGCCAGGTCGCCCTGATCCAGCGCAATGCGGTTTTCAGCAAAATGGAACGTATTGCCTTCCATCGTTAAGCCGACCAGACGCTTGGGATTGGAACCCCCATCTTCACACATCAGAATGTTGCCACGGGGGCTAACGGCGATATTGTCCGGGCCATCTACTTCATCACGGCTCTGAGACTCAAACACCAGGGTGAGTTGCTCTTTACGTGGGTCGTAGCAGAAGATCTGTCCCAAATTGGCTGCACCGCCAGAGGTGGAAACAAAGTAAATTTTACCATCGTCATACCAGCAACCTTCACCACGCTCGATAATGGCTGCGTCGGTTGCCTGGCTGAAACATCTTTCGTTAAAGGCATCGGGATCTGCTACTTCCTGCCAGCTCACGTTCCATGTACTGCCTTCAACCAAACCGCCGCGCAGGTCCAGGCGAGGCGTATTGTCCAGCACCATGGCATACAACTTACCGCCTGATTTCAGGTCGCCCCATTTACCGGCAGGAACAAATTTGTAGAACGCTGACTGACCCGCATCTTCGGTTTCGTACACTACACCGGTGGCTGGGTCGACGGCAGCAGCTTCATGAGAGAAACGGCCCATTTCACGAATAGGTTCACCGTCAGACAGGCCAAATCCAGGTACTTCAAACACATAGCCATGATAGAAACCTTGCGCATTCTGATAGGTTTCTTCACAGGACATCCAGGTCCCCCAGGGCGTCAGTCCGCCAGCACAGTTGCGAATGGTGCCGCCCAGGCTGTTGTAAGAAGACAGGAATTTACCCTGAATGACATCAAATAGGATATTACTGGTACCGCCGCGCTGAGCGGAGTTGTAAACACCACGACCACCGCGAGGGGCGGAAGTATGGCCGCTGCCGCCCTGCTCATGGTTACGGACTAAACAAACTACGCTACCTTTGGTGGCAACCACAGCCATGCCATCATGGGCGCCAGGGGTGGGCTGGCCATCCGCCTGGTTGTATCCGGTCCAGCCAAATGAGGTATATTCAAAACCTTCTGGCAGAGCAAGCAGTTCCAGGCCTGTGGCCTGACATGGTTTTACCGTCAGTGGACCATAGGAATCGGAATAGGGCAGACTGGCTGCAACAGCGCGATTTGCCATCATGGCAAAGGCGGTACTGGCGGCGACCATGCCGCTGCCTTTAACGAAGTCGCGTCGATTCACTACGGGTTGGATTTCATTGCTATCGTTGGAGAGATTACTGGTCATCATTGCACCTGCTAAACAGTTGTTTTTGAAATTCTTTGGGTTACCTGCAAACCTCAAGGCAACAACACCCAACTGGTTATTCCAGCCAGGCCAATGTAGCGGGGGCAGATGACAGTGTTCCGTCAAATAGTTGACACTTAGTGGAAAGTTTTATGACACCATTGGCTGGCACTAAACAACCTGTCTGTGCGAAGGAATGGCAGCTTCTGCAGGTAGGTCAGATACTGGCCTGACGTCGCTGTCGGCTGCTGGCGTCGGCCTCGGTCCAGTGAATCAGCCAGATGGACAATTCGTACAACAGTAAAACCGGTAAACCCAAAGCAATCTGCGAGATAAGATCCGGTGGGGTGAGGAGAGCCGCCAGCAAAAAAATTGCCACTACGGCATGGCGACGATAGCGTTTCAGTCCTTCGGCGCTGGCTATTCCGGCTTTGGCCAGAACCAGCAGCAGGATGGGCAGTTCAAAACACAGGCCAAAGGCCAGAATCAGCTTAATGACCAAACCTAGATATTCACTAACCTTGGCTTCCAGCTCCACACTGATGGCATCACCGCCGCCCGGTGTTTCAAAACTGATAAAAAAATCCCAGGCCAGTGGCATGACGATGTAAAACGCCAGGGCGGCCCCGCCAACAAACAATACTGGTGTCATGGCAAACAATATCGACAGGCTTTTTTTCTCATGCTGATAAAGCCCCGGTGCCAGAAAACGCCATAACTGGATAAGCATCAGTGGCAGGGTGAAGAACAAGGCGCTGAAAAATGCCAGTTTCAGGTACGTAAAGAAGGCTTCATGCAGGCCGGTATAGATCATTCTTCTACCACTGTCTGGCCCAAAAATGACTAACAAAGGGCGCTGCAAAAAGTGATAAATATCCTGGGCAAACACATAAGAGAGGGCAAATGCCAGAGCGAAGAAGCCAAGGCAATACAACAGCCTGGTACGTAACTCCAGCAAATGACTGAGCAATGGTGCCTTGGACAAATCCAACGGGTTCTGATGGCTCATGGCTGTTGCTCTTTGCTCTGCATGGCCTGCTGCCGGGCTTGATCCAACTGAGTGCGACGTTCAGCATGCTGTTCGGCACTCATGCTGCCCGGCGTGAAGTCAGCCGGCAGGTTGCGTACTTCATCGGGGAGCCACTGTCGCCATTGTTCGTCGGGCTGGCTGGTTTTACCGGAGGCCATATCCACCTCCCGCTCCAGTTGACTGATGCTGCCAAGCATATCCTTGTAAATGCGCCTGGCTTTTGCCATCAGCTTGCCACCGGTGCGAAACAGGGCAGGCAGATCTTTGGGGCCAATTACAATCAGCGCCATCACGGCGACAAACAGCAATTCCATCCAGCTAAGGTCAAACATGATCAGGAAGAGGGCTGTTGGGACTTAGTGTTTTGTTCGGCCTTATCGGCGACATGACCTTGCTCGAGCCTGGAAGTTGCTTGCTCAGCTTCCTGCTGCTCTTCGCTCATGCCTTTCTTAAAGCTCTTGATGCCAGCGGCCAGGTCACCCATCAACGCAGGAATTTTGCCACGGCCGAACAGCAACAGGAATATCAATACCACCAACAGGATTTGCCAAACACTCAGGCCCATAACGCCTCCGCAGACAATTAACTATCCGGCAATCCTAGTGGTGGTTTATGTCGGGCACATGACGGAAATATGAACGATTTCAGTCAGCCAGATAATACTCAATAGTCGACACAACCCTGATGGTTTTAATATGAGGATTGTTCTTATCGCGATCTTCAATACTGAACTGGCCCTGAGAAGCTCGGCGAATCTTACCGACCTGGCTTTGCGAATCCTTAGCGAACTTCTCAGCGACCGCACGGGCGTTGGTGGTGGCTTCCTGCACCATGGCCGGTTTTAATTCGTTCAGGCCGGTAAACTGGTACTCGGTCATGTGTTCGTAGTTGTTGGCACTGAACACCAGCCCTTGTTTACCCAGCTCAACAATATCCTGCATGGCGTCACGAACCAGCTCGATTTGCGGGGAATACACTGTCACCACCTGAGTGGCCAGAAAGCGAAATTCTGCTTTTTCACCGCCACCCCATTGCTGGGCTGATTTGTCAGTAACGGATGGCGCATTAATACTGACAGCACTTTCATCTATGCCCTTGAGAGTGAGATAAGCGCGGATCTTTTCAACGTTCTTTTCCATATCCAGATACAGTTGCTCCAGGTCGTTTCCCGCTTCGGTAAAGGCAATAGGCCATATCACCACATCGGCCGGTACCTCTCGTTCAGACAGGCCTTTAACGGTGACGGTGCGCTCGTACTCTTTAACCTGGATGGCTGCATTGCCGAGCAAATAGCCGAGCAGCGCCAGGCCCAAGAAAACGCCCAGTGCCAGCAGACTGTTTTGTTGTTTTTGCATATGCTTTCTCTCTTGTATATATGTTGACCCGGATAGTTGGCCAAGCATAACGCCAAATCCTGGCAATACTATGGCAGCAAAAAGATGAATAGGGGATGACGCAGGCTAGGAACGGGGCAAAAAACCGAACAAGCGCTTACTCCAGTCTTCAACATAGCCCTGCTCCAATCGTAGCCGGGCTTTTGCCTGCCAGCTGTCGGATAACGCATCGCATGCCAGCAATTGCTTCAAGAATAGTGAATTTAACGGGTAGTTGAAAAATTGCCAGGCTACTATGCGTACGGTTAAATCCGGCCAGTTTCGCTGCAACAAACAGACGCTATCACCGGGTGTTACTAAACCGGGCTCCAGCACCCGCAGCAGATAGCCAGCCCGGCCGGTCAGTTGCAATTGCAAGGCCATATCCGGCACCCCAAAGCGCAGATTCAACTTAAAGCAAGGGGAGCGTGGCTGACTGATTTGCACTGTTGCCTGGCCTATCTGAAACACATCGCCAATACAAACCTGTTCCTCTGTCATACCGGTCAGGCTGATATTTTCACCAAAGGCCCCCGGCACAAAGTCTGGATGCTCAGGATACTGTTGCTGCCAGTAGGCATAGTGTTCCTGCGGGTAAATATGCAGGGCGCGATCCGGACCGCCGTGGTGTTTTTGGTCGGCCTGCTCGTCCCCGGCAAAACCCTGTCGGCTAAGCAGCAAAGCTTGCTGCTGTTTATGCTTAAAAATAGCGCTTTGTATATCCTTACCAAGCTTACCTGACTGACCAACAAACAGGTCTAACTTCACGCTCATACTCGTCCTGAAAATTGATGAGTGGCTTAGCAACTGCCGTCTCAAACTGCGACCAATACCAGACGGCGGCTGCGAGCCACTGATTTGGTTTACCTAGATGAATACCCGGCAGTCTGACATTGAAAACCTAATAGGTACAGCCATGGCAAATAAAGATGCACAAAGATCAGCCAGCGCCCCACTTGGTGCCAGCCTGCCATGCCGATGACACTAAGCTTTATGACAGCAGATGCTCTGCTGTCATGGGCTGCGTTGCTTTAGTCAAAGCCGCATAGTTGCAAAGGGCAACCAGAAGCGCCGTGCCTGCTGCTGCCACACACAGCATAAAGCCCTGAGCGGTACCTAAGCTATCCACTACCCAGCCAGCTAAGGCGGCGCCTGTGGCAACCCCGATACTCAGGCCGGTAATCAGCCAGGTCAGGCCTTCTGTCAACCTTGCAGGGTCCAGTAAGCGTTCCACCATAGTCATGGCCAGGATCATGGCCGGAGCAAAAAATAAGCCTGCTACAAACACGGCCAGTGACAGCTGATAAATCTGCCCAACCCACAAAAACGGCAGTGCACTTAACAAGGTCGCCAGTGACGCCAGGACTAGCTGAGCTGGCAGTGACATTTTGAGCCTCAGGGCCCCAAACGTCAGGCCAGCCAAGCAAGACCCCACAGCGTAAGCTGACAATACCAGGCTGGCCGCAGCTGGTTTGCCAAGCTGTTCGGCAAAGGCCACGCTAATTACATCAATACTGCCGACAATCACCCCAAGGGCCAGTAACACCAGGATCAGTGCAGGCATACCGCGGGCCATTAAAATGCTGCTCTGTCGTTTTACCACAGGCGGGTAAATAGCCGGCTCAGTGCGCTTTTGCCAGATAAACGCCATAACACCCAGTGCCAACAGTGCCGCTGCCAGCAAAGGGCCAGCCTGAGGAAACGCCAGTACACTTAATCCCACCGCCAAAGGCGGGCCAATAATAAAGCTCAGTTCATCCAACACCGACTCCAGCGCGTAAGCCGTTTGTAATTGAGGGGTATTGCGGTAAATCTCCGTCCATCTGGCTCTGATCATGGCTGGCATACTGGGCATGGCACCGCCGGTGGCAGCCAATACAAACAGCAGCCACACCGGCCCTTTGTACATGCTGACCACCAGCAGCAAGAGTACCGACAATACCGACACCGCGGTCACCAGGGGCAATACCCTGGACTGACCCAGGCGGTCTACCCACTTGGATATCTGTACCGACAGCACGGCCATGGAGAACGTAAAAGTCGCCGCCACTGCACCGGCCAGCCAATAGGAATCATACAACTGCGACAGCATGGTGATTAGACCAATACCCATCATTGATAGTGGCAATCTGGCCAGCAGCCCAGCTAAGGTAAAAGCCGAGCTGCCCGGCGCTTTAAACAGCGCCAGATAAGATAACGACATAACATCTCCTGAATGAGGGAATAAGCACAAAAGCACACACATACGCTGCGTATGTTATTTAAGTTAATTGACATACCTTGTGTATGTCAATGTAAAATAGCCAGGTAGCGAACTGGGAGCAGACAATAATGCGCAAGGCCCGCAGTGAGATGATTGAAGAGACCCGTACCAAGTTAATAGCTGTCGCCAGACTGCATTTCGGTAACCGCGGATATGGCAAGACCGTAATGGATGAAATGACCGCCGAGGCCGGCCTGACCCGGGGTGCTCTGTATCATCATTTTGGTGACAAAAAAGGTTTGTTTTTGGCGGTTTTAATAGAGCTGGATAATGAAATGGATCAGAAGCTCGCAGCTATTTCAGCCGAAAGCAGTGATCCCTGGCAGGCCTTTAAAAGCCGCTGCCAAACCTTTATCTGCATGGCAGTAGAGCCGCAAATTCAACAGATTATGCTAAGAGACGCCCCCTCAGTGCTGGGCGCAGATTATTTGCAGGCCAGTAAAGGCGACTGTGTTGGCTCTATCAGCGATTTACTGAAACACCTGATGAAACGTGGACTGGTCCGGCAGGCGCCGGCCGAGCCCCTTGCCAGACTGATACATGGCGGCCTGATGGATGCTGCCCTATGGATAGCTGACAGCGACCAACCTCAGCAAGCTCTGATGGATTCATTGCAGAGCCTGGATTTATTACTGGATGGGCTCAAAGTAGCGTAGTGCTGTCGTGCGGACAAGAAACTGGCTCTGTTAGCAAATTAAGTGCTAATAGTAAGTTGCTTCTGCGGGAATAGAGGCCTCCTGCATTATTTGGGTTAGTTTCTTGCGGTTTTTACGATATTCATTGAATCTCTACTATATCCATCACTTGGTTTTTCATTGAACGTAGAATTGTGAAACGTGAGTATGACAAAGGATATGCACGTGAGAAAGACAATATGGCAGGTTGCTGGCACCTTCTTCATCGGTGTCTTTGCCACTGGCCTTATTACATGGGACGTGGAACGAACCACTAAGGTAAGAATCGAAGAAGCCCTTGCTGACAGTCACAATAAAGCTGTCGCCGCCGTACTGGAGCGGATAAGACTCTACCAATATGGTCTGCATGGTGTGCGGGGGGCTGTTCATACTGTCGGGTTGGCAAACCTGTCCAGAGCCGCATTTTTGCGTTACACCGAAACCCGGAACTATAACCGAAACTTTCCTGGAGCAAGAGGCTTTGGTGTTATTCGCAAAGTGTTGCCTCAAGAGACTGAAGCATTTGTTCAACAAGCCAGGGATGATGGTTGGCCTTCTTTTAGCCTCACTGAGCTATCTGCCAATGCAAGCGAGCGCTATATCATTCAATACATTGAACCAGTAGACAGAAATGTTAAAGCGGTAGGGCTGGATATCGCATCAGAGAGAAATAGGCGAGAAGCGGCAAGAAAAGCGCTACTCACTGGTGAAGTGCAGATAACCGGGCCAATTACCTTAGTTCAGGTATCAGGGAAACATTTGCAATCATTCCTGATCCTCATGCCTATCTACCAAAGCACCACACTCCCCCCTGTTGCACAAAGAGAAGAACTGGCATTTGGCTGGAGTTATGCACCATTGCTAATGTCCGAAGTGCTGGCCGATATTAAGGTCGATACGGATACAAGTTTTCTACGGATTCAGGATATTACCGAGAGTGCATCAAGAGAGTACTTCTACGTCAGTGAGCCGTCGGATGAAGACATCATTCGTTGGCAAAGTTCGACTGTTGAGGTATTCGGACGAAAATGGAAGTTTGAATTTGGTATTAAGCCGGATTTCATATACCAGTTGAGTCCAGCAAACAGTATGCATTACCTGGCTGGAGGACTAAGTTTAAGCTTGCTTTTGTCTACCCTTGTTTATGTACTGGCATTGGGAAGAAGGAGCAGACAAGCGACTATTGATGCGCAGGCTAAGATGGCCTCGATTGTTGAGAATTCGGAAGACGGAATTTTAGGTCTGACAGCTAACCGGGAATTAATTAGTTGGAACCATGCTGCCAAAGAGCTGGTTGCCAATCAGAAGCCTTTGGAGCCTGGCGATGAGTTTCACAATCTTTGGGAGCCGCGATATCAGCCTTTTCTTGACCAGGCGTTTTCTGCATTGGACAAGGGGCAGCGCATTCATACTTTCCATATTCAACGGGAGCGTGATGAAAAAGTTCAATGGTTAGCGATCACGATCAGTGTTATTGGCGATACTGAACAAGGGTACTCAGTTGTGATCCGCAATGAGACAACGCAAAAAGAGGCTGAACTAACCATACAAAATGCCAATCTCCTGTTAGAGAAAAAAGTCGCATCCAGAACAACAGAACTTCAGAGTGTTAATCAGCTGCTCCAATCTGTATTAGATGCAGCGTCACAAGTTGTCATTATTGTTTTTACTGCAGAAGGTATTGTTACCTTGTTTAACCGTGGTGCCGAACAGGTGTTGGGGTACAACGAAGACGAGACCCTTGGCAGCAACATATTGGCGCTGTTCAATGACAATGAATTAAACGCCAGAAATGTCAAACTAGCCGCAGGAGTCAACTACTGCCCTGTTGGTTTAGCGGCACTCACCGGGCCTGCACAAACAGACGGTATTGAAAAGTTCGAATGCCACCTTATCAAGGCTAACCGCTCAACAGTACCTGTATCAATGGTTATCACGGCTATCAGAGGAACTGATAATGTCACATCGGGTTATCTTCTTATCGCCAACGACATCTCTGAACAAAAAAGCATAAAGGCGGCGCTGGAGGACACCAGGGATCGCTTGCTTATGGCAACGAGTGTTGCTGAGTTGGGTATCTGGAACTGGGATGTTCAAAGCGATGAGCTTAACTGGAACGACAGGATGTACGAAATCTATGATTATGGCACTGATATCAAATCGCAGGGCATCACCTACCAACATTGGCGCCGCAGAGTGCATCCGGACGATATAGAAATGGTTGAGTCAGCGTTAATGGACGTTGTGCTAAGAGATCTGGAATACAACACGAAGTTTAGGCTTATCAGTCCCCAAGGTGAGATTAAGTTTATAAAAGCGGAGGCTCGCAGCGTAAAAGATAGTGACGGTCGGGTAATTTATGTAACTGGTATCAACATAGATGTTACTGACCAAGTGGAAGTCGAACAAAGTTTACGGCGTGCCAAAGAGAATGCTGACGCGGCCAGTGCCGCTAAGTCAAATTTTCTAGCCAATATGAGTCATGAAATCAGAACCCCAATGAATGCAGTGATTGGCATGTTACAGCTCATTAGTCAAACGCCTCTTACTGACAAACAGCAAGATTACCTCAGCAAAGCACAATCGGCATCAAAGTCACTGCTACAATTGCTTAACGATGTTTTGGACTATTCAAAAATTGAAGCGGGAAAAATTGATATCGATTTACATCCCGCAGACTTGGAATCCTTGATAAGAGAGCTCACCGTGGTGTTCAGCGGGAGTCAGATGAAAAGTAGCGTAGAATTGCTCTATGACATTGATACGAGCTTACCTAAGTCCGTGCTTGTTGACAGTCTCAGATTAAAACAGGTGTTGATAAACCTAGTCAGCAACGCCTTAAAGTTCACTATGGCAGGGACGGTCACCGTTGTGGTGAAACGACAATCTAACGGAGAAATTCAGTTTGGTGTTAAAGATACCGGTATTGGTATTACTGAGGCGCAACAAAAGAAAATATTTCAAAGTTTTAGTCAAGCCGATCCATCGACCGCCAGACGCTTTGGTGGCTCGGGCTTGGGGCTTGTTATTTCAAGACGCCTTACCAACTTGATGGGGGGAGAGCTTCAATTTACCAGTGAGGAAGGAGAAGGTAGCCACTTCTGGTTTTCACTCCCACTAGTGGCTGTAGATGACGCTAATGCACCATCCATACCAACAGCCCAAGTTCTCTTTGAAAGGGTTCTAGTGATTGATGACAATCCCTATGCTCTTGAAATCCTCTCAGAGAGCTTAAAAGGATTTGGTCTTGAAGTTGACCAAGCAAAAACGGGCAAAGAGGGTATCGCAAAGTTTGAACACCATAGTAGATCGCATCCGATAGATCTATTGTTGGTTGACCTGCGCTTACCTGATATCAGTGGATTAGATGTGGCTCGCAGCGTGCGTCGTTCTGCTCCCTCATTGTTGCAACCTAGAATTGTAATGATCACTGCGCATGGAAGGGATGAACTAGAAGGTGAGTTAAACGGTGAGAAGCCTTACTTTGACTGTTTTATCACCAAACCTGTAACGCCTTTACAGTTATTTGAGTTGATAAGTGCTGCGAAAAAAGATGAGACAGTTAGTGAGAGGCCCAAGAATAACCAAAAAGCTAAACGGCTTAGTAATTTGACTATTCTTTTGGTTGATGACAATGAAATAAACCGTGTTGTCGCCAATGAATTACTGTCTGCTGAAGGAGCCAAGGTCTATTGCGCCGAGGGCGGTGCGGAGTGCATTACTATGCTGAAAGCAAATAAAGAACGCATTCAATTAGTGCTGATGGATATGCAAATGCCGGACGTCGATGGAATTGAAGCGACCACTCGCATAAGGAAAATCCCCGAATTTACTTCGCTACCTATAATCGCTATGACGGCCAACGTCTCAAAGGATGATATTCAGGCCTGTTTAGATGCAGGTATGAATGACCATATTGGGAAACCGTTTGATCTAGAGAACGTTGTTGAGAAGATTTTAAGCGTACTAGCTCGAACCTGATGTAACTGCTAGCCAATAGGTAAATCAGCATCATCAGTGAGTTGCTTCATCAAATCTGAATAGCTATTTTGTATTTTGGCGAGAAAAGAGGGAAGTAAACTTGTATCCCCTCGTTTTGCCACATCTTCCAATTCGGACAGCTCTGATGCCAAATGTGAGGCACCGACATCACCCGCTAATCCCCGAAATGCGTGGGCCGTTTTTCTTACGGCATCGATGTCTTGTTTCTCTATAGAGCTATTGAGTAACTGCAGTTTCTCACCGGAATAGTCAATGAACATTCGAACCACTTTGTCAAACAGCGTTTGGTTGTTCTGCATTCTGGTTAATGCTGCTTTTTTGTCCCATACCGGCAGGCTGCTACTTTCCCTGGGCGACACTTTTTTAGGAACCTTCTGTCCATCACACCACTTAATCAGCTTATCTTCCAAGATGGTTGCTGAGATAGGCTTTGTAAGGTAATCGTTCATGCCACTGGCCAGACACTTCTCCCGCTCTCCGGCCATCGCGCCTGCCGTCATCGCAATAATCGGGATCTCAATCAGTTTGTCACCAACTTCACCTGCTCTTATCCTCTGTGTTGTCTCGAAGCCATCTAAGATGGGCATTTGGCAATCCATTAAAATACAGCTGACTGATGGGTGCTCAGACAATACATGCAGTGCCTCTTTTCCGGAGTTGGCAACAAGGATATCTACTTGCAAAGGTTCGATTAATCCTTTTGCCACTTCAACATTGATGGCATTGTCGTCCACAATCAGGATGGTGTGCCCTAAAAGTGATCTATTGGAAGTTACTTGCGGTCTTTCGAGGATTGATTGGACATTCGAGGTGACGGATGCCAAGCCTGCAATTTTTTCAAGTAGCTCTGTTTGGGTCAATGGTTTGTTTAATATCGAGTAATCAACAGGAAGTGCTTTTTCCTCGTCCTTAAATGGGCCTAACAGCGCGAAGCAACGGAGTTGTTCTTGCGCTAACATGTCTACTACCTCTGTCAGTTCGGCATAGTTGTGATCAAATATGCAATAATCTGATTTCTCCAGAGCTTGTGGTAGTAAACTTCCGTCCTCTGGAGCATTTGCCGATGCGCCGAGTTTAACCAACAAGCGCTGTGTACACTCCCGCAGGACAGGGTGACCTACAAGAATGGTGACATGTTTGTCATTAAGGGCGGCGGAGACATCTTGAGTCAGTATAGGTGGCTTCTCTGGAACCACGTAAAATCTAAAGCAACTACCCTCGCCTTTTTGGGACTCGAATTCAATTTCTCCTCCCAAAAGGTGGCAAAGTTGCCGACAGATAGATAGCCCCAGTCCAGTTCCACCATATTGCTCTGAAATGCCTGAATGCTCCTGGCTAAAAGCCTGAAACATCTTGTGCTTATTCTCATCAGCTATGCCAACACCACTGTCCTGAACCTCAAAGTGCAGTCGATCTTTTCCATTTTCATCTACGTCATTGAAAGCCGATAGCTTAATGTAACCATGCTCGGTGAACTTGGACGCGTTGGATAACAAATTGGTCAGGATCTGTTTCAAGCGCAGTATATCGCTTTGCACTTCATCAACATGCAGGTCAGCTAGGTCCAAAATAAATTCCAATCCCTGCTCTTGTATCTTCACCGCCATGGAACCTGCCAACGTTTCGAGCATATGTACAACATTGAATGAGGCTAGTTCAATATCCAATTTGCCGGCTTCAATTTTTGACAGATCCAGAATGTCGTTGATCAGCGTGGCTAAGGTGTTTGTGCTACTTTCGGTCATCGCCAGATATTTCTTCTGGTTATCTGTCAGGGCATCACGTTTTAATAACTGTATTGAACCCATCATGCCATTTAATGGGGTGCGCATTTCGTGGCTGACATTTGAGATAAAAGCACTTTTTATCTCGCTGGCTTGCACGGCTTTTTGGTGCGCGACAGCCAGTTCAGCGGTTCGCTGCTTGACCTGTTTTTCCAGTTCTTCTTTGGCCAGTAGGCTTTTCTGCTCGGCTATCTTTTGTGCTGTTATATCCTCAATTGACACGGCAAAACCTTTCAAAGTACCGTCATTTGTAATCACCGGTGACAGGGATATCTTTGCATCTATTTGAGACGTCACCGTTTTAAATTGTGTTTCGGTAACTTCAACTGAACTGCTGTTAATTGCCTTATCTATGGCTTCATTTAGCTGTTTGTTGTTCAAAGCCGGTAAACTGTTATATACCGCCCCTAAGACATTGGCCGTAGACAAACCAAATAATCTCTGCGCTGCAACATTCCAAGTCTTAATGCGTCCAGCAAGATCTATGCTGAAGATGGCATCGGAGGCACCATTTACTATCGCTTCGGTTTCTGCCAGTGTCTCAGAAAGTTTGATTTGGGATCTAAGTTTCCCATTAAAGATCAATAAAATGGTTAAAAGTATGCTGGATAAAATAAACACAAAACCATAAGACGAAAGGCGTTCTTGCATTAGCATGAGTTGAATATTTGCTTGGGGATAAGCGAGGAGCAGTTGCAATATCCCGTCATCGGAGCTACCGCTAATGCGGATATCTTTACGGATAAACTGGAATGCCTTGGCGTCTTCCCTTGAAACGAGGCTTCCCCGGCGACCACTATCCGTGGTTGAAAGCATATACTCTGAATTCAACGATAATTCAGGGTTTAAATCTTCTGAATACTGCAGTCGTTCATCTGGGTGATAGATAAAGTGTCCGTCGTCGTCTAGCAGCATTAAGACAACCTCAGAATCCAGGGAATTAATCAAGCGGGTAAGCAATTCTTTCGCGCTGATGTTGATGATCAGGAAACCATACTGAGCGCCAGAGTCGTAAAAAATGGGCAGTGCCAATCTAAGCATTGGACGGTAAGGGTATTCAATTTTTCCGTACTCGCGATTTAGATTGATATTGGATATATAGAGCTCACCAGGGTGAGAGTCTTTAAGTACCTTAAAGTAACCGCTGTCAGATTTAGTTTGTAAGCGTTCTGTGGGGGTAGTTAACAGTGCACCAGCCACTCGATCAACTCGTACGACTTCCCTGCCAGCCCTTTCAGTACTGATAACTCTTAATTGATCAATCTCAATTCTATTCTGCATCAGAGCAGTAAATATTGTACTAAGGCGTTGTTTCCACTGTTCCAGTTTTGTGCCATCTAACGGGTCAACACCGTTGTTTTCTGTTGCTCGCGCTAAGCCTGAAATAGGGGGAGTGGCATGTAAAAAAAGTAGTTCTTGTCGGTATTGTCTAATCGCTTCGTTGACTAGATTAGCACTTAAAACTATGCCTTGCTGGAGCCGTTGATCTACCTCATCCTTAACTTCTTCATTGAGTCTCGATTCATAGTAAATCGTCAAAAGCACGGTAATAAATGCAACAACGGTCAGGGCGGCAGGCAGAAAGTACTTGAAGACATCTAAGCGTTTTACACCGCTATTAAACGCTACTCGCTTTTCATCTGAGCCTTCTGAGTCCACTGTCATTGTTTCTTCTCAATCTATTGGCCATTTGAGGTAACGCAGACATGATTACGTCCATCTGTTTTGGCCCTATACAATTGATCATCTGTACGTTGGAGCCAAGCCTCCCAATTCGCGCCATCTGACTCCTCAAGTTGTGAGAGTCCCCCGCTCAGCGTGACGACCCCAAAAGGGGATTCTGGATGACGTAATTCAAGTTGCTTAATCGCCGCTTTGATGCGTTCGACCACATTCAGTGCGCCATTTAAGTCTGTATCTGGTAACAGGCATAGAAATTCTTCACCACCATAGCGGACCAAGGCATCTGAGGGGCGCAATAGGGTACTTTTCAGTGCGTGTGCTACCTGTTTTAGGCACTGATCGCCCTGTATATGGCCAAAGTGGTCGTTGTAGCGTTTAAACCAGTCCACATCAAACATGGCTAAGCAAAAGGGCTGTTGCTTTCGTCTGGCTTGTCGAATTAATCGTGGCACGGCGTCGTTTAGCCAGTGTCGGTTATATACCCTGGTTAAGCCGTCCAGCACACTCTGCAGTTTAAGGAAGTCAGTTTGTAATTTCAGTGTCAAATGGGCTTTTACCCGATTGATCAAGGTAACCGCATTCACGGGCTTGACAACATAGTCGACGCAGCCAGCTTCCCAACAAGCTTGTTCGTCGTCGTTCTCGCTCAAAGAGGTGATAAAAATAACGGGGATATGTTGAAGGCCTGGTTCTGATTTAAGCAATTTACAGAAGGATAACCCATCCATCTCCTTCATTAAGATATCGGTCAATATAAGATCGGGAGGGGTGCGAGAACAGTACCTGACCGCTTCTTCCGCACTGGCAACAACGGCAACCTTACAAAGATCGTCAAGGTAGTTCGCAATAATTGTTCTGGTAATAGGCTCGTCTTCGACGATGAGTACCGTAGATGTACTTAGCTGGTAGGGAGTGTCGATCAAACTTTGCAAGGCCAAGCATCCTTAATATCACTTGCGAAACACTCATAAAATGAATGATTTATGCGCATTTACAGCAGCATTGATGAAAATAGTCGATACTCAGGGAAAGTGCCAGTACGGAGACGGCTTAACTATGTTGTTCATCCCACAAAAGCAAGATCTGCCCATCATTCTAATCGTGGATGATGAAGCAATTAACCGAATCATTCTTTCTGAGGCTGTGCAGGATCTCGGTAAGCTTGTGGAAGCCGAAACCGGCGAGCAGGCTTTGGAGCTGGCAGATAAATTGCGCCCAAAGGTGGTGCTGCTGGATATTGATCTACCCGGCATTGACGGTTTTGAAGTCTGTAGGCGTTTAAAAACCAATCCAAGCACGTCAGAGTGCGCTGTTGTTTTTGTGACATCTCATAGTGAATCCAGCTACGAATACCATTCCCTTAGTCAGGGGGGGATTGATTTTATTGGTAAACCAATAGATTTGGGTCTGTGTCGCCTGCGCGTTAAAAATCAATTAATACTGCAACAGCGCACTGAAGCGTTACAAGTCGCCAAAGATGACCTACATGAACTGGTGACACAAGTACCGGTGTTCATCTCCTGTTGGTCCAAAAAGCTAGAAAACCTGTTTAGTAACGACTTCGGAGGTGACTGGTTTGGTATCAACGCCAAAGCAATGACTGACCAACCTATGCAGCATGTATTCCCAGCAAGTCTCTACAATCTGATTCAGGAAAAGATACAAGAAGGTCTCCCCCTGGGTACGTTCACCGTTTACATGCCAGAACGGCCTAATGACATTGAATATGCTCAGGTTTACTTAACCGCACGTCGGATGCAGGAAGAAGAAATTGGCTTTCTGTTGACATTGGTTGATGTCACAAGCGTCAGGCGAGCCAAGCATGATTTAATGCTGGAGAAAGAACGGTTAAAAGTCACTTTAAATTCCATTGGGGATGCCGTTATCGCGACGGATACAGATGGCCGTGTGACGTTTATGAACCCTATTGCAGAGAGAATGACTGGGATGCGCTCCAAAGAAGCCGAAGGTGAGCATATCGAGTCAGTCATGAACCTTTGTGACGCAGATTCTAAAAAGCCCGGGATAAACCCGATCATGCTGGCACTTCAGGAGAAAAGAATTGTTGCCATGGCGCTGAACAGTCAGCTTACCGCTAAATCTGGCGAGGTATACAGAGTTGAAGACTCAGCTGCGCCCATTCGTGATGATGAAGGTAATATTATTGGTGCCATTATTGTGTTTCACGATGTTAGTGAATCCATCGCGATGGCCGTTAAGATGAGTTACCTGGCCAACCATGACCAACTCACTGATTTACCCAATCGCATTTTATTGCATGACAGGCTTGGTCAGGCCTGTAAACAAGCCAATTCGATGGGCAGGCAAGTGGCCGTATTCCTAATCGACGTCGACCATTTTAAATACCTGAATGACTCGCTTGGCCATCATCATGGTGATTTGATCATCAAACAAGTTGCCAAGCGATTGGAATCGTTGGTTGATGCCAGTGCAACACTGGCGCGAATAGGCGGTGATGAATTTGTTTTAGTGGTACCAGGTATTCGAAATTCAGGGATTGTGGATAGTATTGCCACGGCCATTGTTAAGGAAATGGCTGATCCGTTTATTATCGAAGCGCAAGAATATCGATTGTCAGTCAGTGTCGGTATTAGCCTCAATCCAACCGATGCTGATGATGAAGAAAGCTTAATGCGTCATGCTGATGTGGCTATGTATCGTGCTAAGCAAGAAGGACGAAATCGTTATTGTTACTTCTCGGAAGAGCTAGAAGCAAAACTATTACAGCGCCATAACGTAGAGTTAATCCTCAGGGCTGCAATCTCTAACGATGCGCTTGAGGTACATTATCAGCCTCAGATCGAATTAAACTCTGGGCGAATTATTGGTGCTGAAGCACTTGTCAGACTGCGCGATGACAAAGGTGGCCTGATTTCGCCGATACATTTTATACCATTGGCCGAAGAGACTGGGTTGATTACTCAATTAGGCCTACAGGTGATGCGTAAGGCCTGCATGGCGGCGAGCAACTGGCAACAGCAAGGGTTCGACATCAGAGTGTCCGTCAACATTGCAGCAAAACAATTTGTCGAGTCCAGTTTGAGTGACGATGTCGCCAGGCTTTTGGAAGAGACAAAATTATCAGCCACACAACTCGAACTTGAAGTGACCGAGAGTGCCCTGATGGACAACTTTGAAGAAACGCAGAATATTTTAACCAACTTGGTGGAAATGGGTGTTTCGATTGCAATTGATGACTTTGGTACCGGCTACTCTAGCCTGTCTTACATGAAGGCATTTCCCATTAATGTGTTAAAAATTGACCAGTCTTTTGTTCGTGACATGCTTTTGGATAAGCAAAGTCTGGATATCGTGAAAACCATTGCTTATCTGGCATCGTCATTAGGTCTGACGCTGATTGGTGAAGGTATTGAAGAAGAACAACAAAAGTTGGCACTTATGGATTTAAATTGCGAGCTGGGGCAAGGCTACTTATTCAGCAAACCCTTGCCTCTCGAATCGTTTGATAAGTTACTTTTAGCAGGGCAAGTGTGAACAATTATGGAGTGTTTATGGGCAAACATCCGTGTTTACCCTGCCTGCCCTATGTAAAGTATTCAAAGCGCCGGTAATTGATTTGTTTTAGCGCATCGTCACGTATTCTTCGGCACTGGTGGGGTGAATGGCGACGCAGGCATCAAAATCGGCTTTGGTCGCGCCCATTTTTATGGCCACGGCAAATCCCTGCAGAATTTCATCCATGCCTAAACCTATACCGTGCAAACCTACCACTTTTTCCTCTGGGCCCGCGCAAATCAGTTTCATCCGGGTAATCTGCCGATGACGTGTGACCGCTGTATACATAGCGCCAAAACTGGAGTTGTAGACTTTGATGTTGTCTTGTCCATACTGCTCAGCCGCCTGGGGTTCTGTCAGACCGATGGTGCCGATGGTGGGGTGGCTGAATACCACAGTCGGCACCAGGTTATAATCCATATGGGCCTGGCTCTGGCCATTAAACAGCCGCTCTGACAGCAGGCGACCGGCCTTGACCGCCACAGGGGTCAGCTCAATTTGTCCGGTGTTGTCACCAAGCGCATAAATACCTGGGGTGCTGGTATTCTGGAATTTATCCACCTGAATGTAGCCATTGGCATCAGTGGCCACCCCAGCTTTGTCCAGATAGAGTTTATCAGTGGCTGGCTGACGGCCAATTGCCCAAATCAGGCAGTCCACCAGTAAACTCTGACCATTTTTAAAGGTGACATCCAATGCGCCATCGCCGCGCTTATCCACCCGCTGTACATCACTGTGGGTATGTAACTTAGGGCCATGCTGCGCCATCAGTTCTACCAAAGTATCGCTGAGCATAGGATCAAAACTGCGTAGTGGCTTTTCTTTACGTACCGCCAGATGAGTTTGGGTACCCAGGCTATGTAATACACCGGCCAGTTCAACGGCGATGTAACCGGCACCCACCACTAATGCTCGTTTGGGCTGCTGGCGCAGGGCAAAGAAACCATCCGAATCTATGCCATGTTCAGCACCCGGTACATCCGGCCAGCTAGGTCTGCCGCCAGTGGCAATCAGAATATGTTTGGCGCGATAGTGTTGGCCATTAACCTCAATGGTATTGCTATCCTCAAAACGGGCAAAACCCTGAATACGTTGGATGTTGTTGTTGCCCAGTACCCGATCATATGAACCGTGGATGCGCTCAATATAAGCCTCGCGACTGTCCACCAGGGTTTTCCAACTGAAATTGTTCAGGGTCAGATCAAAGCCATAATCCGGGGCGTAGAGCTTAATGGCCTCGGCCACCTGGGCACCAAACCACATGGCCTTTTTGGGCACACAGCCCACGTTTACACAAGTACCGCCAATTTTATTCGCTTCGACCAGGGCAACCCTGGCACCGTGGCTGGCAGCGCGGTTGGCCGAGGCGATACCGCCGCTGCCACCGCCTATACAGATATAGTCAAATTCTTGCATCTTGGGTGCTCACTTATTCTTGATACGGCGATTCTGCCAAACTTCATTGGCAATGTCAGAACATTAAGGGACCCGGCTATCAGTGTTTGTCTTTCTGCTTGGTAAATCTAATTGCGACGGGCCTAAAGAAGGCACAGCCACGATTGCAAATTGATACAGTTTCTTCCAT
Organism: Bowmanella denitrificans; assembly: GCF_039522935.1. NCBI lineage: Bacteria > Pseudomonadati > Pseudomonadota > Gammaproteobacteria > Alteromonadales > Alteromonadaceae > Bowmanella > Bowmanella denitrificans. The sequence continues at coordinate 89,945 of NZ_BAAAEI010000012.1, read as the reverse complement.
GCCAGGCTGGTCAAAGGTTAGCGAACTTTTTTTTCACTAGTTTGATTAAATGCGTGGCGATATTGTTAACAAAATGTTGACTGATAGGGGGTGAGTGATATGTTGGATTTGAGCGATTTTTGCTCACAAAGAAATAGATATCATCAAGGAGAATTAAGATGAAGCAACAATCCCCTACCAAGCCTTTTGCCTTTCAACTGGCAGAAAAAACCAAATCCACCAATCAATGGAAAGTCCGTAAAAACGTTGCCGTAGCTGGTTGCTCGTTACCGGACTATCGTGCAGATCACCCCTGGACCGGTCGTCGTGATGCCGGTATGTGGTGCTAACCCCCTTAGATCTGTCAAAGACTAAGGTAACAACTGTTCCAGACTATTTTCGCCCAGGTGTGTAAGGCCTGTTTGGCTTGTCGGACGATTGTGTCTGGAAATTTTTATTTCAAGGAGATAGACATGAATAAACAATCAGATAATAAAATTTTTGCCTTTAAAGTTGCTTCACAATCTGCGCCTGCCAAGCAGTCCTGGCAAGTCAGAAGCAAAGTATCAACTGCAGGTTGTTCAGGCCGCTTTACTCGTGCTGACAATATCTACACTGGTGCCCGTGATGCGGGCATTTATTGCTAGGTAGGCCTTCAACCCTGTCCCGGTCTAGGACCGGGACTTTCTAAGTTATACTATGCAAAAAAAAATCCTGATTATTACCAACAGCCATGATTTGCATGCAGATCTGTTGGACAGCAAATTACAGCGCAAAGGTCATCAGCCTTTCAGGGTGAATCTGGATCATTTCCCCTGCGATTACCATATTCAACACACTTTCAGTCACGGACAAGTCCGGGGTAAGCTCACCCACCTGCCTTCTTTAGCTAGCCTGAAACTGGAGGAGGTGGCAGCAGTGTGGCTGCGTAAGCCAGCCGATTACCGCTATTTCAGCGATGATTTGAGCGCTCAGGAACGTGCCTTTGCCAAACTGGAAACCGATCAAGCCATGTTTGGCTGGCTTTATTGCCTGGACTGTTACTGGATAAGTCATCCCCTGAGTTTACGTGGGGCAATGTGGAAAACCGAGCAACTTAATCGTGCCCAAGCCCTTGGTTTCTGTATTCCTGACTCGCTAGTGACAAATTACCCGGATGACGTGAAAAGCTTTGCTGACCAGCTCCACAGCCCAATGATATTCAAAACCCTGTCCTCGCCAGATCTAGGCGCAGATCAGGTCAATGACAGCGACGTGCACACGCCAGGCGGGCTTGCCACTACGTTGGTGAGTGAAGAAATGCTAAGTGCTCTGGATGCGGTGCGCGAAGTGCCTTGCCATTTTCAGCGTTACATTGATAAAGAGTATGAGCTCCGGGTCACCATTATTGGCCAACATGTCTTTGCCGCGAAAATCCATTCACAGGATGATGAAAGAACGAAGGTAGACAGCCGGGATATGTCGGCAGAAATCTTATATGAAGCCACCCAGTTGCCTGCGGATGTTGAGAAACGTTGCCTGGCCCTGGTAAAAAGCTATGGCCTGAACTTTAGTGCGCTGGATATCGTTGTAACTCGGCAGGGGGAATATGTTTTTCTTGAGAACAACCCCAACGGCCAGTTTCTCTATGTAGAACAGTTAATCCCTGAATTTACCATGCTGGATTGTCTGGCTGACACTCTGATACAGGAAGTAAAATGTCGCAGTTAGAAACGACGTCGTTTTTCTCGTTAGTTCGTGCTGTTGAAGAACAGCGAAACAGCAAAGTCCTGGTGCTGGCTGCCTCCCATCTGGAAATGGAATTGTTACCCCAGTTGTACGACCAACTGCAAAGCATGGGCCCATGCGAGCGTTTGGACGTATTAGTTCATGCCCGTGGGGGCGAAGTGAATGCAACCCGGCGTATTGCCTTATTGTTGCGTCAGCACTGCGATAAGCTGGGTTTTATCGTGCCTTATGTGTGTCAATCTGCCGCGACCTTGCTATGCCTTGTTGGCGATGAAATTCTTGCTGGTCCGTTAGCCATGTTTTCCCCTATTGACCCTCACTTGCATGGTGGCACAGAAACGGAACAAGATGTTGCCATGTCCAGTGAAGACGTTCGTTTGTTTGGCGCAATGTGTCAGGAGTGGTTTGGTGTTGAAGCCGAACAGGCCCGGCAAGAATCCTTGCAACTGCTTTGTCAGAGCATTTTCCCGCCCAGTCTTACTGCTTTCTATCGTACGACCCTTGAAATCAAACAAATAGCCATGGAATTGCTTGCCTATCAATTACCCCATTTAGAGGATGCAACACGCGCTCAACTGATTGAAGAATTGGTTAGTGGCTATCATTCACATGGCTATGCCCTGAGTGGTCAGGAAATGCAGAGAATGGGGCTGAACTGTGTAACCCATCAGGATGTACAAGCCTTAGCCTGGCAGGTTTCTCGTCAATTACAGGCAACCGTAGGAGGCGCGCAACGCAATTCTGCGGATGAGCCATGGTGTGATGCCCTATTGGCCAGCAATAAAAGTGTACTGGTTCGTCAGCGCAACCACGCCATGTTAGCAGGATGTTGGCACAGTCTGGTGGATTGTCATGATTGACGCTGTATATATTAGTGAGCTGATCCGCTGCATGATTGGATTGCTGTTTTTACAGGCAGCCTGGAGTAAAAGCCGGGATATGTCAGCCTTTCGTGGCAATCTGCACGAAACCTTTGCTGTACCTGTGCCGTTGGCCAACTGGTTGGGACCCGCGCTGGCGTTAATTGAGGGGGCGGTGGCGATAACGATGCTCAGCAATTGGTTGGGGTACTGGAGTATGCTGTGTGCATCGCTGATGCTCACATTTTTTACCCTAAGACTAGCCTGGCCATACCTGCAGGGAGACCTGATCCGTTGTCATTGTTTTGGTTCGTCACAAAGACCCGTTTCTGCCTTCGATTTGCTAAGAAATCTGTTGCTGATTGGCCTGACAGTCACTTACTTACTCAATCCTGTTCCACCGTCTTTGCCACTTTCCGAACTCCTTCTTCTGGCAGCCCTGGCATTGGCATTGAACCCGTTGTTAATGCATTTTCATGAGTTAATGGAGATATTAAGGGATACGACAGGAGTCAAACATTAATGGATCAATCGTTACTTTATCTTTGCCTGTTGCTGTTGGCATTGGGATTAGCACTCAATCTGAAACTGACATTCTATTTGTATTATCGTATCCATAATCCTCCGCCTCCTGTTGCGTTGACGCAAGTGCCACCAGGAGAGCGGCTGGTGCTGCCAAAAGCCAGGCAATGGCTGAGTGGTTGCAAAGTAGAGCTTGAGGCAGATCAGCAGGCCAGGGTTTTACTTTTTTTATCCAGTCGTTGTGACAAATGCAGAGAGAAGTTACCACAGCTGTCAACTTTGCCACCATTGGCCGAACAGGCCGGTGTCAGGCTCTGGCTGCTCAGCACCGAGCCGGACAAGCGTTTGCGGCGTTTTTTAACTGACAGTCCGTTGATTGATCACCTGTTAAAACTGGACAAGAAAGCTTATCAATCTTTGAATCCCTCCTGGTCCAGTCCCTTTTATCTGTTTATTGATCATGCCGGATATCTGCAGGCGGCGGGTACCATTGGCGATGAAGACTGGCAGTCCTTTATGCAGCAAATGGATGAGGTCAGCAGAGAAATGGAGGTCGCGTCTTGAGCAACTCGCACTTAAAACGCCTGTTTTTGTTAAAAGGCCTGGCGTCCAGACTGGCTCTTGGCTTGGTTGCAATGCTGACTACCATTGCCATCCAGCTTTATTATCCCAAAGCGTTATCGCACTTTATTGACAACATTGATGCGGCAATGGCGAGCGGCTGGCTGTCAGACTATGCGGTTGTGATGCTTGTGTTGTTGACCTTACAAGCGGGTGCCGCTGCGTTACGATACTATTTGTTTGAGTCTGCCGGTTTACTCGTTGTGGCTAAAGTGCGTACTTTGCTGCACCAGTCTCTGCTCTGCCAGCCTATCGCCTTTTTTGATCAGCATAATGTCGGTGAGATGACCAACAGATTGAATGCTGATACGGAAGTTTTGCATGACACCCTGACCATGGGACTGGCCATTTCACTGCGCTCCCTATGCATCTGTATTGGTGGCTTGATTATGCTGCTGAGCATTTCACCGATGCTATGTTTGGGATTATTGTTTTTTATTCCAACCAGCATGTTTCTGGGGCGGTGGCTGGGCCAGCGCATTCGCCTTCGATCTCAGGCCATACAAGACTGTCAGGCTGATTGTGGCAGAGTGGCCCATGAGAACTTTGCCAACGCCCGGCTGGTACATGCGTTTAACCAGTGGCCGCTGGCACAGCAGCATTATCAGCAGGCAACAGACAAAGCGTTGCAAACATCTTTGTCATGCACAGGTTTCCTTGCAATGTTTAATGGCCTGGCATCTTTTCTGATGTTTATGGCACTGCTGTTTACATTGTGGCTTGGCGGCAGCCTTATTAGCCAGGGAATGTTGACGGTGGGAGAACTTACCAGCTTTGTTATCTATGCCGCCATGGTCGCTTCTTCTGCAGAAGCGGTAAGTGGTTTCTGGAGCGATTGGATGCGAACGCTGGGGGCAACCGACAGAATTTTCAGCATTATTGATGACAGTTCTGTGCCCGCTAAAGTTAGCCAGACCCCGTTGTGTTTACAGGGGCATATTGTTATTGAACACCTGAGCTTCAGTTACCCACAACGCCCGCAAAACCTGGCGTTAAGTAATTTTAATCTGACTATTCAACCGGGCGAGAAAATTGCCCTGGTGGGACCATCCGGTGCGGGCAAGTCCACCCTGGCAAATTTGTTGCTGGGATTTTACCAACCAAATAGTGGCCGGATTTTGCTGGATGGGCAGCCACTTACTGCGCTGAATCTTGCAGATGTGCGCAGTCAAATGGCGATAGTAGAACAGGAGCCCTCCCTGTTCTGGGGCAGTCTGTACGATAATATTGCGTTTGCGGTACCTGGTGGTCGGCCCAGTCAGGCGGAGGTTGAAGCGGCAGCCAGGCAAGCCAATGCCCATGACTTTATTCTCAACTTCCCGGATGGTTACCACACCATGGTGGGAGACCGGGGAGTGCAACTTTCCGGCGGTCAAAAACAGCGCATCGCTATTGCCCGTGCGCTTCTGCGTAATCCCCGGATCCTGATTCTGGATGAAGCCACCAGCGCCCTGGATGGTGAAAGCGAGAATCTGGTGCAAGATGCGCTTGAGCGACTGATGGCAGAACGCACCACAATTATGATTGCTCATCGTTTTTCCACCATTGCCAAAGCAGATAAAGTGGTGGTGGTTGACCAAGGTACTTTGCTTGAATTTGGCAGCCATCAGGAACTGCGCCGTACATCCTCTTTTTACCAGCGTTTATTGCAAAACCAGCATAGCGAGCGACAGGTTTCTCTATGCTCATGAGTACCCAGGGCAGCACTGTCAGATAGTGGGGCCGATAAGGTGGCAAGCGCGCTTCGATAGTTTCATGCCAAAACCCTTACGATTCCGCCTTTGGCGTACAGCAAGCTCACAGAAGTCACCTTTAGTTTGATTTAGAACAAATTTTGTACACTTTGGTGTTGAAGGCCCATCAATCCATCCCTATTTTTATCTGGCATTCACCCACAAACGGAGGTCATCATGAGTATTTTTCCTCAGAGCGTGTTGACCTTCTGAATATGAATTTTGTTCAAATCCAGCCCCTTCTGGTCACGACGCCGGGCTGCAGGCCTAGTGGGCCTAAGTCAAAGCCCGGCAACACCGAGCAGGAGGGGCTGGGTTGAACCCTTCGGGCAGCGCTTGTGGGCCCTTTCTACGGCGTTATCGTTCACTTATGTAGAATAACTACACTACGTTTCGCTCTGCCTTGTACAAAGGGCCCACAAACTGCTGCAAAATCAAATTCAGAAGGTCAAAACGCTCTAGTGTTCGGCCACCAAAAACCCGAGGCCGTAACATCTTTACGCAGTCGCCTGGACAATGTCTTCGACGACTTTTTTAAAGACTGGCCCGAGGCTGGCGCGGCCAAGTGGTTGCGACCGGCTGTTGATGTCGCAGAAACCAAAGAAGGATTGGAAATCAAAGTGGATCTTCCGGATATGAACCGGGAAGACATTCAACTTGAACTGCACGGTGATCAACTGCTGATTCAGGGCCAGAGAGAGTTTAAAAAAGAACAGAAGGAAGACAAAGGTTATCACCTGATGGAGCGCAGTTACGGTTCCTTCCGGCGTGTGATCCCGTTGCCTTTTAGTTTAAGTGACAACAGTGATGTTAAAGCCAGCTATGAAAAAGGCGTGCTGACCGTGATGCTGCCAAAGCCGGTAGGTGAGCAGGTCAATAGCAAGCGCATCGAAATCAAATAGCCCCGCGGGGTAAGCTGCAAAGCAGGCGCCGATGGCGCCTGTTTTTTTCTCGCGGCACTTGAGATCCGTGCGCCGGGCCCAATCTTGTCTGTATCTTTGCAGACAGGATTTACTATATGAGCGCAGCCCTTCTTCCGCAGTTTTCTGCCATCCAGCCAAAAGACATTCAGCCGCAGGTTGAACAGGCCATTGCCCATTGCAAAGCCGAAATTGAACGTCTGGTTAAGCAGGACCATTTCAACTGGGACAATCTTATCGCCCCACTGGATGAAGCCGATGACAGGCTCAGCCGCTTCTGGTCGCCGGTTTCTCATATGAATTCTGTGGTCAGTAATGACGAATTGCGCGAAGCTCATGATGCCTGTCTGCCATTGTTATCCGATTACGGTACCTGGGTCGGCCAGCATGAGGGCCTATACCGGGCCTACAAGGCCATTCGTGAAGGCGCTGAGTATCCCAAACTGACAGAAGCGCAGCGCAAAGTAATAGATAACGCCCTGCGGGATTTCGAACTATCCGGTATTGCCCTGGCGGATGATAAGAAAAAGCGCTTTGCTGAGATTCAAAGCCGTTTGTCAGACTTATCCAGCAAGTTCAGCAACAACCTGATGGACGCCACTCTGGGCTGGACCAAACATATTGAGGAGCAGCAAGAACTGGCCGGTTTACCCGAGTCCGCTCTGGAAGCCGCCGCCCAGGCTGCCCGGCAAAAAGACTTACAGGGCTGGTTATTTACCCTGGATATTCCCAGCTATTTACCGGTAATGATGTATGCCGACAATCGCGCGTTACGCGAAGAAATGTATGTAGCCTACAGTACCCGCGCTTCGGATCAGGGCCCCAATGCGGGTAAATGGGACAATAGCGCGATTATGGAAGAAACTCTGGCGCTACGTCAGGAACTGGCGCAGCTACTAGGTTTTGACACTTATGCCCAGCGTTCACTGGCCACCAAGATGGCGGAGTCCACCGAGCAGGTGATTGGCTTTTTAGACGATCTGGCCACACGTTCCAAACCCCAGGCTCAGGCCGACTTGGCCGAATTACGTGAGTTTGCTAAAGACGCATACGGGGTCGATCATCTGCAAGCCTGGGACCTGGCCTATTACAGCGAAAAGCTCAAAGAAGACAGATACGCGATTTCTGATGAACAGTTGCGCCCTTACTTCCCCGAACACAAAGTGGTCAGCGGTTTATTTGAGGTGGTTAAACGTTTGTACGGTCTGCGCATAGAGTCGCGTGATGGGGTGGATGTCTGGCATAAAGATGTACGTTTCTTCGATATCTTCGACAAGAACAACGAACTGCGTGGCAGCTTCTATCTGGATCTGTATGCCCGCGCCCACAAACGCGGTGGTGCCTGGATGGACGTCTGTCTGGACAGACGTTTGCTGGATGGCGGCGAAGTGCAAAATCCGGTGGCCTACCTGACTTGTAACTTCAACGGCCCGGTTGGCGATAAACCCGCTCTGTTTACCCATGACGAAGTGGTGACCTTATTCCACGAATTCGGCCATGGTATTCACCATATGCTGACCAAAGTGGCGGCCAGCGGCGTTGCCGGTATCAACGGCGTGCCCTGGGATGCGGTGGAACTGCCCAGCCAATTTCTGGAAAACTGGTGCTGGGAAGAACAAGCCCTGAGCTTCATTTCCGGCCATTACCAAACCGGTGAGCCGCTACCCAAGGCATTGCTGGATAAGATGCTGGCGGCCCGCAACTTCCAGTCCGCCATGCAGATGGTCAGACAACTGGAATTCAGTCTGTTCGACTTCCATTTGCATCAGGATTATCGGGCTGGTCAATCCGGTCAGGTACAGCAAGTGCTGGATAAAGTGCGCCAGCAGGTGTCGGTGGTGATCCCGCCCAGCTTTAATCGCTTCCAACATAGTTTTGGGCATATCTTTGCTGGCGGCTATGCGGCAGGTTACTACAGCTACAAGTGGGCCGAAGTATTGTCAGCCGATGCCTTCTCGCGTTTTGAAGAAGAAGGTATTTTTAACCCGCGCACCGGCGAAGACTTCCTTACCCATATTCTGGAAATGGGCGGTAGCAAGGAGCCGATGGAACTGTTTGTGGCGTTCCGTGGCAGGGCGCCGCAGGTGGATGCTTTGCTGCGCCATAGCGGTATTGGTGGTTAACAAGTCTCAAGCAGTCAGACGTCAGACAATGTATGTTGTCTGCCAAATTAAAAAATGCTGTAGCAGACTTATTGCCGTGTCCTTTGCTGGCTATTCTACTTTGTGGCTTAGCCAGAATGCGGCAATCAACTAACACAACAGGCAGTCCTGATGGAATATGAAACTTTCGAGGCGCTTTATCAGCGTGCTTGCGAGCGCAAAGGCGGTGAGCAAGCCCTTGAGGCTATGCTGGGTAAACCTAAGTCTGCTGACGAACTTAAGGCAATTGGCGATGATCGCTTCTTAGCCGAGTTCAGCAAAAAGATCTTTCAGTCCGGTTTTGTCTGGCGGGTGGTGGAACAGAAGTGGCCAGCCTTTGAGGAATGCTTCTTTGGTTTTGATATCGACAAAGTGCTGCTGATGCCAGATGAAATGTTGGAACGCAAAGCTGCCAACCCCGACATTATTCGTAACTTCAATAAAGTGAAAACCATCCGGGATAATGCCCTGATGATAGATACCGTGCGCAAGCAACACGGCAGCTTCGGTCATTTTATTGCCGACTGGCCGGGCAATAACATTATCGGTTTATGGGAATACCTAAAAAAGCATGGTGCCCGTTTGGGTGGCAATACCGGCCCTTATGCCCTGCGCTTTGTGGGGAAAGACACCTTCCTGCTGAGCCAGGACGTGGAAAGCTATCTGCGTGCCTATAACCTTATTGAAGGCGGTCTCACCAGCAAGCGTAACTTGCAAGCCATCCAACAGTATTTCAACCAACTGGCGGCACAAAGTGGTCGTTCATTGCAGGAACTCAGCCGCATTATTGCCTTTAGCGTTGGCGACAACATTACCCAGCAATAACGTCGCTAAATGCCATGCCTGGGGCGGGGGATTCTGGTATTCTTGGCCCATTCGAGTACACTGGCGCGGCAATTTGCCCAGCCCACAGGACAGCGCATGAATCAGCAACCCGAATCCAATCAAACCCACTTCGGTTATAAGACGGTAGACAAGGACAGTAAGGCCTCTATGGTGGCGGGCGTGTTCCATTCGGTGGCGGCCAAATACGATCTGATGAATGATCTGCTGTCCATGGGTATTCACCGTATCTGGAAGCGCTTCACCATTGATTGCAGTGGCGTTCGCGCTGGTCACAGGGTGCTGGATTTGGCCGGTGGTACCGGCGACCTGGCGGCGAAGTTTTCCCGTCTGGTGGGGGAAAAAGGCCAGGTGGTGTTGGCCGATATCAACGATTCTATGCTTAAAGTGGGCCGCGACAAGCTGCGGGATAAAGGCATTGTTGGCAATGTAGAGTATGTGCAGGCCAATGCAGAATGCCTGCCCTTTCCCGACAATCATTTTGACCTGATTACCATTGCTTTTGGCCTGCGCAATGTGACCGACAAAGATAAAGCCCTGGCGTCTATGTTCCGCGTATTAAAGCCGGGCGGGCGTTTGCTGGTGCTGGAATTTTCCAAGCCAGAGATTGAAGCACTCAGTAAAGCCTATGATCTGTACTCCTTCCACGTGTTACCAAAAGTGGGGCAACTGGTGGTGGGTGATGCCGAAAGTTATCAGTATCTGGCAGAGTCTATCCGCATGCACCCGGATCAGGACACCCTGAAAGGCATGATGGAGACAGTGGGCTTTGAGCAGGTGACATACCATAACCTGACCGGTGGCATTGTTGCCCTGCACCGCGGATTTAAATTCTGATGCCAGTGCCGCAATTACTGGCCGGTGCCCTGGAGCTGGCCCTGAACAAGGTGCTGTCACTGGATAACGCCAGTCAGCAGCGTTTAGCACCGCTGTGTGGTAAGCGTATGCGCGTAAAACTCAAAGAACTGCCCTGGCCACTGACCTTTGTGTTTTCTTCGCAAATTGACTTGCTGATGGACGACGAGCAGCCGGTGGATTGTGCCATGGAGCTGTCATTAACCCATCTGCAGGAAATGCAGGACCCGGCCAACATCAGTGCCTTGATTCAGGATAAAAAACTCAGCCTCAATGGTGATATGCATACGGCACAAAGCTTCGCCGCCCTGCTCAAAGAACTGGATATTGACTGGGAAGAGCAGTTATCACGTTATACCGGTGACGTCTTTGCGCATCAATCGGTACGACTGGCCAAAAGTCTGCATCAACGAGCCAAAGGTCATTTGCAGCAATTAGGGCAAATCATTAAAGACGGTGCATTGCATGAGAAACAACTGGCTGCGCACCCGTTGGCGGTTGAAGATTTCAGTCGTGATGTTAACAAACTGCGTGCCGATACCGCCCGACTCGAAGCCAGGCTCAGTCAGTTGGAACAATTAAAGGCCAGCCGATAGTGCGTTTGACCCGTCTTTACACTATTCAGAAAACTTTATTGCAACACGGCCTGGATGAACTGATTCCGGCTAAGTGGCTGCCTTGGTACGCCCGTGTGGCCAGAAGCAGCGCCTTCTGGTTGAGCAATAAGTACCCGGATAGAAACTGTGGCGAACGTATTCGTCTGGCCTTGCAATCCTTAGGGCCGGTGTTTATTAAGTTTGGTCAGATGCTGTCGACCCGCCGCGATTTACTGCCGCCGGATATCGCCGACGAGTTGACCTTGTTACAAGATAAGGTGCCGCCCTTCGATAGCGAACAGGCCCAGCATACCATCCGCAAGGCTTTGGGGCTGAACAGCCTGGATGAATTGTTCGACCAATTTGATGCCAAGCCGCTGGCCTCGGCGTCTATTGCTCAGGTGCATACCGCCCTGCTCAAACCCCATGGTGAAAGGGTAGTGGTCAAGGTGATCCGCCCGGATATTGAAGATACCATTCAGGCCGATATCGAACTGATGCACACCCTGGCCCTGGCGGTGCAAAAGTGGCTGCCCGACGGCAAGCGGCTGCGCCCGGTGGAAGTGGTCAGGGAATATGAACGCACTATTCTGGATGAACTTGACCTGCTGCTGGAGGCATCCAACGGGATTCAATTAAGGCGTAACTTCGAAGATTCTGACTCTTTATACATTCCACATATTTATAGTGACTACTGTCGTAAAAATGTGATGGTGATGGAGCGTATTCAGGGCATACCAGTGGCTGATGTAGATGCACTGATGGCCCAGGGCACCAATATGCAAAAATTGGCGGAACGGGGGGTTGAGGTGTTTTTTACCCAGGTGTTCCGGGACAGTTTTTTCCATGCCGACATGCACCCGGGCAATATTTTTGTCAGTACCGAAAATCCCCATGATCCCAAATATATCGGTATCGACTTTGGCATAGTCGGTACCCTGAACCGCGAAGATAAACGCTACCTGGCCGAGAATTTTGTGGCCTTCTTCAATCGCGACTACCGCAAAGTGGCCGAGTTGCATGTGGATTCAGGCTGGGTACCGGCTGACACCAATATTGATGAGTTTGAAGTGGCGGTTCGCACCGTATGCGAGCCTATCTTCCAGAAGCCATTGGCGGAGATAAGTTTCGGTATCGTGTTGTTGCAGCTGTTTAATACCGCGCGGCGCTTTAACATGCAGGTACAACCGCAGTTGGTGCTGTTACAAAAAACCTTGCTGTATATCGAAGGCCTGGGCCGCCAGCTATATCCGCAACTGGATTTGTGGAAAACCGCCAAGCCCTTTCTGGAGAACTGGATGAAAGAGCAGATTGGCTTGAAAGCCATGCTTGGCAAAGTGAAGGCCAACCTGCCTTACTGGTCGGAAAAAATGCCCGAAGTACCGGATTTGTTGTTCGATGCCCTTAAGCAGGTGAAACAATTACCGCAGCAACAACAACAATGGCTGGAGGCGTTACAACAGCAACAGCATCTGCAGCACCGCAGCCGTCGTTATCAGACCCTGGGGGCAACTTTGGTGGTGGTGGCGGTGTTATTGCCCTTGTATCCCATCAGCCACGCTTATGCCGCTGCTGTCGGCGTGGCAGGTGGTTTGTGCTGGTTGCGTTCCTGGCTAATCCGCTAGAGCGGAATTAAGTGGTCAGTAATCAGTCGGCAGAGCAGGGGCGACTTGAACTGCCAACTGTATAGCAACCGCGGATTTTGAAGCTATTGTTGTTGGGCTTAAGCCCAACCCACAGTGGGTCGAAATTGATTCCGACAGCAAAGTCCAGATAAACACAAAGAGTCAGAGTTGATTTCGACAGCAAACCCAGTCTAAACGCCGTGGGTCGGACTTGAGTCCGACTAAACCGCCCCTTCAAAGCCCAATTGCCGCCAGGCTTCAAACACCATTACAGCCACCGCGTTGGACAGGTTCATACTGCGGCTTTGGGCACGCATAGGTATTCGCAATCGCTGCGCCTCGGGCAGTGATTCAATCACGGACATAGGCAGCCCACGGCTTTCCGGCCCAAACAGCAGGGCATCGCCCGGGCGAAATCCTGCTTCTGTATAGTTAGCTTTGCCTTTGGTTGTGCAGGCGAACAATCTGGCGGGCTTTACCGTCGCCAGACAGTCTTCCAGACTGTCATAGCGCCCAACCGCAGCAAATTCATGATAATCCAGGCCAGCCCGTCGCAGGCGTTTATCGTCCCAGGCAAAACCCAGTGGGCCGATAAGGTGCAAGCGAAAACCGGTATTGGCACACAAGCGGATAATGTTGCCGGTATTGGGGGGGATTTCAGGTTCGTAAAGCAGAATATCCAGCATAGGCACGAGCTGCAGTCAAAAGGTGGCCAAGAATAGCATTTTCTGTGCGCCTGTGCCCGACCTGTGCATCGCTGGCACGTCGGGGTATACTGCTCAGCACAGCAGGAATGAAGGCAGGTGAAGGGTGATATTCAGCAAAAAAGCCAATACGGACAGTTATAGTTATTGGGTACGCCTGGCCAGCTCTTTTGCCCTTTTTGCCGCCTTTTGCATGATCCTGGTAAAAATCTGGGCCTGGTACAGAACCGATTCAGCCGCCATGCTGGCATCCCTGACCGATTCTTTCTTTGATGTGGCCGCGTCAGTGATCAATTTCTTTGTGATCCGTTATGCGCTGATGCCGGCAGATGATGATCATCGCTTTGGTCACGGTAAGGCCGAGTCCCTGGCGGGATTAGCCCAGGCCGCCTTTATCTTCGGCTCAGCCCTGCTACTGGTATTACACAGCGTCGACCGCTTAAAAAATCCCATACCATTACAGCAACCCATGCTGGCCGTGTATGCCACCCTGTTTACCGTGGTCATGACATTGGCCCTGGTGGGGGTGCAGCGTATGGCCATTCGTCGCACCAGGTCTGTGGCAATTCGGGCCGATTCATTACATTACCAGTCGGATTTGCTGATGAACCTGGCGGTATTGCTGGCCTTGTGGCTAAGCACTCAGGGCTATTTGTCCATGGATGCCTGGTTTGCCATCGGTATTGCCTTGTATCTGATGTGGGGAGCAAAAGGCATAGTGCAGGAGTCTGCCAACGCCCTGATGGATAAAGAGCTGCCAGAAAGCTTTAGTGAGCAGATTATGGCGCTGGCCACTGCTCATCCAAAGGTGCATGGGGTGCATGATATCCGCACCCGCCAGGCCGGTCGCACTATTTTTATTCAGTTTCACCTTGAACTGGACGACAACCTGCGCCTGCTGGAGGCCCACGATATTACCGTTTGGGTGGAAAACAAAGTGAAAGACGCCATACCGGAAGCCGAGGTGTTGATACACCAGGATCCGGTGTCTGTTACTGCAGAAAGTCCAGGATCTGCTGCATAGCAGGCTGTCGATACTGGTCGGCTTCCATCAGCAGTTCATGCTTGGCTTTGTCTATTTGCACTAGCCGACAGTTGGGCATCATGGCGCACACATGATCCTGCGCGCTGTTTTCCACCACCATATCCGCGCCAGCCTGTAGTACCAGTACTGGCGTCTGAATTTGCGGGGCCAGCTCCGCAATTCTGTGCATGGCCTGTATGGATGCAGCCAGCCAGTTAAAGGTCACGCCACCTAATTGTAATCTGGGTTCTTGTTCATATTCCTGTCTGAAAATCTGATAACGCGCTTTGCTGTGAGTCAGTACATTCAGGGCAAAAGGCACGGCCAGATAATCGCCTTGACCAACAAAATACCAGGGTCTGGAGGCAAACCATTGGTTCAGGGTCTGACCGCTACTTATCAGCGCTTTGGCCAGCCACATTGGCAGTGGCGTTTTTATACCAAACATCGGTGAGGTAAAAGCCGCTTTGGCAAAGTCCTGAGGATGTTGGTGCAGGTACAGCGCACCAATTGCACCGCCCATGGAGTGGCCCAATAACACAGGTTTATGCTGGGTGTTCGGCGTAACTACCTGGTCATAAAAGGTTTTTATATCCTGCACATAATCCACATAGTCCTGTACATAGCCATGGTGTGGATTATCACTCATGCGTCCGGACAAGCCCTGGCCGCGATGATCAAGAATGAATACAGAATAGTGGTTCTGATACAGATCGAAGACCACTTCCTTGTATTTAAGAAACCCCTCAATGCGGCCACTGCTTATTACAATGCTGCCGACTGCTTCCGGGTGCAGGCTGTAGGCGTAGCTAATGGGCACATTGTCGACGCCCTGGAATTCACCTGTTGTGACCTGATTATGCCAGAACCCTTGAATTTGCATGGGGTAGCTGGATTCCAACTGACTTTCTTCGGAAAAATAGTAATCCATGGCCGGCAAGGATGAGCAAAAGCCTAAAGATAGCAGAAAGCCGTAGCAGATTGTCAGGACTTTATGATGCAAGGGTATGCAGCTCCAGGTTAACCTGCAGACCACCACTGGGCAGGTTTTCTGCCCATATTCTGCCACCATGGGAAGCCAGGGCGCCAGCGGCAATGGCTAATCCCAGGCCGGTACCGCCGCTTTGCCGGGTTCTGGCGCTGGAAACCCGATAAAAAGGTTTAAACACCGCCTTAAGTTCTTGTTCTGGCAATCCCGGACCGTCATCGCAAATACGGATGCAAATCAGCTTACCTTGTTGCTCCGCATCTAAGGCCACACGGCTACTGGCATAGCGCAAGGCGTTACGTAGTACATTCTCCAGGGCGCTGCTGATAAGCCGGGTGTCGACTTGCAGCTTGACCGAGTTCGGATAGCTACAGGTAAATTCAACTTTACCTGCGTTGGCTTCAAATTGAATATCCTGACAGAGTGGCTGCAACAACTCATCAAGGGTAACGGTTTCCAGAACCAGTTTCTGCTGGCCGGCATCCAGTTTGGCCAGGGTCAGCACATGTTCCAGCATGGTATCGATGCGGTTGGCTTCCTGTTCGATTCGGGCCAATTCCGGAATGGTCTGCTGCTCGCGTTGCTGGGCGATGCCAATCGCCACCTGCAGTCTGGCCAGGGGGGAGCGTAATTCATGGGAAATATCTGCCAGTATGCGTTTCTGGCTGTCCACCAGAGCTTCAAGCTTATCGGCCATATGATTAAACTCGCGGCCTAGCTGGCCCACTTCATCATGGCGATGAGCCACTCTGCTGGCACGACTTTGCAAGTTACCACCGGCCATGGCCTGAGTAGCGGCCTTTAACTGGCCAATTGGGCGGATAATCGACCAGGCCAGCAGCAAACAAAGGGTGCCGCTCAGCCCCAGCACCAGCGCTGCCAGCAGATAGGGATGCTCTTTGATCTGACTGAACAAACCCGGTGGACGATGACGGCCGGCAAACAATAAATACTGCTGGTCGGCCAGCATGATAGGTAGCGGGCCGGTAAACTGCCAGAACATGCCTTCAATCTGGATCATGCCGGTTTGTTGTTTCAGGGATAAAAACGGCTGGATGTCGAATCTGTCTTCACCGGGAAAGCCAGCGATAAAACTGTCGTCTGCAGGATTGAGCAGCAGCAGGCCCATCCGGTGACGCATGCCCATACCGCGCAGCAAGCGGTTCAGATCTTGCTGGTCGGCATCGCGTCGTTGCGCCGCGTCCAGCATACGGCGGCCGATTTGCTGCAGCTTTTCCACCTGCTCGGCATTGGCCGGTGAATATCTGGCTTGTTCGGCAAGCTGCCGCGATGTCCAGCCTGTGGCCACTATCATGATCAATGCAGATAGCCAGAACCAAAGAAAGATGCGGCCAAACAGGCTATTCAGCGGATTCAGTTTCAGCCACCATGTTGTCATGGAATTTCCACCAGCATATAACCTGCGCCACGGATGGTTCGGATCCGGTCTTCTTCCACCACCATCGCTAGCTTGCGGCGTAAATTACTTACATGCATATCGATGCTGCGGTCAAAGGCACTAAGCTTGCGTCCCAGCACCTTCTCGCTGAAATCCTGCTTAGTCACCAGCTTACCCAGATTGCTCATCAGTAAATGCAACATGGCAAATTCGGTACCGGTCAGTTCCAACTCGGTATCGTTAAGACTGGCCTTTTGGGTGGACGGATCAAGCTTTAACCGGTCGATATGCAACACCTGCTGCTGGCTGGTGGCGGGCAATAATTCCATCCGCCGTACGATGGCCTTAATACGGGCCGATAGTTCTCTGGGATTGAATGGCTTAGGCAGGTAGTCGTCGGCACCCAGCTCCAGACCGAAAATACGGTCAAAATCATCGCCCTTGGCGGTCAGCATTAAAACCGGGGTCAGATGCGTCTGGCGCAGTTTCTTCAGTACTTCAAAGCCATCCAGTTGCGGCAACATCACATCCAGCAGAATCACATCAAAGTGTTGGCCACTGGTGGCCATGGCCAGCCCCTGCCTGCCGTCGTGAGCCAGGGTCAGTTGATAGCCCTGGGGAGACAGGTAGTCACACAGCAGCGCCGTCAACTCGGTATCATCATCGATCAGCAGCAGGGATTTATTCATATCGCTTAACCGTCAAGTACTATGAGTTGGATGCTACCCGCGCGCACAGAATTGTCAAAGCCAGCCTGCCATGCCTTTACACAAGCTTTACATTGGCTTTGCGTTACTTTGCATTGCACTGGTTAGACTTATCTCAACGTCGCGATATGCGAATCAACCAAGGAGATTGTTATGAAACCATTGACCAAGTTGTTGCTGCCGTTGGTTGTCGGCTTGACCTTCGGCGCTGCCGTGCAAGCAAAAGAACCGCCCAGAGGCCATTTATTCAAGATGTTTGAAGCGTTACAGCTTAGCGAGCAGCAACGTCAGGATATCCGTACCCTGTTTAAACAAGGCCGTGAGGACATGGGCGTGTTTCGCGAAGACCGGCGGGCGACATATGAGCAGATGCAGGCGCTGATAAAAGCCGACAACTGGGATGCTCAGGCAGCGCAGACATTGCTGGAACAAAGCAGTGCAGACCGCCAAGCGGCCATGTGGGGCAAGGCACAAATGCGCCAGGCAGTCTGGCAGGTGTTAACTAGCGACCAGCGTGAGCAGTGGCAGGACATCCAGGAACAGCGCTTTGACGGCCCCAGAGGGGAACCATTCAGTGGCCGCTGGCTGAAAAAGCTGGAACTGACTGACGAGCAACAGCAAGCGCTGGAAACCTTGCAAGTGGCTGCCAGCGCGGCCAGACAACAAAGCCAGACTTTGCGTCAGGGTTTTGCCGATGCCGAGCTGGACCTGATTGAGCAAGGTAAACTCAATGAGCAGAATTGGCAGGCCCTGTACAACCAGTACCAGCCACAATTTCTGAATCTGGAACTGCAAAAGCTGGTACAGCGCCATGATTTTTATCAATTACTGAGCGAAGATCAGCGCAGTGCATTGCAACAGCGTATGGAAAAACGCCAAAAACGTCAGAAACACCAGCACCGTCAATCATAAACATACCGTTATGAGTGGTGTCTGACATATCACGCTGATACCCAGGGGCTGAATCATCGGCCCCTATTCTGTTCTGGGTTTTTTCGCCAACTTGCGCTGCAGAGTGCGTCGATGCATACCCAACTGGCGGGCTGTGGCAGAAATATTGCCCTGATTCTGCATCAACACCTGCTGAATATGTTCCCATTCCAGGCGTGACGTAGACATGGTGGGCAAGGCTTGCAATTCTGTGCACTGGCCAGCCAGGGCCTGTATCAAAGCCTGTGTATCCACTGGCTTGGCAAGATAGTCATCGGCGCCAATTTTTATCGCTTCTACCGCCGTGGCAATACTGGCATAGCCGGTCAGCAGAATAATCCGCGCTTCGGGTAATAGGTTTCGCAGGTTGGGTAAAATACTCAGACTGTTGTCCTGACCTACCTTCATATCCAGGATCACATGACTGGGCAGGTGAGCATGCGCCAGACTCAGGCCCTGGGCCAGGGTCGCAGCATGCAGGCTTTGATAGCCATGGCGGTGTAGACGCCGCTGCAGCACATCGGCAAAGCTTTGTTCGTCTTCAATCAGCAGTACGGTATTCATTGTACTGCCACCAGGCCAATACTGACCTCTGCCACCGCACCACCCTCTTTATGATTGTAAAGCTTCAACTGTGCGCCCAGGCGCTCCAGCGTGGCGTGGCTGAGCAATACACCCATGCCCAGGCCCTGTTCACTTTCCACCAGGCTGGCTCCTAATGCCAGTAGATTCTGTGGCGGCAAGCCCCGACCATAGTCCCTGATTTGCAAGGTCAACTGCTGCCCGTTTACCTGGCTGCATAATTGAATGCTTTGCTGGTGATTTCGTCGGCTGGCCTGCACCGCGTTTTGAATCAGATTCAACAAGGCGGGCAGTAAGGTGGTATCGGCGCGAACTGCCAGATTGTTTTGTTCTGCCAATTGGTACTGGGGCTGAATATCGGCAAAATTTAGCTGCACTTCGTCCTGTAATTGCTTGAACAGCAGGGTAACGGGAATATCGCGCTTGCGATTGAGCTTCACCTCTTCGGCAATGGCGCGAAAATCCTGCAGATGACGGCTGCAGTGTTGCAACTGTTGCTGCAATTGCTGCAGCACAGGGGGATGATCTGCCAGGTCTTCCTGAAGCTCTTCGGTCAGCAGCGTAGCCGTAGACAATGGCGTAGCCATATGATGGGCAAACTGCGCCGCCGTGGTACCCAATGCCACCAGTTGTTCCTGGCGCAACTGTTCCTCGCGCTGCTGGCTGAAAAAGCGCTCCTGACGCTGCATGGCTCTGGCCAGCGACGCTACCACCAATACCACTACCAGTGCGGATAATACAAAGTTCACCCACATGCCGATAAAGTGCTGCTGCATATCCATATTGTGCAACTGATGGGGATTAATGCTCAGCAGCAGCGCGGTATAAGCCGTTAAGGCCGCCAGACTGACCAGTAATAGCAAGCGACGAGACAAGGTGACGGCAGCAATGGCCACAGGTAAAAGTAGCAGGGACACAAAAGGGTTGGTGGCGCCGCCGGCAAAATACAACAGCAGGGTCAAAAACAGAATATCGAGCAGCACCTGTAATAAATACTCGGCGGGATGCGCATTGCGGTTACCCCGGTAGCAAAAATACAGCAGCATATTCACGGTTAGCTCAACGGCCACTACCGCCTTTAAGCTGTGATAGGGTAGTTCAATGTCGAACCAGTGTTGTGACAGCAGAATGGCCAGCAATTGCAGCAGGATAAAGCCATATCTGAGTTTAATCAGTTGCAACAGGTGGCGGTTGGTCTGCAAATACTGCGTCAGCATCCGGTGATATCCAATTCAAAAAGAAGTCCACCAGGGCGATCCGAGCAGAAACCGCCCCGGTGGCAAGAAATTTTTCACCAGTTTACCGCTTTTTTAACGGCTGTCAGTGATGGTGATGATGCTGCATGGCGGAGGCACTGGGGTTGTCTTCCACTTTCACCTGAACCTCCAGTTGGCCGCTGCGGGCGAAATGTAAGGTCAGGGGAAAAGTATCCCCTTCTTTCAACGGTGTCTTCAGGCCAATCAGCATAATGTGGGTGCCGCCCGGCGTTAAATGCAGATTACTGTTGGCCGCGATCAGAATGCCGTCTTTGGCTTCCCGCATCATGGTCATGTCATTCTGGTGCAGGGTTTGGTGAATTTGCACACTGGTTGCCAGGGTGTCTGCGACTGTGGCAGCGATTAACTTTTCATCCTGGCTTTGCGGATTGTCGATATTCAGGTATACCGCACCGGTGCCGGTGACCGCCAGGGTGGGGCGTGCCCAGGGATGGTCAATGCTGAGTTTGCTGTTGGCATAACTGTGGGTAAAGGCGCTGACAGACAGCAGTGCAAAAGGCAGGGTCAGCAGTAATCTCAATACATGACGCATCTGGAAATCCGTTTTCTATCAACAGGATGATAGGGCTTATTGTAAAAACTCCGGCGCTGCAGGCAATGCGGCATATTGTCGCACCTTAAAGCCGGCCAAATTGGCCACCTGCGACATTTTGTCGCATCCCCCTTAATGGCTTTTTTCAGTAAGGTTTTCTAACTCACTGACAAGCAAGGGAAACACAATGCTCACCAGCCAACGCAATTTTCTGGCAAGTTGCCTGGCCTTATGCCTGGTACCTCAAGCCTATGCGGATGATGCCAACCCTGATAACCATAATCAGCCACTCGAACGCATATTGGTACAAGGCGCACAGAGCAAGCTGGATATTGAGTCGGAGCAAGCCTTAACGCCAGGTGGCGTCAGCATTGTTGACAGCGAAGACTTTTATCAGCGCAATGTGGCGAATCTGGCCGATATGCTGCGCTTTGTACCCGGCCTGTGGGTGGCCAGCGGCTCCACCGGCGACTCCAGTTTTTTTTCCAGCCGGGGCTCGAATCTGGACGCCACCAGTTATGATGGCAATGGCATCAAATTGTTGCAGGACGGCCTGCCCATTACCGCCGCCGACGGCAATAATCACAATCGCAGCGTTGACCCGCTAAGTACCCGTTATGCGGTGGTAGCACGCGGTGCCAATGCGCTGACTTATGGCGCCAGCACGCTGGGCGGCGCAATTGATTTCATTTCCCCCACGGCCCATGATTTAGAGCCACTGCAACTGGTGATAAACGGCGGCAGCCATGGTCTTTGGCAAGGGCGCTTAAGTGCGGCTAAGGTGAGCGGTAATCTGGATGGGGTGGTCACTTTGGAAAGTCGCAAGTGGGATGGTTTTCGCGGCCATCAGCAACAAAACAGGCAAAGCCTGTATGCCAATGGCGGCTGGCAGGCCAGTGATAATCTTGCCACCCGCTTGTATCTGACCTATATCGACAACGATCAGGAACTGCCTGGCGCACTAAGCCGTGCTGAGTTTAATCAGGACCCATATCAGGGCCAGGCAGGTGCTCAGCTTGGGCATTATCAATACAATGTGCGTAGCTGGCGTGTAGCCAGTAAAACGCAGTGGGATATCAGTCCCGTCAGCAGCTTGTCGGTGGGATTGTCCCATGAGCAGCAGGCCTTGTATCACCCCATAGTGTATAACCCGTTCTTCAGCCTGCTGATTGACACCGACCAGCACAATAGCGGCTTGTCGCTGCGCTACAACCATCAATGGCATGCGCATGATGTGTTAATGGGGCTGAATTACGGCCAGACCAGTGTCAAAGGCGGAAATTACCGCCATGACAAGGGGCGCAGAACCGAGCTGATGACCAGGGTGGATAATGATGCCGATAGTCTGGAAGCCTTTGTGGTGGATCGCTGGCAATTTGCACCAAACTGGAAGCTGATTTACGGCGTGCAGGGCGTGCTGGCCAGCCGCGAGGTGCGCAATCTGAATGTCGACACTGGTGCTTTGTATCACCCGGATGCTGACTATCAAAGTGTTAATCCCAGGCTTGGTCTGATTTATCAATGGCATGACAATATCGAAGTCTTTACTAATCTCAGTCGTTTATACGAGCCGCCGACAAATTACGAACTGGAAGACGATGCCAGCCCCGATGACAGTGCCCTTAAGGCCATGCAGGGCCAAGTCATTGAAATAGGTAGCCGCGGCAGTAATAACCTGGGGCAACGTGGGCTGTGGCATTGGGAGTTGGCGCTGTATTACGCCAGATTGCAGGATGAGATATTGTCGGTGGACGATCCGGATGCACCAGGAACCAGCTTGGCCACCAATGTGGATAACACCATTCATGCCGGACTGGAAGCGATGTTGGCAGCCAGCCTGGCACTTGGCAAAGGCACGCATCGGCTCGAACCTAAACTCAGTCTGACCCTGAATGAATTCTCCTTCGACAAGGATAGCCACTATGGCAACAATACGTTGCCTGCCGCACCGGGGTATGTACTCAGAGGTGAGGTGATTTACCGGCACGACAATGGTTGGTTTATTGGCCCCACCTTTGACAAAGTGGATGCGCGTTATGCCGATTTTAACAACAGCTACGAGGTTGACGGCTACAGTCTGCTGGGATTGCGCGGTGGTTACAGCGGCAAGAGTTGGGAGATTTTTGCCGAGCTGCGCAACCTGACAGATCG
This sequence comes from Bowmanella denitrificans, assembly GCF_039522935.1. Taxonomy (NCBI): domain Bacteria; kingdom Pseudomonadati; phylum Pseudomonadota; class Gammaproteobacteria; order Alteromonadales; family Alteromonadaceae; genus Bowmanella; species Bowmanella denitrificans. Next base: position 67,228 of record NZ_BAAAEI010000012.1, on the reverse strand, counting down.
CGCTTATGTGTCATTGGTGAGTGTCAGAAATCAGGCCAGTGCTGATGCGGCGATTTTACAGGCCGGTGAACCCCGTTCTTTTTATGCCGGTTTCAGGATGGGTTTTTAAGTGTCAACCACCGTTATCAATAAGTCGGTGCCCCCGCCGACCGACAAACAAAATGGCCGGTTTTATCAGGCAGTCTGGCGTTGGCACTATTATGCCGGGCTGCTGGTGATGCCATTTATGCTGATACTGCTGTTAAGCGGACTGTTAATGCTGCTGAGCAAACCACCCGAGTCGCTGTTTGCACAGTCCAGTTTACAGGTAGAGGAAAATGCCAAACCACTGCCAGCCTCTCAGTTGTTGGCAAAGGTCCGCCAGCGCTACCCTGATGCAAGCGTTAAATTGTATATTGCGCCGCACAATGCCAGTAGTGCCGCGCAGTTTTATCTGCAAACGGCAGCTCATCATCAGGGCGGCCATGCTGGCCATGGCGCAGGTGGTGAACAGGTGTTTATTCATCCCTACAACGGCGAGATTCTGGCCAGCCAGCAGCCTGCTCACAGCTTGTATAACTGGCTGAAAGATCTGCATGGCAGTTTATTTCTGGGCAAACTGGGTGATGCATTGATTGAGACCGCAGCAGGGCTGGGTATTCTGATGGTGTTGTCCGGGCTTTATCTGGCCTGGCCCAGAACCGGATGGCGATCTTTAAGTATTCATTGGCGCCCGGCCAGTCGCAGCCAGTGGCGGCAGATCCATAAAGTGGTGGGGTTGCTGGTAACCTTGCCGCTGCTGTTTTTCCTGCTGTCCGGGCTGGCCTGGACCAATGTCTGGGGTGGTATGCTGGTGCAACCCTGGGGCTCATTACCAGGGACTAGTTTTAAGGGTGCAAAAAGTGCGGAACAACATCAGAGCATGAATCATGCAGGCATGCATCAGGTGCCCTGGGCCATGGAGCAAACCCTTATGCCTGCATCGGCGGGCCGCCTTGAAGCGCTGGATCTTGATCAGGTTACCGCTATTGCTGCCCGGCAGGGCTTGAGTAGCTATAGGGTGCATTTCCCGTTGGATGACAGCGGCGTATGGACTATTTCCGCCACCACCATGGCCGGGGATATCAACAACCCCTTGCAAGAACGCATTGTACATCTGGATAAATCCAATGCCGAGGTACTGGCGGATATCCGCTTTGCTGATTACCCCCTGATGGGACAGGCCATGGCCGCTTCCATTCCATTTCACCAGGGTGATTTGGGAGTATGGAACTGGCTGCTGAATGTGTTGCTGGTTTGCCTGATTTTGCTGCTGACCATCAGCGGCCTGATATTGTGGTGGAAGCGGCGTCCCAAACGCCGAGCACTGGCTGCGCCCCCTCAGGCCAAGCCCTCATACAGTAACGCGGCAGCCGCTCTGATGTTGCTGGTAGCGCTGTGCTTTCCACTTTCTGCATTGGCTTTGCTGGGCATTATTTTACTGGACTGGCTGGTGGTCGTCAGAAGACCGGCATTGGGCTAAGCTGCACTGACAACAGAAATCCAAATAAAGTCGGTAAATCAAGTAGAATGCCGGCAATTGGTTTGATGAAGGTGGTCGACGTGGCGTTACAGTGGTTTCCGGGGCATATGCATAAGGCCCTGAAAGAAATAAAAGAGTCTTTGCCTCAGGTAGATATTCTGATCGAGGTATTGGATGCACGTATCCCCTTTTCCAGCGAGAACCCTGAAATCGCCAAGATTCGTGGTGACAAGCCTTGCCTTAAGATTCTGAACAAATACGATTTGGCCGACCCGGATATTACCGCCCGCTGGCAGGCCCATCTGGAAAGTGAGCGCGGGGTAAAAACCATTACCACCTCCAGCGATAAACCAGCAGAAAGTAAACAGATTATGCAACTGGTGCGCAGCATCTGTGCGCAAAAAGATGCCTCGGTAAAAGCCATTAATGCCATGATCACCGGCATTCCCAATGTGGGCAAATCTACCCTGATCAATATTCTGGCCGAACGTATTATTGCTAAAACCGGCAATGAACCAGCGGTGACCAAGAACCAGCAACGCATTAATCTGGGCAGCGGTATCGTGTTGTATGACACCCCCGGCGTGCTCTGGCCCAAGCTGGAGAACCCCAATTCTATTTATCGTCTGGCCGCCTCCGGGGCGGTAAAGAATACCGCCATGGAATATGACGATGTCGGCTTTTACGCCGCCGACTATTTGATCAATGCCTATCCGGCGCAAATGCAGGAGCGCTTTAAACTGGAAGAATTGCCTGATACCGAGCTGGAATTTCTCGAAGCGGCCGCTAGAAAGCGCGGCGCCATTATGAGCGGTGGCCGGGTTAATCTGCATAAAATCTGCGAAGTGCTGCTGAACGAACTGCAATCCGGCAAGCTGGGCCGAATTAGCCTGGAAACCCCGGAAATGCTGATGCAGGAAAAAGTCGAGATGGAAGCGGCGGCGGCCAAGAAGGCGGAGGATAAGGCCAAACGCAAGCAGCGCTTTAAAGACGGCTCATTAACGCCGGATAAACAGGACCGCAAGGAAAAGCGCACCGAAAAACGCCAGGAACAAAGCCGCCGCATGAAGAAACGTTAATTATTATTTTAGAATTAACCACAGAGGCACAGAGAACACGAAGTGGTTGAAGGTATTGTTCCTCAGCGTCTCAGCGTCTCAGCGTCTCAGCGAGAAGCCTTCGATTATTTACTGCAGAGACAAATCTAACGTCCAGTTATCAATAAAATAAATAGAGAGATCGCCTTGATCTCTCCGTGCCCTCTGTGTCTCTGTGGTGAAATCTTATCTCTCTTACAGAAAATGCCGCTAGCCCTTAAAGCCCTTGCCGACCAGATAGACTTCGCGGGAGCGTGGGCGGGACGCGGCCGGTTTGCGCACCAGCACCTGATTAAAGGAAGTGCGCACATCCTTAACGTACTCTTCATAACCCACGCCCTGGAACACCTTTGCACAAAAGCTGCCGCCGGGCTTCAGAACATTGCGGGCCATATCCAGTGCCAGTTCCACCAGATACATAGAGGCATACTGGTCGGTAGTATTCACACCGCTCATATTCGGTGCCATATCGGAAATCACCGTATCAACCTGGCAGTCTCCCAGGGCTTGCAGAATCTGCTCGTATACGACTTCGTCGGTAAAATCGCCCTGGATAAAGGTAACACCGACAATGCCGTCCATCGGCAGAATATCCGAGGCAATCACCCGCCCGCTATCACCGACAATAGGCGCGACAATTTGTGACCAGCCACCAGGCGCTGAGCCCAGGTCCATTACCACACTGCCGGGGCGAAACAACTTATCTTTTTCATTGATTTCAAGCAGCTTATAACTGGCGCGGGAACGATAGCCGTCAATCTGGGCCTTTTTCACGTAGGGATCGTTTACGTGTTCGTCCATCCACTTTTTACTGGTTTTTGATTTGGCCATAAGATAAGTCTGCTGCTGTCGCTGAAACGGCGCATATTGTAAGCTTGCGCCCCTGAATTGCAAAATCCTTCGGCTGGGTTGACGGCAGAAGGAAAAACCACAGAAAGCCAAACCACAGAGGCACGGAGTACACAGAGATCAGAAAGTCTTGAGACTTAACTGACGGTGAAGGGAAATATCTCTGCTACCATCCCAGTATTCCCACAGTGCCCGAGCGTCGAGGGGAACAATCAAGCACAAGCACATCCTCATATTGGCACTCTCTGTGTTCTTCGTGTCTCTGTGGTAAGTATCTTTTTGTATTGGGTATCTTTATGAAACTGGACGACGTTAAAAAGCTGCATCAGAAAAAGTATCGCACCGAATTCGGCCATTATCTGGTAGAAGGCGAGCACCTGATTCTGGAGCTGCAAAAAGCCATCAAAAATCGTGCAGATGCAGGCCGGATGACCCTGTATATCACCGAGTCGCATCAGGATTGGGCCTGCCAGCTACCTGCGGATTTTCAACTGGTGGTACTGAATGAAAAACAGATGGCCCAGCTCAGTGATACCAAAACACCACAGGGCATGATTGCCTGCGTGCCGTTACCCGAGCCCGGCAGCCTGCCAGCGCCGCAACAGGGTGAACGTTGTATTTATCTGCATGAAGTGCAGGACCCGGGCAATCTGGGCACTATTATCCGTACCCTGGCCTGGTTTGGACAGTTTCGTTTACTGCTAAGTCCCAACAGTGTCGACCCGTTTAATTCCAAAGTGGTGCGCGCCAGTATGGGCGCGATATTCCATCTGCCTGTTGAGCAGGATGTTGTGCTGGACGAGCTGCCGCAACGCTTCAGCCGCTTTGCCTATCTGGATTTGCAAGGGCAGAACATCAGTGCGCCGGGCTTTGCCGGTTACCACTGCTATTTGTTTGGTAATGAGGCCCGCGGCGTGCCATCAGAAGCGCTGCAGGCCTTTAGCGCTGATGCTTTTACTATTGCCGGATGCGGTAGTATTGATTCGCTGAATCTGGCCAGCTCGGTGGGAATTTGTGCGTATCAACTTTCGTTAACCTGAACCGGCAAACCTGCATGCTTGGCTCTGTGTCGGTGAATTGCGTTACTGGGGCTTAACTCACAGGTAATTTATCGGCACCCAGCAGGGCAAGAATTTGTTCCTGCGCGGCCTGTAACAACTGTCGGCGTTCATCCTCATCGGCAATCACCCGCGCCACGGTTACCGCGCCAACCAGAGAGACCAGTACTACCCTGGCCCTGTTGGCAATCAGGCCCTGATCACTTGTTTGCGGCTGTTTATTCAGTCTGCTTAGCGCCTTGATTCGGGTTTCCAGCATTTTAACCAGGCTGCTGTAGGCCTGGCTGAATAAGGCCTGCACCTCATTGTTATTGTTGCCTATTTCATTAAACAAAATGGCTTCGGGGCCGGGCAATTCCAGGGATTTGGTTTCCTGCAGATTCCAGTAGCTGGTGGCCAGTGCCACCAGATTTTGAATAGACAGCGGCCCTTTGACCAATCTGGCGGTGCGGCTGGCCTTCAGGCTATCCACAAACGCCGCGCTATACAGCTCTTCCTTGGATTTGAAGTGATTATAAAAGGCACCATGAGTCATTTTCGCCCGGCGCATAATCTGATTAATCGAAACCCGGTCAAAACCATGCAGGCAAAACAAGTCACGGGCCGCCTGCAGAATGCTGCGACGTGACTGATGCTTATGGTCTTTGCTGTAGGGCATGATATCTCCTCTGCCGACGGCAGATTATTATCTTGATCATATATTGCCTGAGTTTAGGGTGCTTGCGTTGGCAACTTATCAGGAGTTTTTATGCATTCACCTATTGTAATCACCGGCATGGGTATGATCAGTCCTCTGGCTAACGGGGTCAAGGCTAACTGGCAAAGGCTGATTGCCGGACAATCCGGTATCAGAACCCTATCGCATATTGAGCTGGGCGATGTGCCCGTGCGTATCGGCGGCGTGGTGCCAGGTATTGAAGAAGACAGTGAAGCAGGTTTTGATCCGCTTAGTGTGGTGGATAAGAAAGATCTTAAGAAGCTCGATCGCTTTACCCTGTATGCCATGGCGGCGGCGCAGGAAGCTTTACAACAGGCAGCCTGGTTGCCACAAACAGAGCAGGACAAAAGAGCCACTGCCACCATAGTGGCTTCGGGCATAGGCGGTTTTACCACCATCACCGAGGCGCAAAACACCCTGATGCAAAGGGGATTTAAACGCCTTTCGCCGTTTACTGTACCGGCATTTCTGGCCAACCTGGCGGCTGGCAATATCTCCATTCGTTATGGCTTTAAAGGCCCGCTGGGTTGCCCTGTTACCGCCTGCGCTGCCGGGGTACAAGCCATTGGCGATGGCATGCGCCTGATTCGAACGGGTGAAGCCAAAGTAGCGCTGGTGGGCGGGGCAGAAGCCTGTATCGACCCATTATCCCTGGCCAGTTTCAACGCCCTTAAGGCGCTGTCATTGCAAACCGAGCAGCCGACACAGGCATCCAGGCCCTTTGATAAGGACCGCAACGGTTTTGTGATGGGCGAAGGTGCGGGCTTGTTAGTTATTGAAACCCTGGAACATGCCCTGCAGCGCGGTGCCACACCACTGGCCGTGCTCAGTGGTTACGGTACCAGTGCCGATGCCCATCATATTACCGCCGGGCCGGACGACGGCTCAGGTGCTGCCATGGCTATCGAAACGGCCTTGGCTATGGCGAATCTCAGTACCGGCGATATTGGCTATATTAATGCCCACGCCACCTCTACTCCGGTTGGCGATCGGGCGGAAATTGCCGCCTTACGCAATGTGTTTGGTGCGGCGCTGGCCAACGTGCCGATTTCCTCAACTAAATCTGCCACTGGCCATTTGCTCGGTGCCGCAGGTGGTGTGGAAAGTATTTTCTCGGCTCTGGCCGTCATAAATGGGGAGTTGCCGCCGACCCTGAATTTCCATGCCGCCGACCAAGAGATGCAGGACCTGGATTTTGTGCCACGCACCGCGCGTAAAGCCAATATTCAACATGCGCTGTGCGACGGCTTTGGCTTCGGTGGGGTCAACGCCGCACTGATTGTCAGTCGTCTGCCATAACGCAGGTTTAGCCTAGCAAAATAGCAGCAATGGAAAAGAATCTTTGGGGCATCCGCCATAGCATGGTGATGAACCATTAGCTTTGGACGGATTGTGAGCAGAGACATTCATACAGACAGGATCAACAGGGTTATACGCTACATTGAAAACAACCTGGATGCGGATCTGGATGTGGACAGGCTGGCGGATATTGCCTGTTATTCAAAGTTTCACTTTCATCGACTGTTCTGCGCGGCCTTCGGCGAGGGGGTGTATGCCTTCAAGAAAAGACTGTTACTGGAAAGATCGGTAAAGCACCTGCTGCATTCCAGTGACAGTCTGACCGAGATTGCCTTTAAGTGTGGATACGACAATCAGGCGTCTTTTCATAAGGCGTTTAAAAAGCAGTTTTGCTGTACACCCAGTCAGGTCAGAAAGCTGGTGGTTCATATTGGTAACCATGCCATTCAACCAATTCCCACAAGGAGTATTGATATGCAACCTGATATTGTTGAACTGCCAGACATGCCTGTGATTTGTGCCAGGGCCTTTGGCACTTATGCCCAAGCGGCGCCACAAGCCTGGGCCAAGATAATGAAATTCGCGTATTCAAACCGCCTGATGAATAGCCAGGTCAGGCTATTTGGCATTCCCAGAGATGACCCGAATCTGACTCAGCCAGATCGGATTCGCTATGACGCCTGCCTGGATATTAACGCCGACCTGGGCGGCACCACTGACGTCAGTCAGCATGTGATTGAAGGCGGGCGATACTTAAAGTTTCTGCATCGCGGCGCCCATGAAAAACTCAGTGAAACCTACACCAGCATATTTCATCAATGGTTGCCTGAGAGCAATTATAAGTTGCGCGATGTGCCGGTCTTTGAGCTGTACCTGAACCGCGACCCACGCAAAACCAAGCCACAAAATCTCAAGACGGAAATCTATATCCCGGTCGAATAATCCGATGTTTCAAGGTAACTGGCAAAACAGCCCGTTACCTTTTATTTTGCCTGTGCAGTGATGTTGAATGCCTTCAAGCGTTGCATAGCGTTAAGCTGGCTTTTCGTGCCATCAGTAATATCAGCAGATAGAGTAAGGCACAGTGCAGACTGCCACCTGAACGATTATCTGCTGCTTTTTCCGTTGCCCTTACCGTTACCTTGGCCTGCTGCGGGGTACTGGATAACAGGCCGTCAGAGGCCGTGACAGAAAACGACAAACTGGCACCCGCCGGGTTGTTCGGTGCTCGAAACTGTAATTGATTGGCATCCGTTGTCATGGATACCGCAGGTCCTGCTGTTTGTGTCCAGGTCCAGGTCAGGCTGTCGTTTTCTGCGTCTCTGCCCTGGGCAATCACGCTGACATCAGTGCCTGGCGCTACCAGCTGTGTGGCAATAGTGTCGATGCTGGGCGCATCATTAACCGCAGAGACAATCAGTGTAACCTGGGTCGCCGTTGACAATTCACCGGTTTGGTCAGCAACCTGATACGTCAGGGTATCATGGCCATTAAAGTTTGGGTCAGGGGTGTAATTGATACGACCTTCTACAACCGCGGCACGACCCTGCAATGGCGCCGACAAAATACTCAGAGTGGAGGCATCAAGCGGCGGCAAGGGTAAAGACATTAAACGCTGTGCCTCCGTGCGCTGTTTTGTGCCGGTCAGTTCGGCCGTGATAACAAGGTCACGTGGAGGATTGTCATTTTTCAGCACATCAATGCTGACAGACTGATCTTCCTCGATACGGATCTCATCCGCCTGGGCCTGGATACCCGCTGCTTGCAGGGCAATGGCATAGTGAATATCTGCCATGCCGGCCGGTTGTGAGGTTAAGGCCAGCGACACGTTGCTGCCCTGGATAGGCATGGGTAAGGTTAAGCCGTTGGTTTGCGGCGAATAGGTTACACCCAGGGTGGCATCATGGTTTTCCGCCCCTATGATGGCATTAACTAACTGCGTAACGTGCAGATAGTTAAACAGAATCTGGTCGCTGTTGGCTTTAATAATGACCTGAAATGTATAAGGCTCATAGCCTTCCTCGTCATAACCGAACAACCCCACCTGATTCCATTCAACCACCAGATACTCCTCGCCCTGCCAACTGACCGTATCGATATAAAGTTCACCCTGGCCACTGTCGTCGGGGTTGCCGGGGTTACGCAGATCGTACTCGGCCCACAGCGGGGCAATAACGTTATTCAGCTTGTCTTCGCTGGGCAACGTCATCACCGGGTTGGCGTCAAACGGCCCAAGTTCCATCTGGCCTGCCACAATAAAGCCATTGCTGGATACCGTAATTCCCTGATACTGCTGACCATGGTAAATAAAGGGAAAATCCACCTGTTTGGAAAAGGCGAAACAGCTGTCCTGGCAGGCCACCGGCGGCACGCCGCTGGCTTTTAAGGTTGGTGCGTTCCAGGCCGTAGTTGGTTGCAACTGCATATTGCCCGCGCTAAGTGTGCCCCGCCAAAGCAACTTGCCATCGCTGTTGATAGCCAGCTGGTTGGTTTGGCCGTTAGAAGTGTCAGTGCGGATGCTGTTAGCCAGGATAGTGGCAAAGTCTGGCGTGCTGATACTCAGAGAGGGCGGGCTGACAAAATCTATGTTTCTGACTCTGGTGGTGGCGTTTAACTGACCATCCGGGCCGAGGGAAATATTGGAGCTTAATGCCCGGGTGTCGCTGTTGTCATTGGCATAGACCGCGATTGGGAGCTGCTGAATTTTACCGTTACTCAGGGTCAACACCACTCTGCCAAATACCCAGGTAGCGTTTTCAACTGCCGAGGTGTCGATACTGAAGCTCAGATTGGCTGACGAGCCGGATGAACCCGCTGCAGATAAATCAAAATAAGGTTGCGCCAGTGTGTAGGACGCCAGCGGATGGTCCAGTTGAATACTGACCTGCACAGACTGGTCCTGATCACTGACATTGGTTATTTGATTCGCAAAATGACAGCGCGCCACACAAGCACCATGGGCATGGGATGCGGATGTAAAGGTTAATGTTGCCTCGATGGCCGCCGCAATATTCAGCAGGCCCGCGCCTTGTTCAAAAGGGGTGGCAGTGGCTTGTTCTTTTTTGATGCTGGCGCTGGCGGTAGAGGTCAGCGCGGTTTTAATCTGAGCGGCGCTCCAGTCGGGATGTGCCTGGCGCAGCAGTGCGGCAGCACCTGCCACCTGGGGTGACGACATACTGGTGCCACTGATGAGGGCAAACACCGGCTGCTCATTATCCGGATCCGACATGGGCGGCAGGCCTGGCGGAAATATCACATCCGGGCGAGGTGCGGCGGCAGACAGAATATCTGTGCCTGGTGCGGTGATATCGGGTTTAAGCACATTGGGATTGGTATTCGGGCCCACCGAGCTGCCCGGATTTAACTGGTTATACAGGCTTTCATCTACCAATGCCTCGCGGTTGCCGGATATCGTGACACTGATTGGAGTCAGCGCCCGCTCCTGCAACATGCGCCCCTGTTCTCTGGTCAGGCCTAATACCGGTACGGGGAAATCACCGGAAATCTGGTTAAAAGGCCGCAGCGTCTCAAAATCAGATAAGTTTTCCTGATAAATCAACAGGGCCTGGCCACCGGCCTGTGCAACGTTGTGCGCCAGGGTATCCAGTGGGCAGCCGTTGTTGTAATCAATCAGTGCTGCTGCCCCGCTAAATACCGTTGTACTAATGCTGTTGCAGGCATCAGAACTGAGATTGCGGGCTGACATCAGAGGCAGTTGCAAGTCCTCAAAGGCCAGCAGATTATCACCCGATGAGCTGACAATCTGCATATCCCCAAGGGTTATCTTATGCCCAAAAGTGCGGCCGTGGGTGCTGTTTGCTACCGTGATACCAGACTCGATACAACCTGGGCAATTAATCGCATTATCACCCCAGGCACCATTGTTCCCGGCGGAATTGACTATCACTATGCCCATTTGCTCTGCCACAGCAAACACTGCGGCAAACACCGAGGCTTGCGGGTCTTCGTCCTGGATGGCGCCCCAGGAGTTATTAATCACGTCTGCGCCGTCTTTTACCGCGTATTCCAGCGCTTGTAGTAGCATGGCATCCGAGCCCCTGACAACGCCGCCATTATCAAACAGCGCCTTGTAGACCATCAGATAGGCACCGGGTGCCACGCCGGACAAGCTTACATTCACATCTTCGAAGGTGACATCAATCGGCACACCGGCGGCGATACCGGCCACATGGCTGCCATGGCGGTTGTTGTCCAGTGGTGAAATCTCGACGCCAGGTTCTAAGTGAAATATATCGTCTTCCGAAGGCGGAAATACCCGGGCGATAATCACCTTATTGTTGCAAAAATTTGGGTCTCCCCCGACCTGACGACAATAGTCCGGGTTTTCCTGAAGCCAGCTATGCTTGGCCAGATCCGGCGCATCCAAACCGTTGTCGGAAAACATTGGGTTACGCGGCTGAATACCAGAGTCGATAATGGCAATCTTTACCCCTTTGCCAGCATGCTGCTGCCCGCCCAGCAGTTGCCAGCCCTGCACACTGCCGGTGACCTGATGACTGGCATCCAGATGGGCATAACGCATTCTTACCGGGTAAATCTGTTTCACTGCCGGTAGCGCCAACAAGGCGGGTAACTGGCTGTCGTCGATAGCCACTTCCACCGCATTGATCAAGGTATCAAAACGACGTTTTATGCGGGCGCCTGGCACCTGCCGTTTTACCTGCCGGGAAAATACCTGCTGCTGATGATGAACTTGCTGACGGGCAAGGGCAGAAACCGACTGGGTTGCCAGTTGCAGCTGGTCAGAGGGCGCTGAGATTGTTGGTCCATCCAGAACAACGATATAGTGGCCGGCAAGGCGCTCTGCAGAACCCTGAGCATAGGTTGCTGTCGCCATAAAAATGGCTAGCACTTTGGCTGAACAGACGAAATAACACCGGCAGAAATTAGGCATTGTCCCTTCCATTGGCATGATGGGGCGAAAAGTTAGTCAGATGTTAATTAGAAAGTCAGAGCAAAAAACGAACAGTTAGTGAATAAGTGCTACAGGGTGTAATTGGTTTGCCAGCAGTGATTGGAAACTTGTGGTTTCTGAACTGCAAAGTTTCGGTAAACGTATCTACCGTAACCAGATACCCAGACTATGGTTTATCTCCATCTTTACTTAATCTCTTGCCATTGGTGCTATTGCCCTTTCTGGCGCGAAATGCTGCCACTTTCATGCGGTTTCCACAGGTTGCCATACTGCACCATCTGCGTCGGTGTGACTTGGTTAAGTCATGAAAAAGCAAAACGCAATCATCTGCTTCACAGCACCTGACATATTCAAACTTACTGCTGGTGAGCAACTGCGCAAGTGCTTTCGCGACAGGCTCAAGCAGACAGGCTGGACTGTTATCACGGATTTGGGTAATAAGCTTGTATGCATTGTTTTCACTATCCCACGTCAGCTCCCTTCTTGGGCGTCCCAGCTCCAATATTTGGTTGATCAGTTCAGACTTTGCTGAAGAGCCGGTCATTGCCGCAGCCACTACTTCTCTTGCTTGATTGCGCAACTGGCGTGCGAGCACGAGCAGCCCGGTAGGGGCTTTGTTCTGAACTTCAGGCGAAAGCAACTTGGCCGCCTGCAGCCAAGTCATGACGCTATTGTCATCGGTGAAACCATCGTGATGGTGGTCACCTGCCCCATATTGGGTATTGATAAAGTCGAGGGCAACATTGTCTGCCAAGAAGAGCGTGCCAGCAGGCAGTTGGGTCGTTGATTTCATAATTCAAATGTAACCTTAAAAATGATATTTGACAGGTTACCAAAGTGTGGCGTAACCTTCAAATTTGGTTTTAGTGGTTACGATGGCTTTATGAGTTTTAACCAGATATGTCTGACAGGTCTTATATTAACTGGCATCGTGCCAGTATCTGAGGCTGCGCCCAATCAGATTAGTTATCGCTATGAGCAAGTTGGAGACGTCAACGTTTTCTATCGTGAGGCGGGAAGTGTTGAAAAACCTACTGTTCTGCTCTTGCATGGATTTGCAGCTTCTTCTTTTATGTTTCGCGATTTAATCCCCCAACTGGCCGACAGCTATCACGTGGTAGCACCAGACCTACCGGCCTTTGGGTTTACCCAATCACCTGCCAGAGCTAATTACAGCTACACCTTCGGTCAGTTGACACAGACCATTGATCAGTTTACCGAGCAACTTAAACTGGATAGCTATGCTTTGATAGTGCATGACTACGGGGCTCCTGTCGGTTGGCGTCTGGCCATTAAGCACCCTTCCCGGATAACCGCTATAGTATCGCAAAATGGCAATGCCTATGAAGACGGCTTGAGCGAAGGCTGGGCACTAATTCAAAAATACTGGCGCGAGCGCACGCAAGACAGCCGTGATGCCTTGCGAGAGTTCTTCACTCCAGCATCGATAAGGTGGCAATATTTGGAAGGCGTATCAAATAAGCATCTGGTATCACCAGATGCTTATACTTTGGAAGGAAAGCATATTTCTCAAGCTGGCAACGCTGAGATTCAGTTAGATTTGGTGCTCGATTACGCCAGCAATGTGGCGATGTATCCTCAGTTCCAAGCATATTTTCGCAAGCATCAACCGCCTTTGCTGGCCGTTTGGGGCAGAAACGATCCCTTTTTCCTACCCGCAGGGGCACAAGCATGGAAACGTGATATTCCCAATGCGGATATTCGCTTTTACGACACCGGGCATTTTGCGTTGGAAACTCACGGTAATGAGATCATCCCTGTTATTCGTGCGTTCCTGGATGAAAATATCAAGTGATAGTCAAAATATTAAAAAAGGGGCCCGAAGGCCCCAAAGGCTTTGGTTGGAAACTTATTCCACGGTCACAGATTTGGCCAGGTTGCGTGGCTGGTCGACGTCGGTGCCTTTAATAATGGCGACGTAGTAGCTGAGCAACTGCAGTGGCAGGGTATACACGATAGGCGCGGTCACACTGTCCACATGCGGCAGGTTAATCACCCGCATGGTGGCGTCGCTGGCAAATTTTGCGTCTTTGTCGGCAAATACATACATGATGCCGCCGCGAGCGCGTACTTCTTCAACGTTGGATTTAAGTTTTTCCAACAGTTCATTATTCGGTGCTACCACAATCACCGGCATTTCATCGTCAATCAGCGCCAGCGGGCCATGTTTAAGCTCACCGGACGCGTAAGCTTCGGCGTGAATATAAGAAATTTCTTTAAGCTTTAGTGCCCCTTCCATGGCAATGGGATACTGATCGCCACGACCCAGGAACAAGCTGTGATGTTTATCGGCAAATTCTTCCGCCAGTTTTTCAATACCAGCGGACAGCGCCAGGGTTTCTTCCAGTTTGGCCGGCAGACTGTGCAGAGCACTGACAATCTTGCCATGGTCGCTGGTGGTCATGCCGTTAAACTGCCCCAGCGCCAGTGTCAGCATTAACAATCCGGTTAACTGGGTAGTAAAGGCTTTAGTGGAAGCCACGCCGATTTCTGCGCCCGCCAGGGTCATAAAGGCCAGATCGGACTCCCGTACCAAGGACGAACCAGGTACGTTACAAATGGTCAGGCTGGCCATATAGCCCAGTTCCTTGCCCAGGCGCAGTGCCGCCAGAGTGTCGGCGGTTTCACCAGACTGGGAGATGGTGACCAGCAAGCTGTCAGGGTGAACAAACGACTTGCGGTAGCGGAATTCTGAGGCGATCTCCACGTTGCAGGACACATTGGCATATTGCTCCAGCCAGTAACGGGCCGTCATACCTGAGTGATAGCTGGTGCCACAGGCGACAATCTGTACATGCTTAACCTTGGCCAGTAAATCCGGGGCCATGGCGCCAAAAATACGCGGATCCACCCCTTCGTCACTTAAGCGGTCCTGCAGGGTATTGCGCACCACGGTAGGCTGCTCATGAATTTCCTTGAGCATATAGTGGCGATAGCCGCCTTTGTCACCGGCATCGTGTTCAATATCCGAGTCATGTACCGGGCGCAGTACTTCATGGCCGTCCTTGTCGAATATATGTACCTGGGTACGGCTAATCTGTGCCACATCGCCTTCTTCTAAAAAGATAAAGCGGCGGGTTACCGGCAGTAACGCTAACTGATCCGAGGCAATAAAGTTCTCATCAATACCCAGACCAATCACCAGCGGGCTGCCTGAACGGGCCACCACCACATGCTCGGGGTTTTGCTGATCCATCACCACTGTGCCGTAGGCACCATGGAATTTTTTCACCGCACGCTGCACTGCGCTCAGCAGACTGTCGGCGCTTTGCAGTTCCAGCTCCACCTGATGGGCAATGGTTTCGGTGTCGGTGTCGGAACTGAAGTGAAAGCCCTGGCCGCGCAATTGTTCACGCAGTTCCAGATAGTTTTCGATAATACCATTATGTACCACCGCAATGCGTTCGGTGGAAAAGTGCGGGTGGGCATTGGCCTCGGTGACGCCGCCATGGGTGGCCCAGCGGGTATGGGCAATACCGGTACTGCCTTTAATGGGACTGCTGGCCAGTGCATCGGCCAGTTCCTGCACCTTGCCGGTGCGACGTACCCGCTGCAACTGACCTTCGCTATCCAGCACGGCCACACCGGCGGAGTCATAGCCGCGGTATTCCAGACGTTTTAATCCTTCCAGCAAAATGCTGACTACGTTACGTTCGGCGATGGCGCCCACTATTCCACACATGTTGTTTCTCCGTTTATTCGGTTTTGGCGCAGATTACCTGTACGCCTTTCTGTTCAATCTGTTGTCTGGCGGCTGCCGGGATCTGATCGTCCGTGACCAGCACGGAAATTTGTGACCAGGGCAGCTCCAGATTGGGTATCTTGCGTTGCAGCTTTTCGGATTCGGCCAGCACAATCACTTCGCGCGCCACTTCGGCCATTACCTTGGATAACTGGGTTAATTCATTAAAAGTGGTGGTACCTTTGTCCAGGTCCAGCCCGGCTGCGCCTAAAAAGGCCTGGTCAAAGTTATAGGCCCTAAGCATCTGTTCGGCCATCTGGCCCTGAAAAGAATGTGACTGGTTGTCCCAGGTGCCGCCGGTCATCAACACGGTGGGCTCGTTTTCCAGTTCCAGCAAACTGGCAGACACATGCAGGGCATTGGTCATGACCACCAGGCCACGCTTATGATTGAGTTCCGGGATCAGGGCCGAGGTGGTACTGCCGCTGTCGATAATGATGCGGTTATGGTCGCGGATCAGTTGACTGGCGGCTTTGGCAATGGATATCTTTCGAAACGAAACTTCTTCTTCCAGTTCCGGGGCATCCTGCGGCAGCAACATCGCACCGCCGTACTTACGCACTAATAATCCACTGCGTTCAAGCTCGGTCAGATCTTTTCTGATGGTCACTTCGGAGGTGCTGAATTCCTTGGTCAGGGCATCCACTGTCACTTCTCCCTGCGACATCAGGCGGTCGACTATGGCGCGTCGACGAAATTGAGTGTTTCGTTTATACATCAAATCGAAATATTAAGTTTCACAACGAAACTTATGATAGTAGATCTTTTACTCTATGCAAGTAAAAAATGCCCAGAGGTCAGATCGGCTTGTGTTTTGTCAGACCATCGCCATCCGGCAGCAAGGGTATCAGTTGGCGTAAACCGACAACGCTTTGCTTTGGCCGTTATAAAGTTCCAGTTTTTTGCCGACATCATCCAGAGTTGCCGCATAACTGAAAGTATTAGATCAAATTAATGAAAGACTTTCAGTTTTGCTGAAAAAATATTCGCTTTGTTTGGCCAACAAAGCCTTTATTACTGTATGATGCGCGGCAAAAAATAATACTGAAATACCGTCTGAAAGTTTTTAATCTGGAGTACCCCGATGACCTCTGTTCCCCCCAATGTGTTAGTGGATTTAACCCCTGCCGAGTTAATTGAACAAGCGCTGGCCCGCGGCGAAGGAAAACTGGCCGCCAATGGTGCGCTGGTGGTGGAAACTGGTGCCCGCACGGGTCGTTCACCCAAAGATCGTTTTATTGTCAGGGAAGCCTCTACTGAACAGGACATTGAGTGGGGCGCGGTGAATCGCCCATTCGATGCAAGCCAGTTTGATGCACTTTGGGACAGAGTCGAAGCCTATTTACTGGGTAAAAGCCACTTTATGTCGCACCTGGAAGTGGGCGCTGATCCAGAACATTACCTGCCGTTGCAGGTACGCACAGAGACAGCCTGGCACCAATTGTTTGCCCGTAACCTGTTTATTCGCCCGCAAAACTGGAATCACGCCGGTAAAGATGCCTGGCAAATTCTGAATGCCCCAGGCTTTATCTGTCAACCCGAGCGTGACGGCACCAACTCAGACGGTGTGGTGATTATCAATTTCGCCAAACGCAGAGTCTTGCTGGCGGGAATGCGCTATGCCGGGGAAATGAAAAAATCCATGTTCTCGGTGCAAAACTTCCTGTTACCGGGCAAAGATGTATTACCTATGCACTGTAGTGCCAATGTTGGTGAACAGGGTGACGTGACATTGTTCTTCGGCCTGTCTGGCACCGGTAAAACCACGTTGTCAGCCGATCCTTCGCGTTTTCTGATTGGTGACGATGAGCATGGCTGGGCACCTGGCTCGGTATTTAATATTGAAGGCGGTTGTTACGCCAAATGTATCGACCTGTCACAACAAAATGAACCTGTCATCTGGGACGCTATTCGCTTCGGTACGGTACTGGAAAACGTGGTGCTGGATGACAAACGCAAACCGGACTATCAGGATTGCAGCCTGACTCAGAACAGTCGCGCCGCTTACCCGCTGGAGCATATTGAAAAGCGTGAAGTGGCCAATCGTGCCGGTGAACCCCGCGCCGTAGTGTTTCTGACTTGCGATGTCAGTGGTGTATTGCCACCGGTATCTATTCTGTCAGAACAGGCGGCTGCTTATCATTTCTTGTCTGGCTACACCGCCAAGGTGGGCTCCACCGAAATTGGCTCCACAGCCGCCATTGAGTCCACCTTCTCTACCTGCTTTGGTGCCCCCTTCTTCCCGCGTCCGGCTGGCGTCTATGCCGAGCTGCTGATGAAGCGGGTACGTGAATTCGGTGCCAAAGTATATCTGGTGAATACCGGCTGGACTGGCGGTCCTTATGGTGAAGGTAAGCGCTTTGATATTCCTACTACCCGTGCGGTGGTGGACGCCATTGTTAACAATAAGCTGGATGGGGTGGAAACCCAACATATTGAACAGCTTAACCTGGATGTTCCAGTGGCTGTGCATGGGGTGGACAGCAAACTACTGAATCCCAGAAATACCTGGGCAGATCAGGCTAAATATGACGAGTACGCCAGCCGTTTGGCCGCAGAGTTTAAACAGAACTTTGCCAAATACGCCGTATCTGAAGAGATTCGTCAGGCTGGCCCTAAGGCCTGATAGGCTGAAACGTAAAAAGGGTTGCAACTGCAACCCTTTTTTCTGGCTACTTAACCGCAGATTGTAAGGTCAGTTATGCTGCAAGGCTTCAATAGGGTCTAATTGCGATGCCTTGACCGCCGGATAAATACCAAAACCCAGGCCTATAGCGGTACAGATACTGAAGGACAGAATAATCGCGGCCAGTGACCAGCTCACCGCCCAGCCACTAAACAAGGCGATAACTTCCGACAGGCCAATACCAAATAAAATCCCCAGCAGGCCGCCGACAATGGAAATGGTCAGGCTTTCTGCCACAAACTGCACGCGAATATCCTGGCAGGTAGCGCCTACCGCGCGCAGCAGGCCGATTTCTGTGGTGCGCTCTAATACGGTGGCCAGCATAATGTTCATAATGCCAATGCCGCCAACCAGCAGGGAAATCCCCGCCACACAGGACATGACGATATTAAAAATCTGCTGAGTTTGCTTTTGCTGGGCCAGCAAAGCGGCCGGCACCAGCATATCGTAGTCGTCAATCTGGTTATGACGCTGTTCCAGTAACCTGTTAATGGCCTTAGCCGCCACCATAGGATCAGTGTCTTCGCTGATTTTCAGCTTCAGGCTGCTGATCTCGCTGTCCAGCCATTCGGCCGGAAACTTACGCATGGCAGTTTGCAAGGGAATAAACACCTGGTTTTGTTCACCGCCCAGCTTAATCCCCTGGAATTCTTCTTTACTCAGAAACGGGGCTTGCAGCACACCTACCACCTTAAACCACAAGTGGTTAATTTTGATATTCTGCCCCAGCGCATCGCCGAGCGGGAACAACTGGGCAGCGGTATTGGCCCCCAGCAACGCCACCTGAGCCAGATGGCGTTCGTCTTCGTCATTCAGTACCCGGCCTTCGGCCAGGTCCAGCTTACTCAGTTCAAAATAACTGGCACTGACCCCGACGGCTTCACCGTCGCTGCGCCCGGACAGGCTGAATAACTCGTAGGTGTCCAGTTTGCGTTGTGCGGCGAAATCGCTGACAAAGGGCAGGCTGGTGGTGGCAATTTCACCGTCACGCAAACTCAGGCCGCGGGAATGCTTACGCTGTTCCTGTAAGGCTTCCTGCTCGAATTCACGCGCATTAATGATCAGATTGCGCAGGCCCATGCTGTCGATCATACGCAGGGCTTCACGTTCGGCCCCGGCCCCGATATTCAGCATGGCAATCACCGCGCCAACACCGAAAATCATTCCCAGCAGAGTTAAAAAGGTGCGCAGGGCATGCTGGCGCAGCTCTTCCAGGGTATCCAGCAACAACATCAGGTACTTCATGGCTGTGCATCCTTAACATTCACCAACGCCACTTCATCGCCCTCTTCCAGACCGCTGAGGATCTGAGCAAACGACAAACTGGTACGTCCTATCTGCACGGGAACAGGGTCGAAGCCACTGCCGTTTTTGCGATAAACAATATGCTGGTTTTGTTGGTTAAACAGGCTTTGCAGCGGCACCACCAGGCTGTCTGGTTGGTCCAGCACCTGAATCTTTGCTTCCACTTTCCGCCCTGGCACCAAAAGATCCCTGTTCTGCTGATTCAGGCTGACGGTTACTTCATAATATTTCTGCGGATCATTGCGGCGGATGCTGGATGGCATAGGCGCCACCGATTCCACCTCGCCTTTCAGTTCGGTCTGCGGTTGTGCTACCAGATACAGGCTGACAGCCTGCCCCGGGGCCAGGCTTAGCGCTTCGGCTTCCAGTACAAAAAGCTTGGCCTTGATCAGGCTTAAATCTGGCAGTGTGGCAATTTTCGAGCCTGGCCACATAGTCTGCCCGACACTGGGTTTTTGCCCAGACCAGTCGGCATAATACACCAGGGTGCCATCATGGGGGGCTTTGACTTCCAGCAAATCCAAACTGCTGGTAAAAGACTCCAGGCGCTGTTGGTGCTGAGATTTTTGCATGGCCAGCAAGCCCAGCTCACCGGCGGAACTTTGCTGGAAGCTGTCGTCTTTCCAATGCAGATATTCCTGCTTGGCACCCAGATATTCCTTGTCCTGCAAAGACTCCAGTATTTCCAGTTTAGAGCGGATCTGCAGGTCTTCGATGGCGAACTGCTCGGCAAAGGTTTTTTCTTCTCCCACCAGTTCGATGTCTTTGCTGATAGCATCGCCCTGGGTACTGAGTTCGGCATCTTTTTCCTGAATATCCAGGTCGCTCAGGGCCATGCGGTGTTGTGACTGCTCTGCCCGTAATTGCAAGCTTTCGGCGTCAAAACGGGCAATCACGTCTCCTTTGCTGACCTGGCTAAACTCAGGAGCCAGCCAGGCCAGACTTTGTGGGCCATTACGAAAGGCCGGGGCCGTTACCATTTCTGAACGGGCCGCAAACAACTCACCACTGGCGGGCACCACCACAGACAAGGTTTGCTGATTGGCCTCGTACAAGGGAATTTGTTCTGTATCTTCACTGCAGGCACCAAGCAGTAACAGGGCAAAAGGCATCAGTTTTTTCATGGCAGCACCCAATCCCCTTCGCTCAGCCCCTGATTAATCACAGCCTTACCCTGGGTCAGTGACGTGACTTCCACATCCTGGCGGGAACCGTCGGCCAGCATTACCCAATAACCCTGCTCATCCTTCTTCACCAGTTGCTGAGGTAAGGTCAGGGCTTCATCAAAGGTTTGGGTATGAATTTTAACCCTGGCGGTCATACCGGGTCGCATACTGTCCAGATCGACCGTATCCAGTACGATGGCGGCATCAATAATACGCCGTTTATCCTGGCGCGACATATTGCGAAATACCTGGCCCAGGGACTCCACCTTGCCGCTGACCACCACTTCCTGACTACCGGACAGAATAACTTCAACGCTTTGGCCGGGTTTCACCTGACCACTGTCGGATTCACGTACCTGGGCAATCACCTGTAGCTGATCGGGCTTGGCAATTTCCAATACCGCCTGGCCAAAATTAACCGATTCCCCCACCAGGGGCTTTTCGCCATTCCAGTCTGCTTTGTACAGCACTATGCCGGCAAAAGGGGCATGGATCTGTAGCTTGTCGATAGATTGCTGTAACTCGCGTACTTCCCCTTGCAGGCGCTCAACTTTACCGCTGGCCAATTTAATGTTGCGGGCCTTGGAGGCATGATGATGATTGAGTTTCTCCTTGGCGAGGTGCAGATCAATTTGTGCGATTTTAAAGTCCAGTACGCTTTTTTGCCGTTCCAGTTCGGAACGGGAGTTATCAACGATGTCAGCCCGGCGTTTGGCTTTATCGTAATTCATCTGCATTTCTGCCAATTGCAGTTTTAATTCCTCGCCATCGGCTTCTTGCTTGAGTGTCTGGTTTTCCAGTTCTTTTTCTGCGGTGGCCAGCTCTGCCTGCTTGTCCAGCAACCGGTCTCTGACCTGTTTATCGTCAAAGGCCAGTACCAGTTGTCCTGCTTCAACCCGACTGTTATCCGGTGCCATATGCTTGATCTGGAATTGCCACATGCGTTCCACCGCAGGTGGTGCCAACACCGCGCTTTGCAGCGGTTTCAGCTCACCACTGGCTTCCACCAGATTGGTTAGTTTTTCCCGCTGTGCCTGTTGACCTTGTGGTGGGCTGCAGGCGGTTAACAGGCCCAGCCACAGCAGCGATAGCCATTTATACATCCTGTTCTCCCTGCAGTTCCAATTGTGCACTCATACCCGGCAGCAAGGTCAGATTGTCCGGCACATCAAATTCAAAGGTGGCGCGGAAATAGGCATCATTACCCCATTCGCGCCGTTGTTCGGGTTGTTGCGAGACATCCTTGAGTTTTGCCTCAAAGCGCCGCTGGGGGAAGGCATCCAGGCTCAACCAGGCGGCCTGGCCGGGTTGCAGTCTTGCCTGGTCGGCTTCGTGCACCCAGGCCTCTACATATAAACCGGAAATGGCCGGAATTTCGGCAATACGCCAACCGGGCTGGGCAGTAGCGCCGACAAACATTTTTTCACCATTCCAGGGGTGATCGGCATAGATAACCGGGCCGCTACGCTGGGCGGTTTGATTCATCAGGGTCAGCTTGTGGCGGTGGTAGGCCAGTTGCCGCTCATGGTTTTCAATTTTAAGTTGCTGCTTCTCCAGGGCAGTCTGGTGGCTGAATTTGGCCTGATCCAGCTTATCCACCGCTTTGGTTTTGGCAACCAGGGCCTTTTCCAGCTCCAACTGATACTTCTCATAATCAAAGGTGCTGTGTGTGCCCTTGGGTACCGACGCATCCAGCCGTGCTTTTTGTACCAGCAGCTCAGCTCTGTCCAGGCCCGACTGGGCTTCCAGTACTTTTAGCTCTCCGTCTGACTGCTGGCGAACCAGCTCTTCTCGGGCATTGATCAGGCTGACTTCTTCCTGATCAATACTGGCCTGAATACCACTGCCATCGAATACCACTACGGGATCGCCGACCTGGGCAACCTGACCTTCCTTCATCATCCAGTCTACCTGCACACGCCAGTTGTCGGTGCGTGGTGCATAAAACACCTGACTGTCTGCCGCCCTGACCTGACCTGTGAGTAATAAGGGGCTGGCCAGCAAGGGACATGACAACCAGGCCAGCAATAGAATTCTTAATTGCATAAGCTGTCCTCCACTACCAGACCATCTTTCATGCGGATAATACGGCCGGCATGGGCGGCAATATCTTCCTCATGGGTGACCATGACGATGGTTTGCCCTTGTTTATGCAGCCCGGTTAGCAAAGCCATTATTTCTTCGGAAGTACGGGTATCCAGGTTGCCGGTGGGTTCGTCGGCAAAAATCACTTTGGGTTGATTGACCAAAGCCCTGGCAATAGCCACCCGCTGGCGCTGCCCACCAGACATTTCAAATGGTTTATGGTGAGCGCGATGACCAAGGCCCACCTGAGCGAGCATATCACTGGCACGCTGACGGGCGTCCTGAATACTGATATCTGAATAACGTAGCGGCAGCATGACATTCTGCACCGCATTTAATCGCGGCAATAAATGGAATGTCTGGAAGATAAAGCCAATCTGGCGGTTGCGGATCCCTGACAGGGACTCATCATCCAGGCTGGCGATATTCTGGCCTGCCAGTCGGTACTGGCCTGTGGTGGGAGAATCCAGGCAGCCGAGAATATTCATCAGGGTGGACTTACCTGAACCCGATGTACCCATGATGGCGACAAATTCATTTGCACCGATGCGCAACGACACATCATCCAGTGCTGTTACGCGGGTTTCTCCGCTACCATAGATGCGACTCAATTTTTCTACTTCAATCATCCCTGCGACTCGTGTGGGGCTGGCGGGGCAGCAACATAATGCAATCAAAGGGCACCGGTGCATCGCAGCACCGGCAAAGCCCAGGCCTTAGAGGCCGTAAACAGATTTAAGTTCGGCAACCTGACCAAGCTGTTGTTGCACGGCAGGATCACCTACAACGACCAGTGTCATTTTGTCCAATGGCAGGTACTTTGCCGCCAGTGCGGAAATCTGCTCCGGGGTCAAAGCATTCACTTTCTGCAGGTAAGTTTGCAGATGAGACAGCGGCAGGCCATGACTCTTCAGGTTCCACAACTGGTTGATAATGGCGGTGCGCGATGAATTCTGCAACACATAAATGCCAGACAAATAGTTTTTAAAACCCTCTAATTCTTGTTTAGCGGGCGCTTCAGTCTGCAGGCGCTTTATCTCTTTAATAATCTCTGCAATGGCCGCGCCGGTTGACTCTGCCGTGACATCAGCACCCTCATACCAAAGGGCAGCACCCACACGCGTGGCCAGACTGCTGTTTGGTGAGTAGGTATAGCCCTTGTCCTCACGAATATTAGAGGTAATGCGACTGGAAAAAGCCCCCCCGAGCAGGGTATTCATGGTGGTCAGGCCGACAAAATCCGGGTGTGACGGATCCACCACGGGTAAGCCGAGGCGAATGGTGGACTGTGGAGCCTGCTCCCTGGCGATAAATACCAGCTCGGCTTCGGCCTGATGGCTGGGTTTGGTCAATGTCCGCGCCTGGCCGCCAGACATGTCGGCAAAGGCCTGGCGCACCGCCTGCTCAGTGCTGGCTTCGTCAAACTGGCCTGACACATATAAGTGGCTGCGTTTGGCCACAAGGTTAGTACTGACAAAGCTCTGCACGTCGGCCAGGGTCAGTGCCTGAACCTTGGCTTCATCGGCAAACACATTGGCATAGGGATGGTCGCCATACACGGCACGGTAGAAAGCTTCGGTTGCCTGACTCTGCGCCTGAGATTTACTGACTTTCAGATCCCGTACAAAGTTGGCGACGGCCCGTTGCAGGTCCGCTTCGGCAAATTTCGGACGGATAGCCAGGTCGGCCAGCAAGCGCACCGCATCCGGGGCAAATTCGCTCAGGACATCCATTTGCAAAAAGCTGGCATTGGTGGCCACCGAGGTATTCACCTGTCCGCCCATCTCTGCTGCAGCTTCGGCGATTTGTTTGGCGTTGAGGGTTTGGGTGCCTTCAGTCAGCAACTGATAGCTGATATCCGATACCGCGTCTTTACCCTGATCATCCACGTTGCCGGTGTCGGTAATCAGGCGCAGAGTGACCTTGGGCGTTTTGCCATATTGCACAAAGGTCACCGTCAGACCGTTGTCCAATTGAATGTCGCGGGTTTGAGTCAGTTTAAAATCCTGGGGTTGCCCACCTTGTGGTGGCAGTTCCTTGGCCTGAACATGAACATTCAGCAACAGGGCACCACACAGCATGTACAAAGCGTTTCTCATTGTTGTTCTCCTTGCGAGGCTGCCTGGGATGGGGCTTCACCCGGTGTCAGGGTTAGGATGGTGCGATTACCCGGACGTAAATACTCTTTTACCGTGGCCTTGATAAGCTCAGGGGTAACGGCCTTGAAGTTGGCTTCCAGTTCGTTAATGCGTGCCGGGTTGTCATCGAACAAGGCGAAGCTGGCCAGCAGGTCCAGTTTGCCAAAGCCGTAGAAGCCATCAATGTTGTCATACAGATCTGAACGCAGTTTCACCAGGGCGCGCTGGATATCTTTTTCATCTATGGGTTGCTCGGCCAGCCTGGCCACCACCGCATCCACTGCTGATACCAGATCTTTTTCGCTGTGTTGCTCGTCATGGGTAAATGAGCTCATCCACAACATGGGGCCGTTATAATTAAACATGTTGCCCAGCAAATAATTGATACCCCCGCCCACATCACCTGTCACCTGGCGTTCTTTAACCAGTTCCTGATGCAGCAGACTGTCATCGCCTTGCACCAGCAACTGATCAATGATGCCCATGGCATAATATTCAGGTGTGTTACGTGGCGGCATTTTATAGGCAAACGCAAAGGCCGGTTTAGGCGCTAACCGGTCAAATTTGTTAAAGCGCTTTTCCTGCTCCTGACGCAGTTCGGTCAGATCTGGCTGGGCCGCTAATTCGGCGCTGGGAATGGCCCCAAAGTATTGCTTAACCATGGCCAGGGTTTGGTCTACGTCTACGTCACCCACTACCACCACCACGGCATTATTGGGCGCATAGTACATATCGAAGAAGGCTTTTACATCTTCCAGGGTCGCGGCATCCAAATCGGCCAGGTCGCCGTAGAAGTTGTGCGCGTTATACCAGTTATTGAAGGCGTACTGCGGCATATCCAGCCAGGGGAAACCACCATAAGGTTGGTTAAGAACGTTCACTTTCACCTCGTTCTTAACGACCCCTTGTTGGTTTGTCAGGTTTTCCTGAGTAATGGCCAGACCCTTCATGCGGTCAGCTTCGGCCCATAGCATGGTTTCCAGCTTGTGCGCCGGAACAATTTCAAAATAGTTGGTGTAATCAAAGCGGGTCGAACCGTTCAGCACGCCGCCATTGTTTTGCACCAGACTGATAAATTCCATCTTGCCCAGATTTTCCGAGCCCTGAAACATCATATGCTCAAACAAGTGGGCAAAACCGGTTCTGTCTTTGGGCTCGATGCGAAAGCCAATGTTGTAGTAAACCCCAACAGTCGCGATGGGGGCGGTGTTATCCGGTGAGATAACCACTTTTAAGCCATTGTCCAGCTTACTGTAATGCACCGGGACATTAAAACTCACCGGGCTGGACATGGGCTGGGCTTTTTCTGCCAGTTTATCTGCCATGGCGTCGGTACTGGTGTCTGCAGGTTTGGGACTGCAACCCAGCATCAACATGGCCGCGGCGAGTGCAACGACTTTATATGCCATAATTATTCCTTACTATTGTTATCAGAGGCTGTTTGTCATTTTTCGGCGAAGGTAGTCAAGCTCATAGTACCAGCCGCCCAGATGGCCGCAATGTTAAGCAAGGATTGCCATAGGTTAATGATGTGGGAAAATTGTAAAATTCTGTGTGTGTGGTGCTAAGGTAATTTGCCGCTGCTGTCCAGCTTGCTCGGCAAAGCCACTTTGGCAATCAGCCCTCCATCCGGATGATTTTCCAGTCTGATACTGCCAAGATGCATATCAACGATACGTTTAATAATGGCCAGTCCCAAACCCGAGCCGAGGCTGCCCCTGGCCTTGTCGCCCTGCGTAAAGGGTTGAAACAGATTGTCGATTTGATCTTCTGGAATGCCCGGGCCATGGTCTCGCACACTAAAGGTCACTTCGCGGCGTTTTTTGTTGTAATCGGAACTAATCTCTATATGCGGGCTGCCGTAACGAAATGCGTTTTCAATCAGATTGTCCAACACGCGCTTGATGGCCACTTTGCGCAGTTGTAAGTCCGGCACTTCGGCCAGTTCAAGCTTGATGTGGTGATTTTCTTCGATGTCCCTGACGCGCACAACATCGTCGATCAGACTGTTAAGATTAACTCGCTCCAACTTCTCTTGTCGGTCCTGGCGCACATAATTGATAAATTGATCGATGATATCGTTCATATCCTCAATATCATGATTAATGCCATCGCGAATCCATTCCTGTTGGTCTGGTAACATTTCGGTGGCCAGACGGATACGGGTTAACGGCGTGCGCAAATCATGGGAAATTCCTGCTGTCAGCAATGCCCGGTCGTCTTCAAGCTGCTTAATACCTCGTGACATCTGATTGAACGCACGGGTTACCGCCATAATCTCACTTGAGCCACTTTCTTTCAGCGGGGCTGGAAAATTACCCCGGGCCACGGCCATGGCGGCATGTTGAAGGGCCTGCAGGGGTTTGTTAAGGCGCCGCACAAATAACCAGCCGCCCGCCACGCTGAGTACACCAATGACCATCAGATAGATAGTCAGTGGCGAAATGTCGGTTTCGCCCAGACCCTGCATGGGAATGGTGATCCACAAATTGGGGTCCTGTGGAGGATTGACCCAGAACATATAGGGATCGCCCGGCGTAATACGCACATCGGCACTGCCACCCAGGCGCTCCGACATTTGTCTGGATAATGACTGATAATGTCTGGCCTGGTCCAAACCCTGTTGTCTGGCCTCTGCTTCGGACAAAATACGAATACCCGTGGCATCAAAGAATTCCCTGTGTAAATCAGGGTCCTGATGGTCCAGTCCTTCCAGGAAAATCACATTAACCTGATTTGCCAGCAGATGATTGATCTGCTGGTAAGTGGGACGAATAAAGTAATAGGTCACCGACAGGTAAGACACCACCTGGTTGATCAACAGCAACAAACCGATCAGCAGTACGGTCTGACCAAAGGCGCTCTTAGGCAATACACGCATAATGTTAATTGATATTCAGAACTAGGCGTTCTTCTTCTCACCATCCGGCACAAACACGTAGCCTAAACCCCATACGGTCTGAATATAGCGAGGGTTGGCAGGGTCGTCTTCCAGCATACGACGCAGACGCGAAACCTGCACATCAATGCTGCGCTCCAGCGCACTGTAGTCGCGGCCTCTGGCAAGGTTCATCAGTTTATCTCTGGACAACGGCACTCTGGGGTGGGTCACCAAAGACTTAAGTACGGCAAATTCACCACTGGTCAGTGTCATCGGCTGACCGTCTGCATTCATTTCACGGGTGGCCAGATTAAGACTGTATTTACCAAATGTGACCATTTGTTCTTCTTGCGAAGGTGCACCAGGAGCTTCGGTGGTACGACGACGCAATACGGCCTTGATGCGGGCCAGCAGCTCACGCGGATTAAAGGGTTTGGGCAGGTAATCATCGGCACCCATCTCCAGGCCGATTATGCGATCTACTTCATCGCCTTTGGCTGTCAGCATCACAATAGGGATTTCATTTTCGCGCTGACGCAGGCGACGACAAATGGACAGGCCGTCTTCACCGGGTAACATCAGGTCCAGCACCATCATATGGAAGTTTTCCCGTTCCAGCAGCCTGTCCATTTGTTCTGAATTGGCTGCCGTTCTGACCTGATAGCCCTGCTCAACCAGATAGCGTTCCAGCAAGCTACGCAGACGCATATCATCATCAACTACCAGTACCTTAGGTGTTTCCTGTCCCATTGCTTATTTACCTGCAAAAAATACCGCTGATATCCAACACCAAAAGGGGACTTGGTGCAACTCAGCCACAATGTTTGTCACTATAAGGTAAAGCATAAGTAAATTAAAAGCTTGCCTGCCTGACATGCGCAGTTGTTACAAAGTTTGTGTGTCTGCATGGCGCTGGCGTAAAACCTTACCTTTAGGCAAAATAACCGCAAACAAACGCGTCTGGCCACAATGTGCCAGGCACTATGGAGTGAAACGAATGCAGGCATCAGTTAAGTGGGTGGATGGTTACCGTTTTGTTGGCACGTCAGACAGCGGCCACGCGGTAGTGATGGATGGTGACAAAAGTAGCGCCGCTAGTCCGATGGAAATGGTGATGATGGCCGCGGGCAGTTGCGCCTCGGTGGATGTGGTCAGCATCCTGAAAAAGGCCAAACAGAAAGTAACAGGTGTTGAAGTGAAACTCAGCGGTGAGCGTGCGGATGCCGTGCCTGCAGTATTTACCAAGCTGCATTTACACTTTGTGGTCAGTGGCCAGGATGTAAGTGAAAAACATGTGGAAAGAGCAGTAAATCTGTCGGCCGAAAAATACTGCTCGGTGTCCATTATGCTGGGTAAATCGGTGGCAGTAAGCCACAGTTTTGAAGTGCTTGAAGCCGAGTTCTGAGATTAAAACTGTACTCAAAAGGTTAACACGCTCTACTTATGTCCAATTTTTTTACAGTGCTGGGTTGGTATTTTTCCAGTACTTACTTTTGTTTATTTTTATATCTTTGAATTGTATGGATATTATCCAAAGTTGGATTGCTGGCATTGACTATGCATTGGGCAAGCTCGGTCGGTTGTGAATCGGCATAGTGCCGGTCAGACTGTCAGTAATCTTTGGAGACGTTTATGCAAAAGTCCGTTATTTTTCGGCCAAAATCTCTGAGCCTGGCCGTTGCCACTATTCTGGGTGTGGCCGTTATGCCAGCCCAGGCAACACTGTTAAATTACACTATTTCCACTGAGACCGGATACCAGATAGGTGATCCGCTGTATGACGAGGACAGCAACAGCGATTCTGATCCAAGCTGGTCTTCGTCCTATATCGACAGATACGGCTCAGACGCCGACACCTCGGGTGGGGCCAGCGGCAACGATGTAGGCTGGATGTATTCCCGCTCCTATGGCGTGGGCGCACATTACCACCAATTTTCTACTGTTACCCAATCCGTTGATGTTCTGAACAGCAGTGGCCTCGCCCAGCTATATAGTTATGATTTCAGCATTAACCGGGGCTCCCTGGATGCTGAAAACTATGGCTTTACCACGTCGGAAGAGTTTTCTACCGCGGGTTATATTGTTGATATCAGCGTAGACGGCAACTCGCTATGGAGCAGCATGTTTACTCTGGATACTGATATCAATGGGTCACAGGCAACCTATTCCGGCACTATGCTCGGCAGTTACCAGAATGGCGACAGCTACTACTGGTGGTCCGCCTTTTCCGACACCCTGAACCTTGGTGTATGGGGAGCCGGTGAGTCGTTCAATCTGACCTACAGTATCACGACCTTTGTGCAAGGTAATCACCTGAAAAGTTGCGACAACGGTTATGGCAATTATGGTACAGCAAACCTGGCAAGCGTCAGTGCGGTTACCGAGGATTGCGGCTATGGTGAATACGGCGAATATGGTTCCTGGGGCTCTTACACTGGCTATACCTATGCGCAGTTTGGTGACCCAAATGGTTTCAGCACCGTGCCTGTTGCCTTTAACGACAACAATATCAGACAAAACTCCACCTCGGTGCCAGAACCCGCCAGTATCGCGCTGTTAGGTGCGGGCCTGGCTGGTCTGGCTTTCCGTCGGCGCAGGAAAACCCAATAGCATTATTGTATGGCTATACAAAGCCCGGTGTTAAGCCGGGCTTTTTATTTTCCAGCAAGGTTTGCAGTGCTTCCAACATTCCCTGCTTTTGCTCCTGATGAGAAAAACCCGCATAAGTATTGGCAAATGCCGTCAGGTTTTGTCTGAGTTTATCGTCATTCAATATTCTGTTTATTTTGTCGGCCAGATTCTGGTAGTCGCCTTCGGGGGGGATAAAATATGCAAGATAGCGGCGACACAGTAACTCCGCCAATATCCATTGTTCAAGCTGCTTGGGCAGCAATAGCAAAGGTACGGCATTGAGCAGCATACCTGACAGAGTACCATGGCCGGCATGACAGATGACTAAATCGCACTCAGCAGCTACCGCAGCCAGATTAACCGCATCCCGATGCCAGGTAAACTTAGGGTATTGCGCCGTTACATCCTGCTCTATACCGGAAATATGTAATGACACGGCCGCATCCAGTTCATGCAATTGCTGCAAAATGGTTGGCATGGCAACGAAATCCTGGTGCAGATACACAAATATTCTGGGCTTATCTTCCTGTGACCACTGCGGCAATGCACCCTGCTCAAAATCGAAACAAGGGCCCCAATATTCAGCGTCCTGGCGTTGTGAGTAATGATCAAACTCTGGCAGAGTACAAAGAAAACAATCGTCGGCCTGGCTAAACAACTGACTGAAATACGCCAGGGGGGGCTTCCTGGCACTTTGCAGGAAAGCATTGCACTGTGACAGGACCTGGTCTTCGGCACCACTTTGTTGTTCACCAAGCAAATGACTCAGTAAGAAGGGTAAGGGTTTCGTGTCGGGCGGGATAAAAAAGCCGGTGCCCATCAGCACTCTGGGGATGTCGGCAGCATGGCTCACTAACAACGCTGTGGGAGCATGATCTATCAGCACAATATCGGGTTGCAGCTCAGTGAAAATATCCAGCCAGGCCTGGCAGCGATTTAACGTGTTTCGTTGATCATGAAAGCCGTTGTTTACCAGAATTTCCGCCAGATTGCGGGTTGGGTTATGTTTAACTTGTCTGTCTGTGGCCGGTGTGGCACGGATATCCTGGATCTCGGGCAGCATTTTACGGCTGACGTCCAGGTTTTTTGTCACACAACTCACCCGCCAGCCTTGTTCCAGCAAACGCAATGCCAAGTGCCGGAAATTAAGCACATGACCGTAGCCCTGACCCAATTCCCAACAATAAAGCAGATGCGGGGCCATGTTTGTTCCTTATTTTTCCGCCACCCAATCCATCTGGAAACTGGCGCGGCGTTTTTTATCCATCAATTCTTCGATCAGGGGTGACAGGATCAATTCCATTGCCAACCCCATTTTGCCCCCAGGTACCACTATGGTATTGATTCTGGACATAAAGGCCCCTTCGATCATCTGCAGCAGATAAGGGTAATTGACATTGCGCATTTCACGGCGAAAACGCACCACCACAAAACTTTCGTCATGGGACGGAATTTCCCTGGCGCTGAACGGATTAGAGGTGTCTACCGTGGGCACCCGCTGAAAATTCACATGGGTACGGGAAAACTGCGGGGTAATGTATTGGAAGTAGTCGTCCATACTGCGCACGATACTGCTCATCACCGCCTCGCGCGAGTGACCGCGGTCGGTGGTGTCGCGCACAATTTTCTGGATCCATTCCAGGTTAACAATAGGCACCATGCCAACCAGAAGATCCACATGTTTGGCGGCATCGGCTTCGTCTGTTACCACGCCGCCATGTAAGCCTTCGTAAAACAGCAGTTCGGTACTTTTGGGTAAGTCCTGCCAAGGCGTAAAGGTGCCGGGCATCTGGTTGAAGGGCACTGCATCGTCAAAGCTATGCAGGTAATGGCGGTATTTTCCTGAGCCGGTCTCACCATATTCCTTAAACAAGTTCTCAAGTAGCACAAAATCATTGGCTCTGGGGCCAAAATAGCTGATATGCCGACCTTGTTCCTGGGCCTTGCGGATCTCCACTTCCATTTCCGGACGGGTAAAACGGTGGAAACTGTCTCCTTCCACAAAGGCCGCATTCAAACCCAGATTGCGGAAAATATGGCGTATGGCATTGGTGGTCGTTGTGGTGCCTGCACCGGAAGAACCCGTAATGGCAATAATGGGGTGCTTTGCTGACATGATTATGCTGGTTTGGAAACCGAACGCTATTTATAAGCAAGGCGACTTAGAGGGTCAAGGAATTCAGTGTCAGTCTGGCGATTCAATGAGGCCATTTGTTTCACTTGAAAATTCTCTGCTCAACCCCAAATACAGGCTAATCTCATATGAATATCCGCCAGACGGATACGAATTCTTAAGGAGTCCGGGTGACTACGATAGTTTCAGTTAGGCGCAATAATCAGGTTGTCATCGCTGGCGACGGCCAGGTGTCTCTTGGCAATACCGTAATGAAGGGCAATGCCAGAAAAGTTCGCCGCCTGTATCAGAACAAAGTTCTGGCTGGATTTGCCGGTGGTACGGCGGATGCGTTTACCTTGTTTGAGCGCTTTGAATCCAAATTGGAAATTCATCAGGGGCATCTGATGCGTGCTGCGGTGGAATTGGCTAAAGACTGGCGTACTGACCGTATGTTAAGGCGTCTGGAAGCATTGCTGGCGGTGGCTGATGAAACCGCGTCGCTGATTATTACCGGCAACGGTGACGTATTGCAGCCTGAAATGGATTTAATCGCCATTGGCTCGGGTGGCCCTTTTGCTCAGGCTGCGGCAACCGCTTTGCTGCAAAATACCGAACTCAGTGCGCGTGAAATCGCCGAAAAGAGCCTGACCATTGCGGGTGATATCTGTGTGTTCACCAACCACAATCATACCGTTGAGCAACTGGATTACTGATCAATTTTCAGGGGGCCTGAACTGCTTAGGCACCCTGATACCCATAAATTTTGCAATATAAGGTTTATCCATGTCGGAAATGACCCCCAGAGAAATTGTCCACGAACTGGACCGTCATATTATCGGCCAGCAGGGTGCCAAACGTGCCGTGGCCATTGCCCTGCGTAACCGCTGGCGACGTATGCAATTGAATGAAGAGCTGCGTCATGAAGTGACGCCCAAAAATATCCTGATGATTGGCCCAACCGGGGTGGGTAAAACCGAAATCGCCCGTCGCCTGGCCAAACTGGCAAATGCCCCATTTATTAAAGTCGAAGCGACTAAGTTTACTGAAGTGGGGTATGTAGGTAAGGAAGTGGAAGCCATCATTCGTGACCTGGCCGATATCTCGGTGAAGATGACCAAAGAACAGGAAATGGCCAAAGTACGCTACCGTGCTGAGGAAGCGGCCGAGGAGCGCGTACTGGATGCCCTGCTACCCCGTCCTGAAAATGTCTGGGGTGAACGTGAAGAAGGCCAGGACAAGGGCACGCGCCAGGCGTTTCGTAAGAAACTGCGTGAAGGGCAGTTGGACGACAAAGAAATCGATGTGGATGTAGCGCTGCCGCAGATGGGGGTGGAAATTATGGCCCCACCCGGCATGGAAGAGATGACCAACCAGCTGCAAAGCATGTTCCAGAACCTGTCCGGTTCGCACAAAAAGAAGAAGAAGTTAAAGGTCAAAGAAGCCTTTAAGCTGTTGATTGAGGAAGAAGCTGCGCGTTTGGTGAATCAGGAAGATCTGAAAGAGAAAGCGCTGTATAACGTTGAGCAGAACGGCATCGTATTTATTGATGAGATAGACAAAATCTGTAAAAGGGAAAATACCAGTGGCGCTGACGTTTCCCGCGAAGGCGTGCAGCGTGACCTGCTACCACTGGTGGAAGGCTCAACCGTCAGTACCAAGCACGGTATGGTGAAAACCGATCATATTCTGTTTATTGCCTCTGGCGCGTTTCAGATGGCCAAACCATCGGATTTAATTCCGGAGCTGCAAGGTCGATTGCCCATCAGGGTAGAACTGAGTGCGCTTACTGCCAATGACTTTATTCGTATTCTGACCGAACCTAATGCCTCAC
Organism: Bowmanella denitrificans; assembly: GCF_039522935.1. Classification (NCBI taxonomy): domain Bacteria; kingdom Pseudomonadati; phylum Pseudomonadota; class Gammaproteobacteria; order Alteromonadales; family Alteromonadaceae; genus Bowmanella; species Bowmanella denitrificans. Next base: position 33,168 of record NZ_BAAAEI010000012.1, on the reverse strand, counting down.
TAACCGAGCAGTATTCGGAGCTTATGCGTACCGAAGGGGTGGAAGTAGAGTTTACTCAGGATGGTATTGAGCGCATTGCGCAGGCGGCCTGGCAAGTCAACGAGCGTACCGAAAACATTGGGGCCAGACGATTGCATACGGTGATGGAAAAGCTGATGGAAGACATTTCCTTCAGTGCGTCTGAAAAACAGGGCGAGAAATTGCTGATCGATGCCGACTATGTCAAAGGCCACCTGGACAGCCTGGTGGAAGATGAAGATCTAAGCCGTTTTATTTTGTAACGTTAAGGGCCTGCGGGCCCTTTTTTACTGGGTTGGAACAAAATCTATACTTGAAAGATAAACAGCCCCTAGCCTGTGTTGGTCCTTTTGGTATGGTTGTGCAGCCGTATTTGCAACTGAGCGTTTTTCCATGCCCATACCGATAGCAGCACATGCAGATTAAGCATCAATATCAGTCCCCATTCCACCGCATTTTCCAGTCTCTGATACTGCTCGCCCAGGCTGGCGTCCAATAACAGAGACAACAGCGCCAACAGCAAGGTCATTGCACTAAGTGCGAATAAGCGACGACCATCCGTGCGGGTTTCTGTTTGCCTGGCAAGGGTTGACGCGAGCAGCAACTGGCAAATAAAAGTCAAACCAAGATAAGTGATCACGCCGCTACGTCGCAGCAGGTAGGGGATGTTGCCATCATGGCCGAGGCTGAGTGTGTAGATAATTAAGGCCGCACTGGCCAGACTGCCACACCAGCCCAGGGCCCTGTTTTTTTGCCCGGTCAGACCCTGAAGCCAGGTTTGGTTGATCAGCCAATAAAGCGCCAGCAGCACCATGGCGGTGATCATACCGCCCTTAAACACAAAGTAGGCAGTGCCCTGTCTGCCGGTGGCGCTAATGCTATGGCAGTCCAGCCAATAGGGGTTGCACCAGGCCAGATAATTCTCATAACCACTGAGCAGCAGACAAATATGTGTGGTAAACAGTGGCAGCAGCGCCGTTAGCAAGCCTAACCGGTAAAGTTGAAGCTGGGCTAAATCAGACACACACGCGGTTACGACCCAGGTCCTTGGCCTGATAAAGACGGTTATCAGCCTCAACCAGCATGCTGTGGCCCAAATCGCTGTCCAGCTTATCACTGATACCGAAGCTGATAGTGACATGCAGTTCACTGGCCAGTTGATGCCAGGGCCAGGCTTCTACCTTGGCACGGATTCTGTCAATTAAACCCTCTGCCTGACGTTTATCGGTATGGGCCATCAGGATCACAAATTCCTCGCCACCGTATCGGGCTAACACGTCGGCCTCCCGAATTTCTTTTTGCATCAGCACTGCGACCTGCTTAAGCACGGCGTCACCAATATGGTGTGAGAATCTGTCATTGATTTGTTTAAAGTTATCAATATCGCCTAAGGCTAAAGCCAGGGCGTCCTGATAGCGAATCGCCTGGTGATGCATCAAGCGAAATTGTTGATTGAAGTAGCGACGATTATGCAGGCCGGTCAGCTCATCACGCAGTGACAGCTCCTGCATGGCTTCCGCCTGAGCTTTGATGGTTTCATTGGACGCTTTAAGCTCAGCGTAAGTGTTATTCAGCTCCTGGGCCATGCGGTTGAATTCCCTGGCCAGCAGCGCAACTTCATCTTTACCTTCCACCTGCACTCGCTGATTCAGGTTGCCTTTACTCATTTCAATGGCTGCCCGGGTCAGAGCCTGTAAGTGTTTTACCAACTGGCTACCCATAGTCAAACTTAGCAGCAATGTCACGGCCAGACCTGCTGCAGCTCCAATCAACATACTGCGGCTTTGGATCAGCAAATAGGACTTATCCTGGTCGGTAAGCGGAAGTTCACCACCACCTAATGCATACCCGACTAATTCACCATCCAGGGTCAGTGGATTGGCTTGTTGCAGTTGCTCAGCACTAAGTTGCTGGCCTAATTCATATTCAAAAAACGGGAGAAAAACAAACCCCTGGTGATCGGTCAGAACGAAGCGAAAACTGTTGGAAACTGTTGGTCGCTGATCGCTAAGGGCTGGTCTGATTGGAGCCGCTTGGCGATTGCTTAGATACTGATTGATCAGAAGTGCAGATTGACGCCCCCCCCACTCCTGATGATCCTGGCGGAACTCTTCGATTGCGCGCACAAAACCCTTGAAGTGCACTTCCCTGGCTTCATTGACAAACCTTTGCTCCAACAACCAAGGCGTAATCAGTGCCATGACACTAATTGCGGCCAGGCTGGTGATCAGCATAGATAAGGTCAGTTTGGTGCGCAACGAATTCAACAACGACTTCTCCTGCAAATTCCTTGTCCCTGGTTATTCACCAGATGTTCCCCCTCAAACTAAGAGGTGGTTGTTTGCTGGCATGATAGAACAATTTACCGGCAAGTACAGCGGCAATGCCCTGGCTGAAGAAAATTACTGCGGGTAGTGTAATAAAATTGCCTGCCATTGGCGCGATATTTGCCAAAATCACAGGGCAGAATAGATTTTATTTTGGAAACTTTTGCCAATCGTGCTATATCGCAGCACAATTTAAGCAAGCACAAAGCCTTTGGCTTAAATCCAGGACAAACACATGATGACACTCGGCTGGAGGGAATGGGGCGGTTTACCCCAATTGGGCATAAAGCAAGTTAAGATGAAAGTGGATACAGGCGCGAAAACATCCTGTCTGCACGCATTTCAATTAGATCCTTTTGAACGGGATGGGCAGACATGGATTCGCATTCACCTGCACCCGGTTCAGGATAACAACGACATTGAACATGTGTGCGAAGCCAGAGTCGTTGACAGGCGCAAAGTGAGAGACTCGGGTGGGCACGAAGAAGAGCGATTTGTGGTGGAAACCGAACTGGAAATCGGCGGCCAATGTTTTCCCATCGAGCTGACTCTGACTAACAGAGATTCCATGCGCTTTCGCATGTTGCTGGGGCGACAGGCCATGTGTGGACGTTTTTTGGTTGATCCACAAGCTTCCTATCTGCTCGGCCAACCTTTAAGCTGAGGAAATCAAAAAGGAACACGCTTCCCGTTGAATTGAAAAAGCGTCAGGTGACTGCCACACTGAGGCCGGCACATTGCCGTGCGTCGGCGCCTGACGACCGGGATTGCACAGTATTTCAGGTCCAATGCCTGCTGCAGGCCAGGGTCATTATCATTTTATTACAAGGTTTCGTACCATGAGAATCGCCGTTCTTTCGCGTAACAACAGTCTGTACTCCACCAGGCGCCTTAAAGAAGCCGGTGAAGCAAGGGGTCATGAAGTGCATGTGATTGATCCCCTGAAATGCTACATGAACATCAATATGCAGAGTTCTTCTGTGCATATTAAGGGTAAGGAACTGCCTGAGTTTGATGCCATTATCCCGCGTATTGGTGCATCTATTACTTTTTACGGCACTGCCGTGCTCCGTCAGTTTGAAATGATGGGGGTATACCCGCTGAATGAGTCGGTGGCCATCAGCCGCAGTCGCGACAAATTGCGCTCTTTGCAGCTACTTTCCCGCAAGGGCATCGGGTTACCTATCACTGGTTTTGCTAACCAGGCCAGTAATATACCTGATTTGATTGAAATGGTGGGCGGTGCACCGCTGGTGATTAAACTGCTTGAGGGAACCCAGGGTATCGGAGTGGTGTTGGCCGAAACCCGCAAAGCCGCCGAAAGTGTGATTGAAGCCTTTATGGGGCTTAAAGCCGATATTATGGTACAGGAATACATCAGTGAAGCCGGTGGTGCAGATATTCGTTGTTTCGTTATTGGTGACAAGGTGATTGCTGCCATGAAACGACAGGCCAAGCCGGGAGAGTTCCGCTCCAACTTACACCGCGGCGGTAGTGCTTCCCTGGTGCGCCTTACCCCGGAAGAACGCAGTACCGCAGTGCGTGCCGCCAGGACCATGGGGCTGAATGTGGCGGGTGTCGATATTCTGCGTTCCAATCACGGCCCGGTGGTGATGGAAGTCAATTCATCGCCAGGCCTGGAAGGTATCGAAACCGCCACAGGTAAAAATATTGCAGATAAGATCATCGAATTTATCGAGAAAAATGCCAAGGCCCACAGCACCCGAACCCGGGGCAAGGGCTGATGGCCAGACAGCCGGCTTTTGAACTGGCAGAACAACGTATTCCGGCTGGTAGTCAGCGCGGCATCAAGCTACCGGCGGCCAGGTTATACAATGACACCCCCATGGATTTACATGTTGAAGTGTTGCATGGTCAGAAGGCCGGGCCGACGTTGCTGGTTTGTGCGGCCATTCATGGTGATGAGCTGAATGGCATTGATATTTGTCGGCGTTTGATTAAAAAGGTCAATCCTAAGCGCCTGAATGGCACCTTGATGGTGGTGCCAATTGTTAATGTGTTCGGCTTTATTCAGCAAACCCGCTATCTGCCGGATAGGCGTGACCTGAATCGTTGCTTTCCAGGCTCCCAACGTGGCGCATTAGGTAGCAGGCTGGCGCATTTGTTTTACAGTCAATTGTTGCAGCGGGCTACCCATCTGATTGATCTGCACACAGGTGCGATTCATCGCAGTAATTTGCCGCAAATTCGCACAGATATACAGGATCCTCTGGCCTTGCAGATGGCGGAAGAGTTTCATGCACCGGTTATTTTGCACGCCAAAGAAAGGGATGGCTCGCTACGGGCCTGCGCGTCTGAGCTGGGTGTGCACTCTATATTGTATGAGGCCGGTGAGGCGCTGCGCTTTGACGAAGCCTCTATTCGCACCGGTTTGAATGGCATTCTTAATGTTATGAAAAGCCTCGGTATGTCAAACCGGCGGGGGAGCCGCAAGAAGTTTGAACCTATGGTGGCCAACAGCAGCCAATGGGTGCGTAATGAAATGGATGGTTTGATTGTCAGCAAAGTGCGCCTCGGTGATCTGGTCAGCAAAAATCAGATACTGGCTTATTCCACTAACCCTCATGGGGATAGTGAGGTACCTATTCGCTCCCCTCTTGATGGCATTATTATAGGTATGTCTAACATACCCATCGCCAATGAAGGGGAAGCGCTGTTTCATGTGGCCAAGTTTGATTCAGAACTCATTGATCAGGCGGGTGAAATTGTTGACGCCTTTATCGAAGATTTTGAGCCCCGGGTGCTATAGATTGCTCTGACTGGCCACCGGTTTCTCATTTTGTGTCTGCAAGGGCTCGTAATCGGCCAAATGACGTTTCAGTCGTTCAGGAAACTGAACTTGCTGCCACAGCTGATTGCAAATGGACTGAGTATCCTGCCATTGACCCTGTAACAACCAATCCACCAGGATCTGCGGGTCGCTGGGAAACGCGATGGGCTCTGCCGCTGGTAACTCCAGCCAGGCTTCCACTTCCTCGACATCCAGGCTGGACATACTTTGGCATAAGCTGAGCTGTTCCAGGGTAAGAATATTGGAAAGCTGTTCAAACTGGCCATGCAGAGGCTTCAATAACAACTTCTTACCCAATTTCAGACATTCGCTGGACAGTTCAAAGCCACCGTTGGCTATCACGCCGTTGGCGGATTGCAGGGCCAGATGAAAACCTTCCTTACTGGTTTTACGCCACTTAATGTGACCCTGATCCGAATCCTGGCGAATATCGGGATGAAAACACAGGAAATTCACTTCACTGAGCGGATCCAGAAACTGGCCAATATCTTCAATTGACTCAAACGGTAGGTAGACCAATACATGGTCAGCCCCGGAATCAGGCACGTATTCATCTTCAATAAAGGGCGGCATGATGGGAAAACCAAAATGATACCAATGCACTCCCAGTTGAATTTTTGATGGCGCAAAATACTTCAGTACCAAGCGGTTAATCAGGTTGTCTCCCTGCTTAGGCACATTGTGCCGGAAAGAGTCCTGGTGGCTGATGGAAATACAAGGAACATTCTGCCGCTTTGCTGCCCAGGCACTAATGGGTTCAAAGTCGTTGATAACCAGGTCATAGCCACTTAAATCCAGAGACATCACATCACGTATAAAGCGCACAGGCCTGAATGCCTTAAAGGTACGCCAGTGGTCTATGGCGCCCTGATGATGGACAAAGGTGAATCCTCTGCGGGTCTGATAATCACCAAACACCTGCATATCAAAATAGCGATCCTCATCGCGACCCGAAAACAGATAATCCACCTGAATATCATCCCGCTGATTAAAGGCTTTCGCCATTACCCTGGCGCGGGTTGTATGACCGTTACCGGTGCCTTGCACGCCGTATAGTATTTTCATGGTTGCTTCCCTTTCCCTGGGGCTGATAGACAAACTAACGTTTCTAAACGACAAAATGGATTCATGAATAGACGGATCCCGGACAACAGAGACGGACAGATATCAGGCTAGCAGAGACAGGCTGAACAGGGAAATAGTCAACCCCAGACTGGCTCCGGCCAGAATGTCACTGGGGTAATGCACACCCAGCAGTACTCTGGACAAACCAATGGTGGCGGCCCAGGTGTACACCAATAATGTGAAGCCTGGGTAGTAGTGAGCAATCAGGGAAGCCATCAGGAACGCTGCTGCGGTGTGGCCTGAAGGCAGACTGAACTTATCCGATGGCGAAATATGTGCGCTGAAATTACGCAGCAGGTCACACGGACGGGTCCGTTTGAACAGTTTCTTCAGTACCACATATATAGGGAGTTCAAGCGCGTAGGCCAGCAAAGCAGTATAAAGAAACAGGTCGCCATGCGTGGGCTCAAACATCCATAGAATCAGGCCGAGCAACAGATACAAGTGGCCGTCACCGGTTCTGGATATCCAGCGAATCGGCGTACAATTTCGTCCGGCTGTTTTGTTAAATAGCCAGTAGAAAAGCTGTATATCTGCGCGGGCAAATAAGTTCATATCTGTATAAACCTTGCTCATTTGCCAGCCAATCCTAAGAACCTAGTGTGAATAAAAGGTGACAAAAGCAAGAAGACTTTGTGACAAATGCGCCCCAAAGCCAGCCTTGGCAAGTTTTAGATGAATTTAGCCGTTGCGAGTTCCTGCAACAGATGGACAGCCTGGAAATACTCACAGTATACTGGGTTGCAACCCACCCAAAGCAGATGGAAACCTCATGGATTACAACACTTCCGAACTCTGTGACTTGTTTGCCGATAGTGTCGACGTGGTAGAGCCCATGTTTGTTAACTATGGGGGCCGTCGCTCCTACGGCGGAGCTATCACCACTATTAAGTGTTTTGAGGACAAGGGCCTGATAGAAAAGGTTCTGCAGCAGCCAGGTAAGGGCAAAGTGCTGCTGGTGGACGGCGGCGGTTCACTGCGCCGGGCGTTGATTGATGCCAGTACCGCACAGTTGGCGCTGGAAAACGAGTGGGAAGGCATTGTCTGTTATGGCAGTGTGCGAGACGTGGACAGCCTGGAAGACATGGAAATAGGCGTGCACGCATTGGCTTCCATTCCGGTTTCTGCCGAATATGAACAAATCGGTGAGGTCGACATTGCGGTTAATTTCGGTGGGGTCACCTTTTTGCCGGAAGATCACCTTTACGCCGATAGTACCGGTATTATCCTGTCCCCAGAGCCACTGGATATCGAATAACGCATTATGTCCTTGGTGCGATTTCTGGATGGCGAAGCAGTGTTGCAGCTTTGCAACGCCAGACCGGGTGAGACAAAACTGGGTCAGGTTGTGCAGTGCATGGGCAACTTTGCTGATTATGCCGAGGCGTATGCCGCAGGGTGTCGCTTTGCACTGGTTGGGGTGCCGGAACAGGTTGGGCCTACTGCCAACTGCGGTAAGGGTGGCGCACAACTTGGCTGGTCAGCCTTTCTGAGAACTTTCCTTAATTTGCAGGCCAATAGCTGTCTCAGTGGCGAGAATATTCTGCTGCTTGGCGAAGTGATTTGTGACGACCTGCCAGCCACCACAGAGCTTGGCGAGTTAAGAACGCAGTGTGAGGAGATTGACAGACGCTTGGTCAGTGCCCTTAAACCTGTGTTTGCCGCTGGATTAACGCCGCTGGTTATCGGCGGTGGACATAACAACGCCTACGGCATTATCCGGGCCTGCAGTGAATCGGGTGGGCAGCCGTTGGCGGTAGTGAATCTGGATCCCCATAGTGACTTTCGCCCGTTAGAAGGCCGCCATAGTGGCAATCCATTTCGCTATGCCTATCAGCATGGCTATCTGTCGCACTACGCGGTTTTGGGATTGCACGAACAAAAGAATTCCGCAGACGCGCTACAGGCGCTGCGCGAGGCCGGTTTTCCGTGGTTTAGCATTCAGCAGATATGCTGGCGGCGGGAACTCAGTTTTGAGCAGGCTCTGACAACCCTCTGCGACTACTTACTGGCATCCGGCAAGCCGCTGGGTCTGGAATTAGATGTGGATGCTATCTCTGAGTTACCCAGCAGTGCAATGACCTTTGCCGGAGTGAATTTGAATGATGCACTTTACTACGTGCACCATATTGCCTCGCAAGCCAATACTCAATATCTGCATCTGGCCGAGGGGGCACCGGAGCGCCACCCTGCGGGCATCGAAGCAGGAAACCGGGTGGTCGGCCAGGCTCTGAGTGAACTGGTCTGCACTTTTATCAAAGCCAGGTCTGAATGGCCGCAGCATCGATAACCCGAAAGCGGATAGAATCGGATTATCGAGCCTACCAAAGGCGTAATGATGTGCCTTAATACTTAAGCGCGTTTAACCCTGAAGAAGGCCGCGTAGAGCACCGGCACCACCCCAAGGGTTAACACCGTCCCGATTCCCAGACCAAAGGCAATCACACTGGCCATGCCATGAAACAGCGGGTCACGACCAATAATCAGCGGCAGTAATCCCATAATGGTGGTGATCGTGGTCATGGCAATAGGACGAAGCCGGGTCAGACTGGCGGCGACTATGGCCTGGTAGTCCGTTTTACCCTCGGCCTTTTCAATTTCAATCCGGTCAATCAACACGATGGCATTATTAATCACTATACCGGCCAGGCTATACAGGCCCAACGAGACCATAAAGCCAAAGGGGGCCTGAGTGGCAAACAGGCCGATAACCGCGCCAATAAACGCCAGAGGAATGGTCAGCACAATCACCAGAGGGCGGCGGAAGGAGTTAAACTGTGCCACCAGTAAAACCAGGATCAGGCCCAGTACCATTGGCATGCTGGCACTCAGGGCTTTTTGCGCTGCGGCTGACTCAGTGATAACACCGTCATATTCAATATGATGATTGATGGGCAGATCCTCTGCCAACAGTTGTAATTTAGGGTCGACCAGACGTTTCAGATCTTCCGCCGCCATATGGGTATTGCGCGCTTCTACGCTGATGGTACGGAACATATCTTCGCGATGAATGATGGAATACTGATTGACCGGGGCAAACTCGGCAACCTGGAACAGTGGCACGGCCAGGCCGGTCTTCTCGGAATAGACATTCAGAGTGCGCAGGCGGTCAAGATTGCTGCGCTCGGCGTCGGCAGCCCGCAGCATAACCGGGATAATATCGTCGCCTTCGCGAAATTCGGTGATAACTGCGCCCGAGAAATAGCCCTGCAACGCGGTGGCAATATCACTGGAGGTCAGCCCCGCCCGGCGGGCGCGGTGTTGGTCCACCTGCACTTCTATCTTAACAATACGGTTTTCCCAATCACTGCGAACATCCAGGGTGTGTGGAATGTCGCCAAGCAGTGCCATAATCTGCTGCGCCTTGGCATAAATGACGTTTTCATCCGGACCTTTGACCTGGATTTTGATAATGCTGGAATCCGACGGCCCCAAGAACATTTTCTTTACCCGCGCAGCGATGTTGGGGAAATCGCTTTCAAGGGCCCGGTCCAGCTCAAGGGTCAGGGCAGACAGGTCGACCCCTTCATGCACGTTGAGCACGATAAAGCCCTTGTTCTCGGCTGGATCTTCGGGGTTCAGTGACAACACAAAACGCGGCCCGCTAAAGCCCACATAGCCGGAATAACTGTCTATTACAGACTGGTATCTGTCTTGTTCAAGCCAGGTGAAAATGTCGCGCATTTGCCGGTCAGTTTCTCTGGATGAGGTACCTTTGGGCAGGTCGATATTGACCAGAATTTGCGTGCGGTCAGAATCCGGAAAGAACTGCTTGGGTACCAGTCTCATACTGACAACAGACAGCAGTAACAAGGCAAACATACTCAGCATAAAGAGTAACTTGTGCGCCATTACCCAATGCAGAAAAGCTTCATAGCGACCAATCCACTTGCCATTTTTCGGTGCCTGGCTGCTTCCTTCCGGCACTTTAACGAAGTAGTAGCACAGGGTCGGTGTGACACACAGTGCCAGTACCCAACTGCTTAACAGGGTAATCAGGATCACCAACGATATGGAGCGGGTGTATTCACCGGCCACATGTTCCGCCAACATCAGGGGTAAAAAGAAAAATACTGTGGTGGCTGATGAACTCAGCAGCGGTAGGGCCAGTTCCTTACCACCTCGGCACATGGCGTCAAACCTGTCTGCGCCTTCTTCCAGGCGACGTTTGAAATCCTCAGCGATAACAATGCCGTTGTCCACCAACAGGCCCAGGGCGATAATCAGGGTGGCCAGGCTCATGCGTTCCAGTTTTATGCCGGAGAACTGCATAACAGACAGGGTCACCAACATCACGAAGGGTACAATAGTGCCAACAATCAGCCCGGTCCGCATACCCAGGAACAGCACCACCACCACCAAGACGATGGCCAGGGTCTGCAGCACATTCACCGATACGCCGTATACGGTTTTAGCCACTTGTTCGGCCTGGTAAGTGGCAATATCCAGCTCATAACCTATGGGTAAACTAGCTTCCAACTGCTTGATATGTTTGAGCATTTTGGGAGCGTAATCAAGAATGTTGTAGCCCGGCAACATGGATATGGCGAAGAATATCGCGGGTTGACCATTGAAATACGCCAGCTTATCCGGTGGGTCGATGTAACCCCGCTGGATCTCCACTACATCGGTCAGGGCAATAAACTCTTCACTACCGGGAATACTCAGGTGGGTATTGGCGATATCCTCAACGGAGCGGAAATTTCCGGACGGTTCGATGACAAAACTACTGCGCCCGGTGTCTACCTGGCCGCCTGGACTGATAATGTTCTGATTTTGTAATTCAGCAATGAGCTGGCGGGGAGAGATGCCAAGTTGCGCCAGTCTGGCGTTAGAAACCTGCAGGTAAATACGTTCTTCCTGGCGACCCAAAATTTCAATTTTCTTGGTGCCTTCCACTGCATACAGTGTATCGCGGATATGCTTGGCGGCGTCGTACATCTCCCCCATACCAAAGCCATCAGCGGTAAGGGCCAGAGTAATCACGGAAACGTCACCAAATTCGTCATTCACCTGTGACGGGTAGGTGCCGTCCGGCAAATGGCGCTGGGCCTGCTCAACTTTGTTGCGCAGATCCTGCCAGATATTGTCCAGGTTAAAGTATCTGTCGTAGATTTTTACATGAATAATCGACAGCCCGGTGGACGAGGAAGACGTCAGCTTTTTCACTTCCGGGATCTTGCGAATTTCCTCTTCCAGCTTTTTGGTGATCAGCTCTTCAACCCGTTGCGGTGCCATACCCGGGTAGGCGGTACTGACAATGGCCTCACGGATGGTAATAGTGGGATCTTCCTGAGCCGGCAAGGTAAAATAAGCTATCAAGCCGTTAACCAGTAATAACACCAGCAGCATCAGCACAGTTTTGCGATAGGTAAATGACAAAGACGTCAGGTTCATCATTCTGTCCTTAATTAAACTGACGAATTTGCTTATCCAACAGGCTGACCGCCTGGCCATCACGCAGGAAAGCAACCCCGGCTGTGGCGACTATCTCCCCTTCCTGTAAGCCGTCGGAAATATATACTTCGTTATTGATAATATTCTCGGTCTGCACCCGACGCTTGAAGACTTTTTGTTGCTGTGGGTCATAAACAAACAAATACACGGCATTGCCGGTATCGGCGGCCAGGGACGATACTGGCACGCGTAAGCTGCGACCGGCAAAACCTGAGCGACCCACACCGTCGAAGGTAATGTCGACTTCGGCGGTCATACCGGCACGTAAACGGCCATCATGTTCATTCAGCGTAATAACAGTAGGAAAGGCATTGGCCGCTTCTGCGCGGGTTCCGATTTCAGAAATTCGACCTTTCAGCACCAGCTCCGGTAAGACGGGAAAGCGTACGGGTAGCTCCATACCATTTTGTAATTCCTGAATAATGGTTTCCGGCACCATCAGGCGTACTTCCAAACCGTGCTCGCCTTCAATCTCAAATACGGTCTGACCGGCGGCTATTTGTTGTGAAGGCTCGACCCGACGCTTAGTGATTATGCCGTCGTAGGGCGCTAATAGGACACTGTCATGCAGATTTTTGCGGGCAATATCAAGCTGAGCCTGGGCCACGCCCACGGCACTGCGTGAAGATTCAAACGCCGCTTTGGCATTGTCAAAGCCGGATTTGGATACCACACCTTGTTCAACCAGTTCTGCATAGCGTTTGTACTCGTTTTCGGCTTCTGTAAAACTGGCATGTGCCTGCTCCAGTGTAGCCTGGGCGGATTGCAGACTCAGAGTGAAACTGCGTTGATTCAATCTGGCCAGTTCCTGGCCTTGCTTGACGTTCTCGCCCAGATTAACACTGACACTTTCTGTCTTGCCGCTAACTTCAAAACTCAGGCTGGCCGCTTCCACTGGCGCCATAGTGCCTGACAAGCGACGCACCTGTTCCAGTGGCGAGGCCGTGGCTTCGGTCCAGGCAATGGGCCTAATCAAGGGTTTCTCATCGGGCAGGTCGTCCTGACAACCAACCACACTGAGCAGGGCTAAGAGTAAAAGGGCAAAACGCAGCATACTGACTTCCTTAATAACAATGCATGCAAATGATAAGGAATCTTAACTCAATCTAAATGAATTTCGGGTCAGTAAGGAAATTAATCTGCTATTCCTGCTTATCGCCGATGCGTGCTCTGTGCCAGGTCGGCATATCCTTTATGTGAGGATATCGTCGCTTATGTGCATCCCTGCCACTGCGACATAAATAAAAAACCCGCACAAGTGCGGGTTTCTCTTCTTAGTCAGCGCTTCTGGAAGCACGCTTACGGTCATTTTCCGTCAGCAGCTTTTTACGCAGACGGATATGGTTGGGGGTGACTTCCACCAACTCGTCGTCATCAATAAACTCCAGTGCCCGCTCTAACGTCATACGGATAGGTGGCGTCAGGGTCAGGGCCTCATCCGTACCAGCGGCACGAATGTTGGTCAGTTGCTTACCCTTCAGGCAGTTTACTGTCAGATCGTTGTCGCGGCTGTGAATACCGATAATCTGACCTTCGTATACTTCCGCACCATGGCCGATAAACAAGCGGCCACGCTCCTGCAGGTTAAACAATGCATAAGCAAGTGCCTTACCTTTGGCGTTGGAGATCAATACGCCGTTGTTGCGCTGACCGATACGGCCACCTGCGTGCGGGCCGTATTCCAGGAAAGTGTGGTACATCAGACCGGTACCAGAGGTCAGCGTCATAAAGTCAGTCTGGAAACCAATCAGACCGCGGCTGGGTACCACAAAGTCAATGCGCACCCGGCCTTTGCCGTCTGGGTTCATATCACGCATTTCTGCTTTGCGCAGACCCAACTGTTCCATAATGGAGCCCTGATTCTCTTCTTCGATATCTACCGTCAAAGTTTCATAGGGTTCCAGCAACTGCTCGCCATCTTTACGCAGAATCACTTCCGGGCGGGATACTGCCAGCTCGTAGCCTTCGCGACGCATGTTTTCTATCAGCACACCCAAGTGCAGCTCACCACGGCCGGATACGCGGAACTTGTCCGGATCAGCCGTTTCTTCAACCCGCAGTGCAACGTTGTGTTTCAGTTCGGTTTGCAGTCTTTCCAGAATCTGGCGTGAGGTAACGAATTTACCGTCCTGGCCAGCGAAAGGCGAGGTATTAACCTGGAAGGTCATGGTTACCGTGGGTTCATCAACGGTCAGGGGCGGCAGAGCTTCTACATTGTCCACTGCACAAACGGTGTCAGAGATTTTCAGTTCACCCAGACCACTGATAGCAACAATGTCACCAGCGCTGGCACTTTCTGCTTCATATCTGTCCAGGCCCAGATAACCAAATACCTGACCCACTTTACCGTTGCGCTTTTTGCCATCGGCACCCATTACGGTTACCTGCTGGTTAACCTTAACCTGGCCACGCTTGATGCGACCAATGCCGATAATGCCCAGGTAGCTGGAGTAGTCCAACTGGGAGATCTGCATCTGTAATGACCCTTCCGGGTCGGCATTCGGGGGTGAAACTTTGTCAACAATGGCCTGGAACAAAGGTTCCATGTCGCCGCTCTGTTGGTTTTCGTCCATGCTGGCCCAGCCCTGCAGCGCCGAAGCGTAAACAACCGGGAAGTCCAGTTGCTGGTCGTTGGCACCCAGGTTGTCAAACAAATCAAAAACCTGATCCATTACCCAGTCAGGTCGTGCACCCGGACGGTCAATCTTGTTGATAACTACAATGGGATTCAGACCATGAGCAAAGGCTTTTTGCGTGACAAAGCGGGTCTGTGGCATTGGGCCGTCCACTGCATCGACCAACAGCAGTACAGAGTCTGCCATAGACAATACCCGTTCAACTTCACCACCGAAGTCGGCGTGTCCGGGGGTATCCAGAATGTTGATACGGTAGTCTTTCCAGTTGATGGCGGTATTTTTGGCCAGGATGGTAATACCACGCTCTTTTTCCAACGCATTGGAATCCATAACGCGTTCGTCCGTGCCCTTGCGGCTGTCCAGGGTGCCGGACTGTTGAAGCAGCTTGTCGACCAGCGTGGTTTTACCATGGTCAACGTGGGCAATAATGGCAATGTTCCTCAGTTTTTCCAGTGAGGTATGTTGTGAACTCATCAGATTCTCTCTTGGTGGCATGGAGCGGATGATGTCGTCATCCAAACAGGCTATTCAGTCTGAAGTGTATTTCATCCTGACTTAACAGGTCGGGTTTTATGCCGGCTTTGCCGAAATTTTCACCCAATTCCCATTTTCAGGCGGCGGATTGTACAGTTTTATCTGTGACTTTGCGATGACACTTTGTGTTTTTTACGCAGCCTTGTTGACTTTGCTTTGCAGCTAGCCGGAATTCGACTACTTTTAGGTGCATCTTTCTGGCGCATCTCGCGCCATTTTGGTGCTTGTCTGCACTGTGTTGGTGCAATCCCGTGCGCCGTTTTGGTACCTTGTTCAATGTGTTGCGCGTCAACAGGGCGTTGCAGAGGCAATTATTGAGTTGGCATGGAAATCGCTTTTGTCAGCAGCAGAAAATTCGACTTACCCGCAGAAGCTGAATCTGCGTTTTGAATATCAACCTGGAGGACATAATGTCAGTAGAAAAGGCACTGGACCTGATCAAAGAAAGTGAAGCCAAGTTTGTTGACCTGCGTTTTACCGATACCAAAGGTAAAGAGCAGCACGTTTCCATTCCTGCCAGCCTGGTGGACGAAGAGTTCTTCGAGGAAGGCAAAATGTTTGATGGTTCCTCCATCGCAGGCTGGAAAGGTATTAATGATTCTGACATGGTGTTAATGCCTGACGCCAGCTCAGCAGTTTTAGATCCTTTTGCTGAAGAAACCCAGGTAAACATCCGTTGCGACATTTATGAACCCTCTACCATGCAGGGCTACGATCGTGATCCACGCTCTATCGCCAGACGCGCAGAAGAGTACCTGAAATCTACCGGTATCGGTGACACCGTACTGATGGGTCCAGAGCCTGAATTCTTTATGTTTGACGATATTCGTTTCCACACCGATATGGCCGGTTCTTTCTATGAAATCGACTCTATGGAAGCCAAGTGGAATTCAGGCGTTGAATTCGAAGGTGGTAACAAGGGTCACCGTCCAAGTGTGAAAGGCGGTTATTTCCCGGTTCCACCTGTTGACTCTGCTCACGATATCCGTGCCGCCATGTGTTTGGTGATGGAAGAAATGGGCTTGTCCATTGAAGCTCACCACCATGAAGTGGCCACAGCCGGACAAAACGAGATCGCCTGCCGTTTCAACACCATGACCACCAAGGCTGATGAAGTGCAAATCTACAAATATGTAGTGCATAACGTCGCCGATGCCTATGGTAAAACCGCGACCTTTATGCCCAAGCCTTTGGTGGGTGATAACGGTTCTGGTATGCACGTTCACCAGTCCATCAGTAAAGATGGCAAGAACATCTTCGCTGGTGATAAATACGCTGGTCTGTCTGAAGAAGCTTTGTACTACATCGGTGGTATTATTAAGCACGCCCGCGCTATCAACGCATTTGCTAACCCAACCACCAACTCGTATAAGCGTTTGGTCCCAGGGTTCGAAGCGCCTGTTATGCTGGCTTACTCGGCCCGTAACCGCTCTGCCTCTATCCGTATTCCGCACGTACCCAGCGTGAAGGGACGTCGTATTGAAGTTCGCTTCCCTGACCCGGCGGCTAACCCTTACCTGGCGTTTACGGCTATGTTGATGGCTGGCCTGGATGGCATTAAGAACAAGATCCACCCTGGTGATGCCATGGACAAGGACCTGTACGACCTGCCGCCAGAAGAAGCCAAAGATATTCCAACTGTTTCTCACAGCCTGGAAATGGCGTTGGATGCACTGGATGCAGACCGTGAATTCCTGAAGGAAGGCGGTGTGATGAGCGACGACATGATCGACGCCTACATTGCCATCAAGCGCCTGGAAGTGGAAAAACTGGCCATGACCACGCACCCTGTAGAATTCGATATGTATTACAGCGTGTAAGTTTCGCTTTGCATACCAAGGCCCGCCTAGTGCGGGCTTTTTTGTTGCCGGGTCTGCAGCTACACTGCTGTAAGGCAGCTTGTAAAGGTACAAAGGATGAAACTGGCGTGGGTACTGGCATTGGTAACGTTTTCGGTTAACAGCGCCACCTTATATAAAGTCGTGAAAGCCGACGGCACAGTGATTTACACAGACCGGCCGGTGGCTGGTGCAGTGCCTGTTAGTTTGCCTAAAGCCAACACCGCCGATTCCCTTGCACCAAAACAGGTCAACTCTACGATGCCCCCCAAAAAACCGGACAAAACCTATCAATTAAACATTCTGGCGCCAGCGCATGAGGCGACGATTCGCAACAATCTTGGCGAAGTACAGGTCAGTGGCAGTATTAGTCCTAACGCCGTTGGTAGCTTCCAGTTACTGCTGGATGGCCAGGTCATGGCCACCGGTGCCAGCCCAAATTTTAACCTGCAGGGTGTGCCTCGCGGTGCACACCAGATTCAGATTCAACTTATTAACAAATCGGGCAAGATCCTTGCATCGTCTCCTGAGCATACCTTCTATCTGCATCAGGCTTCTGTACTGAACCGGGCAGATTAAGGCATCCCAACGACATAAAAGCTGGCAGCGCATTAAAATAAAGCATGCTACAGTTTCTGTGCACCATGTTGGTGCATAGAGTTGATGGTAACAGACCAGCTCAGATTTTATTCACGAGGTATGGGTGACAACAGGATCTCCGGAAAGTCTGATCGGCCATTTGTCCCTGGCGGTGTTGCTGCTGGACGATGAGCTGAAGGTGAGATATGCCAATCCTGCGGCAGAGTCTTTCTTCGAGCAAAGTTTTAATCAACTACAGGGCCAGGAGCTGCGCAAACTGTTTTTACAGTCCAGTCTGGAAACCCAACGTTTACTCGGTGCGCTGCAATACCGGGAAAGCTTTTCTGATAGCGAAGTGCAGGTGACTTTTGCCGACGGACGTCATTCTCTGGCCGACATCATGGTCACCAGCATTGAGCAGCGCAAACAGCCTATGCTGCTGTTGGAAATTAAAAAAATCGATAATCTGCGGCGCATCAGCCAGGAAAACCAGCAATGGGCACAACAACAGGCAGCCCGCGAACTGGTGCGCGGCCTGGCCCATGAAATTAAAAACCCCCTAGGTGGCCTGCGGGGAGCGGCACAGCTGTTGGAAAAACAACTGGCTGACCCGGAGCTAAGGGAATTTACCCAACTGATTATTGAGCAATCGGACCGCTTGCGTAATCTGGTTGATCGCTTACTGGGTCCGAATAAGCCGCCAAACTTCCAGTGGCATAATCTGCACTGGGTGCTGGAAAAAATCCGTACCCTGCTGAGTCTGGATGAAATTGCCGATGTACAGTTGGTGCGCGACTACGATCCCAGTATTCCGGAGCTGTGGATTGACGATGAAAAAATTCAGCAGGCGGTGCTGAATATTGCCCGTAACGCCGTACAGGTGCTGGAGGGCAAGGGCGTTATTCGCTTTATAACCCGCATTGAGCGGCAAGTGACTATTCATGGCAAGCGCTTCCCGCTCTGCGCACAGATTAAAATTATTGATAACGGCCCAGGCATTCCCGATCGCCTTAAGGACACACTTTTCTACCCCATGGTCACAGGCAAACAGGATGGCACCGGGCTGGGGCTGTCGATAGCCCAGAATCTAATCGATCACCACAGGGGTAAAATTGAAGTGGAAAGCTGGCCCGGCCATACCGAATTTACCATTTACCTGCCCATTGATAAGAAGGAGCCCGGACTATGAGTGCTGCACCGGTTTGGATAGTGGACGACGACAGCTCCATTCGCTGGGTACTGCAAAAGGCCCTGCAGACAGCAGATATTGAATGCTATAGCTTTGACAATCCACAGGACTTACTGCGCCAGTTGGAAGCCGGCCAGCAACCAGAGGTGATTGTGTCGGATATCCGCATGCCACAAATGGATGGCATGCAGTTGCTGGAGGAAATACATCGCCAGTTTGCCAATCTGCCGGTCATTATTATGACCGCCCATTCCGATCTGGACAGTGCGGTGAACGCCTATCAGGGCGGCGCCTTTGAATATTTACCCAAACCCTTTGACATCGATGAGGCGGTAAATCTGGTGAAACGGGCGCTGGCCCATTCCCGCGAACATCTGAAACAGCAACAGCGCCAGGTGCCAAGGCTGGAAACCGAAATCATCGGTGAAGCGCCGGCCATGCAGGAGGTATTTCGCGCTATTGGTCGTTTGTCTCGCTCCAGTATCAGTGTGTTGATCAACGGTGAGTCTGGTACAGGTAAAGAGCTGGTGGCCAGAGCGCTACACAAACACAGCCCCAGAGCAAAGCAGCCATTTATTGCCCTGAATATGGCAGCGATTCCCACCGACTTAATTGAATCCGAATTATTTGGCCACGAGAAAGGCGCTTTTACTGGCGCACAGAATGCCAGGCAGGGGCGTTTTGAGCAGGCCGATGGCGGCACCTTGTTTCTGGATGAGATTGGCGATATGCCGCTGGATGTGCAGACCCGCTTGCTCAGGGTGTTGGCCGACGGTCAGTTTTACCGGGTTGGTGGGCATAATCCGGTATCGGTGGATGTGCGTATTATTGCGGCCACACACCAGAATCTGGAACAGCGGGTGGGCCAGGGCAAATTCCGTGAGGATTTGTTTCACCGCCTGAATGTGATTCGTATCCATATTCCGCGTCTGGCAGAACGGCGTGAAGATATTGGCCCGCTGGCCGAACACTTTCTGCTTAAAGCGGCCAAAGAGCTGGAAGTGGAAGCCAAAACCCTGGGCAAGGATACCGCCAGAATCCTCAGTCAGTTGCCGTGGCAGGGGAACGTCCGTCAGTTGGAAAACCTGTGTCGCTGGTTAACCGTCATGGCCAGTGGCAAAGAAATCATTCCTTCAGACTTACCCCAGGAGTTGCATGAACAGCCTATTGGGCGTGATGGTACAGAACCTGGTGGTGACTGGCAGAGTCTATTGGCCGTCTGGGCTGACAAACAATTGCAGTCAGGACGCCAGAATATTCTGAATGACGCCAGTATCAGTTTTGAAAAAATCCTGCTTGAACGGGCCTTGCATCATACCCATGGCCATAAACAGGAAGCGGCACGTAAACTGGGGTGGGGGCGCAATACCCTGACCAGGAAATTAAAAGAACTGGGAGTAGAGTAGCA
Source organism: Bowmanella denitrificans (assembly GCF_039522935.1). NCBI lineage: Bacteria > Pseudomonadati > Pseudomonadota > Gammaproteobacteria > Alteromonadales > Alteromonadaceae > Bowmanella > Bowmanella denitrificans. Next base: position 13,245 of record NZ_BAAAEI010000012.1, on the reverse strand, counting down.
CCGCTGGTCAGGCGGGATTATGCGTGCCATTCATACAGACAAATAGTATGGCCATCATCGTCAAATTCCCTGACCAGCAACATGCCAGCTTTTTCCAGCACCCGTCTGGATGCCAGGTTTTGTGGGTAAACAGTGGCAATAATCAGCTCCAGTCCATGCACCTGGGCGCCGTGATTCAACAACGCTGGTACAAACTCACTGGCCAGACCCTGGCCCCACAGGTTGCGTCTTAGCGCGTACTTGATCTCGGCTTGTGGTTGGTTACCGGGATGGACCAGCCCACAAAAGCCGGCAATCTGGCCGCTGGTTTGCTCTTCAAGGGTAAACATTCCGTAGCCTCGGGTTGCATAGTTGCGGGCCGTGACATGCAACCAATTGTGACACTCAGGCAAGCTGATCGGTTTTCTGTCCCCCACCCATTGCATTGCCAATGGGTCGGAATACACCTGATACAGGGCATCCAGATCACTGTTACGCCAGCGCCGACAAACTAGCCGCGGCGTATTAAACAGACATTCGTTGTGTTGCTCGGGCCTAATCACTACTGCCTACATGGGTAAAGGGGACGGCTTTAATCTACCAATCTATTCAGTCAGCTCCCACACGCCAGCATTAACCAGCGGTAATATGCTGTGGCACAGTGCAGTTAAGCTGATTTCGCTGATGTCATCTGGCTTGTACCAAACCGTATCAGTACATAATGTTTCAATATAGGGCAAAAGTGCTTTATCTACCTGTTGATTGAGTTCGCCAAAGTGCAACAATATGCAACTGTCATTGCACTCCAGCCATACACCTTTATATTCAAGCTGACGCTGCAAAGGTTTGGCGGCCAGCAAATACGCGGCCAGTTCCGGGGCCCGAATATTCTGGGTTTGCGTCTCCGCCATCTCTGGCCCTTTGCTCAGAAACTCTCCCAACCACAGTTCAAATTCTGGCTGATGCAGACTGGCTTGAATTAATTGCCTGATGCATTCAACTTCAGTGCTGAGTACTTCACCGGCGAATCTGCGTGGCGCTAAACCCTTATCCTCGTAGCGTTGATGAAATGCGTCCTGCTGCAAAGCAAAATCCGCCAGCGAAGACAGCAGTTCCTGTTGATTGGGGGCGCGAAAACCTACTGAATAATTTAAGCAAGGCTCCAATGCTTCACCGCAATGGGGGAAACCTGGCGGAATATACAAAATATCGCCGGCGGTCAGCACTTCATCAATCAACGGCTTAAAGGCGGCCACCTGGCTCAGGCGTGGATGAGGGCGGGTTTGTTGATGCTGCCCCTTGTCACCTACCTGCCAGCGGCGACTGCCCTTACCCTGTATAATAAACACATCGTACTGGTCTAAATGCGGGCCGACCCCGGCGCCGGGCACCGAAAAGCTTACCATCAGGTCGTCGACCCGCCAGCGCGGTACGAAGTTAAAGGCATTCAGCAGTTCGCTGGCTTCATCCAGATATCTGTCCCCCCCTTGTACCAGCAGACTCCATTGCCCCTGACAATGCTGGCTGAATTCCGTAAAAGGGCCCTGTGTTACCTGCCAGTTATCGCCCTGCCTGGACACAATGCGGGCATCGATATCGGGCTCCTGAGCCAGCCCGGCTAAATCATGTTCATCCAGGGGATCGAGAAATTCGCTAAAGCCGCCTCTGATCAGCACAGGCTGCTTTTGCCAGTGTTGTTGAAGAAACTGTTGTGGGTCAAATGCGTTGAGTTGGTACATAAGGAACAGAGCTATACGTGAATATCAGGCAATGCCGCTACTATAACCTGTTTTACCGCAAGCGGACGTATTCCAGTCTTACGGAGTAGGCTGAGGATCCAAGTGCAGCCCAACAATAGCCGCCAGGATAATAGTCACATAGAGAATTCTTTGTGCACTTACTGGTTCGCCAAAGATCAACGCACCAAAAATCACAGACCCGGCAGCACCAATGCCAGTCCAAACGGCGTAGGCCAAACCCAGCGGCAGCACATTCAGTGCTTTACCCAGGGTAATGACAAAACCTGCCAGCAAGATTACTGACAAACAGGTCCATCCGAGTTGGGTCATACCTAAAGACTTTTTGGTGGCGATTGCCCAAAACACGTCGAGCACGCCGGACAATATCAGCAGCACCCAGGCGGTGACTTGACTCATATCAGTGCTCCTGCGGTTGGCGCTACGGAAAACACCTGGATATCAGTCAGGCCAATAAAAGCCAGAGAAGCTTTAATATTTAGCAAAGTCGTCATGCAATCTTTCCCGCAGTTAAACTCTGGTTATTATTAATTTGTGTGAATGCGAATGATAGAGCATGATTTGCGAAACATATTTGCAAGGGTGCGAAAATGCTTACCTATCAGGACCTGCAATTGGTGGCGGCATTGGCTCGCGAAGGCACCCCTGTGGCGGCCTCTAAATATCTGAATATTCATTTGGCCACCTTATATCGGCGTTTGAAGGAGCTGGAGTGTCATCCCGCCGGGCCGCTCTTTAAGCGTGTAAGGGGGCGCTATGTACTCAGTTCCCTGGGCGAAGAACTGGCCCAGGCGGCTGGGAAAATGGAAGAACAACTGGCCGTGGCACGTCGTCGGTTGGCAAGTGGCGAGGAGCAGTTGCAAGGGAGGGTAACCGTAACCACGGCCGACTCGCTGGTACCTTTGGTTACCCGTGTTATGCAGGCGTTTCGCATATTGCATCCAGCTATTCATTTTGAGTTAGTGGTGACCAATCAGTTTGCCGATCTGGCCCGCTATGAAGCCGAAGTGGCGATTCGGCCAACCAATACGCCGCCAGAAACCTGGATAGGTAAAAACGTTGGCGATTTTGACTATGGGATTTATACCGGGGCAGGCACTCAGGAACCGTTATTCTGGATCAACTTGGATAGTAGCCTGTCGTCAATTCCTGCTGGACGTTGGCTGGCCAAGCATGTTCCTGCCCAGCAGGTGGTGTTAAAGGTTAACAGTATGTGGGCTGCAGCTCAGGCCGCGGCGAGCGGTGTAGGTAAGGCACTATTGCCCGATTATCTGGCCCGATATTTACGCCTGCAGCGTTTGCAAGGAATAGACCCACAACTGTCGTGCCCGTTATGGCTGCTTATCCATCCAGACCTGCGTTACACACCAAGAGTGCAGACCTTCTTGCGCTTTGCCACCGAGATGCTACGAAAGGAACTACAGGCGGCCTGATACAGGGCCTTGTTCAATTCACGGCTGTGCCGGTACTTTCCAGCGATTAAACAAAAACTGCCACACGGCTTGTGCGGCTTTACTGCGCTCACCCAGGCATAATAAGTGAATTGGGCTGCTGTCCGGATGATGCCAATCGGTAAAGACCGGAATCAACTTGCCATCTTTGCGTTCGCTGGCAATAAACATAGGGTCAATCATCATAATACCCAGTCCGGCACAGGCCATATCGACCAGCAGCCGACTGTTGTCGGTTTGTATGGCAGGTTTAACCTCAACCGTTTGGGTCTGGCCCTGAGCATTGGCAAAAGGCCAGAAATTAAAACGGCTGGTACGGTTGCTAAACACCAGGCATTCATGAGCTTCTAACTCGCTTGGATCATTTGGCGTGCCTTTGTTGGTCAGGTATGCCGGTGCGGCAAACCAGCCCCAGCGTTTCATACCGATTTTTCGGGCGATCAGGGACGAGTCCGGTAATTGGCCAATGCGAATAGCAATATCCACTTTTTCTTCCAGCAGATCGACGGTGCGATCATCCAGGCTGAGATCCAACTCAATATCCGGGTAAGTGTCACGCAATCCTCCAAGTAGCGGTAGCAGAAAGGTCTGGCCCATCAGTACACTGGCACTGATCTTCACCCGGCCTTTAGGGGCGAGCTGCATATCATCTTTAAGGTGATGCAAATTGCTTAATACCCCTTCCAGGTCACCTGTGCTGCTGAGCAGATTTTGCCCAACATCGGTTAAATGCAACTGTCGGGTTGAGCGCTTAAGTAAGGGCTGGCCGACAAAATCCTCTAACTGACGAATTTTCTTACTGACCGACGAACGCGGTAGGTCGAGTTCTGTGGCGGCGGCCTGGAAGCTGCCGCGGGCCGCAACCAGATGAAAAACATGCAGCAGGGGCAAATTCAGATAAGACATTGCTCTATTGTTTCTATATGGGAATCATTTGGTGTCTATATTGGTGCCTTATTGTTGCCTGATCAAGTTGCTAATCTGTTGCGACTTCAGCAATTCAATAGGAACAGAATGATGAGCAATAAAACGATCTTAATCACCGGGGGTACGGCGGGTATTGGCCGCGCGTTAGCCGAACATCTGCTGGCCGCAGGTAACAGAGTGATTATTACCGGCCGCAATCAGGCCAGGGTAGATGAGGCAAGCAAACAGCTGGGCTGCATGGGGTTTGTGGCAGACAGCACGGACAGCGCACAGCTCGCCAGCTTAGCCAGTGCATTGCAAAGTGACAGGGTTACACTGGATGGCCTGGTGCTGAATGCTGGTGTGTTTTATCCACAATCGATACTGGCCAGCCAGGAAAGTGACTTTGATCTGACCATGGCCGCCAATGCCAAAGGACCGCTGATAACCTTGCAGCAACTTCAACCTTTACTGAATAATCCATCCAGCGTGGTATTTGTATCCAGTGTGGCGGTGACCAAAGCCTTTGCCGGTGCGGCAGTTTATGCTGCCAGCAAAGCCGCATTTGAAGCCATTGCCCGGGTCGCTAACCTTGAGCTGGCGTCTCTGGGTATTCGGATAAGCTCGGTTCGTCCCGGTGTCACTGCCACAGAAATCCAGGGCAAAGCGGGTATGAGTCAGGAACAGCAGGATGCCTTCTTTGCTACCTTGCAGAGCACGCCGCTGGGGCGGGTGATGACGCCGCAGGATCAGATTGGTGCCATCGCGTTTTTACTTTCAGACCAATCTTTTGCTATGCGCAACGCCGTGCTGGAAGTAGACGGTGGCTACTTGCTGTAATGATTTCAGTTCCGGCATGGCATTGCGAAAGCGGGTCAGCCAGATGCGGTCTGCTAACAGAATATGATTCATAGTGGCATGAATCGATGCGAAGAATGCCCCATATTCTGTTTTCGCTGCGCATCGCTTAGCTCTGCCAATTGCCCGAACAAAGGTTGATTGAACTGCATATTGTATTTGGCAAAACCTCGAAACTGGTTCTGGTGTGCGCCCACGTTGGATCCAATAGCCTTAGGTATGATGTATTTGCTTATTTTGCCGCAGATTGATCAAGTTAAAAAATTCGCGTGCATGAACCGTAATATGTCAAAGGAGACTCCCGCCTTAACCTATGGTTAAATGGCTATGTGTTCCATTCAAACAGGACGTTGATTGTCAGGAGCATGATTAAGTGCCGTTTTCGTTGCGGCTGTAACAGACGTTATTTGTAGTTGAGTTTGCATTGAACGGTATCACCGCTTTTACCGTAGATATTACCACCCTGGCACTGGCTCGTGGCATCGTGCAGATGATGCTGGGAGGACTGCTGCTTTACTTGGGTAGCCGCCACAGTGACGCACGGGATGCCAGATGGTGGGCGATAGGTTTTTTTGTTAACGGTCTCTCACTGTTTGTTTTTCCATTTGCCTTGCCAGCCGCATGGGAACCCCCCAGGGTTATCTTAAACCATCTGACCTTAGGGGCTTCTTCACTGTTCTTTTTGATAGGATTCTGGAAGTTTGGCCAACAGCCTGTCAGACCCTGGTTGTTGGTATTGTTGATGCTTTTTCCCATCGTCAGTCTGACTGCCTGGGAGTATCTATGGCCTAATGCCCGCTATCGCATATTGTTTACGGCTGCAGGGCAGATACTGTATTTGTTTTTGTTACAGCACAGCTTATCTCACCCACCCCGCGAAGAGATCGCGCGCTTATATAAACGCTTACGTTATGCAGTGGTCGTTTATATTCTGGTGTATATATGGTCTTACGCCAGTATTGCGGAAATTCTGCCAACCACGGCGCGTCTGACCCTGGGATACCATCGTTCTATCTTCAGTGTAGCGTCGTTACTCTATATGCTGACGCTGGCGGTGGGTTGTCTGACACTACAGTTTGCCATGCTGGCAGCCCGAAATGCTGACCTGGCTCGTATAGACTGGCTTACCGGATTACTGAACCGGCGCGGTTTTTTTAATGCTTTGCAGCTTAAACAGCAGGGGCAAAGAAACCATTCACCCACCAGTATTGTGGCGATAGATATCGACCACTTTAAAAGTATCAATGACCGTTACGGGCATGCTTGTGGTGATCTGGTTTTGCAGGACTTCAGTCAGCAGCTTCAGGCGCATGCCGGTAACGGCAGACTGATAGCCCGTATGGGGGGCGAAGAATTCTTAATTGTTATGGATGAGGATCTTAACGCTGCTGCCACACTGGCCGAAGAAATTAGAAAAGCGCTTGAACAGCGGTCTTTAGTTACTTCTGACGGGATAACCTTGCGGGTGACTGTGAGTATCGGCATCCATCAGGTAGGCACTGCTGAAAGTATTGAAAAGGCGTTAATTAATGCAGACCAGGCATTGTATACAGCCAAAGAGAATGGCCGTAATCAGGTTGTATGTTGGTCGTTTCGCGATCTTCCGGCCGACCAGCGCCACTACCGTGCAGATAGTCGCATGAGAGCGCATCAACCACAAAATAGTTAGATTCCCTTCCAACTGGCGGAGGGCACCTTTGCCACTTGTACCAAAATTTACAAATTGATTATCTTACTTACTCCTTATGCCCTACTGGCAACCTTTATATTGGCAGGCGATTTACCCAAACCCCAGTCAAATTAAAGGAGTAGTTGAAGTTGAAGATGTTATTGATTGCAGGGACATTAACCCTGGTGCTTAGCGCCTGTGGAGGTTCTTCGGGTGACAATAAAGAGGCCGACAAGCCTGTCAATCCACCGCCTGTGACCGAACCGACCCCGGACCCTGCTCGGACATTCCCGGACAATACCCTGTGGGGAGAAAGTATCCGCTACTTTGCCGAGGAGCAGGAGGGGCAAAATCGGATCACCTCCGTAACGCACAGTGCTGAGGGCAATCTGTGTTATCTGACAGAGCAAACATTACCGGAGAACTATTATCGTTTTCCACCCAAATGGGGGAGCCGGGTTGATTGCAAAAATGCCCAGGGCGAGGTGTTTTTTAGCCACCACAGCACCGGCAATAATATTTTGAAGCAGGTGTTGTTTACTCAGCAGGGGCAGTTTGTGGTGGCGGAGTTAATTCAGGCCACTGCGGATGGTGCAAGGTTTCTCCAATACTATCTGCAACTGACATTGCACAATAGTCAGGGAGAGGTGTTGCAGCAAAAGCTGGTCAGCCATGATGCCAGCAAACACGAACAGTACCTGTATGTGTTTGATGCAAGTCCGGAGTATGAGGCCGGGCCGGAAGGGGTTTACCGCTTTACACTGAATAACACCGCCAAGCAGGGCAACGCACTGTTGTTTGATATCAGCACGGTGAAGCTGCAATGGCATGCGCAGTCACTGTATATGCTTTCCTATATTGATGGAGTGTCACTGTACCGCTTTGACGCTAATCTTGAGCAACGCTGGGTCAAACAGGTTGCGCCCAATTACAGTTTATTGCATTCCCGGCTGGGATTCTTTAATCCTGCTTTTACTTTTTCCGATGATGAAATTCTGCTGGCATTTGAGTCAACGGATGCAGAAGCCAAAGCCTATAACTGGCATTTCGGTCGCAATCTGCCGTTACGCGGGGGGGATAAGCAAGGGTATAAGAATATTACGCTGGCGGCTTATGATTTACAGGGGGAATTTTTACGTGATTTCCGCTTGCTCAGTGAAGGTCGCCATGAAAAGCTGGTGGATCTGACCTATCAGCAGGGCAGCTTGTTTATCGGTGCCAACACGCATGTGAAAAAATTTGATAAGCCCAATTACACCACAGAGTTTGACCTGGTGTTAATGCGCACCAATCCGGCCTCTGGCGATATTCTTGACTACTATGTGCTGGACATCAATCAGGAAGATTACGCTACTGTGTTTGTACCCATGCCCAATCAACGTTTTTTGTTTGCCGGTCAGAATGGCTATCGCCAGGTAGACAGTAACAGTCAGGTGTCAGATGGTCAGGGCATGGTACTGGAAGTCACGGCCAACGGCGAAATCACCCGGACCATGTTTCTTCATCAGCCGCGTAATGTGTCTATTGAATCCGTGGTCGTTACTGAGCAGATGCAGTTACTGTTTGGTGGTATTTATGACGGCCCCATCAGCCATACTTGTGATAACGGCGATATGAGTATGTGTTATCAAAAGGCGATGTTGGGGCTGGGTAGTCTGACGCCACTGGCGCAATAACCACCTAAATCGTGGAGTAGGTTTGACTATTTTCCAAGCCGGGCCTTTGGCAAATTGCCAAAGGCCCGGCTTGTTCGCTGTTCATCGCAGTGGAGAGTTCAGCAAGCCTTGATGCCACTCAGATGGCGCTTGTCACCGCAATAATGCTCAGTTCTTTTTGCTTTTTCTTACTGAGCCCGCCTGCCACAATCCGATAAGACTCGGACAGGTAATACCTTAACTCTTCATCCAGTTCACCATCTGTTGCCGTTTGCTGTATCCATTTCATCCCCCGGCTGGCCAGGTACGGGGCTGGAATATAGCCGTCTTTGTGGCTTAAGAACTCAAAGTTCAGATCAGAGGTTTTAAAGGTAAACGCCGGTGTCGATGCCTTACTTTGAGTGCCGATGGCAAAGACCTTTCCACCCACTTTCCACACATCGGAATTACCCCATTGAACGACATGAGTGGTGGCCAAAAAAGTGCTGCAGAACTGATTAAATTCCTTGTGGTTCATATTTTACCTGCGTCCTTTGAATGTTGTCTGATCAGGGTGATCAGCCAACTAAGCGGGTTTCGGCAATGCGTAGATATCCCTGCTCAGGCCGTCACTAAAGGTCTGCCGCCGGACCTTGCGGCCACCCAACTTTTCAACCAGATGACGGGCCGCGACATTTTCATCATTCATATAGGTTTCCACCTGATCCCATTTGAACTGGTTATAAGCATACAATAACGCCGCTTTGGATGCTTCGGTGGCAATACCCTTACCCCGGCTGTCCGGCATAACCCACCAGGTGAGTTCCCTGGGCCAGTCTGCCCCCTGCCAGAAACCGCAGGTGCCAATCTGACGATGATCGGATTTTTGCTGAATAACCCAGACACCAAAACCCAATAGGTGCCATGAGCCAATATCTGCCTTTAACCTGGCCCAAACCTGCTCTTTACCTATGGGACCGCCATACAGGGCGGATGCTTCCGGGTCGGTATAAAAGCGCTGATAAACATCAAAGCTGTCCAGGTTTGGCGGGATTAATCTCAGTCGATCTGTTTCTAATGTTGGTATCATCTTCTTGCTCTGCTGACGGTTTACATTTATCCACCTCAGACATTGTTACTGCGAGGCGTATTCAGGGCGACCAGATGGCATGCTTTTGTTGCTAATAATGTGAGCAGACTTTTTCACCACCTGGCTTGATTCAGCCCGACAGTTTGGTTCAACGTCCAACTCAGCGTCTGAGCCTACCGGGTTAGAGAGTGTTATGGAAGGTGCATGCTCGTATAGAATTAGGTTGATTACCTTGGTTTCAACCCAGTAAATATCGCTTTCGGGGCAGTGTTGAAAAGCCTCATTCAAAACCCGGAGGGCTTGAGACTACCGCACGCATTTCAAAGGTAGTATCAGTTTGCATATAAGGTTTAAACCCTAATTTTTCATAAAGTTTTTTAGCCGGATTGGACCGCAGTACACTTAGTTTTACTGAAGCACCTGATGCGAAAGCTCTTTTAAGCACATCTTTAATTACGCGTTGGCCGATGCCTTTTCCTCGAAAATGCGTATCGATTTGAATTTGAATAAGATCCCACTCGTCTCCTTCCTCCACAAGTTTCAACAACCCGCAAACTTTGCCCTTTACGCTGATTATTTTTGCCGAGTCAAATCTTAGCTTAATTCTGTTTAAGTGTTCTTCGTCATCTTGGGTTAAGCCTTCAGCTTGAATATGAGGGGTCATTGACTCCTTACGAAGCATAAGAAGGTAGTCGATGTCCTTTGAAGTCGCTTTCCTGTATTCAATATCCACATTAATACCTGAAAAATAATACCGATTCTCTCCCAGGGGCTTTGCCTCGTCTATCTGGCAATCATTGAGGAGATTCGTCCATGCTTGACTTTAATTGTTTCGACGGCGTGCCAGTCCCATTCAGGTTACCCAGTAGCGTCCAAAAAGCATGTGTCATTTTGGCCTGTAACAAATACCTTCACGTACAGATTGGGAGCAACAGCACCATACCACAGAGCAAAATGTACAGCTGCTGCTAAGGTTACTCACGTGGTATATCGATCAGCGGTTCTGCTAGGATATTACCGTCTTCAGATGTGATCTCAGCCATCAACTTATAGTGGAATTTGTCAATTGGATGCTTTAATTGCATAGAAATTTCAAAAACTCGCCTGATTGATTTGGCGCGAAGATACCAGAGGAGATACTTCTCCCCATCTATTTCGACCTTGAACCAAGATTCAATTTGAACTTCTTCATCTTGTAAAGTAGCTGCCGCTTCGTCTAACCGAGACGCTATGGTGCTCCGCCATTCCTCGACTTTATCCTCTGTTCCGGCCTTTAGCTTGATTAGCCCTGAAGCGTATTCCATTGGTTCATTCTCTCTTAAAATACAACGAATGATCTGGACTCTCCGTTCCCAGGTCAAGCTTAACTGGCTACCTTTGATGAGAACAGTCCATGTCTGATTACAACTATGGCTATGGCCGTGAATTAGCCAAACAGTGTTAAGTATCTTTGGTGAATACCGCCATAGCAAGGCTTGAATGCATGATCTCCTTGCCTTTACGACATGCCGTCCGTGGCGTGCCAGTCCCATTCGAGTGTCCTGCCTGTTGCCCTGAGCCAGCTAAAGCTGTTTAATCTGGTGCCCCTCCAGACTATTTCCCTATGATAGTTAGTTAATACATTTCACCACGAAGAGCACGAAGTGCACGAAGGACAGTAGCTATTGTCCATTCTTCGTGTTCTTCGTGTTCTTCGTGTTCTTCGTGTTCTTCGTGGTGGAAAAATAATTACTTAGAAAGATCGGTTGTTGGTTTTGGCGTCTGGCAAGTAATAACAGAGTTATGTTTCCGGGGATGCTATCTCTGAGGTGTCTTCCACTCAACTTGCTTCCAGCAAATTGCCCACCTTTTAGTCGTGCCCTGAACTGACCGGGAATTTTCTAGCGGGGCGCAAAGCTGCTTGGGCCGCTTGGGGGCAAAGCTTTGGCTTAGTTGTCCCATTACCAATATCAATGTACCTGACCCTGTTGATCCTGTTGATCGCAAGCATCACCGAATTTAAAGCAAACCCCATGAAAGTGGCAACTAGCGCCTTTGGTGCGCCTGTTGCTGTACTCAACCGCAATGAGCCTGCTTTTTATTGTGTCCCTGCAAGCACATACGAAATCATGATGGATAAACTCGAAGATCTTGAGCTGCTCGCTATTGCCAAGGAACGCTTAAATGAAGAAAGCGTTTCAGAGGTAAACTAGAATGGTCGGGTGATCTAGACGACATGAGACGCGCTTAGTGATCCTTTCGAGAAAGCCCTTCTCGCAGAGTCGCTGAGAACTCAGAGTAATTGAAAACAACAACTACCCCAGCGAGCTTTTCTCTGCGCCCTCTGTGTCACAGCGAGAGGCATTTCAATATCGGCCCAGGGCCGGTTCGTGACTTTTGGTGTAGTTCGTGGTCGTCTATTTTATTACCACCGGGGACGTGTAGAGATTGTTGACTTAACTTGCTTCCAGTGCGAAAACGCCCGGTATCAACCAGGCACTATCCGACGCCTACCTAAAGCAGACCGGATTGGTCTCACTGCGTGATGGATGGATCAAGCTTCACTATTCTGGATGAAACGCCCTCGGCTCTGGCTCCTGCTTCGCCCCACCTCCTGCATCCTAGCACTCGTGTGCACAGCCACATGCAGGGTGTTGTGGGGACTGGGGGCTAGAACCCCCCGGTTACGCGACTAGGCTTTTGCCAGCCGCTGAAAATTAATTGCAATGTATTTTCTAAAACGTTCGTGGCAATGCTCTTTGTACTCTCCAGTTTCTTTGTTTTTACGCTTACCATTGAACCAAATTGAACGCTTACCAATATTTTTGCCTGACTTATTTTGTACTGATTCTTGGATAAACTCTTCAGAACTCATAATCCAGAATGTTTCTAAACGCTCGGAATAGAAAACAAAATAGTAGTTTTCACGGTGCTCGTGGGTTAGTGCGGCAAAAAGCGCCGCGTCGCCCATTTTTACATCGTTGGATCGAGCTTTAACCTGAATCTCTACAAAAGTTCCATCTTCTCGGCGAACTACAGCATCAATACCGTTATCGTCGATTAAAGGCATATAGACATCAATGCCTTCTTTGAGCATTAAGCCTGCGACCCAATATTCAATGCGCTTTCCAAAACCAGCAGAATGTCTAAATGGTATGGTCATGTTTAAAGCCTAACGCCGCGCTCTGCGGAAATTTAGGAGCGCTAGTGAGTAAATTTTCCGTAGCAGCGCCTTGTTAAATGCCATGTGGCGATAACCCCGTAAGCACCGTATATGCAGTACACGCCCTATAAAATAGATCATCATAGGTTAAAAACTCATCTACGTTGTATTGCTGAATTATTATCTCCTTATATCTATTGATATCTGCTACGTTATTAAAACTAGATTGAGTCGAACGACTCATTATAAGGCTTGTTTTGCACTTGGTATGAATTCCAGGATACCTTGTTCGTATTTGGTTATAGTGCTCTCTAATGTAGTGTACCCACTCGGCAGTTTGAAATGCTGCTTGACCAACTTCTGCTCTTGGTTGGCCTTGTTTAGTGGCAACATTCTTAGAAGCTCTTTCTAGTTCAACTAACTTGTAAGATTGATCAGCGTAGGAAACTATAAAATCCGGCTCTACATATGTTTTCCCAATAGGCGATAACTCTCCATCTGGGTAATGTAGCTTAGGCTTACTTTCACAACTGCCATATACATCTAATAGAATTGGATGTTTTTCTATTAGCTTATGAAATACATCTTCAGTTTCATGAGATTGAAATAGTAGAGTATTTCTAAAATCATCTATTGCTAGTTTTAATGTGCCTAAGCGATTTGTATAATTCTCCACCCACTGATTAGTTGCTCTGTAGTGGTCAAGTCATATTGGCCACAGGTTTATAGTTACGCCAGTATCTTCGTTCTGACTCGTTT
>NZ_BAAAEI010000011.1:0-38751 GCF_039522935.1 Bowmanella denitrificans | reverse complement strand
CTAATGAAGTTCTGACTGCATCATAGCAGCTCTAATTAGGTGGCCAAATTAACTATGCCACTACAGTATTTGCGTAAAAGCAGAAAAAACCACAGAGGCACAGAGAACACAGAGGAATTGAAGATCTTAAAACTCTGCGAGCTCTTCTCTGCGCCCTCAGCGTCTCTGTGTGATATATCCGAATCAGCTAACCTTGTTTAGCGGCTTTTTGCAGCGCCAGTACCAGTAAATCCACCAAATAAGACAGGTTAATCGCCTGCGGCGGTAGCACCACATCCGGATGCTGGCAATCCACCAGCATCTGCAAAGTGATATCACACAGGCTGGGCAGGCGGGTGTCGCCGTATTTGCAAATACCGATAATTTTGCTGCGATGCGCGCGGTTCAGGCGAATCAGTTCCTGCAAATGGTTGTCGCTGTCATCGATGCTAATCACCACCAGCACCTTGTTGTCCACCGCCTGATCGGCCAGCAGCAAGGCCAGGCGCTGATCATTAACATGCTGAACCTGTTTTTGTACCTCACACAACCCCTGCGCCAAGCGGGTAGCGGGATAGCAGCCTTCACCACTACCCTGCACCTGCACACAAGCGGCATGGGCCAGTACGGTCACTGCCTGCACAAAGCTGTCGGAAGCCTCCACTTCGGCCAGATAATCAATGGTTTTCAGGGCTTCCTGGCGAATAATATCGGTAATGGACTCCTGCTCATCGGCGCTGACAGCCTGGCCCATTTGGTTTTGCAGGCCGAGTCCCCTGGCCAGGCTTTCATTGACCGCCAGTTTTAGATCAGGGTAACCGCGATAGCCCATTTTCTGGCTGAATTTCACCACACTGGACTGGCTGACCCCCACGGCATTGGCCAACTGCTGCGACGAATAATCCCGCAGCAGATGGGTATTATCCAAAATAAAATCCGCCAGTTTCTTCTCACTGGAAGACATATGCTCACGCATGGCTTGCATCTTCAGTAAACAGGTCAAAATCTCTCCCTAGCGCCAGGTTTGATGCCCATAGGCCATTCAATTTCTTTACAAAGGTATAACGTCCTAGCATAACCTTTTTTTTATTCTGGTCACCCATTCTGTGCGTATAAGCCACAGATTCAGGGTTTAGCCAGAATGGCTTCGTAAACCAGCGATACCACACTGCCGTATCGCCCCGTTTCAAATTCGTCACCGGCAAAACCGTACCCCTGCTCGTTATCTGTCACCGGGCTGTGTTTGCGATTAGTAAGCAGAATAATGGCAAGGTCATAAGCCGGGTCAACCACCGTAACCGTACCCGTCCAGCCGGTATGGCCAATGGCCTGTGGACTGGCATAAGGGCCAAAGTGCCAGGCCCGCTCACCGTTCCCTGCGCGGCGCCAGCCCAGCCCCTGAGTGATATCTTTGTCAGATGCTTTGGCAAACTGATCCAGCACGGTTGCACTGAATATCTGCTGTTGGCCGTAGCCGCCGCGATTGAGCAGAATCTGGGTCAGCACCGCCATATCCTGGGCGCGGGAAAACAGCCCGGCATGCCCGGATACCCCGCCCATGGAATAAAAGGCCTTTTCATCATGCACTTCCCCCTGCAGGGTATAAGTACGGATATTGTCAAAATCGACCCGCCCGCCACGGCTATTGCCCTGAATTTCTGTGGCGGCAAACTGGCCCTTTACAAAGCCTTTATGTAGCGGGTTAAACATGGTGTGATGCAGGCCCAGCGGCTGGTAAATCTGGCTTTCCACATAGCTGTCCAGTTGCATGCCGGTGAGGCGTTCAACCAATATGCCCAGCAGCATATAGTCAGTGTCGCTATACAAGCTGCGCAAATTACGGCCGGTTTCAAAGGGCACCTGAGTTAACAGCAAGCGCTCAGTTTTGGCCTTGTTCTGAGAAAAAAAGTGTTTGCCCAGTGCGTTGTCAGGTTCATAGAAATGTATCGAGCTGGCATAGCCGGCGGTATGGGTTAGCAGATCTTTTACCGTACGAGCTTCACGTCCGGCGCCGCGGTACTCAGGAATATAGCGGCTGATAGGCTGACTGAAATCCAGCTTGCCCTGGCTGGCAAGCTTCATCAATGCATAGTTAGTGGCATACATTTTAGTGTTTGACGCCATATCAAACAGGGTGTCAACCCGCATAGGCTCAGGGCTGGGCAGCTGGCTGCCGTCATCAGCATAAACCCGCTGATTACCATAGGCGGTCTGCTTAACAATTCTGCCGTCTTTCACCACCATTAATACCGCGCCGGGAAAGCCCTGAGCAATATCATCGCCAATCAGTTTATCCACGGCTTTAAAGTTATAGGGGCTGGTTTTAGCCTCAGTGAGGGTTGGATAAGGAATAGTGACCCGGATCTCAGCACCTAATGGCCTAACATTAGCCACCTGCAGCACATTAATGCCATTTCTAGTGCGTTTAGCCAGGGAATAACGGTACTGCTGGTTAGCCTTAAATGGCTGCTGAATATTCAGCTTCTGGCCGTTAATCATAATGTCGGCACTTTGCGCGTTGTGGCTATCAATAATAATCTCGCCCTGCCCGGCATATGCCTTAAAAATACGCCTGTCGTTAACATACTGCCGCTCGCTGGGGTTGTGCTGCGGAAAGACTTCATCAATCTGCCCCAATGGCGGTAGCGTTACAGGCGCAACATCCGGCAACTGCTCTTTAGCATAACGCTGCATCAGCTTTTCAAGCCTGGCAGGGAAGTACTTCTCCAGTAACGCAAACAGGGTGGCGGCGGTTTTATCACTGGCCTGCCCACTAACATGCCAGGGTAAAAAGTGCATCTGAAAGGCTGACAGAGTATCCAGTGTTTGTGCATCCATCTGCCCGGTTTCCAGCACGCCATAACCATAAGTACGCAGTGCTGCCTGCACCAGGCCCAGACTGGGCGGCGACTGGCTAAATTGTTGCCAGTATTTGTTGACGGTATCGTTGTCATACCAGGCGCCTATACCTTCTTTGTATAACTGGTACCAGGGGAAACGCGGGCCAGGGTCATTCTTGCGGCTCGGGGTGATATCGGAATGGCCAATCACTTGTGTTGGGCCGATATCCGGGTTTCGGGCCAGAATGTCTTTTGACAGTTTAACCAGCAATTCAATTTGCTTGGGATCATAGTCAGGGAAGATACACAGGCGTCCATCACCGTGCTCCGTGCTTTGTTCCGGGTCCATAAAGTGATGCCCCATCGGGCGCTCGCAGCGCGGCACATTAACGATTTCAATACCAATGGACTGGTCATTCAGGTCCTGCCGCCCCTGCCAATAGCTGCTACCAGCATGCCAGGCGCGATCGTGCTCATCCACCAGTTGGTAAACCTGTAAATCATCACCGCCAGGATAAGAATCGTCAAAACGTTCAGGAATAAGATAGTGAGAGCTCACATACTTACCAGTAACCAGCGCGTCCACCGAAGCCTGATAGTCTATGGCGGTAAAGTGCATCACCAAAAACTGCACTCTGTGGTTGTAACTGTTGGACGGCATTTGCTGCACCGAGAAACTGGCACAGCCGGCTAACCCAGCCAGAGCGGCCAGGCCAACCCAGCTAACACGGGCTATTCCCTGAAAAAACGACATAACACTCTCTTTGTTTTTGTAGACCGTATGGCCTTAGTCTCTCGTTATCCGATGGTGTTTTTATTGCACCGAATTGCGTTAATACATCTTTTTGACCGCTAGCGCCGGTCAGACAAGCCAGAGAGGCAGTTTTTTTCTGCCCGCCCCTGGACATCGCCGCTCTTTCGCATCCATGCGACCACGGCATACCGTCCATCCCTGGACATAAAAAATCCCCGACGGATGCGAGGATTTTATCCGGCCCTGCCAGCAGGGCCATAGTGAACCGCTTAGAACTCCACCGCCACAGAGACTTGTAGTCTGCGTGGGTTGTAGTAGTCACGAGCTTCTCCAAAGGTATCGGAGAACGCATAAGGATTAAAGTTGTAACCAGTCTGGCGATCAAACACATTGAACAGGTCAGCACGGAACTTCAACATAAAGTCATCAGTCAACTGGAAATCCTGCGTGTAGTTCAGATCTAACTGCCAATGGCTTGGACTGCGTCTGCTACCGGCCGGCTCACCATAACGGTTTGTTGCGGAAACAGTACTGGCGTAACCATACACAGTTGGGTCCCATTTCTCCCAGGGTTGACCCGACTGATACAACAAATAAGCCCCAATATTGGCATTCCAGTCCGTGGTGTAGTAACCATAAACCTTCAGCAAATGCGGTTTATCACTGCTAAGGGTTCCGTATTTGTTATCCCATGAATAACGGCCATTACCATCGTTATAGTTGGAGGAACCAACAAAAGTATTGGCATCGTTTGTCGCCGTGGTATTGTCCTGGTCAAAGTTACCGTAGTAATGGCTCCACACGTAAGAAGCATTCAGATAGGTATTATCGCCATTCCATTCAGCTTCCAGGCTTAATTCCCAATACTTGGTCTGGCCGTCATCCACTTCGGCAATTACATAAGACGACCCGCCAATTTCGGCGCGAATGGCATCCAGGTTATCAACATACAGGCCTTTATCAGCAATATGTTGTGGTACAGAGCCATTGCCATAAGTACCGGACAAACGCGCAGTATTTGGTACATCTTCCCAGAAATGCGAGCCTTCACGGTATCTGGCATGGCCACGAATAAACCATTCATCGGTTAACTGCTTAGTTGTACCAATAGTAAATTCATCGATTCGACGTGGCTTCATATTGTCCTGAAATGCCTTACCGGATGAACCCTCTCTTGGCGTAGATTCAATAAAATTTCCGTCCTTATCAAACCATACTTCCATTTGCGGGCGGGCATTTCTATCCCAGGACGCTGCACGGGCCAATGAACTGGCTTCAGGGTTATACTGGGCAAAGTTAGCAAATACGGTGTTTTCACCGTCATAACGCCATTCCACGCCCAAACGGGGTTGGATCATATCCTTCCAGTCAATGGTATACATTTTGTATTTATTGCCAGGCGCCACTTCATAACCGGAAACAGTACCGTCTTTGCGGCGCAGGCCCTGACCGTAGTAAACATCCTTACTGATCAGTACCCCAACATTGTAGGTAAAATCACCATGTTCAATGGTGTCATTAATTTCGAAATTATAGGTTTCGATGGATGACACAATGGCTGGCACCGAGCTTTCAATATCACCAAAAGTGGATTGCTGGGTATAGCTACGATAATAGATGGGGGTACCATCTGTAGCAGTCTCCAGGCCGCCAATATAAGAAATAGAACCCCAGCCGTTAGAATCACGAATCAGCTCTTCCTCACTTTCGGCCCATTTAAAACCAAAGTGCAAGCTATGGGTTGACTCACCCCACATCAGCTCGTGTTCAAGGGCCGTTTCAAAGCTGTCTCGATAGAAATTGATATTGTCAATCTGATAGTAGCCACCAACTCCGCCACCGCCTTTGCGTACACCGCCCTCTAAATAGCCATATTGGTCAATTAGGGCCTGACCTGTGACACGGTCGTACCCCTCATCAGAGCGCAAGGTCGGTACATTGAAATACCCCATCTGGTCCAGATTCGAGATATCAAGCGAACCACCAATGGTAGGCACCACACCTAAAGCCATATCAGGTACACCAGCTGTTTCCAGGGTAAACTCACTGTATTGGAAACTAACGGTTGTGTAGTCATCAATAATATAAGAGCCGTCAAATATCAGGATATCCTGGTCCGCTGTGCCGCCGGAAGACGCGCTATCCGCATCAAACTCCCCAATTGACGCGGCGGTTTCTTCCTTCTCAGAAGTCCGGTAGCTGAGGTTCATCAACAACTCGTAAGTTGGTGCCCAGGTCAGCTTGCCAAAATATTCATCCCTGACGCTCTTAAAGGGCTTAACCTCACCATATTTGGTTACTTTGCTTTGACCATCTTCTTCCGGGCGATAATAAGAGGCATAGAAAAACAGCTCATCCTCAATAAGCGGCCCCCCCAGGTTGGCGGTCACCCAGCTCTTATCTTTCTCTTCATACAGACCTTCATCAGGGGTGGCTGAAAAATTAGCATCCTCCAGCTTGTATTCTAATTTACCGTGGAATTCATTGGTCCCTGATTTGGACTTGGTGTTCATGGCGAAACCGCCAGCACGATTAAAGCCCTTAGCCTTGGCACCGCCGCGCTCCATCGACACCATTTCAATATCATGGGTTGAAGGCTCAGATGCCAGATTGCCAAACAGCGGCAATGAGACATCTACGCCATCAAAACCATATTTGTTATCCACTCCAGAACCACCAGCTGCCGGCCCCAGAGTGCTATTCTCGGAATACTGTACGCCAGGTACCAGCTTAAACAGGTCGCGGTAGCTTTGCCCCACCGGTAACCCTTCCACTACATCATCACCAATCGAGTTGGTCAGAGAAGAATTACCTTCACGGACAATAGCACTGCCGACAATCTGAATAATCTCTGTGTCGTCAGCCGTGGCCGGAGCCAGCACAATACTGACATTAGAAACCTGGTCCAGCAGTACATTAGCACTGGCCTTACGAACGGTGCCGTCGGCTGACGTAAATGTCAGTTCATAACGCCCTGGGATCAAGAGTGGCAGATTGTAGCTACCATCTTCGGCGGTGGTGGTGGAACGGGGCTTGGGCATTACATTACTGGTGGCGGTTACCGTTACACCACCCACGGCCATACCCTGTTGCTCGGTAACTTTACCTTTGATACCGCCTGCCTGCTGAGCCACAGCCGGGGCACAAACCATCGCACTCGCTAACGCCAGGGCAGACACGGAATAAAGAGGAGTTCTCAACGCCCGTCTTGTAGCCAATGCCAGGCGCCTTCTAGAAAAAGCAGTCTTATTGAGTTTCATGTTTATGTTATCCCTGGTTCAGTTGTATTTGTTTTAAACCAATGCACTTGTTGCTGGCTTTTTGAACAGCCGCTATTAACGCTAGCACTATTCCCGGCCAATTGAAATAACTTATTCCAAACAACTTGCAACCAAGGAATATTTACTTCATCCTGAAGTTAAGCTGCTCCTACACCAGTATGGATAAAATATCAGCAATTTCCACAATGTAAATAATTTATTATTACTTTATTATTGATTTGAAATAATATTCCTTGATACTCAATGTGTATAAAGATTCGCCGATGGACAAGGGCATAGAAAAAAGAGACCTCAGCCATGATTGATTCTGTAAGCGGTTTTATAGCGCTGGTACTGGGCTGTGCAGGCCTGCTGGCGCTACTGGAAGACAAAACCGCCAAGCGCTTTTTTGCCCTGGTTCCGGCCGTGGTGGTACTGTATTTTGTGATGCTGTGCGCTGCCAGTCTGTCTGTTTGGCAAGCCAGCCCAGCCATCGACCAGGCCTACAAAGTCAGCAAAGGCAATTTGCTGCCTGCCATGATTTTTCTGATGATGGTACAGGCCGACCTGCGCATTATCGCTAAACTCGGCCCCAGATTATTGCTGACCTTTCTGGCCGCCTCGACCTCTATTATTCTGGCGATTATTGTGGTGCATTTGCTGATGCACAACTGGCTGCCTGCACAGAGCTGGCAGACCTTTGCGGCACTGGCTGGCAGTTGGCTGGGCGGCACCGGTAATATGGTGGCGGTGCAGGGAATATTCAGTATTAATGAACAAAGTATGGGCTTTGCCCTGCTGGTAGATTCCATTGACTATGCGGTGTGGGTCTTTATTCTGCTGGCCCTGACCCCGCATGCCAAACTGTTTAACCGCTGGAGTGGCGCAGACAATACGCGTCTTGATCAGGTTGCCGCCCAGTTGAATGAACAACAGATTGCACCGGCCAGTGGCGCGGCTTTGCTGTTTTGGCTGGGGGCTGCCGCAGTGGCGGCCCAGACTGCTATCTGGCTGGGTAGCATATTGCCAGGCAATGAATTTTTTAACAGCACCGCCTGGCAAGTGGTGGTAGCCACGGGATTAGGCCTGCTGGTTGCCCAATCGCCTCTCAGGCAACTGGGTGGCGATCGTGAGTTATCCAAATTAATGCTGTTTATTCTGATTGCCCTGATTGCCTCCAGAGGCAATGTGGCCAATATCGGCCAGGCGCCTCTGTTTATTCTGTCCGGGCTTTTGATTCTGATACTGCATGCGCTGGTGATGCTGGCCCTGGCCAAGTTATTCCGGCTGGACCTGTTTACCTGTGGTGTAGCGTCGCTGGCCAATATTGGTGGCGTAGCCTCAGCGCCGATTCTGGCGGCGTCTTACTCTCGCAGCCTGATCCCTGTTGGTATACTTATGGCGTTACTGGGCTATATAGTCGGTACCGCGGGCGGCATTTTGGTGGGCAATCTGCTACCGGCCATTTGAATTGGAAGCAAATTAATATTATGAAATTACTCTGTGCATTATTTCTGGGTCTGAGTTTCCTAACTTTCAGCGCCAGCGCTGCCGACACCGATGTTATCGGTATTCAGATGCAGCATCTGCAAAGCGAATATTGGGTCAACAAACAAAAAGATGCCAATCAGGTACTGTTAAGCCAAACGCAAATCAAGCAGCTTAATCAGCGAACCTTCAACCAGCAGAATGAACTGCAGGACCTGGCAGACCTGCCTGCAGCCTTAAGTGCAGAAGATCTTAAAGCCGCTATCGAACAGGTCAGTTCTATTCCCAGTAGTGACAGATTCTATGCCGATGGTACCCAGTTAACCAAACAGCACTACCAGCCTTATCTGGAAAACCTGAATATCACCAACATCAGAGCCTTAAACCCCGTGCGGTTTGCGCTGGTGACCGAGCGAACTCATATGCGCCGCTTCCCCTCTGCGGATAAAGCCTATAACCAGGAGATGGATCTGGATATTGACCGTTTTATCGAAACCGGACTGTTTCCTGGTGATGCCCTGGCGATTTATCACCAAAGTAAAGACGGCCAATGGTTGCTGGCCCGTGCCTATCATTATCTGGCCTGGCTGCCGGCATCATCGGTGGCCATTGGCACAAAAGAACAAGTGCTGGGCTACGGGCAAAAAACGCCCTTTATGGTGGTAACTGGTGCAAAGGTGTTTACCAATCATAATCCCGAGGTTGTGCAACTGTCGGAAAAACAATTGGATATGGGTGTCAGGCTGCCCCTGCTGAGTAATCAGGACGTCAATCACCGCCTGTATGGCCAGAATCCCTATGCCAGCTATGCGGTGGAACTGCCCTTTCGCGAAGCCAATGGCAGCTTGTCATTTAAACCCGCCCTGATCAGCCGCAATCAGGACCTGCATCAGGGTTACCTGCCTTTTACCCCGGCCAATATAATTCGCCAGGGTTTTAAGTTTCTCGGTGAACGCTACGGCTGGGGCCACGACTTTAACGCCAGGGACTGCACAGGTTTTGTGTCAGAGGTTTATCGCACTTTTGGCATTCTGATGCCGCGTAACTCCGGTGAGCAGGGCAAAGGCCAATATGGTCAGAATATCCGCTTTGATAAAAACAGCAGCGAACAGGACAAACTCAGCGCCCTCAACAAACTGCAAGTTGGAGACCTGATTTACATCCCCGGCCATGTGGTGATGTATCTGGGTGAGGAGCACGGCCAACCTTATGTTATCCACGATGTACACGGCATGGCCTATGTGGATAAACAGGGCAATTTTTACCAGGGAGGGCTGAACGGTGTATCTGTGACTCCGCTTCTGCCCATGCGATTGTCGCAGTCCACCAGCTATGTGGACAGGATTTACACCATTAAAACTATCCGTTAGGGGTCAAAGTCATGAAAATCACTGATATCAAATTTGCCATGCTCAGGGTGCCACTCAAGACCCCGTTTAAAACGGCGCTGCGCACCGTTGAAAAAGTTGAGGATGTGATCGTTATTATCGAAACCGATACCGGTCACAGAGGCTATGGCGAAGCCCCGGCCACGGCGGTTATTACCGGCGATACCCATGGTTCGATTATTGAAGCGATTAAAACCATGATCAAACCCAAGCTGATTGGCGAGGATATTGAGGATTTAAATCGCATAACCCATCTGATTCAGGGCAGTATCGTCAAAAATTACAGCGCTAAAGCGGCGGTAGAAATTGCCATTTATGACCTGTTTGCCCAGCGCTATAACGCACCTTTGTATAAGATCCTGGGCGGCGGCGAACCCACCTTAAGTACCGATATTACTATCAGCGTGGATTACATCGATAAGATGGTCAAAGACAGTATCGAGGCGGTAAACCGCGGCTTCGAAACCCTGAAAATCAAGGTCGGCAAAGATATCGGTGTGGACATCGAGCGGGTTAAGGCCATCTATGCGGCGGTAGAAGGCAAAGCCTTGCTGCGCCTGGATGCAAACCAGGGCTGGACCGCCAAAGAAGCGGTATACGCCCTGACCAAACTCGAAGATGCCGGTGTACGTCTGGAACTGGTAGAACAGCCGGTCAAAGGCCATGACTTAGAAGGAATGAAGTATATTACCGAGCGGGTACATACGCCGGTGATGGCCGATGAAAGTACTTTTGGCCCCAAAGAAGTCATCGAACTGATTAAAATGCGCGCCGCCGATATTATTAATATCAAGCTGATGAAAACCGGCGGTATCTCCAATGCCATCCGTATTGCAGATATCGCCGAAACCTTCGACGTTCAATGCATGATTGGTTGTATGCTGGAAACCAGTATCAGCGTGGCCGCTGCCGCCCATCTGGCGGTGGCCAAGTCACATATTATTACCAAGGTAGATCTGGACGGCCCGTCGCTATGCGCCTTTGACCCTGTGATTGGCAATGTAAAATTTAACGGTGCCGAGATCAGTATCGAAAATACCCCTGGGCTGGGCATTAAGGAAATTAAAGGCCTGGAAATGCTGTAAGGCAGTTGGCAGTTGGCAGTTGGCAGTTGGCAGTTGGCAGTTGGCAGTTGGCAGTTGGCAGTTGGCAGTTGGCAGTTGGCAGTTGGCAGTTGGCAGTTGGCAGTTGGCAGTTGGCAGTTGGCAGTTGGCAGTTTAATCTGACTCGCCCTCGCGCGCTGTCAACGGATTTCAGCTAACTGCCGACTGATTACTGACCACTTTGATCCAACGACTTCCCCCCGTCGGACTTAAGTCCGACCCACGGTGTTTAGACTGGATTTTGCTGTCGGAATCAATTCTGACTCTTTGTATTTATCTGGACTTTTCTGTCGAAATTAATTTCGACCCACTGTGGGTTGGGCTTAAGCCCAACAACAATAGCTTAAAAATCCGTGGTTACTATACAGTTGGCAGTCCAGGTCGCCCCTGCTCTGCCAACTGATTACTGACGACTGACCACTTAGATCTGCCGACCAACCAACACTTAAACCACCCAACCTAATTGCTGAGCCCGGTCATAGGCCAGTTGGCTGACATCCTGTTCAATAAAATGATGATGCAACAGCATCACCCCCAGCACATGATTTAACACGGCATCCACCTGTACTTTGTCAGCCGCAGGGGTGGCCGGGTTCTCCTGACGACGCATCAGCTCATCCACAAAGGCCGTATCAATTAACCCCGCCTGCTTAAGCTGTGCCGGGGAAGCATAGCGTTCAAATAGGCCTTTCAGCTTATTCCATTTCTTCTCGTCGGTATGCGCCGGCGGCGCCATAAAGGCGAATTTCTGCCGCTCGTACAATACGGTTGGCAGTAGGCCCTTCATGGCTTCACGCAGTACGTATTTTTCTTTACTGCCGCGAATACGCAGCTCTGGGGGAATAGTGGCAGCATATTCAGCCAGATGATGATCCAAAAAGGCCGGGCGGGCTTCCATGGAATTCGCCATGTCGACTCTGTCACCGCCCCAGGTCAAAATCTGCCCTTCCAGCATGGTTTTGATCCACACATACTGCGCTTTATCCAGAGGATGGCGGTCCTTCAGAAAGTCCTCGTCCAGACGATCGGCAATGGCTGCTCCAGGTTCATATTCTGCCAGTTCATCACGAATGGCCGGATGCAGCAGCTGCCTGGCCAGATCCGAACAACCCAGCCAGGGTTGCAGACAGCTTGGCGTAAAGCCTACTTTGGCATTGATGCTGTCAGACACATATTCGTCTTTGGGCAGCATCGCGCCCTGAAACAGTTTGTTGGACTCCATCAAGGTGCGCTGCCATTCCTCGGCCTGACCCGTGTCCAGTCCTTCCATACCATGCAGGAACATATCTTTGCGAAACGCCGGATAGCCGGCAAACAGCTCATCAGACCCCTCACCGGTCAACACCACTTTATAGTCCACATGCCGTACATGCTGACTCATCATCAGCTTGGCCACCGCCAGGGTATTGTAAATAGTGCGCTCGGTATGCCAGATGGTACGGGCAAAATTGTCGTAAAGCAGGTCGGCATTGAGTTTCAGAATATCTTGCTCGGCACCTGTGGCCCTGGCCATTTCGGTGGCAATAGCGGCCTCATCATATTCATCATTATCAAAACTGATGGTAAAAGCGCGAATAGGATCCTGACTGGCGGCAGACGCCAGACCTAAAATAGAGCATGAATCAATGCCGCCGGATAAATAACAGCCCACCGGCACATCGGCATTCAGACGTAATTGCACCGCCTCAAGCAGATGGCTGCGTACGCCCTGAATATAGCTTTCATCGTCCAGCCTAGGTCTGGCATCCGGAGTGGGAAAATCCATATCCCAGTATTTACTGGTTTCAATCACAAAGCGGCCATCGCGGCGTTGAATCTTCAGCATATGACCTGGCTCCACCTGGTGCACACCTTTGAAGGCTGTGGTGCCTGGCACCATCACCTGGATCAGTTGGTGAAATAGCCCCTGGCTGTCAAACTCCGGCTTAACATCCGGGTGTGCCAGCACGGTTTTAACTTCGGAGCCATACACTAACTGGCCGTTAACTTCTGTCCAGTACAACGGTTTTATACCAAAGCGGTCACGCACCAGATACAGGCAATCCTGCTGCTCGTCGAACAGGGAAAAGGCAAACTCACCACGCAGGTGCTTGAGGGTTTCAGCCATACCCAGTCGCAGGTAAAGATGCGGGACAATCTCAGAATCACTTTTGGTTTCGAAATGCTCGCCCAGAGCAGTTAACTCACCGCGCAGGCGCTGATAATCATAAAATTCGCCATTGTGGGCGAAAATAATCTGGCCACCATGCAGGAAAAACGGCTGACGGCCACGGTTTTCATTTAAATCAATAATAGACAGGCGGGCATGGCTCATCCCCATGCCAACACCGGCCGGGTTGCAATAGCCGTAATTGTCCGGCCCGCGGTGGTGCATAATGGCGGCCATATTGACCAACACCTGCGAATCCACCTCCTGCTCAGGCCGGGCGGCAAAAATACCTGCTATTCCACACATAAATACTCCTGTTTGTTCTGCATTAGCGGGGCTTCAACGTAGACGCGATACAGGATGTATCGCCATTTTCAGTCCCCTGAAAATGCGAGCGAAGCAAAACCACGCTTTTGCGTAGCGACTCAGGACCGCAGGCAGGAAGCCGCAGGTCCGAATCAACTAGATCACATCCAACACCAGCTCAGCCCGCTTCACCAGGCACGTCAGCAGCGCCATACGCAAAAACACCGCGCCCCTGGCCTGGGAGAAATACCAGTTGTGATGGGTGTTATCCAAATCGGTGCTGAGTTCTTCGCCACGGGCCAGCGGATGCAGAATAATGGCTTCGGGTTTTAAGGGCGACGCGGCATCCAAATGGTACTTTTTGCCATACTGTTTAAAGGAGTTACCTTCCCAGGAGATGGCATTGATATACACCACATCGGCCTGCGGCAGCACCTCGTCCAGATCATCGGCGGTCTGTACCTGCAAACCGAACTCCTCCAGTTGTTCTAACTGGCCTTCGGCGAACATGGCCTTGCAGCTTTTATCGTTAACTACTGTTACTGTGGAAAACACCTCAGGGAAATAGCACAGCAGCTTTAATAAACTGCGTACCGTGCGCATCTTGGCTGGCAGCCCCACCAGGCACAGATTGAGCGGCTCGCCCGGGTTGTCGGTGACCAGATCCGGGCGCCATTTAAAAATGGTGTACAAGTCTGCCAATGCCTGGGTGGGATGTTCATCGGTGCCGTTACCGGCATTAATAATCGGAATGCGCAAGGCATCCATCATATCCCGCACCGACGCTTCCTTAGAGTCACGCAGTACCACGCAATCACCGTAGTTATTAAACATTTCCGCCACGTCCCGCAGGGATTCGCCCTTGGCAATTCCGGTAGTGGAGCGATCGGTAATAGACATAATATCGCCGCCCAGGCGATGCCAGGCACTTTCAAACGACAAACGCGTGCGGGTACTGGGCTCATAAAAAGCCGAGATCAGGATCTGGCCGTTCAGGGAACTGCTGAACCTGTCCGGGTTGGCCTCATATTTGGCGGCCAGGCGAAAGAGTTGCAGCAAGGTATCGCGGTCAAATTGATCCGACGAATAAATATGCTGATTAGACAGCTTAGCCAGGTGATCGCCTTCCTCAACGATAGCGCGCAGCAACTTTTTCGGATGGGCGTCGCCATGCACGTCAGGACGGCTGCGTTCAAACTGTATAACCTGTTCAAGGTTGGGATCTACCATAGGTTCTTATCCTTGAGATCGCGCTGATAAAGCAGCAATAAAATAACCGGTGCCAGAGCACTACCCACCAGGGCTGCCCACACCAATATGGCTAACAGGGATTCACTCAGATACATCTCTGGCCTCCTTAAAGGTTTGCCAGTCGAATTTGCCAGGAGCCAGATAGACACCAGCCAAGCAGATAAGCAGCGACACCAATGCACTGCTGATGGCCGCCACATAAAAGCCCACTACGAAGTATAGGGTCAGACCACTGACGATGCCTAAGGCCATTGCCGCACTGGCAAAACGCCCGGTCAGGGCAGGATGATATAAGCCAAACAAAATTGGCCAGATAGCGGATGCCACAAAGGCACCGGTGAAATTCAACAATGCGCCCAGGGTCGCCACTTTCGGCAGACATAGCAGCCAGGTCAGCAGCCCCAGGCCAATCACGATACGTTTATTGGCCTTGAGCAAAGTATCGCTGTCTGCCTTGGGATTAAGCAGGCGTTTGTAGCCGTCCTGCGTGATTAAATCCGACGTAGCGGCCAGCAGGCTGTCCATGCTGGACGCCAGGGCCGAAAATACCACCACAAACACAAATACCGCACCAATACTGCCCAACAACTTGGCCGCCACTAAAGGGCCTACCATATCGGCACTGGGCGGTACAATCCCTAAAGACAGCGCGGCCAGCGCCACAAAGCCGGTGACAATAGGAATGGGCAACCATAACAGGCCACCGGTCAGAAAGGCTTTTTTCCCCACTCCACCTTTAAATGCAAAGGCCCTCGACCACCAGACATTAGAATGGAATATCTCACCAATACCGAAAAAGATATTGTTAAACAGAAACATGATTGCAGCTGGGAAGGCCAGATTAAGTAGTTCCGGCTGCAGCTCGCTGACATTTTGGTGAATCTGGCTGATGCCCACTTTGTCGATACAAAACCAGGCAATGATCACCACCCCAACCAAAATCAGAATGGACTGCACAAAGTCGGTGGCAATCACCGCTTTTAAGCCCCCCAGCAAGGTATAAGCCACACAAATCAGCAAGATTGCCGTCATGCCCGTGTGGTAGTCCAGGTCACTTAAAGAGGAAAGCAAGATACCACCGGCCATACCCAGACTGACCAGCCAGCCCATGGCATAAAACAACGAGATAAGCATAAACACGGCCCAGGCGGTGGGGCCAAAACGAGTGCGAATAAAGTCGCCGCTGGTGAAGCCGTGCGGCATCAGAGCTTTGATACGCGCTGCCATAGGCGCAAACAGAATCAGCCCCAGGGCAGCCATGCTATAGCCAATCATGCCCCAGATACCGAACTGGTAAGCCAACTGCGGCGCCACCAGGGTAGTATTACTGGTGATCCAGGTCGCCATGGCGGTCGCGGTAGCAAAAGCAAACCCCACGTTGCGCCCAGCCAGGGCGTAATCATCAATACTGCGATTACCCCGCCCCAGATACCAGCCAAAAGCTACCCACAACAGGCCGAAGCCGATCAGGATGGCCAGCGCCAATCCTGAGTCCAACTGTGCATCAAGCATAGTGGCCGTCACGCTCCCTGCGAACAAAACTGAGTAAGATGCCCACCAACATTAAAAATGCCGCCAGGCCCAATACAAACAGCGCCAAAGCCTGGTAAAGGGAACGGTGTGTTACCTGCACCCGTGCCAGCTCCACCGGTGAGTGTTCACCGCTGCTGTCAATCAGCCTGGCCAGGTATTCACCATTGGCGAAACCAGACAAGGTTGCCTGGCGCTGCCCAGTGACATCAAAGGTCTGCACAGCAACTGGCGCTGGCTTTCCTTCTACCATCTGAACAATCTCCAGACTGTCATAGGCACTGCTGTGGTTTTCAAACTCCAGTACAAAGTAACCTTCCCTGGATTCCAGGGTTTGCGCTGCATGAACTGGGGTACAGATCATCAACAACAAGCCCAGGAGAAGCGTTGGGATCGTCCTCATGACGTCTCCTCTGCTTAACATTTAAAGTCCATGCTAACATTTATTTGTACTCTAAACAAAATGCCGAAGATTCACTCAATTCAAAGGAGTTGTTATGAAGCAAGGGTTACAAACCGAACTTAGCCGCCTGCAAAATGATTTACTGGAATTGTCACATATAGGCTATGACCCCGAGTCGAAAGGTGTGTTTCGCTTAGGTTTCACTGAAGCCGATATGCAGGCCAGACGCTGGCTGATTAAAAAATTTGAAGACGAAGGATTTTATGCCCGTATGGACAGTGCCGGTAATGTGATTGGCAGTATGCAGGCAGATGCCAACAAACCGGTGGTGGCGATGGGTTCCCACATAGATTCCGTGCCGGCCGGTGGTATGTTCGATGGCACCTTAGGCGTACTGGCGGGACTGGAATGTATGCGGGTACTAAGAGATAGCGGTCTGGACTATCAGTACCCGTTGGAAGTTTATGCCTTTGCCGAGGAAGAAGGTCGTTTCGGCGGTATGATGGGAGTGCAGGCCATTACCGGCGAACTAACCCCTCAATGGCTGGAAAACGCACACGACGCCAGTCATATCTACCTTAAGGACGAAATGGCTAACTGCGGGCTGAATGCTTTTGATGCTTTAACAGCACGGCTTGACCCTAAACATTTTCGCGCCTTTTTAGAGCTGCATATTGAGCAAGGGCCGGTGCTGGAGCGAATCGGCAAGCCCATTGGCGTGGTGGAGGCCATCTCCGGTGTATATAAGTGGCTGGTCAGACTAATTGGTAAAGCCAACCATGCTGGCACGGCCCCGATGGATATGCGCAGCGATGCCTTTATGGGCCTGGCCGATTTTGCCCATGAGATCCCACGTATTATCAATGAAGAAGGTTCAGACAAAAGCCGCTTGACCGTAGGACGGGTGGAGTTAAAACCCGGCTATGCTCATACGGTACCAGGCGAGGCCGAGTTTACCCTGGTAGGCCGGGATACTGATCCGCAAACCATGCGTAATCTGGCCGATGCTTGTCGTCGGGTACTATCCAGTATTGCCCGTAAACATAATCTGATGTTTGAGTTTGAACAGATGAGCTGGCTGGAGCCACAAGCCATGTCTGACGAGGTTATCCAGGCATTTTGTCAGCAGGCCGAGCATATGGAGCTGGATTATCAAGTGATGCCCAGTGGCGCCGGGCACGACGCCCAGTATATGGCCAGAATCACCCCGACAGGTATGATCTTTGTACCCAGTGTTGGGGGTATCAGCCATGCCCCGGACGAATGGACCCACTGGCAAGACGTGCACACCGGCGCAAACTTGCTGCTACAGACGGCGCTTAAATACGCTCAGGGCACATAGTCACTACATGAGCGACGGAATGAGCTTTGCGTATATTTTGGCAAACCTGACAAATTATACGCATCTCGCTCACCACCCCACAAACATTGATTTTATTGACTTAAATTAAAAAGGCCAGATATCGACCATTTTTAAAACCCAGAATTGTTTTATAAATTCATAACAAAAAACGCCAGAATTTTTAAATCTTCAATACCTTAAACAACAAAATAATTAATTAACATTGATCTAACAAAGCAACTTCCGCTAGCATTTAAGTCAGCCTGCACACACATAACGTTAGTAACCCTCAGGCAATCCAGCTGGTAGTTCAGAGCTGTCGTTTTAAGGTTTCCATGGTACTTACCATCATAGCGAAGCGGACAAAGTGAAGACTAATACAGAGGTTGGTAAGTTTAAAAAATTAAATAAACGCACCATACTTAAAAAGATTTAAATAATTTTTGTATGGAGAGAAAATCTTAACCCTATAAAAACGTAAACAGAGACGGAATTTAATTTAAGAAAAAGGAAGCAGTAAATGGTTAAGGATCTCTTTATTAAATACAACTCCAAATATCACTATTGGGATAATCAGGAAGTTAAGGCCTGGCTAGCAACAAAACAAAAAGGCATGCTCCGTTTTGTGCTACTTGAGGGATTAGTGAAGTGGGGGCTTGTATCTTTCACTATTTTTATTGCCATTTTACTCAGTGCCACAGAAATCGCACTCAGCGATATCCCACTTATTGCAGTGGTGTGGATGTTAGTGGCCTGTTTATATGGGTGTGGAATCTGGCTTGGTACGAACTTGTCGTTTCACCGCCATCAGCAAACACGCGAAAAAGGATGACGTCATACCTCAATCGTATGTCCGCCACCGCCGTTCCAAAACACATGTGCCAAAAGCGGCTTTTTGGCCGTCGCGGTAGTTATCCATCGACGCCATTTAATTTGCTACGCCACAGCAAGTTCCAATTGGTTGAAAAATGACGCAGTCCATTCAACAATAGCTGAGAACGGCAATAGTGCATCGGATCTTTTTTCAATTAAGCAAGATTCCGTACAACAAGGAAACAACTATGTGTAAACGGTTTTTGTCTGTAACAACCCTGCTACTGGCTCTGCCCTTATCTGCACTGGAACTCAGCAGTCCGGATATTCAGGAAGGCCAGCGAATGGCCAAGACTTTTGAATACTCGGGGTTTGGTTGCAGTGGCGAAAATCTGTCGCCGGCCCTGGCCTGGAAAGACGCTCCCGATGGCACCAAGAGTTTTGCCATTACCCTATATGACCCGGACGCCCCAACCGGCAGCGGTTGGTGGCACTGGCTGGCGCTGAATATTCCGGCCGATACCCACAGCCTGCCTCGCGGCGCGTCAGGTAAGTTGGATAAGGTGCTTGAAACCCGCACCGATTACGGCCAGCCCGGTTTTGGTGGCGCTTGCCCGCCGGTGGGCCATGGCATGCACAGATACCAATTTACTATTTGGGCCCTGCCGGATGAAAAGCTGGATTTCCCGGTGGATATCTCCCCTGCGGTGGTGGGTTATACCCTGAACAGCAAAGCCCTGGCCAAAGCCACCTTAACGGCCACTTACGTGCGGTAAGGGATGATACTCACCGCAGAGCCGCAGAGGTCACAGAGTAAAACCGGCGAGTGGAATTAGGTATCTAGCGGTTCTCGGCGACGCCGTGCTTAAGCTTTCTTAGTGGTGGAATATAGATAAGGCGGTATAAACCGCCTTATCTTTTAAAATAAAATTAGCCTCTGCTGCTACTGGCTTTATCAGGGCACAATATATAGGAATAAAATAAATAAAACAGAAAGCCATATATAGGTAGTGCAATTAGCAGAATCGACCAGACTATTTTCCTTTGCCTGCTATGCTGCCGTCTAACAACAAATATGACCGGAAGCAACCAAATTAGAAGGGCCAAACTGATAATAAAAATTGTATCCGCCATTTATTAAATTCACTTACAACAGTTAATGATGAGAAAAAGACCAAAAGTCTTTCTCGTCAGCGCCCGTGTTTTTGCACGTGACGCTATCCTTTATCACCTCTGGAGTTACTTCAATCTGTCCTGCTTTAAACAGCACGCCTTGCCGCATGCTGCCGCATTGCATATCTTCTGACAGATTCCAAAGCGTTCTCTGTCGCTCGTTCAATGCGCTGCCTGCTACCATAAGCACATAATCTACATTGACTTTGGGATAACTAAAGCGCTGTGGTTCACTTGTGCCGCGACGCAGAAAAAAGCAGGGGGGCTCGGGCTTTAGAGACAAAAACTTGGATTCACCATCTTGCAGAAAACGCAACTCACACTTGCCGTTAGCGCTGACTAATTGCAGTTCCATTCCTGCCACATTGGCAGAATCCGTAATATCTGTGGCGCTACAAGAAAAACACATAAATAGCAAAACTGTGCTAATTCTTTTCATCGCTTTATCTCCCAAAACCATACTTCCTGGCCTCGAGAAAAATAATCTGGCGACCCAGCTTTCATTTCTGTGCCGTTCCAAAGATCAATATGATCAGTTGTTCCCCAACCATTCTTAATAAAAACGATCCCTTTCTTTCCTCCAAAGTCACCACTTGTTACCTGTTTTAGTTTTACACAAGCTCCAAACTTAGGGATGTCCGAGTCCATCCAATCAGCTAGTTGTTGAGCGGCTAAAATATGTTTAGGGCTATGTCCAAAGCCCGGATAGCAGCGGCGCTGTGGAAACATCTGATCAAAACCTGATGTATCAACATTTGACAATTCCAGTGCAACTCCCATCCTTATCGCACATTGATTTGTGAACGCCGTTGTGTCACATGGGGAGTTAGGCCAAGGGTGGTTATCCCACAGTGCTTGGAAAGATAATGCAGACATTAATTTCCTCCTTGAATTCAGTCCGTAATCCCATCGTAGACCAAATAATAATATCTAGCAAAAGCGTTATAACTGCCTATGGCAATCTGATAACAGCCAACTTATCCCCCTGTTGCAATATAGGTTTTTCTACCCTTATACTGATTGCAGTTTTTATCTTGTCGGAGTGCTCAGTCCGGTTTACCGGGCGAGCTGAGACCGCATAAGCGGGATCCGTTGAACCTGATCAGGCTAATACCTGCGAAGGGAACAAGAGCGTAACGCCCAGGCCTTAAGCCGTCCAATCTCCCCAAGGGAGAGCGTTTCAAGCGGCGTTACTCTTTACAACACTCCTGACAAGCATTTCAGCCACCTAAAAAAGCGAGAATGCTATGTCAACCAGACGCGAATTACGTCATCAGGCCCAGGAATTTTTAAACGATCTGCAGGGCCAGCCCTACCCCAACTCCAAACGTATTTACCTGCAAGGCAGCCGCGATGATCTGCGTGTTGCCATGCGGGAGATTCAACTGGCCGATACCCTGGTGGGCGGCAGTAAAGAACAGCCGGTATACGAGGCCAATGAGCCGGTACCGGTTTATGACACTTCCGGCCCCTACGGCGATCCCGAAGCCCATATTGACGTGCGCAGTGGTTTGCCGCTGGTCAGGGACAGTTGGATTAGCGAGCGCGATGATACTCAGTATCTGAGTGAAAGCTCCTCCAGCTATGCCAAGGCCCGTGCTGCGGATATCAGCCTGGACGACCTGCGCTTTGAACTTAAACATCGGTCACGGCGTGCCAAACCGGGCAAGTGCGTCACTCAGTTACATTACGCCCGCGCCGGTATCATTACCCCGGAAATGGAATATATCGCCATTCGGGAGAATATGGGCCGTGAGCGGGTCAAAAGTGAGCTGTTAAACAAACAACATCAGGGTGAACACTTCGGCGCTAATCTGCCCGGCAATATCAGTGCTGAATTTGTCCGCCACGAAGTGGCCGAAGGCCGCGCCATTATTCCGGCCAATATCAATCACCCGGAATCCGAGCCGATGATTATCGGCCGTAACTTTCTGGTTAAGGTCAATGCCAATATCGGTAACTCGGCAGTGACGTCCTCCATTGAAGAAGAAGTGGAAAAGCTGGTGTGGTCGACCCGCTGGGGCGCTGATACGGTGATGGACTTATCCACCGGCCGTAATATCCATGAGACCCGCGAGTGGATTTTACGCAACAGCCCGGTGCCCATTGGCACGGTGCCCATCTATCAGGCGCTGGAAAAGGTCAACGGTATTGCCGAAAACCTAACCTGGGAAGTGTTCCGTGACACCCTGCTGGAACAGGCCGAGCAAGGGGTGGATTACTTCACTATCCACGCCGGGGTACTGCTGCGCTATGTGCCCATGACCGCCAAACGTCTGACCGGTATTGTCTCGCGCGGCGGTTCGATTATGGCCAAATGGTGCCTGAGCCACCATCAGGAGAATTTTCTCTACAGCCATTTTCGCGACATCTGTGAGCTGTGTGCGGCCTATGATGTGTCTTTGTCGTTGGGTGACGGCCTGCGCCCTGGCTCAGTGTATGACGCCAATGACGAAGCCCAATTTGCCGAGCTGCGCACTCTGGGCGAACTGACCAAAATCGCCTGGGAATACGATGTCCAGGTGATGATCGAAGGTCCGGGTCATGTGCCGATGCAGCTTATAAAAGAGAACATGACCGAGCAGCTTGAGCATTGCCACGAAGCACCGTTTTATACCCTGGGGCCCCTGACCACCGATATTGCCCCTGGCTACGACCATTTCACCTCGGGTATTGGCGCGGCCATGATTGGCTGGTTCGGCTGTGCCATGCTCTGTTACGTCACCCCCAAAGAACATCTGGGTCTGCCCAATAAAGACGATGTTAAACAGGGTCTGATTACCTACAAAATTGCTGCTCATGCTGCGGATCTGGCCAAAGGCCACCCTGGCGCGCAGATTCGCGACAATGCCATGTCTAAGGCGCGTTTTGAGTTTCGTTGGGAAGACCAGTTCAACCTGGCACTGGATCCACAAACCGCCCGCGCTTACCACGATGAAACCCTACCGCAGGAGTCTGGCAAGGTGGCACATTTCTGCTCCATGTGCGGCCCTAAATTCTGTTCCATGAAGATCACCCAGGAAGTGCGCGACTACGCCGCTGCGCAGGAACAGGCAGGTATCAAATTAACCGGCCTGGACGGTGAGCAGGAAACAGTGCAACTGGGTATGCAGCAGATGTCTGAAGCCTTTAAACAAAGTGGCAGCGAGCTGTATCACCCGGCTAAACCCAAAGCGAGCGTCTGATATGGCCAAACCCATTATCTGGTGCATTGGCGGCTCAGACTCGGGCGGCGGTGCCGGGGTGCAGGCCGATCTGCATACGGTACAGGCGCTGGGCGGCCACGGCTGCACCGTAATCAGCGCTATCACTGCGCAAAACTCGGTGGCGGTCACGCAGGTGCAGCCGGTGCCACTGGAAGTATTAACCAACCAACTTAACAGCCTGGCGGCCGACCTTTGGCCCAATGCGGTTAAAATCGGCATGCTTGGCGATGGCGCACAAATCGCGGCCTTGGCAGAGTTTCTGCAGTGGCTGAAACAACAAGCCAGGCCACCGATGATTATCTGGGATCCGGTGGCCAGAGCCAGTTGCGGCAGCCAACTGGCAGCCTTGCAACTGGCAGACTGCGCACCACTGTTACAAGTGCTGGATATTATCACCCCCAATGCCAATGAACTGGCGCTGTTGACCGGTGTAGAAGCAACAGATGTTGCCAGCCTGCAGGTAGCAGCCAATGTATTGCTGGATCATGGGGTTAAGGCCGTGCTGGTGAAAGGCGGGCATTTGCACTGGACAGGCCAATATTGTCATGACTGGTACCTGAGTCAGACCCATCAATGGCGATTTAGCAGCAAGCGCATTAACACCCTCCATGGTCATGGCACCGGCTGCACCTTTGCCAGCGCTATCGCCACAACATTTGCCCTGGACTATCCAATGGAGGATGCCATTTGTATTGCCAAGGCCTATATCAATCAAGGCCTGCAAGCCGCAGCGGGACTTGGCAAAGGACCCGGCCCGGTGGCCCATCTGGGCTGGCCGCAATCTGGCAGAGACTTCCCTCAGTTCAGCCAGCTAAAGGATAAAGCTAAGCCCTCTGCGCCCTTCGCAGCCATAGACAGCATGAAACTGGGCCTGTATCCGGTGGTAGACAGCCTGGCCTGGGTGGAAAAACTGCTGGCGTGGGGCGTCAGCACCTTGCAGTTAAGAATCAAATCAAACCCAAACCCTGAGCAGGAAGCGCAGATCGCCCAGGCGATCAAACTGGCACGCGAAGCCAATGCCAGATTGTTTATTAACGATCACTGGCAACTGGCCATTAAACACGGGGCTTACGGTGTGCATCTGGGTCAGGAAGATTTGCAGGATGCCGACCTGGTTGCCATTCAACAGGCCGGATTGCGCCTCGGCATTTCTACCCATGGTTATGCCGAGATCCAGCGCGCTATCAGCTATCAGCCTTCTTATATTGCGCTCGGGCATATTTTTGCAACCCGCACCAAGAACATGCCTTCCAGACCTCAAGGCTTAACCCGCTTAAGTCGTTACGTGCAACTGCTGCAAGATATCCCCTGCGTGGCCATTGGCGGCATCAGTGTGGAGCGGGTAGATGCGGTGGCTGGCACCGGGGTAGGCAGCATTGCTATGGTCACCGCCATTACCGAGGCGGCGCAGCCCGAGCAGGTAGTCCGGCAGCTGCTGACGAGGCTTAATTATGCTTAATGATCAAGATTTTATGCGTTACAGCCGGCATTTGTTGCTGGAAGATATCGACGAATCCGGTCAGCAAAAATTAAAGCAGGCCCGCATTCTGATTGTCGGACTGGGTGGCCTGGGCAGTATCGCCGCGCAATATCTGGCCGGAGCCGGTGTCGGGCAGTTGCTGCTGGCCGATGGTGACAAAGTGGATGTGACTAATCTGCACCGCCAGCCTTTGTACGACAATTTCAGTCTGGGCGCTAACAAAGCCCGCCAGGCACAAAAGCGCCTGCAGGCGGTGAACCCCAATATCCGCATTGAAGCACTGGACAAAAAACTGCACGCCGACCACTTACCGGCGCTGGTGAGTGACTGCCAGTTGGTGCTTGACTGCACCGATAATATGACCAGCCGCCAGGCCATCAATGCCGCCTGCTACCAGGCGGGTAAGCCGTTGTTGGTGGGGGCAGCCATACGTTTTGAGGGGCAGTTTCTGGCCTTGCACCCGCATAGAAATCATGGCTGTTACCGCTGCTTGTACGAACCGACGCAAAGCCCGTCGCTGAATTGTGCCAATAGCGGCATCGTCGGCCCGGTGGTGGGCATCATCGGCCTGATGCAGGCGTTGGAAGCCATCAAATTCCTGACCGGTGCCGGGCAGGTGCCCTTTGGTCAGCTTAAGTTATTCGATGCTAAAGCCCATCAATGGCAAAGCCTGACGCTGGCCAAAGCCCTGCAATGTCCGGTCTGTGGAGATACCTTATGCAACTGATGATTAACGATATGCCGCAACAATTTGCACAGCCGCTCAGTATCGCAGACTTGCTGCAAACCCTGGCTCAGCCACAAAACGGCATAGCGGTGGCACTGAATCAGCAAGTGGTCAGTAAAAGTCAGTGGCCGCACACCCAACTGAAAGACCATGACCGCATTACCCTGTTTAAAGTCGTCGCCGGAGGATAACCGATGCTGACCATTGCCAATACCCAATTTTCTTCGCGCCTGTTAACCGGCACCGGCAAGTTTTCCAGCGCCCAGAACATGCAGGCGGCCCTGTCGGCCAGTGGCACCGAACTGGTCACTCTGGCCCTTAAACGCCTGGACCTGGTTGCACAAAAAGACGATATCCTGGCGCCACTGCAGGAACTGGGGGTAAGACTGCTGCCCAATACCTCAGGGGCAAAGACCGCCGAGGAAGCCATCTTTGCCGCCCACCTGGCCCGCGAAGCGCTCGGCACTCACTGGCTGAAACTGGAGATCCACCCGGATCAGCGCTACCTGTTGCCCGACCCTATTGAAACCCTGAACGCCGCCAGGCAACTGGTTAAAGATGGCTTTGTGGTGCTGCCCTATTGCGGAGCCGATCCCGTACTTTGTCAGCGCTTGCAGGAAGTAGGCTGCGCGGCGGTCATGCCGCTGGGCGCGCCGATTGGCTCCAATCGCGGCCTGTTAAGCAAAGATTTTCTGGAGATCATTGTTGAACAAAGCCAGGTGCCGGTGATAGTCGATGCCGGTATTGGCGCGCCCAGTCATGCCGCCCATGCCATGGAACTGGGGGTGGATGCAGTACTGGTGAATACCGCCATTGCCGTTTCGCCAGACCCAATTGCCATGGGCAGGGCATTTAAACAAGCGGTAACAGCTGGTCGCATGGCCTATCAGGCAGGTCTTGGTGCGGTACAGCGCAATGCCATGGCTTCCAGCCCACTGACTGATTTTCTGGACCAGCTATGAGCTTTGCCAAGCAACTGGCCCAGTGGGACTTTGACGATGTAACTCTGCAGATCCATGCCTGTACCGCCAATGACGTACAACGGGCACTGAACAGCACCAGACCAGGTCTGAAAGACTTTATGGCGCTGATATCCCCGGCTGCCGAACCTTTTTTAGCGCACATGGCCCGGCTTTCCTATGCCCGTACCCGTCAGCGTTTTGGTAATACCCTGCAATTTTACATCCCCTTGTATCTGTCGAATCTGTGCGCCAATGACTGTACCTATTGTGGCTTTTCCATGAGCAATAAGCTCAGGCGTAAAACCCTGGATCTGGCAGAGATTGAAGCCGAGTGCCAGGCCATCAAGTCCATGGGCTTTGACTCTGTGCTGGTAGTCACCGGGGAGCACGAAACCAAGGTGGGCATGGCGTATTTTCGCCAGGCCATACCACTGATAAAACGCCATTTCAGCTATTTGAGCATGGAAGTACAGCCACTGGCTGAAGCCGAATACCTGGAGTTATGCCAGCTTGGGCTGGATGCCGTACTGGTGTATCAGGAGACCTATCGGCGCCGCACTTATGCCAGGCACCATTTAAAAGGTAAAAAAATGGACTTTGACTGGCGTCTGGATACCCCGGAACGTTTAGGCCGGGCCGGAGTGGATAAAATGGGTTTGGGGGTGCTGATTGGCCTGGATGACTGGCGTACCGACAGTTTTTTTGCCGCCCTGCATCTCAAATATCTGCAAAAGACGTACTGGCGCAGTCGTTACTCACTGTCGTTTCCACGGTTGCGACCATGCTCTGGAGGCTTAACAGATAAAACCCAGATGACCGACAAACAACTGGTGCAGCTTATTTGTGCTTACCGGCTGTTAGATAGCGAGGTGGAATTGAGTTTATCCACCCGTGAGTCGGCGCAGTTTCGCGACAAGCTTCTGCCCCTGGGTATTACCAGCTTAAGTGCCGGGTCCAGCACCCAACCAGGCGGCTATGCCGGCGGCGAAACGGCGCTGGAACAGTTTGAAATTGACGATGCCAGAACGCCAAAGGATGTTGCCAATGCGGTGCGCCGCGCCGGTTTACAGCCGGTCTGGAAAGATTGGGAGCGCAGCTATTCACAGACCGGCTGAAATGCTGGACGCCGGGCCTGACTGCGTTAGACTGAGAAGGATTATCGGAAAACAAGGATTTCAAATGACCCGGGAACAAATGATTATTGCCCTGAAAGACGCTGAAGCCAAATTTAAGCGTAATCAGGAAATTGCCGAAGAAACCTGGCCGGTGGGTTCGCCCTTTCTGGAGATGGCCCGTCAGCAGGCCGCGCATATTCTGCAAAAGGAAATCTGCGCCGTCTTTGAGCAGGAATAAAAGCATGGCTGAGCATCACAAAATTAACTATCTGGAGCTGCCGGCTAAAGATTTAGAAGGCACCAGGGCATTCTTTGCTCAAGTGTTTGGCTGGCAGTTTGTTGATTACGGGCCGGATTATACCTGCTTTACCAATGGCGGCATGGACGGTGGCTTTTACCGGGCAGACACTTGCGCTTCGGTGGCCAGCGGCAGTGTGTTGATGGTGATTTACAGCAAGGCACTGGAAGACTCACAACAGGCGGTGCAACAAGCCGGCGGTGAGATTATTAAACCCATCTTTGCCTTTCCCGGTGGGCGGCGCTTTCATTTCAGCGATCCTAGCGACAATGAATATGCGGTCTGGTCTGAATAATACCTGGCGTGCGCATGTGGCGGTAATCGGCTTGCTGTTTTGCACCAGCACTCTGGCTGATTGCCTGAAGGACGCTGAAGGTCAGGTGATCTGCGGGCTGGGGAGTTGTGCCAGGGATGCCGCCGGGCAGGTATTTTGCTCGGCCTTTAAAGATGGCGAAGCCATTCGTAACCGTATGGGCGAAGTGTTATGCGGCAAAGGCCAGTGCCGTATTGACCAGAATATGCAGGCCTGGTGTGCCACCAGCCAGGGGGGCGGCGCCGACCGTGACCGCAATGGCAAAGTGCTGTGCCTGAACGGCTGTGAACCGGCCAGCAAGGCAATGTGCGAACAAACCGCTGCCACCCCCTGAGCTCATAACAGACGCAAGCTAGAAGATGGAAGTGTCAGACTCTGGCGATCCTGTGGGTTGGATTTCAATCCGACATCTCCAAAAGCGCGTGTTTACGGTGTGCCAGCAACGCCGACATACCATCCATCCCTGGATATCGTCGACGAATGCTCCTGCAACGCCAACATACCATCCATCCCTGGATATCGTCGACGAATGCTCCTGCAACGCCAACATACCATCCATCCCTGGATATAAAAACGCTCCCATTGGGAGCATTTACACGCCCCCCGTTTAGGGTGGCGAATCTATCCGGTCCAATCAGAAGCGATAACGCAGCCCGACTTCCAGCGAGCGTTCAGGACCCACATAGATCCCTTCACGCATCCCCGTGATATAGCGCTTATCGGTTAGGTTTTTGACCGAACCAAACAGACTCAGCGCGCTGCTGACATTATATTGGCCCACCAAATCCAGCACAGTGTAGGCTGGGATCAAGCCTCCCCAGATCCCCCCTGCGGCATTGTCAGGAATATCTATCTGGTTGGTAGGGTCGCCATACTGCTCACCTCGGTAATGGGCAGACAGGGTGCTGATAAAGTCCCCCTGACTGTAATTCAGGGCCAGATTAGCCAGCCACTTTGGCGCATAAGGTAAACGGTTACCTTTGTTATCGCCGGTTCTGAATTCCGATTTTGGTACCCAGGTAGCGTTTGTGTCGAGGCTGAAGCCAGCCCCTAACTGATACGCCAACTGGAATTCCATGCCCTGATGCTGGGTTTCACCACCATTGGATTGCGACAGGTTAGGATCACTGTTGCCCGTAACCACCTGGTTGCTGAAGTCCATATAAAATGCCGCTACTTCATAGCTCAATGCGCCATCGGCACCACGGATACCCGCTTCATAATTAACCGAACGCTCGCCATCCAGGTTTTGATCGGTCAGGCCGTCCAGCG
This sequence comes from Bowmanella denitrificans, assembly GCF_039522935.1. Classification (NCBI taxonomy): domain Bacteria; kingdom Pseudomonadati; phylum Pseudomonadota; class Gammaproteobacteria; order Alteromonadales; family Alteromonadaceae; genus Bowmanella; species Bowmanella denitrificans. The sequence continues at coordinate 9,599 of NZ_BAAAEI010000011.1, read as the reverse complement.
CAACGCCATTAGAGGCAGGTGAAAAGGCCTTATACACGCCACCAAATAGCTGCGCGCTATCACTAAGTCCATAGGTTGCACCAACACCCGGCAAAAACTCAGTATTTGAAGTTTTCTCTGAAGCATTATTCTGTGTCAGAATCACACGTTCCTGCTCGTAAGATTCCACCCGGATACCAGGTGTAACAGCCAGGCGTTCATTTAGTTGAATACGTGTTTGCGCGTAGGCAGCAACGCTATCGGCCGAGTCAATCCGATGGCGATCATTGGTACCGGTGCGGTCCTGCGCTCTTGTGGCGCGAATACGGGTGTCGTTGCTTTCTTCCTGCATAAAGCGCAGACCCAATTCACTGCGGGCCGCGCTACCGAACAGCTGATGTTCCAGAGTCAGGCGGGTTTCCACCCCAAAACGCTCAAAAGAGCGATTGTTTCCTGTCAGGTTATCGGTATACACCCAGCGACCCGCCGCATTGGAAGCAGCACTGTCAACGCTGTAACGCCAGTAGTCACGGGTAACGTCACTCCAGTAAATCAATGACTTTAGGGTCGCCGCATCTGTCAGGCGCCATTCATGATTAAGATCAAAAGCTTTTCTGTCAGTCAGAAAATAGTCATCCGGCGCCGGATTGTAATCAGCGCCGGCCTGATAATCTTCCAGCAACAAACCACGGTAGGAAATATTGGCATCATTGTCATACCAGGAAAATTTCATCCCCAGAGAATGGTTCTGATTGAGAGCTGCGCCCGCTTTAACCATCACATCTTTCATGTCATAGTCTTTATCCATAAAGCCGTCGCTCTTGGCATAAGTGGCTACCAATCCGGCAAAGGCATCACCAGACTGACTGCGGCCCCCTGCCTCAACATTCACCTCGCGCATGTTAAACGACCCTAGCCTGGTCGCCACTTCCACTCCGTCATCCGGTGTTTTGGTCTGATAGTTCACCACGCCGCCAATGGTAGAAGGGCCATAGCGAAGTGAAGCAGAGCCTTTGAGCACTTCCACCCGTTCCACCCGTTGAATACGCGGGTTAAAGTAGCGGTCATTGCCGATAAACAACCCTGGTGCAACAGGCACACCATCCTCCAGCAACAAGGACTTAGACTCACTGGCCGACAGGCCACGAATACCGAAGTTGGAAACTATTGAGGTCTCTTCCTCCGATTTAAGATTGATCCCGGCAATACGGCGCAGCACGTCTTCGGTGGAGAGCGGCTGAATACGTTCAATTTGCTGGCGTTCTATCACTACTACTGAGCCAGTCTGCCTGTGCAGATCGGCTTGATTACCGCTTATTGTGATCACCTCAATCGTCGGCATTGGCGAGCTTTTGCCGGGTTCGGCCTGCTGATCAGATTGCGCCAGAGCCGACACCGGCAATAAGGCTGAGGCAATAGTAATAACCAGTCTTGAACGCTGGCTGGCCAGTTTTGTGTGCATGTTTGAGTTCCTTAGACATTAAATAATGATTTCGGCTGTATGGCGTCCAACCAAAGCGAATTTGCGAGCGCATTCTATAGCCTGTGTAGATGGGAAATTTTAGATAAAAACGATAATTATTGTCAATTTGTTACACACTTAGATAAGGGCTATGCCTGCTTTATGCAATTGCAGTCAGACTCGTTGCATTGCAACAAATGGTTAGCTAAAGCGATTTTTATAGCGCCGCAAATACCAATCTATGGGCGAATATGGATTGCGGTTTACCGGCTCTGCCCGTCGTATGGATACCTGCAGGCAGGAAGCGCCAGCCAGCACCAATTACTGAACGATTGCGTTCCATAATTGACGGTGCTACCTTGCCATTATGTATTCAACCTTGAGTGGGAATAATGGCAAGAGCAGGCAGGCCGGTAGACACGCAACGTACCGAATTGGTATTACAGGCTGTTGGCGAGCTGGTGATAGAAAAAAAAAAGCCATTGCTGGTTTGTCTATGGAAGGCATAGCCAAACGTGCCGGTGTATCCAAGGTCACCCTGTATCGCCGTTACACTGATTTGCCCGGCCTGATTATGGCCTATGTGAATTTTCATACCGACCAGGCCCTGCACGCAGCCCCACAACTTGCCAAGCCACCGGCACCCCTGACCGACAGACAGGCACTACAAGACCACCTATCGGCACTGGGCTATCAGGTGCTTTGCCTGATCACCCGGCCCGATGTGGTGCTGTTTGACAATGCCGTCAGCGCTGCGCAGCGGCAATATCCCGATATAGCTGCCGCCTTGTATCAGGCCGGTCCGGCCAAAGTCCTGAGTACCTTGTCGAAAAACCTGGCGGATTATCTGACCGAGCATCACCTGAGTATTGAAGCTGACGCCGCTGCTCAGATGCTTTTCGCGCTGTGGAAAGGTGGCTTTTATGAAGAGCTGCAAATGACCGGGCGGATGCGCTTATCGCCTAAGGCTTTACAAGAGCACGTGAACAGTCGAACCGGCTGGTTTCTGGCCATGCTACAAGCAGACAGTTAAAGGAGCGAATATGCGTCAATTGTCGATGCCCAAATCCTTGCACGAAGTCTTTGGCCAGCAGCAAACCCTGGCTGAAATTACCATAGTGCTGCTGTTCTCCCTGCTCGGCACTTGTTGTATTTACTATCAGTATGCACTTTCGGCAACCCCGGTCAGCCCCTGGAAGCTGCTGTTGGGTCTGCTTATCATTGCCGATATTCTGGCCGGTTTTGTGGCGAACTTCAGTCGTGGAACAAATAACTACTATGCCGTACGCCCCACCAGCCGTCTGGTGTTTATTGCCATTCACCTGCATCTGCCGCTGGTCGCCTGGCTGCTGCAGGCCGATATTGGCGCTGCCACCCTGATCTGGCTTGTGACCATCCTCTTTGCCCTAAGCGTCAATGCCCTGCATCGCTCGTCTTTGCAACTGTTTGTGGCCGGAGCGCTGGCGGGTATCGGCGTACTGCTGGTATTACTGCTTAACCTGCCGCTCTGGTTTACCCTGGTTGCGCTGTTCTTTATGCTCAAAGTCATGTTCAGCTTTGCCGTTGATCATTACCCACACAGTGTCAGGGAGCAGCCATGAAATATCATATCGTGCCCCTCACTGCGTCCCATAAAGATGAATGGACGGCATCAGTATCATGTCGATGTTTCATCCTAATAGTCAGCGACATCCTTCAACGCCCAGCGGTGAATTAAACACCCGCCGGTGAATATTCCATATTCAGCAACTCAGAGTTGCATTAAAATAGCGGCTTTTATTGTTCAGCCCAGTTTGCAACCAGGACATCGCAATGCCTAAAGCCAGTGAAATCAAAAAGAATTCCACCATCGTATATAACAACAAGACCTGTATCGTTCGTGATATCGAGCGCTCCGTGCCTCAGGGCCGTGCAGGTGGCAGCATCTACCGTATGCGTATGTACGACGTAGTCACAGGTGCCAAGTTTGACGAAACCTTTAAAGATTCCGATATGCTGCAACTGGCTGATCTGGTGCGTCGTCAGGCCATGTTTTCTTATATCGACGGTGACGAGTATGTGTTCCTGGATAAGGAAGACTACACACCTTACAGCCTGAACAAAGATGCCATCGCCGAAGAGATTTTGTTTATCAATGAAGAAACCGATGGTATTCAGGTATTGATCGTCAGCGACGTGCCAGTGGCCCTGGACTTGCCCATCAGCGTGGAACTGGAAGTGGTAGAAACCGATCCATCGATTAAGGGGGCGTCGGCCACCTCGCGCACCAAACCGGCCAAGTGCTCCACCGGCCTGGTGGTGCAGGTGCCTGAATATATCGCTACCGGCGAATGGATCCGTGTGAATATTGAAGAACGCAAGTTTCAGGGACGGGCGGACAGATAAGCTCGTCTATCTGAGACTAACAAGCCCGGCGTTGCCGGGCTTTCTGCATTTAGGCTACTCACTCGAAGCCGTTATACAAAATGCAGTAAGTGCAGAGACTCAGCTCCTGCAAGACCATTTCAGTTGTATCCTGACAAAGTGTATTTAATCAACCTTTTCGAAGACCAACTCTTGCAAATCAAATGCATTGATACGAATTTCTGTTGTATCTCTGGAGATATTTCTTCCCTCCATGGAGAGCAAATGTTGTTTGTTCCCCAAAAATCTACCCTGACCAATTGGAATTAAATGAACTTTAGGAAGCTTAGGATGGATTGCATAAAGCTGTCCATTTTCACTTACAAATTTATAAGTAAAAAGCATATCTTTGCTGAAAAAATCACCAGCAAAATTCAATACTTCTTCATCTGTTAATTTAACCTCAGTTTTTTTGTAAAGCGCTGTTTCATCCCCTGAAGGCCAAATCCACCTAGCTAAACTATGTGATTCGTCAAAACCATTTAAAAAGTTAATTTTAATACCACGGTTTGGTATGTGAAATACATTATCCTGAAGGGGAAATATCTCTTCCATTCCTAATTGGTAAGACACCAAAAAAAATCTGCCACCATCTTCAAAGAATAATATTTTCTCAATTCCATCCAACTCATAAACACCAGCCTTCCTTGTGAAGTCCATTATTTGCTTTGACAGCTCTTTTATTTTCGATAGTTCAGCCAGTTCACTACTGACTATATGTTCTGAATGCAAGGCAATGGACTTAAGCTCTTGCAACAAGCTGTATATGTCTACATCATCTATATTACAGAATATTGCAATAGACATTCCTGAGCTTGGTGAACGAGAGTATACTGACCTATATCCTCCCCATGCCCCATTGTGCTCATAAGAGACATCGTCTCCATCACCTAGCACCCATATCCCATAACCATAAGGAATTAGCATGCCACTATTCAACTGCCCCTTTTTCTCAAGCAGTTTAATTAATTTCTTTCCTCCAACTTTTCCAGATGAAAAATTCTTATTCCATTTCGATATATCATTAATGGAAGTCAGCAAACCTCCAGGACCGGCCATATTCAATTTGGGGGTATTTTTTCTGTAAAAATTGATTGTTTTACTGTAGGCATCGGCTCGATCAGAAATAATGGTATCGTGTTCTTCTAAAAATCTCGTGTTCGTCATAGAAAGACTATCGAAGATGTGCCTTTTGGTAAACTGACCAAGCGAAAGACCAGTAACACGCTCGATTATCATTGCAGCTAAAAAATATCCAGAGTTAGTGTATTTGAAGCTTTCGCCACTTGGGAATTCCACATCAGTTTGACGCGCAATGAGAGCAAGTATATCAGCCTTACTTATTGGCTGTGAAAAACCAATACCCTCCAGCTCAAGTAAGGAGGTGAAGTTTCGAATTCCACTGGTATGATTCAGAAGATCTTTTATTAAAATTTCCTTTTCATATTTTGGCATTTCCGGAATATACTTTCGGATATTGTCTTGTAGAGATATTTTCCCTTGCTGAGACAAAAGCAAAATGGCGCTCGCAGTGAATTGCTTTGAAATAGACGCAATATCAAAAACTGTGTTGGCTGTTATAGGGACTTTATGTTCCACATTTGCATAACCCTTTGCCCCTGAAAAAACGAGCGCCTCTCCACTCCAAATACCAACACCGCACCCGCCAGTATCATTTGGTATCGACTGACTTAAAGCCTGATTGAGTTTAGCAGCTTGGTTACTGGATATATCCTGCCCATGCGTAGAACTCGCAACACCAAAAGCAACTAGCAAAAAAACGCTACCTAGCCATTCATTCATATAGCACTATCCTTGTAATAAAACACCGCATTAACACATAAGCATATCCGCAGGGCAACAGGTGGGATGACCTGAACTCAGACTAGCCACAAATTCCGTCAGCTATCTATTGGAAATTTCTGCTTCTGATGTAAAACACGCATTATATAAATGCGTTCATTGTCTGCCCAGTAGGATACGACAACACAGACTACAGGGATAATCAGTAGTCGTCCTCTCGGCCCTTCTCTTTGTACCCCCTTCAATGGCTGGGACAACAGGTTTTCGACTTTACGTTCAATGATTAAATCCGTTTCTTCTGCTGCCGTTATCCAGCTTTGCAAATGCCTGGTTAACTTGTTCCGTCAACCAGGCATCGAGCTCCATGGCCTTTAGCTGCTGAGCAGCCAACTCTTCAGTAAGCTGACGACATGCCTCGCTTAAAGTACGCCCCAGGCTTTCGATCATCGTTTGCGCGAGACGTTTTGTTTGTTCGGAAACCCGAAACTGAATACGTGTATCCATAATGATACTCCTCATCATGTACACACAAGCGTTAGCGCACACGAAGCGAGACAGACAACCAACCAGCAAAGCGCCAGGGCAATGAATAACCGGAGCAAACTAAATCGAAGTCTCCCTGAGAAACCCACGCTCAATCAACGCTGAAAAATTCACCCGCTTTTTATCTAGCGCTCCTGTATAGTAGCGCCTGATTTATTGGAGTTCTGATGCACCACACGCCCAACCAAACAATGACCAGTCGCATGGCTTCGCTGTTTTCAGCGATGCTGATGGCGATTCTTGTGCTGGGTGTGTCGGTCGGTTCTACGCCGACTGCCCGTGCAGAGTTGCTGCAGCATGACTCCTCGCAAGTACAGCCCTTTAGCCAATGGGCCACGGTCACCGTACGCGCCAGTAAATCGGCTGCCGTCGGCAAAGAACGCCACGACGGTGGCAACGATATTGAGCAAGGGCTGACAGGCTGTCGGCTCAAAAGCTTCGCCCCGCAGGTTACTGCTGCGCTGGCTTCGACCAGTAACAACGCCGCCGTTACCTGCTATGGCATTCCACAGGCCAGAGCACCGCCAGTTCAGTCATTCTTCACCGCTTGATTAATCAGCCGCCTTGCTAAGCAGCGCGGCTGCTTGTGCATTTTGTATTTTGAAGGATGACTGATGAACGTATTTTCCATGCGTGCCCTTGGGTACGTACTTATTATGCTGCTCGGCCTGCTAAGCGCCGCACCAAACCTGCTGCCGTTATCGGTGGCGAACAAATTACCGGATTGGTATAGCCACAATACCCTGGCTTTGGGCCTGGACCTTCAGGGCGGCTCTCACCTGCTGCTGGAAGCCGACACTCAGGCCTTATTGAACCAACAGTTGGATGACGCCAATGACCAGTTGCTGGAGGCATTAAGACAACAACATATCCGCTACAGTCGCAGCGACAACGGCCAGCCGCAGCAGCGCAGCATTGTGCTCAAGGATGTCAGCCAGTGGCCACAGGTGTCGCAACTGGCGGCTAATATTCACCAGCAAAGCAATGGTCGCAGCGGTATCAGCCTTGAACTGCAAGGCAATAAAGTGGCACTGCGACTAACAGAAGCCTATCAGCAGGCGCTATTGAAAGACGCCATAGATCGCAGCCTGGATGTGGTCAGAAAACGCCTGGATGAAACCGGCTTAACCGAGCCCAGTATTACCCGCCAGGGTAAAGACGCGATCCTGGTGCAAATGCCGGGGGTCAGTGACCCACAACAAATCAAAGCCCTGCTGGGTACCACGGCGCAAATGAGTTTTCATTGGCAACAGCCTTCCCCCATGGGGGCGCTGCTGGTAAAAGACCGCGCGGGTAACCCCTACTATCTGGAAACCAGGGTAGCGCTGGAAGGCACCCATATTGTCGATGCCCAGGCCGCCTTTAGTCAGGAAAGTGGCCAGCCGGTGGTCAACTTCAAACTCGACAGCCAGGGCGCCAAGTTGTTTGGCGATATGACCAAAAGCAATATTGGCCGGGTACTGGCCATCGTGCTGGACGATGAAGTCGTCACCGCACCGGTTATCCGTAGTACCATTCCTGGCGGGCGCGGTGAAATCAGCGGCAGCTTCAGTATGGCCGAGGCCCACGATGTGGCGCTGATGCTGCGTACCGGTGCCCTGCCCGTGCCCCTGACTGTGGTGGAAGAACGCACCGTTGGGCCGGATTTGGGTAGTGACGCCATTCAGATGGGCGTGACCACAGGTATTCTTGGCGCAGCGCTGGTATTGGTGTATATGCTGGCCACCTATGGCCGCTGGGGCCTGATTGCCTGCGTGGGGCTGAGCGTTAATATCGGCCTGGTGTTTGGCTTACTCAGCCTGTTTGGTGCCACACTGACCTTACCGGGTATTGCCGGGTTAATACTGACCATAGGTATGGCGGTGGACGCCAATATCCTGATTAATGAACGTATCAAGGAAGAAACCCACAAAGGCAGACCGGCAGGTATGGCCCTAAAAGCCGGCTTTGACAAAGCCTTCGCCACTATTATTGATTCCAACCTCACCACCTTAATTGCCGTCAGTCTGCTATTTATGTTTGGTAGTGGCCCGGTCAAAGGCTTTGCCGTAACTATTGCGCTGGGCCTGCTCACCTCACTGTTTACCTCCGTTTCCCTCACTCGTGTGTTGATGCAGTGGCAGGTTAAAGGCAAGGAGCGCCAGCCGATGCCAATGGGCGGATTGGATATCAGTCGCTGGATGCCGAAGCAGGAAGTGAATTTCTTACGTGGCAAAGTGCCGGCTCTGTGCGTGTCGGTAGCCCTGACACTCTTATCCATCGGCCTGTTTTTTAAACCTGGCCTGCACTACGGTGTGGATTTTACCGGCGGCATTATGATGGAAGTGCAGGCACCGGGTATGGCGGTGGACGACTTGCGCTCGGCCATTGAAAACCCGGGCTTAGGCGATGTGGCCATTCAGGAATACGGTGCTGAGCATGAGTTTTTACTACGCACTGCTAACAGCAGTGGTGACAGCCCTGCTCCCATGGTGGTGGAACAGTTGAAGGCCACCATTGTGGCGGCCAACCCCGACGCCAGCTTTGCCAAGGTAGATGTGGTGGGCCCCAAAGTCAGCGGCGAATTTGCCGATTTATCCATGTTGGCCCTGTTGATTGCCGGGGCTGGCATGCTGGTGTATTTGTGGGTACGTTTTGAATCGCACTTTGCCGTGGCCGCACTGGCGACCATCGGCCTGGATTTAACCAAAACCATCGGCTTCTTTGCCCTGACCGGCATCGAATTTAACCTCACCGCCGTGGCCGCGTTGCTGGCCTTGCTGGGGTATTCCATAAACGACAAAGTGGTGGTGTTTGACCGGGTAAGGGAGCTGTTCCGGCTGGAACCCGAGGCCGATATTGATAGTTTGATGAACCGCGCGGTGACCTCAACCTTAACCCGCACTATTTATACTTCGCTGACCACCTTACTGGCACTGCTGCCCATGGGCCTGGCCGGTGGCGACGCGGTAAACAGCTTTGCCCTGCCGATGCTGTTTGCGGTGGTAATCGGCACCTCCTCCACTATTTTTATCGCCACACCAATTCTGTCGATTTTAAGTAAACGCCGCGCCGCCAAAGGCAAACCTCAGCTTCGCCCCACCGCTGAGGAGATCCAACAAGAGCTGGCGCATTTACCTTAGATTAAGAATTACGTCTGTAGCGCCTCTGTGGTGTAAAAGCAAAAATAAACCACAGAGGCACAGAGATCACAGAGTGGTTGAAGGTGATGACTACTCTGCGGGTTTTTCTCTGCGCCTCAGCGCCACCGCGAGAAGCATTCATTCAGCCTTCACTCTCGCAGAGCCGCTGAGTTCGCCAAGAAAAAGCACTGAAACCTCAGTGAATCTCCGTGCCCTCCGCGTCTTATATGGACTCCCTCGGTGTTGTCAACGAGATCGCATTGAAAACCAGATCAGATGCGGACTTA
>NZ_BAAAEI010000010.1:103186-278270 GCF_039522935.1 Bowmanella denitrificans | reverse complement strand
TGGTAAGGGAAACTGCGCGTATTTGATCAGACTTTAAGATGATTTACAAAGTTTGATCCCGCCCTGCACCAAACCCCGTCCATCTCAACACCGAACTTTGAGAAGTTACTGAATTCGCCAAACTCATCTGTCTTTGTATAGAAAAAGATCGTCATGCGGACCTATGAAATATAACGCCCGCCACAAACGCGAGCAACGTGTAGCGAGTCGAGCGCCCAAAGGGCGTGCTTTTGATGGCACTTGTTAGGCATTTCGCCATTGCCGTGCGTTACGATCAAAAGCATTAAGAAATGCACCAAAAGCCACAAAAACCATTATGATAGCAACGTAAGTATGCCAACTTTGCATTTCCCCTAAGCTGGCCCACACTCCAGCGACAACCAGTAGAAAAATTCCTAGTGCTAGATCCGGCCACGAGATAAATACTGCCGGTCTAGATGAGTCATTGGCATATTGCTGCGCAAGCAACCCAAGCACATATTGCTCTGCCTGCTTTGTAGTTTCATGGCCTTCACCAAACGCTACTTTCAACTTCTCCAGAATCTCTAGATCCGACTTGATCTTGTCTCGTAGCGCAACCGACCGGTTCTGGTACGTCCAAGAAAATATTGCCCATGCAAGACTAAGCATCGTGGCCGCGAACGCTAGATGCTCCTTCGACAGATTGAGAGAATAATCTGACATAGGATTGTGTCTCCTTGAAATGCCTAATAGTTTAGCGCTTTATCTGTCATGTCGTCCGTGACAGATAAACGTCTGTTGGACGGTCAGATAAACCTTATTCTTGGTCCGGTTGATGCTAATGGAAATTGTATTCTAATGGAATGCTTTGTTTTTACACGTTTTGTCACTACCGCCAGTGCAACAGAACAACAATATCAATGCCTGATACATCAACTGTTGTATCCCCTCAGCGGCCCAAGCCGATTTAAGAATACCTCTCGCGGTGACGCTGAGGGCGCAGAGAAAAGCTCGCCGAGGTATTTGTCTCTGAGTTCTCAGCGGCTCTGCGAGAAAAGTTTCCTGTTGGTGAAACTATTTAGATTGAACAGCTTCACCTGGCGCGCCACGGACAGCGTGTCATACAAGACAAGGACGTCAGGTATCCAAGCCTTTCACAGGTGACTATCGCTTTACCACGAAGATCATAAGAATACGAAGAGTGGGCGATCTCCATCGTCCTTCGTTTTAATAAAATGAGGGCCACCAACTACACGAAAAGACACAAACCAACCTTCGGCCGGTGTTGGAATACCTCTCACGGTGACGCAGAGGCCGCAGAGAAAAGCTCGCCGAGATATTTAGTGCTTTGAATGCCTCTGAGTTCTCAGCGGCTCTGCGAGAAGGGCTTCCTCGTGGTGAAACTATCTGAATTAAGCCAGATTGAACAGCTTCATCTGGCCCTAGGGCAACAGGCAGGACGCGGGACTGACGCGCAGCGCGAGTTTTTCATCAGAGACAGCCCTTACCCCTCCAAATGCGAATAAATCACCCGCATAGTAGTTATCAGTGAACGTTTTACATTGGGCCAAAAGATAGAAATGCTGTCCAGGTGGCCTAGCTTGCCTGCCGCTTCCAGGCGACTGGTTAGATCCACCAGCGGCTCAGAATTAATTTGCTCGGCCAGTGCCACCAGGCGCTTCATGGCCTGTAGCATAGCGCGGGTGTCTTCGTTATTAATGGCCGTATCGGCCTGCTGGGTAGCGTCTTCCAGCGCCTGCATCAGTTGCGTCAGGGCCGCTGCCAAAGAGCCGGTTTGTGGATTCTTCTGCAGATAAGGCAGTAAATCAAACCACACCGCCGGGTTATCCGGCATGGGCTGTTCGACAATCGCTGGCTTGGCACTGGCTACCTGCACCTGTTCGCTACGGGCCTGCTGCAGTTCCTGGCGATGGGCATCCACCAATGCCTGTTCCTGTTCGGCCATTTTTAACTGGCTGCTTTGCAGTGCCTGCTGGGCCTGCTGTAGCGCGTTTTCTTTACTATCCAGCTGCGCGCGGTTTTGCTGCAGTTCATCTTCCAGTTGTTGTAAACGCTGATTCAAATCAGACTGGCTACTGCCCTGGTCGCTAAGCTGCTTGCGGCTTTGCTCGTATTGCTGCTGTACTTGCTGCAATTGTGCGGTCAGGCTGGCCTGAGACTGTTCCAGCTTGTGAATATTCTGTTCACTGTCTTTCAACACCTGCTGCTGGCTGGCCAGTTGCTGTTGCAGGCTGACTTCCTGCGCTTCCTGCTGGGCCAGGCGAGCCTGCAAGGCGTCTGCGGCCTGTCTGGCCTGCTCCAGTTCGTGTTGCAGTTTTTGCTCACCGCTTTGATTCTGCTGAACCTGGCTCTCGGCACGCTGCAGTTCTGCCAGTCTGTCTTTAAGTTTGTCTTCCATCTGCAGATTTTGCTGTCTGGCTTGTTCAAGGGCCTGTTGTAACTGTTGTTTCTGCGCTTCGATCTCAGCCTGATGCTGGCGCCATTGCTCGTCACTGCCTTGCATCATTTCCTTCTGGCGGGTGGCACGTCCTTCCACGTCGGTAAGCTCGACTTTCAGTTGTTCCAGCTTCATCTGTTGTTCCAGGCGTTGCTGCTTCTCCTCATCGGCCTGACGCTGGAAGGCATCAAGACGGGCCTGACTGTCCTGCAGCTGTTGCTGCTTGGCCGCGAGCTCTGCCTGCATGGTCTGCTGCTGGGACTGCCACTGTTGATCGCTTTGCGATATCTGTGCCTGTTGCTTGGCAGCGCGCTGTTCCACTTCCTTCAGCTCGGCCTGCAACTGGGCATATACTTGCTGCTGTCTGGCCTTTTCTGCTTTTTCTGCTTCGGTTTGCTGTTTGGCGTCGGCCAGCACCGCTTCGGCTTGCTGCAATTGCTGTTGCTTGTGCTGCAGTTCGGCCTGCAGTGCCTGTTGCTGTTGCCGCCAGAGCTGGTCGGCCTGCTCGGCTTGCTGCTGCTGTTGCCCGGCCTGCGCCTGCATGTCATTCAGTTCCTGTTGCAGGCGGTTTAAATCGGCCTGCTTAGCGGCTTTTTCTTGTTTCTCCAGCTCTGACTGTTTACGGGTTTCATCCAGGGCTTGCTGGGTATCCTGCAATTGTTGCTGCTTGGCTTGCAGTTCCTGCTGCAGGGCTTTGTGTTGTTCTTCCAGATCGTCGCGTTGCTGATGCGACATCTCTTCGACCTTTTGCATTTCATACTGCAAATGCTCAATATGGCGAAGCTTATTACTCAGTTCCGCCTGAGCCAGCCTGCAGCGCTGCTCGGTTTCCCGGTGTTGTTGCTGAGCCTGCTCACTGGCTTTTCGCTGGTTCGCCAGTTGTTCCCGCAAACTCTCACTGGCCTGGGCGGAACTCAGCAACTGTGATTGTAAGCTGCTTATCTGGCCACTCACCTCGGCAATTTGCTGGTCTTTTTTACCCATGGACTGTTTGAGGCTATTGTTTTGTTCCACCAGTTGCTGCATACGCTGAGCCTGATTGCCCTGCTCAGCCTTAAGCTGATTACTGGCTTCTTCGCTTGCACGCAGTTGCTGCTGAGCCCGCTGAAACTGTCGTTCACTGTGCTGCAAGGCATCGGCAATATCATTACGTTGCTTCTCCAGCGCGCCGACTTTACTGCTGGACTGTGCCAGTTGTTCTTCCAGTTCAGCGTTGTCGCGCTGGCTGTCGGCCAGTTGCGCACGGCTGTCGCTGTAATCCTGTTGCAACTTCTGCAGATTTTCGGTCACGCTCTGATGAGCCTGCTGCAAATCCTTAAGCTGGCTTTGCTGTTGCGACAGGTTCTGCTCGGCACTTTGCAGTTTGCTTTGTGTGTCCACCAGGCTTTTAGCCTTGCTGGCCAACTGGTCCTGACTGTTTTGCAGCAATTGCTGTTGCTCGGCCATCTGCCGTTCGGCCGCCTGGCGCAAATTAATGGCTTCCAGCCGCTCAGCCGCCGCCTGATGAATGGCGCGCATATCCATCCAGATACACAGTACTGAGTCCAGCACGCCACCTTTAAACATAGGCACGTAGGTGGCCTGACAAGGCAAGGCTTCATGCCCATGTTGATGCTGCCATACCAGCGATAATGCTTTGCCGTCCTGCTTAAGCTGGTCGAGTTTTTGTTTAAGCCTAGCGGCGGCCTCGGCATCGGTATTCAGCCCTTCAGAATAGGGGTAAAAGCCAAATAACTGCTGTTCATCCTGAATACCAAAATAGGCGCAGGCAGCCGGATTTAAGCGGCTAAAGCCCGTATCGGTGAGTACCGCCATGGCCAGACTGCTATGTTCAAGCAGATTGTCGAACTTGTCCTGCTGAAAGGCTTTCTCGCTGACATCTGCAATCCAGCAAAGATGTTGCCCCTGCCCCAAAGATTGCACAAAGATCTCGCTGGGATGCAGCTTACCCTGCTTGTCTTTTAAGCTGGCATGGAAGCTGTCTAAATTGCCCTTCTGTAGTTGTTTTGCGGCCCTGGCCGCCTGGCCCGGCTCGCTGAACAGCTGATACAAGCTGAGCTTATTTAACTCCGGCTCTGAATAGCCAAAACGCTTTAACATCAGGTTATTGGCCTGACGCAGATGTTCTTCTTCGTCCATTAGCGCAATCGCCAGAGGCGAATGCTGTAAAAACTGTTCAAGCTGCTGCTGTTTATGCTCCACCTGTGCTTGCATGGCCCTCAGTTCACTTAAATCTTCAATCTGGCCCAGTAAACCACCACTATTACCCTCGCTGTCTTTTAGTGGCTGCAAGCGAAAACGCAGCGGATGTACCTTACCGTCTTTGAGTGTCAGATTGAATTCCCGGCCCTGCCCGACCATCGATGACAAGGCCAGATCGCTGCTTTGCTGCCAGGTGTTTATGGCCTCGTCAAACAGCCCTGCCTCGGCGGGGGTTTTGCCCTGCACCTGCATTTGATTAATACCAAACAAACGTTGAAAAGCCAGATTGCAGTCGCTGAAACAGCCTCGGCTATCCAACAGATATAAGGGCTGCGCAGACGCCCCGAGCAAGGCCTTAAACTGGTTTCTGGCGGCTTTTAGCTGTTGCTTAGCTTGTTCAAAGGCGAGCTGGTCACTAACCTGCAGATGAATATTCAGTGGTTTGTGTTCGCTATCCCATTTGACCACCTGCCCTAACAGCGTAACCGGTAATGGTCCGGACTGACTCGCCAGTACACCACTAAGCGACAGTTGTCCTTGTTCACCGCCCTGTTCCAGTGCTATCTGCCAGTTTGCCCAGCAACTGCTGTCCAGCTTGCTTCTAAAGCTGTCCAGGCTTTGTTCCGGGTCGGTGAGCGCCAGCCATGTCATCATCTGCTTGTCGAGCCTGACCAGTTTTTCCTTAAGATTGATATCCAGCTTGCCTATTCCGGCTCGCTGGTTAAGTTCACAACTAACCTGCCACTGCCTTTGCTGTGTATCAATCTGTGCCTGGTAATAGGTAACGTCCTGCAGTGTTACCACCATCGCCAGCTGGTCTTTGGGTTTTGCCAGGGGGTGGGCGCCCAATAATATATGGCGCTGATGTTTTTCGCAGTACCACTGGGTTTTGCAGTCCACCAGACAGCTTAGTGCACCCAGTAACTTGTCCGCCGCGTCCCCCTGCAAAACATTACTCAGTAATTTGCCGGTCAGATCCTGAGCCTTACTACCCAGCCAGAATGCTGCGATACGGTTGATATAAAGGATGCTGCCTTGTTCATCCAGGTGCAGCATACCCAGATTAAAACCATCCAATAGTGCTTGTTTCGCCTGAGTTTGTTCATTCAGTTGCGCTATTTGGCTCTGCTGACGCTTTACCCTGGCCCTCAGCCATAACCAAATACCGATTGAAAGCAACAGCACAGCACAAAAGGCTGCGACAATAATCTGGGCATCCAGCTTATGTACCAAATCTATGCTTGCATAAGAAAACGGACTGAACAACAGGCTGCAAAGCACAACACGCGTGGCTGAATGAGTTAGCATAATGGGTCCGGACCCTGTTGTTCTGGTCTTAAGGCGCTATAGCTTACAATGTAGCCACATCACAGATAAGAGCCAAACATCAGTTTTTGGATATACCAGTTAATACCTTATGTGCGCTAATAAGGTCTGCTGCAAGCAAAAGGTATAAAAAAGCCCCGATAAAACGGGGCGAATGAATAGAAATGGAATTTTATCTGGGATAACGCGCCGACTGCTCTTTGGCGGGCAAGGCCGCGCGGATAAATTCGCGAAGATCCTGGTTAGAGGCTTTCAGGTCTTCACGGCGCAGATACATCATATGACCGCTGCGATAGCCCTTAAAACTCAGACGCTGCTTCACTCTGCCGCTGGGGTCCAGGTGCCACATGTTGTATTTGGCATCAAAATAGTTGGTGGCACCGTCATAATAACCGGATTGGATCAGCACTTTCATGTAGGGATTTTGCGCCATGGCCTGGCGTAGGTTTTCACCGGTTTTGTTGTCACTGCGGTCCCAGGGGTGCACCGGGCCGAACATATTGTACTTAATGTCGGTTTTATAATTGAGTTCTTCGCGCAGATAGTAATTAATCGCCGGGGTGAAAGAGTGCAACCAGGACGTCAGTTCGGCCCAATAATCTGGCTTATCGCCCACATCCTTGGCATCAATGCCCAGATAGCGACTGTCCAGGCGCCCCAGGGTTTTGCTTTCATTACGCAGTAGTTCCTTCCAGAAAAACGCGGTGCTGACATCCAGATTACTTTGCGCGATGATCTGTTCACTTAAGCCGGAATAACGGGCCATTTGGCTGATAATCGCCGCTTTTTCCTGTGCGTCAATAAAGCCGCCTTTAGCCAGGGCTGGGATCAAGCGATTAAGGGTAAACTCTTCCACTTGCGGCAGTAACGCTTCTAAATCCAATGCTTGCAGGTCTTTGTCCAGCTTACCGTGATGCCAGGCGGTGGCAGCGAAGTACGGCAAGCGGTTGGCGGCTTTCACCGGGCCGTTTCGTTCGATGCCGATATCGGTGGGAGACACCAGAATCACACCATTGAGGTACATCCACTGGCTATTTTGCAGCTCCAGTGCCAGGCCAGATACCCGGGTGGTACCATAGCTTTCACCAATTAAAAATTTAGGCGACAGCCAGCGATTGTTGCGACTGACAAAGGTATTGACCCATTCTGCCAGGTATTTGATGTCGGCATTGACACCAAAAAACTGCTCCTGCTGCTTATCTTTAGGCGGTAATTTACCCTCGGCATCCTTCAGCACACGGCTATAGCCGGTATTGACCGGGTTAACAAACACAATGTCAGCAACATCCAGAATCGAATAGGGGTTGCTGTCGATACCATAAGGTTGCACCGGGTAGCCTTCGTCATCAATTTTCAGAATACGCGGACCGGTATAGGCAATGTGCATCCACACCGACGCCGAGCCGGGGCCACCATTAAACGAAATCACCAATGGCCGGCTGCTTTGGTCCTTGATATCCGTGCGCTGATAATAGGTATAAAACAAGCTGGCAATGGCTTTGCCTTCGTCGTCCCACACAGGTTGCGTACCGGTGGTTGCGGAGTAACTCACCCGCTGCCCTTCAATCAGGGTTTTATGCTCAGTGACCACTTTATGGTCCACTTCGATGTCGCGGTTATTAGCCTGGGCAAACAGGCTGAAAATCAGCGCCAGCAGTAACAGAGGCGGCTTGGCTATTTGTCTTGTCACTAACATAAGCTTTCTTTTTGTTTATAGATTGGATAATGAACAGTCGATGGTAGCAGGTCTGCCCTTCTGGTCAGGCAACATTGGCCGCACACCTGCGGCCATTTGCCTTATTTTGTCGCTAATACTCTGGCATAGCAGGCATCTGCTGCAACGTATACCCCGTTGGGATCTGAAAAATATTGGCAGACACCGCCTGCTTTTTAAAACTCAAGGTGGTGGTTTGTGCGCCCTCTTCACCATGTTCCCTGATTTGCACCGGCAACAGCTTGTTGGCAAATAAATGCTGATTCAGCATCATCTCATCCTGGGCGCCAAACTGACCGGCAAACTGACTCATTTTATTCAAAAAGGCAGACAGGGTCTCAAAGTCGTCCTTGTCGATATCAAGGTTCGATAATGTCACCACACAGGCTTCGCTCAACAAGGTCTTGTCGTTATATACGCTGACCCACTTGCAGCTATGCTCGTTGACTTTGTCTGACTTGCCCGTTTCATCGATACTCAATGCTTCTTTTTTGTTGTCCATGCCTGGCATCATACTGCCCATCATCTGGCGCATTTGCTCACGCTCTTCGGGGCTCATATCGGCCATCTGCTCCTGCATCATACTCATCATTTGTTGCTGCATCTGGTTAAGCCCACTGGCCATCTTGGCCATCGCCTGTTCGTCCATTTGCAGATAGCCCTTTTCCTCATGGTTTAGGGCAACCATTTCGCCTTTGTTGCCGTCGTAAATAAAATCGGTTTGCCCGTTTTCATTTACGGCACCGGTTTTCCCGGCAGACACATAGATTCTGGTGGTTGCGCCATCCTGATCCACTGAGGTGATCAGGGTATCGGCCGTGGCTGTCATGCTGCTGGCAACCAGGCCGGCCAGGATCAGGTTCAACTTACGCTTCATCGATATTATCCCTTAGTGATGGGTTGAGGTTGCGCGGGCAGTTTGGCTTGCTCCGCTTGTTGTTCCAGTGTAGCTACTTGTTGCCCGCTAAGCGCAACTTTTGGTTTTTTCAGATCAATCACCAGGGTTTCAGAAATCTTGTCCTGAATGGCCTGGCGGTTGGCATCCCAGTAAATTTGCAAAAAGCCCAGTAAGCCGGTGGCAACACCGGCGCCATAGCCACCGTAACGGCCAAAGCTTTCCCACAGATTAAGGCTACTGCCATCAAGTTTGATGACTTTGATGCCCAGTAAACGCTTGGCCGGGGTTTGTCCTTGCCACCAGGCGGTAAATACCGAGAAATAAAACGCCGCCCAGCCAAAGCCCAAGCCAAGGTCTTCGGCCAGTGTTTTAGCCAAGGTGATAAGACTAAGATCACTGTCTGTATTTTTTTCCTTATCTGGCTGCGGCGTTACAACAGGGAGTAGATTTTCAGCCTTGGGTGGCGACTCAGGTTGCACGACTTCAAGAGTTTGGTAACGGGCTATCAGGTCTTCTTTCAGGGCATCACGCTGAGTCTTGTCCAGACTGTCAGAGGTGGCTCTGACAAACTCCTTGACCAGCTCCTTTGCGCTCTGCTTGGGCAAACTGGCCTTGGCCAGATCATCCACCAGGCTTTGTCCGGCGGGCGTCCAGCAATCCAGCGCTGGCTGGCAAGCACCGCTGGCAATCTCACGTTGCAGCGAACCCATATTTCCCAGGTGTTTAGCGGTCAGAGCCACCACCATCAATCCCTGCTCCGCGCTGATTTCCTGGCCATCAGAAGCGAACTCGGACTCGGGCTTTAACACTTCAATCAGGCCGATGGCAAAAATAAACAACATCAATACCGAAGCAATGCGTAACGCCAGGTTACTGCGCTTTTTTTCCGGCTGGCGGGCATGCAGCTTGTTAGAGGCTCGCCAGAACATCCAACAGAACAAGGCCGCCAGAATCATACTGTCTACGCCGGTGAGCAATACAATAATCAGTAAATCCAGCAAAATAGCGATACCGCGGCGCATCGGGCTGGCCAGCGCTGTGCCTAGTAAGTCGTCAGCCACTTTAAAGGCGTAAGGGGTAATGATGTCCCGCGTTTCAACCTGGGTTAAATTTGCTTCCTGAGCGCCTTGAGTCATTATTGTTTTTCCTGCAGTTTTTTGATGGCGTCGGTAATGCCCTGTAAGGTCATGGGGTAGAATCGCTGTTCCATTAACTGACGGATAATATTCACCGATGCATAATAATGCCATTGTTGTTGGGGATTAGGGCACAACCACACGCTGTGACGAAAATGCCCCAACAGGCGTTGCAGCCACAGTGCTCCCGGTTCTTCATTCCAGTGTTCAACACTGCCGCCGGGATAGGTAATTTCATAAGGCCCCATGGCCGCATCCCCGACAAAAATCACTTTATAATCCGCCGCGTATTTGTGCATGATATCCCACACCGGCAGACGTTCATCGCGTCGGCGGTTGTCCTGCCACACCCCTTCATAAACGCAGTTATGAAAGTAAAAGTACTCAAGATGCTTAAACTCGCTTCTGGCCGCCGAAAACAGCTCTTCACAAGCCTGCACGTGCATGTCCATTGAGCCGCCGACATCAAAAAACATCAGTAACTTAATACTGTTGTGCCGTATCGGCTGCATATGTAAGTCCAGCATGCCGGCATTTTTTGCCGTGGCGGCGATAGTCTGCGGTAAATCCAACTCTTCGCTGGCACCAATCCTGGCAAACTGACGTAACTTACGCAGGGCGATTTTAAGATTGCGGGTGCCAAGTTCTACATCCGCATCCAGATTAGCAAACTCACGTTTGTCCCAGACTTTCACCGCGCTGAACTGACGATTGCCATCCTGGCCGATTCGCACCCCTTCAGGGTTATAGCCATAGGCACCAAAAGGCGATGTGCCGCCGGTACCTATCCACTTATTGCCGCCCTGGTGGCGTTTTTGCTGCTCTTGCAAGCGCTCACGCAGGGTTTCCATCAGTTTTTCCAGCCCGCCTAAAGCCTGGATCCGACGTTTTTCTTCTTCACTGAAGTGTCGGTTTATTTCCCTACGAAGCCAGTCGTCGGGAATATCTGCGAACAAGTCCAAGCCTTGCACCCCGTTAAAATAATCGGCAAACGCACGGTCAAATTTATCGTACTGGCTTTCGTCCTTGACCAGCACAGTGCGGGATAAATAATAAAACGCCTGCATATCGGCAAACACCAGCCCTTGCTGCAAAGCACCAAGCAGGTCCAGCAGCTCACGCAGACTGACGGGCAGACCATGCTGGCGCAGACGGAAGAAAAACCCAACCAACATCAGCGTCTGGCCATAAAAGCCAGTTTTTCAAACAGGTGGATATCCTGTTCGTTCTTCAGCAGCGCGCCATACAGCGGCGGAATCGCCTGCTTGTTGTCTTTACTTCGCAGGGCTTCGGCCGGAATGTCTTCGGCCACCAGCAATTTAAGCCAGTCGATCAGCTCCGAGGTGGACGGCTTTTTCTTTAGTCCGGGTATCTCGCGAAGATTAAAAAATGTCTCCAGCGCCTGACTAAGCAAGGCCTGTTTTAGTTTCGGAAAGTGCACCTCCACAATACGACGCATTTCGTCTGCATCAGGAAAGCGGATGTAATGAAAGAAACAGCGGCGTAAAAAGGCATCCGGCAGCTCTTTTTCGTTGTTGGAGGTAATGATCACCACCGGACGCTGCGCTGCCTTAATGGTCTGGCGGGTTTCATACACATGGAATTCCATACGGTCCAGCTCCAGTAGCAGGTCGTTGGGAAACTCAATATCCGCCTTATCGATTTCATCAATTAGCAGTACCGGCCGTTTCGGCGCTTCGAAAGCCTGCCAGAGCTTGCCCTTGATAATGTAGTTACCAATATCCTGTACTTTGGCGTCACCTAATTGCGAGTCACGTAAGCGCGATACCGCATCATATTCGTACAGCCCTTGTTGGGCTTTGGTGGTGGACTTGATGTGCCAGGCATATAAGGGCGTATCCAGACTTTTAGCCACTTCTTCGGCCAGCAGGGTTTTGCCTGTACCTGGCTCGCCTTTAATCAGAAGCGGGCGTTCAAGACGAATGGCGGCATTAACAGCCAGTTGCAGTTCCTGACTGGCGATATATTGGTCTGTACCGGTAAAGGACATGGACTACCTTTATTGGATTGTGAATATTCACAATATCATATAGCGAAAAAGCAGTTTGTTTTTAGTGTCAGAGCCTTAATCTAGTAAACATTCCCCATCTTGGGGCCAGAAATTCCAGAATGGCGCCTGGCGCTGTTCGTTACGCAAGGAATCACCATGCAAGTATTTAAAGACAATTCCGAGTCCATCGGTAATACCCCACTGGTTAAGCTTAACCGGGTAACTGGCGGCAAGGTGTACGCCAAGATTGAAGCCCGCAACCCCAGCTTCAGCGTAAAATGCCGTATTGGTGCCAATATGGTGTGGGATGCAGAAAAACGCGGTGTGCTGACCAAAGACAAAGAGCTGGTCGAGCCCACCAGTGGTAATACCGGGATTGCCCTGGCCTTTGTGGCCGCCTCCCGCGGTTATAAACTGACCCTGACCATGCCCAGCACTATGAGTCTGGAGCGTCGCAAACTGCTAAAAGCTTTGGGTGCCAATCTGGTACTGACCGAAGGCCCCAAAGGCATGAAAGGTGCTATTGCCAAGGCGCAGGAAATTGTTGATTCCGATCCATCCAAATATGTGATGCTGCAGCAGTTCGACAACCCAGCCAACCCAGAAGTGCATGAGAAAACCACCGGCCCGGAAATCTGGGAAGGCACAGACGGTCAGGTCGATATTTTTGTCGCAGGGGTCGGTACAGGTGGCACCATCACCGGGGTAAGCCGTTACCTAAAAAATACCCGTGGCAAAGCCATTTTATCAGTAGCGGTGGAACCAACCGACTCGCCGGTGATAAGCCAGGCCAAAGCCGGTCAGGAACTCACCCCAGGGCCGCACAAGATTCAGGGCATTGGTGCCGGTTTTATTCCGGGCAACCTGGATCTGGCGTTGGTGGATCAGGTTGAACAGGTCGGCAATGACGAAGCCATGGAAATGGCCCACCGCCTGATGCGCGAAGAAGGTATTCTGGCCGGTATTTCATCCGGTGCCGCCGTGGTTGCGGCTAAGCGTCTGGCTGAGAAACCTGAAAACGCAGATAAAACCATTGTGGTGATCCTGCCAAGCTCAGCCGAACGTTACCTGTCCAGCCCGCTGTTTGCCGGTGCCTTTACCGACGCCGAACTGGAACAGTAATTCCCTCTCCCTTTAGTGACCATTGACCTTATTTAAAAGGTCAATGGTCACTACGGCGCCTCTGGGCGCCTTTTTTATTTCTGAAAAATGATTTCCCGCAGAGCCCACTAAGACTAGAGGAACTGCCCCTGGAACAGGCTTTTCATTATGGTCTCAGCCGGTTAGCGAGAATGAATGTCCTAGCTCGTTAGCTAAAAAGACGAGTACATGGCTGCTTTACTTTTTTAGCCATTGCTTGCAGACTTTGACTCATCAGGGTCATAAATTAATACAACGATGTACAAATGCCTGCTAATAATTGTGCTGAGCGCCGCCACGTTAATGTTGTCGGCATGTGATAAGGCTGAAAAACGCGAAGGTGTGGGCCGCTATGGCATGATGGAGTCCGGTACACCGGAATATACCGCCATCGAGTTCTTTGATCATGTTTACCATGACGAAAGCATGGAAGACGTGCTACGCATCAGCTCCCCCAAAATGGCCCGCCTGATCCGCAACTACAAAACCAATCGTAACTTCCAGCGTCATGTACTGAATCTGACCTACGAGAAGGTTGAAATGATGGTGGACTCAGGCAACAACCGGATGCGTTCTGAGTTTGCCGATAAAGCCAGCGTTGTCATCTTCTTTACCGGCACCGACCACGGTGATAAAAAGGAAGACCTACGCACCGTCAATCTGATTAAAATCGGCGGCGACTGGAAAATAGACGAAGTAGAAGTCGATAAGTTTATGTAAGGGCCACAAGGCCCTTCAAACAATCTCAGGCCAGCTTATCCCGAAACATAAAAAACACCGCGCCCATCAGGCACAGCCCGGCCCACAAGTAATCCAGTTTTAATGGCTCTTTAAGATAAAACACCGCAAAGGGCACAAACAGGCTTAAGGTAATCACTTCCTGAATAATTTTAAGCTGTCCGACCGACATTGCGGTATAACCGATACGATTCGCGGGCACCTGCAACAAGTATTCAAATAATGCGATTCCCCAACTCACCAGTGCCGCTATCAGCCAGGGTTTACTGCTCATGCCTTTCAAATGACCATACCAGGCAAACGTCATAAACAGATTGCTGCAAATCAGCAGCACCACACAAACAACTACCGGGTTTTGCATAAATTGTGAAGTATCAGAAGACAGGCCGCTATTTTGCTTCAGGATTGGCCACTTCGCCAATGCCGAACACAGATATTTAATGTTTGAAATACCGGCTCTATTAACCATTGACTCACGGTACTTCGGTGTAGGGTCTGTTGACCTTTTGAACAAATCTATGCTCAAAGGAACAAACAGGGAAGACAAGGTACCCAGATACTCCCACAACTGGGTAACGGCAAGAAGGGCGATGTTTAAGGTGTTCGACGACAGGGTTGAATGCGGAGATTGGCTTATTCCCTATGCTGAAATTCAGACCGCTTATCTCTATAAAACCAGGCAAATGCTGATACCGGTCAATGTGCTTCAGCTTGTTACTGAGACAGGTAACTACCAGTTTGGTTTCAATCCCTGGGCCACTCCCTTTAAACACCTCAACCTGGCCTATCAGGTAAGGCAACTTAAGTTAGGTTATTCGCCTTTCAGTAAAGTTATCCGCATAGTCTTTATGGCCTTGCTGGGTTTATGGGTTTGGCATAATTGGTTTTAATCTCTGATGCTTAAAAAGCATTCAAGAGCCAATAACACCACGAAGATCAAAAGGAACACGAAGAGAATATTACTTATCGCTAAGTCGCAGAGAGCACAGGAAAATATATGCCCCAGAAAACTCTGTGTTCCCTGTGTCTCTGTGGTTAATGATGGCTTTATGCAGAGATATACTTACCCGCTCTATGCCGACGGCCAAGTAAAATCATCCCCACAAGCAACAGCAGTAGCGCAGAGGGCTCATCAATAGCCGTCGTGCTACCTTCAATAAGCACTGAGGCATTACTAACCTGGCTGCTAATGGCATTACCCAGGCCATCGGCCAAACCATTGATATTCACTACAAAGTCCACCAACCCAGGGCTCTGAGCGGCCAGCGTCAGACTGGCCAGCACAAAGCTGTTAGCCTGAAGATCGTTCAGATCGGTGGGCAGGTCAAAGGATAAATCAAAAATTTGTAGCTGGCCTGGCGCCAGCATCGTGGTGCCCAGGATATTCAGGCCAAGACCAAATAAATCCAGTTGACTGGCAGGATCAATGGTCACAGCATCAAATACGCCATCGCTGTCGGTGTCGCTGGTATCCAGTCCCGCCAGGCTGTTGTTAAACGATAACGTGATATCGAAGCCCGACAACGAGGGCGCGCCCCCTGGGGCCAATTGACTGATAACAATATCCAGATTGATATTCTGTCCGGTTGACACCGTGTTTTGCCCTGGCACCAAGGTAATTAGCGCAGCCTGACTCACACTGCTGGCAATCAATGCCGTCAGCCCCAGCAAGGCCTTAAGGAAGTTGAGTTTTTTCATTATTTGTCCTTTTCGGTTGAAATAAAAATCCGGGGAGGCACACGGCCCCCCCTGTTATGTCAGACGGCTATTCAGTCGCACACAAGGCGCGCGTACAGCGCAGTCTTAGCAAACGTGCGTCCAGTATGCTGATCACGCCATCCTGATTCAGATCCATGGCTTGGTTTTGGCTATCTACCGGTTGGTTTAACTGGCCCATCAAAACCTCCAGGTCCTGCCGGTCCACATCGCCGTCACTGTCCAAATCGCCTTCCACCTGCCCGCTATAGCCTTCAAACTGGCTGGCTGCATAGGCCTGAGTCATGGAGCCATCAGTGGACACCAGGTTGGCGCCGGTATTGCTAAACACCAGCAGATTCTTAACGAAATACGGACCAGCGACACCATTGCTGCCAATGGCCTGTCCCGAGAAGTTAAAGGTCATTGATTGGCTCCCCAGGTTCAGATAGCCCTGACTGGATACAATCTCGATGTCCTTACCATTCACGTCGGTCAAACTGGCAGACCAGGTATAATTACCCGCGGCGGCCACATCAATGCCGATTCTTGCCTGCAGAATGTCAAACAGGTTGTTGCCATTGTTATCAATGCCTTGGTCACTGTTATTGCCATTTAACTTCAGCAACTGGTTTTGCCCTGCACTTTCAAACTCTTCATAACTGAATGCCTGGGTCATTTGTGGTACCAACACCACATCAGACACATAATCATTGGCATCCTGGCTTAACACCAGGGTCAGTGAATAAGGTCCATCCATTTGCAAATCATGAATTGAAAGCCCGTCAAACAGGAAGCTGAGTGTCATAGCACTGTTGTCAAAGCGTACATTCTGGCTGGCCACGATAGACTTGTTAGCACTGCTGTCTTTTAGGGTGGCACGAATCTGGAAGTTGCCGGTAGTACGGGTTAGCACCGGGATCTCCACTTGCAACTGCTCAAATTTGCCGTTGCTGTTGGTATCCAGTCCCTGCGCCAGCAGATTACCGTTGAACTCAAGCAATCCTTCAAACTGCAGATACTGATATGACTGGCTATTCAGCACCAAACTGGCCACCGTAGTGTCATCCTCGGTGACATTGACCACTATTTCATACGGGCCATCGGTTTGCGCACGGTAAATTGCCACCCCTTGGAAATCCAACTTCAGGCTCTGTACGCCCTGAGTAAGTGTCACGGGGACTAACAAGTTCTGGATGGTACCGCCCATGCCAAGCAGAGTCGCTTTAACCTGATAGTCACCGGGGTTAAACGCACGTAGCTCTACAGCAACACTGAGCAGGTCAAACAGACCGTCACTGTCCAGGTCGACTGCGTTATCATTCCCGCCAAGCACTGCCACAGGTTTCTCACCGAAGGTGGTATGGTCTAAAGCTGATGACATGGCGGTGACTTCCAGATTGGCACCCGCGGGTCCAACACCTTGCAATCTGACCTCATAAGGGCCATCTACACCAGAATCAAGAATCTGCTGACCAGAGAAACGCAAGCTCACTTCATGCAGCCCAGCACCTGCCACATCGAAAAACAGGCTGACAGGTCTTGAGTCATCAAACTGGCTTTGATTCGCAATCAGTAATCCACCTTTATGCAGCGTGGCCTGAATAAAGTAGAAACCACCACTGGGGAAATCCACCATCACTCTGGCCTGAAGTTGCTCGTATACCCCATTAGCGTCATCATCAATGGACTCAAACTGCGCTTCGGCCACCACTGCCATTGCTTCAGGCTCAGGAGCTGAAACAAGTGGTGCAATGGGCGCAATAGGTACCGGAGCTAAATACTCATATGCCCCCCAGGCAGTTTCATATTTGGTCGGCACTGCTGGCGAGAAGGGATACACTTTTGCCCCTTCAAGGGTTGTAAAGTGCGGCCCTCTGGCATCCGACGCCACGGATTCAATGTTCCAGGCGATAAACTCACTATCACTGCTATACCGACCGTTAAAAGTGGCATCATAGTAAGTGGCACTTCTTAATCTCAGGCTGTGGCTGGAAAACAGGTATCTGTCGTAGCTACCGCCAACGGGCTTAGCACTGCCAGGAAATGCCGGATCCAGCGATGGCGTGGCATTAGTAATAAAGCTCCCCCTTGCACCGCTTCCCACTTTGCGCACTGGATTAAGTCCACTGACGCCCAATAGACCTGACATATTTTCAAATACATCACTGAAGACGTAACAATCGGAATAGTTGCAGGTGATGGGATCGGCCATCAGTTGCTGCCAATCGCACTTGGTTGCCGCGCCAAAACTATAACCATACTCCCAATGGCTGTTGCCGTAGCTGTAGACGCCTTGCAACACTTTATTGAGGATC
Source organism: Bowmanella denitrificans (assembly GCF_039522935.1). Taxonomy (NCBI): domain Bacteria; kingdom Pseudomonadati; phylum Pseudomonadota; class Gammaproteobacteria; order Alteromonadales; family Alteromonadaceae; genus Bowmanella; species Bowmanella denitrificans. The sequence goes on along the minus strand of NZ_BAAAEI010000010.1, from coordinate 260,673 downwards.
TGTGTTTCACTTGTCTCGCCATTGGCCCAGTCAGTGGCTTGCTCATACCAATAAGCCAATGGGCGACTAATGGTCGGCGCACTTTTAGTCACATACAAGGTGCGGGTGACGGTTGGCAGTGCCTCACCATTGACCTCGTAATCAAAAGTAACACTATAAGCGCCAATTTCTGCAGGCACATCCAGAGACACCGTGCCTGACGCCCCGGTCCAGGACGTACTGCCCTGCTTGGAGGTCCCCTGAATAGCCCACTGTGCCTGAACTTGTGCATCGTCAAGCAAATCATTGGGACAGGAACTTAACTGCGTATCCACATCTACCAATGCTGTATCGCTGGCCGCAGAGAAAGGCTTGTCGGTGGCTGAGGACGTATCGTCGCTAAGATTGCAGGCCGCATCCAGGCTTTGGGAGAAAATATCCGTCACTTGGGTGGCAGCATCTTTCCAGACCGGATTGCCATTACTGGGGGTCAGTGTCAGGGCAACTACGGGTTTTATCTCCAGATTCAGCGCCACCCAATCAATCGCAGTACACCAGCGGCCGGAAGACAGCGTATCAATATTGATTTGCACCCGGTTAGCCTGTGACGCACCGCTGCCAGGAGCGGGAAATTTCAGCTTGCGCACATCCACGGTGAAATTATTTAACTTCCAGATACCGTTATCACCGGTCAGGGTGCCTAGAGACTCACCGTTGAACACCACTTCATTCCGTTCAGGTGGCGGACTGCCGTTGACGTCCACATCGTAAGCTGGCAGCAGAATGCCAACGGTGGAAGGAATAATGCCTTGAGCAATCAATGCATTGGCATCTTGCAAATATCCGTTAGCATCCACCGGTCCCACCGCTTTATCGATCATAACGTCAATCATCAGCGGATGTTCGGGGTCGTCATTAAATGTACAGCCGGTGTCCAACCCAGGGCCAGCATCGGCCACAAAACTGTTAGTCGTGGGTGGGTCAAATGGGGAAGAACGCGACAAAATACTGAATTGTCTGCTGGCTTCCTGAGCACGGTCACCATCTTGTGCAGCAGGCACATCAGCCAGACAGTAACAGGAGGATAACAACAGGGTCGTCAGACCCAGGGCTTTTTTAATCATCCTAAATTCCTTTTATGCGGGCCTGGCAAAACCGCGACCAAACCCTGGTCATAAGATATGGCCAACCGAATACCTGCTGGTGGCCCCGAAGATACGACGTCAGCCAGTGAGCAAGAATTACACCAGTACAAATTACTACAACGAAAACAAAAGGTTAAATTTCAACCAAAAATATAAGAGGGTGAAGTTGAAAAATAATCTGACACTAAGGCGACATTTGCTGACAAAACAAGAAGGATTGCGGATGTCACACTTCGTTGTTGTAATTGGAACAGTCTGCCAACTGTTCCACGTGGCTTTATTGTTTATCGCATTGGCAGTGGGTGCAGGGAATAGCAAAGTGCTAACTATCGGGTTGATAGTGAGGCCGGGCTCACGCGTAATATAGGCAAGAAGTTAGCATACCCGGTGCACGCACTACGCAAAGACCCGCCACCGGCGGGTCATCAAAGCCATTATAAGCCGACAGCAACGCCTTCGCGCCTTGGGTCTGCGCCACCAATCAACTTATCATCCAGTAGCATAATACCGTGCAGGCCACTATTGAGATCCTGTACCTTCACTTTATGCCCCCATTTTTCAAACTCAGCGGCATGTTGTTCGAGACTTGTGCCTTTTTCCAGCGCCGTGTAGTCGTTACGGTTAGTGATTTTCGGCAGGTTAATGGCTTGTTGAATATCCAGCCGCCAGTCCAACACCCCCACCAAGGTCTGTGCAACATAATCAATAATACGGCTACCACCGGGGGAGCCCACCACCAGGTACAGCTCGCCCTGCTTGTTAAACACCATAGTCGGACTCATGGAGCTACGTGGCCTTTTGCCCGGTTCCACCCTGTTCGCCACCAATGCACGGTTTACTTCCGGTACAAAAGAAAAATCGGTCATCTGGTTGTTAAGCAGGAAACCTTCCACCATCAAGCCTGAGCCAAAGGCCATCTCAATACTGGTGGTCATCGACAAGGCATTGCCCTGACCGTCCACAATAGAGATATGACTGGTGTTGGGTAGTTCATAGGCATTATCTCTGGCCAGTTTTTCATGTGGAAACGGGTCGCCTGCAAAAGCTTTGCCCATATCCTGACCTGGCTTTATCGCCTTGGCGCGATCTTTAATATAAGAGCCGCTGATCATCGCTGCCACTGGGTGGCTGAAGAACTCGGGATCAGCAGAGAATTTCTCCCTGTCCGCAAACGCCAGTCGGGAAGCCTGAGTGAACAAATGCAGCGCCTGGGGATCGTTTGGGGCAAAACGGCCCATCTCAAAACCTTCCAGCATCCGCAGGATCTGCAATGTAGCCACACCGCCCGAGCTGGGGGGGGCCATACCACACACCCGGTAACTGCGATACCCGCCACACAGCGGACTGCGGGCCTTGGCTTTATATTCCTGCAAGTCCGCCATGGTCAGTGTACCGGGGTTGATACTGGCCTTTTGCACCGCCGCAACGATTTTCTCGGCCAAATCACCTTGATAAAAAGCATCAGCGCCTTTCTCGGCAATGGTGTTGAAGGTGCGGGCCAGGGGCAGATTCTTGCGGATCACACCAGCCTGAATGGGCTTACCATCCGGATAGAAGTAATTTTTGCTGGCAATAAACTCCTTCAGACCTGGATGCAGTTCCATTGCCACTAACCTTGCCAAACGCGGCGAGACTTTAAATCCTTCCTCGGCAGCAATAGCCGCATCACGGAACAAGCCTATCCAGGGCAATTTACCGTGCTTTTGGTGGGCCATTTCCAGCGCCCGCAATACTCCCGGCACCCCCACCGCCCTTCCTCCCACTATGGCATCACGCCAGGGAATAGGCTTTCCATCTTGTAAAAAATGCGCCGCATTGGTTTGCCGAGGAGCTGTTTCCCTGCCGTCATAGGTATAGAGCGTTTGCGTAGTGTTGTCCCAGTACAAAATAAACGCACCACCACCGATACCCGAACTTTGGGGTTCGACCAGAGTTAACATGGCTTGCACAGCAATAGCGGCGTCGATAGCACTGCCTCCTTGCATCAGCGCTTTCTTCCCTGCCCAGGCAGCATATGGATTAGCCGCACTGACCATAAATTCCTTTGCCACTACAGCCGATTTATTGGCAAATCCAGTGGCCGCTTCTGGCTCTCTGTCCTCAAGTACCTTATCCTGCCCTAAAGCCACAGGCATACATAACATCAAGCTCAGAAAAAACCCGACTCTAAACAAACCTTTCCCCTTCAAAGTATAAAACTCGCGATAGCTGATAATAATTAGTTGTAAATATCCGGATCGGGCTGACGCTTTTGTAAAAAGGCAGCAAATGCTTCTTTGGCTGCAGGTGTGCGCAATTGTTCAATAAAAAAGTCCAATTCCTCGTTCATATGTAAATTTACCTCTTCCAGATTGGACTTCATCAGTGCCTTGGTTAGTGCCATGGCCTGGCGGGGTTTCGCCACCAGCTTTGCCAATACCTTGTCAACCTCAATATCCAGTTGGTCAAGGTTAAAAACCTGATTCACCATACCGAAGGCTTTTGCATCTTCGGCATAAAAGGATTCCCCCAACATCAGCCACTGGGCGGCCTTTGCATGACCGGCCAATTTAGGTAACAGATAACTGGAGGCATACTCAGGTACCAGACCTAGATTGATAAAAGGTAATGAAAAACGGCTATTGTCTGCACAATAAACCAGATCGCAATGCAGCAGCATGGTCGTACCTATGCCGACTGCCAGACCCTGCACTTTGGCCACTACAGGCAAAGGGCAATGCATCAGGGCATTCATAAAACGTACTGTGTCGCCAATCTGCTCATGTTCGGAAAAATCGGCAAAGTCCGCTAAATCATTACCCGCCGTAAAATCATCTGCCGTCGAGGCAATCAAAATGGCGCGTATTTCGTTATCTTCTTTGGCTTGTTCAATAGCCATGGCCATGTGTTGATACATTGGCATCGACAACGCATTTTTCTTGTGCGGCCGGTTAATCAGGATCTTCAGCACCTGGGATTCTTTTTTCAGCAGGATGTCAGACATGCTATTACTCAGTCATTTTTCTGTCACTTTACCAGCCCCGGCCATAACTGGGCCAGTTTCCATTTTGATTTTTCGCACCGTATTATATGCAAAATTACGCAGAATCATTTAGTTATGCTCAAACTGCCTTGCCAGCCACAACAATTCAGTGGCCCGCTGCTTGTGCTGCTCCTCAGCTTCCTGTTTTATTTTCTGGAGCCATGGAGTCAGGTGCATCTGACATATGATCGTACCATGCTGCAAAGCGGTGAATGGTGGCGTCTGTTAAGCGGCCATCTGCTGCACACTAACTTTAATCATTTATTGCTAAATGCAGCCGGGATGTTGCTGTTGTGGGCATTGCATGGCCATTACTACCGGTTTTTCCCCTACCTGGGCTTAATGCTCTGTTGTGCATTGATTTGCAGCATTGGTTTGTATTGGGGTTCCCCCGAGCTTATCCGGTACGTAGGCCTGTCAGGGATTCTGCACGGTTTGTTTGCCTGGGGTGCAGGTATGGATATTCGCCATGGCATAAAATCTGGTTGGTTGCTGCTGATGGGATTATGGGGCAAAGTATTATATGAACAATGGGCAGGTCCCAGCCAGGAAGTGGCAAAGCTTATCAACGCCAATGTTGCCATTGATGCACATCTTTTCGGTGCGCTGGCAGGTATGCTGGCACTGGCTGCCAGTGTCTTAACCCCTTTCATCAAAAAAAGGAGAACCAGATGAAAATTTCCGCAAAGGGTCAGTGTTTATGTGGAGCCGTTTCAGTGGCAGGCCAGGTTGAACAAAAGGTCGGCGTTTGCCACTGCAGTATGTGCAGGCAATGGGTAGGCGGTCCTTTTCTGGCGGTTGACGCCGGCACAGAACTCACAGTTACGGGTGAGCAAAATGTTGAGCGCTTTAGCTCATCAGACTGGGCAGAACGGGCGTTTTGCAAAAAATGTGGCAGTGCGCTGTTTTACCGGCTGAAACAGAATAATCAACATATTGTCTCGGCCGGCCTGTTCGATGTGTCATCTGACTTTAGCTTGGATCATCAGATTTTTATCGATGAAAAACCACATTATTACAGCTTCGCCAATCAAACCCACAATATGACCGGCGCTGAAGTATTTGCTCAGTTTGCCCCGAAAGAATAGCTAAAAGATCAGCACGCCCTGGTTAAGCGTTGGCAGATTTCTTCACATAGTCTGTGGCTGTTGAGGTTACGTCCAATTACCTCGTCAGCCAGTCTGCCGCTTTTTACCACCTCCAGCCAATGCACTAACATGGCATAAAAACCTTTGCTGTGTAGCATCGGCGTCCAGTCGGCCAACGCAAGTTGCTCTGCGCGATTTTCCGACCATCTGGTACCTCGCAGAAAACCATCCAGCTCCAGGGTTTGATTAAGCTGACTAAGCTGAATACGTTCGCAGGTCATGCCATAACATCTGTCCATTGAGGCATGATACATACCGCCGTCTGCATACCAATGACAATCCAGGCGGGCTAACTGCTGCCCGTCCATCTGACTGTATATCTGCATATCCGCGGGATTCACCCTGCCACTGAGGTTTACCCCATCCAGGGCATGAATGAAATCGTCAAACACAAAAGTGCGGATATCTCCGGGCTGGTTATGGCGGTGCTTTTCCCAGCGCATACTACGAATATCTTTGCTATTGGCTAATGCGGCACCGGCTTGTTGATGCAGCAAAGGCAGGTAGCGGCGATTGAAGCCAACAAACAAGGGGACATTAAAGCGGGCAGCCAACGCGTACAGCCTTTCACAATCAGCATAGTTGTCACACAAGGGCTTATCGACAAAAACCGCCACACGGCGAGCCAGAAAATACGCCGCCAATTCAAGATGGCTTGCGGTGGCACTATGGATCATTACCGCATCCAGCTCGGGCAATTGTTGGTAATCGGTATAGCTGTCTACAATCCGGTACTGCGCCGCCAGGCTGGCCAGCACCTGAGGGTTGCGGCTGCAAAAGAGCCACTCCACCTGTGGCCAGTGATGTAAAAGCGGCAGATAAGCCTTTTGCGCAATATCCCCAAGACCAATCAAAGCTATTTTCATATTTTGCTCCCTACATTCAAACAAAAGCCCCGCAATCGCGGGGCTGAAATGCAGACCGGATTAGTTGAGGTTTTCCTCGAACAGCTTATAAATGCGTCGATATTCATCCAGCCACGAACTGGGCTGACGGAATCCATGGGATTCAACCGGATAGATAGCCGTTTCAAAATCGGTTTTTTCCAGTTCAATTAAACGCTGTACCAGTCTGACCACATCCACAAAAAACACGTTATTATCCACCATAGGCGCATTGATCAGCAGCGGCTTATTGAGGCCTTCTGCATAATAAATCGGCGAACTGCGCTGGTAGGCAATATCATCCACCTGCGGTGTGTTAAGAATATTGGCCGTGTAAGGCGTATTGTAGTAAGCCCAGTCTGTAACCGGGCGCAAGGCCGCACCACACTGGAACAGCTCCGGGCTGGTAAACAACGCCATAAAGGTCATAAACCCGCCGTATGAGCCACCATAGGTACAAATGCGCTGAGTGTCGACATTGGCATTGGCGCCCAACCAGTTAACGCCATCCTGCAGATCCTGGATTTCCGGTGTGCCCATCTGACGATAAATGGCAGTACGCCAGTCACGGCCATAACCAGCTGACGCACGGTAATCCATGTCCATCACCACATAGCCCTGTTGTACCAACATGCTATGGAACATAAATTCACGGAAGTAGCCTGACCAACCAAGGTGGGAATTTTGCAAATAACCGGCACCGTGGTTAAAGATAACCGCTTTGCGTTTTTGCCCTTGCTGATAATCTGCCGGCAGATAAACCTTGGCATAGACCGGCTGGCTGCCATGGCTGGAAGGCACCGGAACCACTTTGGGCGCAATCCAGGGCATGGCTTTAAAAGCCTCACTGACCGTGTTAGTCAATTGCATGGGTTTAGCACCAACCTGCGCGGCCTGCACATACAGCTCTGGCGGACGGGTCACCTGGCTGTGGGTAAGCAACAGGCTCTGTTCATCCGGGCTAAGTACGTATTCGTTGTCACCGCCCAAATCAGTCAGGGCTTCAATATCGCCACTTTGCAGATTAACCCGGTAAATTTCGTAAATACCTGGGTGTTTGATATTCGCCCGGAAGTAGATAAATTTATCGTCACGGGTCAGGGTCAGCTTGTCCACCTCGTAGTCACCAAAGGTCAGGGCCAGCTCTTTACCCCCCAGTTCCTGGCGATACAACTGCGCATACCCGGATTGCTCCGACAGGAAATACAGGGTTTCGCTGTGATTCAACCAGCCAAAGCTGTTAAATCTGTAGTTTACCCAGGCCTTGTCATGCAATCTGTGCTGTGTCACCAGCTTACCTTTGGCCAGATCCACTGTAGCAATCCAGCGGTCTTTGTTGTCCCAGGCTTTGAGCATTACCGCCACCTGCTGACCATTGGCGTGCCATTTAATCGCACTCTCGCTCCAGTACCAGTCGGTAATCAGGCCGATGTCGCGCGGTAAACGGTTAGGCTGATATTTCTCTCCGTTGGCTCTGGCATTTTCGCTTTTCACGTCGGCCAGCACATCTTCATTGTATCCAGGTAGTTCCTGATAGCTCAGTTGCATCTGGCTGCCTGACTGCAAATCCAGTAACCACAATTCCTGGTTTCTCGGTTTGGCATCCGCCACTTTACGGCGCACGGCTTCCGATTTGATACGGCCATCTTCACCAATGTAATTGGGCATGATGTCATTATCATCGCGGCTGGGTTCATCTTTTTCTATGGCCAGGACCAGGCGTTTTCCATCGGGCGACAGGCTGGCTTCAGCGGTCTTAAATTGTGTGGCCAGGTAGAACGGCTGAGGGGTCAGACTGGCATTCTCAGCTTGCAGCTCCTGCTGATGATCGAATCTGGCCTGGCGCTCTGCCCGCTCCTTATTGACATACTGAATCAGCTTCAACTGCTTTTTGGCCAGATAGTCTTTAGGCTCCTGCACGGCCTTTGGCTTGTCGGCAAATTTCCAACTGGCCAGTTGGCGGGTCAAACCACTTTGCACATCAATTGCCAGAATACTGTCACCACTTTGATAGGCGATACGCCCGTCCAACAGGAACATAGGGCGCTGCACCCCGTCACTGCTGCGGGTGAGCTGGGTCACCTGTGCGGTTTTAAGATCTTTGACAAACAGGTTGCCCTCAAACACCCAGGCCGCTTTTGTGGCATCCTGGTTAACGATTCGGTTACCGTTATCGGTAAGATGCCGCTCGCCCAGAGGTACAATGCTGCCATTACCTTGCTGTCGGACAGAGGCTTGCCAGAGATCATTGACCGGACTGCCTTCGCGCTTTCGTTCATAACGCACGGATTGACTGTCCAGCCCCCAGTATGGGTTCTCGGGGAAACGCCCCATCCAGTCCGGATCTGCCATGATTTGCTCAAGACGAATTATATCGTCGCCCTGACTGACAGCCGCCTGTGCCTGGATGGGCTGTGGCAGCGGTTTGGTCTGCACACCTGACGTTGTATTTGATGTCTGTGAGGTAGTGGCACAAGCACTCAGACCTGCACAAATCAGCAACACCAGATAGGATCTTGTGGTTTTATACATATTGTTATGTTCCCGTGACTGATGGGGTGTGTGAACGAGCTATTAAAACGTAAAGTGTCGTTAATCGCCATGCTAATTGATCTTGTTGAAAGACAATGGCGTAAACCCAGTTCTTGTTGTACAACGAGTCTTATTTACCTCAAATTGAAAAGGACCACCATGAAAACGCGTTTGATTGCTTTGTTATTCAGTCTGGCTGCCGGCAGCGCTATGGCAGACCAATGCCCTGACCTGCTTAAATTTGTAAAGCGTAAGCTGAATTCTCAGGAAGAAGTAAATTTGTGCCAGGCCTATCAGGGAAAAACCCTGCTGATTGTGAATACCGCCAGTTATTGTGGCTTTACACCGCAGTTTGAGGGCCTGGAAAAACTCTATGCTGACTATCAGGATAAAGGTCTGGTGGTGTTAGGTTTTCCGTCCCACGACTTTAACCAGGAAGATCAGGACGAAGCCAAAACGGCGGAACTTTGCGAGCTGACATATGGGGTTAAATTCCCCATGTTCGAACCTATTGCCGTGCGGGGTGATGATGCCGATCCGCTATATCGCATGCTGGCTAAAAAATCCGGTACTACCCCCAAATGGAACTTCTATAAATATCTGGTCAACAACAAGGGAGACGTGGTGGAATCATTCGGCTCCCGCACCGAACCGCAGGATAAAGACTTTATCCAGACATTGGAAAAAACCTTGTCCGGCGAATAAGCCAGGTTTCACTCACTGGTCGGCGTTAGCCGACTGGTTTGTGTTGGTGCCAATAAAAACCTTACGCCATTGGCTCGGGCTGACATGGTGTTTGTTACGAAAATGCTGTCTGAACGACACCGCAGTATGAAAACCACAGCGCTGCGCGATCTGCTCAATAGAGAGACTGGACGTTTCCAGCAACTCACGACTCAAGCGTACTCTTTCACTGATTAGCCAGTCCACCAGAGTTAAACCGGTCGCACGCTTAAAATGGCGGGTAAAAGTGCGACGACTCATGGCCGCCGTGTCAGCCAGCTTTTCAATCCTGTGCTGCTTAGCCAGATGTTGCCTCAGATGGTCAAGCAGTTGGTTAATTTTTGCATCCTGAGTGGTTGCCGCCACCGGTTGTTCAATAAACTGAGCCTGCCCACCTTCTCGATGTGGCGCCACCACCATTACCCTGGCAACTTTGTTGGCCATGCTGGCACCATGATAGCGGCGCACTATGTGCAGACAACAATCCAGCCCTGCTGCCGTTCCTGCCGAGGTAATCAGATTATCGCTTTCCACGTACAACGCATTCAGATCGAGTTTCACCCTGGGAAAGCGCCTGGCAAAATCCTGCTCAGCCAGCCAGTGTGTTGAGGCCGGTTTGCCATCAAGCAGTCCAGCATACGCTAAGGCGTACACGCCGTAACATAAGCCGACAACGCAAGCACCGCGTGCATGGGCCCGCTGCAAAGCATCAACAAGCACTGGCTCAGGTGCCTGATGAATGTCATGCCAGCCGGACACCACCAGGATGTCCATATTGTCCATCTGTCGCACATCCCCAGTGGGTTTGACCGATACTCCGCCGCGCCCCAACTGATGTTCACTCGTAACCGCCAGGGTATGCAGGCTGAATAACGGGCCTTGCGGCAGTTGCAGACTGAAAACCATCTGCGGTACAGCAAAATGAAATGGGTTGAAGTCTGGGTAAACAACCACTCCTACTTGAGGTAAAGGCATAGGGTCTGGAATATCTTTAGCAACATTGGCCCAATTCTTTCGATATTTGTCTTTTGGGTCAATATTTCATGGCGCAATTTGCCTTGATAATCAGCGCTTCATTCATCGCAGTGCATCAGATTGATAGCCTGCCGTTAACGAGAACACCGATGCCAACCAACGCCCTACTAGTGATAGACATTCAAAACGACTACTTTCCTAATGGCGCTTTTCCTTTGCACAACGCGGAGAAAGCCTGTCAGGCAGCCTTACCTCTTATAAAGCAAGCCAAATCTGCTGGCTGGTTAGCGGTAGGAATACAGCATTTAAATAGCCATGATGCGACGCTTTTTGCCGCTGATACCCCTGGTGCTGAGTTGCACCCGAAAATTGCTGCTGCATTAGGCGATGCCCCAATTATTACTAAGCATCAAGCTGACAGTTTCTTTGCCACAGGATTGGCGCCGTTACTTGAACATCATGGCGTGCAAAACGTATATTTGCTGGGCATGATGACACAGCACTGTATTACCCATACGGCATTATCAAAACAATTGCCCGGCCAGGCATTTATTTATGCCAATGCCTGTGCCGCACCAACTCAATTTCTGCATGACCTGGCCATTCGCGGCCTGTCTGCCCATTGCCGAATGGCATAAAAAAAGCCCCGCCGGGCGGCGGGGCATAAAGAGCACACTCAACTAGGAACACACATTGTGAAGGCGTTGCCTTCACTCACTGCACTTATTCAGGCAACCATTTTTTCAATAAGTTCAGAAATTTTTTCATCTGCCTGAGAAAATCCCTGGTTAGCCGCTTCAGGCCCCATATTCAAGCCTTCGGCGTACACAAACTCCACCTCTGTCATGCCCATAAATGCCAGTACGTCTTGCAGATATTGGGTCTGACTGTCCTTAGGTGTGCCCTGATACAAGCCGCCACGGGCTGCCAGTACATAGACTTTTTTGCCTTCCAGCAGGCCAACCGGACCATTTTCCGTATAACGGAAAGTAATACCTGCACGCGCAACCCTGTCCACCCAGGATTTAAACACAGAAGGCACACCAAAGTTGTACATCGGCATACCGATAACAATAATGTCGTGCGCCTTAAGCTCCTCAATGAGTTTGTCTGACAAACCTGCCAGTCGCTGTTGTTCGTCGTTGCGCTGATCGGCGGGTGTCATCCATGCGGCCATCTCCGTCCCACTTAGATGTGGCAGGTCAGTACCGTCCAAATCGCGCTCAGTGATTTGAATGTCAGTCGCTTTAGCCAACTGCTGAACAAATTTTTCAGCCAGTTGCCAGGAATTACCTTGTTTACCATTCAGGCTTGAATTAATCAGAAGCAGCTTGTTCATCGCTCGTTCTCCAACAGGTTTAATTTAGAAGACGAGTGTATTTTAGTCGCACACATACGAAAGAAAATCACAAAAAAACGGCAAAACCATTCCAATAAATTGAACGTTTTATTTTCACACCCGAGGGAAAGGATGTGATCCCTCGCCGGATTATCCCCGTAGTTGAATTTGCCTAAACAACAATGAGGAGAAAACCATGCAAGGGATCACAAAGCTGTTGACGATCTCATTGATGACTGCCGCACTGACCGGGTGCTGGCTTGATGACGACGATGATCCGGCTCCCGTGCCAACCCCAACTCCAGAGCAACCCGCTCCAGAGCCTGCTGATGCCTTTGTGCGAATAACTCACGCCGTCGCTGATGCGCCGGGGGTCAATATTCTTGCGGGCAACAGCATACTGGCGGGCCTGGAAAATGTCGACTATCAGGTGTCATCGCCCTGGATCACAGTCGATGAGGGTAGCTATGACATTCAGGTGGATGCACGCTTGCCAGGGGATAATCTGGCAGCCGTCATAGGCCCGGTTTCATTAACTTTCACCGCAGACAAAAGCTACGACATTCTGGCTGTGGGTAAAGTCGAGACGATTGAGCCATTGGTGATCGAAAACGATGTCACTGACGTTAGCGCTGGCAATGCCAGAGTGCAGGTAGTGCATGGTGCGGCCGATGCACCGGCCGTGGATATCTACGTTACAGCGCCGGATGATGATTTAAGCAGTGCCCAGGCATTGGCCACGCTGGCATTTAAGCAATATACAGCACAAATGGAAGTGTCGGCTGGCGACTACCGAATCAGGATCACGCCAGCAGGTAGCCTGGATGTGGTATTTGACTCCGGTACCGTCACGCTACCTGATGGTCTGGACGCTATGGTCACCGCTACAGACAATGTAGGTGCTGGCAGTGCGCCGGTTAGTCTGTTGCTGTCTACACCAGAAGGCTCGAGCCTGATTTGGGATGCCAATGCAGGCGCACATTTACGCGTGGTGCACGGTGTGGCAGATGCACCCGCAGTGGATATTTTGCTGAATAATGCCACTACCCCGGCAGCTCCCACTCTCGATGCGCTTGCCTTTAAACAAGACTCAGGTTACCTGCCGGTAGCGGCTGGCGATTATCTGGTGGATGTGTTGGCTGATGCAGATAACAGCCTGGTGGTTATTGATGATGCTGAGTTGATGCCAGCGCAAGGCATGATTTACACGGTCATTGCACATAATCAACTGGCCGACATTGCTCTGGGCGTTTTAGCCGATACCCCCAGATCTTTGGCCACAGCGGCAAAAGTTCGCATCGTGCACGCATCGCCAACTGCAGGTGACGTGGATATTTATGTCACTCAGGATGATGATATCAGTGATGATGCGCCAGCTTTCAGTGCCGTCCCTTTCAGTTCACCAGACTTGGCCACAACTGGCTATGTGGAACTGGCAGAAGGCAGCTATTATGTCACAGTTACAGGGGCTGGCAGTAAAGATGCAGCCATTGGCCCGTTAATGCTGGAATTTACCGCAGGTCAGGTATTTACAGCAATCGCGCTGGATGGCGATGGTGGCGGACTGCCTCCGCAGGTCATACTGCTGGATGACAGCCAGCCTTAACGGTGTAAAATACGCACAGCAGGGGGAGCCAAAGGCTCCCCCTTTAAATCCGCTTGTCAGGCTTCTTTAATACCAACGCTTTCTATATTACCTGCCTCATCCACCTGACGCACGGTCAGCACCACCCCGCCCAGGGTAAGGTTGTCTCCCACCACAACACGCCGATGAAACTTACGGCCAAAAAAGGCCGCCAAGCTCAGCTGCCGCTTTTCCTCAGGTAACTCCCCCAGCGGATAAAACTCAGCGACTTCGGCCAGGGTCAGACTGGCATGCAGACTGAAAGCGCCAAAGAAATCACTTTCCCGTAGTTGCTTGCCTTCATTGCTGCTGGCCAGCACGCGACTGACGCTTTCCATATCCGCCACTCGCCCCATGACCAGCACCTGATCATCCTGCTTAAAGCGTAGCGCCGGGTCGGCCTGCAACCATTCATTGTCTCTGAGTACGCCGATAAAACAGGGACGATGAGTGAAATTCAGTTCCTGCCAATGATGTTCAAGCGCCAGACTGTCGGTGCCAATGGGAAAGCACCAAACTTCCAGAGGATCGGCACTTGGCAGCGATTCAAGCGGCACTCGCTGCGCCGGTTCGGGGGTTGGCGGCACTTCCAGCCCTAACCAACGCGCCAGAGGCGCCATGGTCCAGCCCTGTACCAGCAGAGAAATCAGCACCACGAAGAAGGCCACGTCAAAATACAGCGCCTGGTCTTCCAACCCGGATAACCAGGGATATAATGCCAGAATAATAGGGACTGCCCCGCGCAGCCCTACCCAACTGATAAACACCTGTTCCCGCCAGGGAAAGGAAAAGGGTGCCAGGCAAATCAGCGTGGCCAGCGGTCTGGCCACAAAGATAAGAATAAGCGCCACAGACAAAGATAAAGCGGCGTTATCCATCAGTTGTGAGGGTGTCACCAGCAGCCCCAGAATCAGAAACATTAAAATCTGCCCAAGCCAAGTCAGGCCGTCCTGCACCTGTAGAATATGCACCAGTTGTGGTAATCGCGCATTGCCTATCAGATACCCCATCAGGTACACCGCCAAAAAACCGCTGGCATTGGCTTTGGCAGTTAGTGAAAACACTAAAATGGCACTGGCCGCGGCCAGTAACGGCACAAAGGTGAAATCTAACGGAATACGCCGAACCAGCTGGATAAACGCCTGCCCCCCTATCCAGCCGGCAACCAGACCGATAACCAGTTGCCATAATACGTTAGTCCCCAGGCTGAGCATATCCAGCGACGCACCAGTAGCAAGCGCCGTGGTAAGGGTCATGGTCAGGATCACCGCCATTGGATCATTGGTACCCGACTCAATCTCAAGAGTAGAGGCCACACGCTGTTTTAAGGTCACGCCCCTGGACTGAAAAATGCCAAAAACCGCAGCAGCATCAGTAGAGCTGAGTAACGCACCAATCAGCATGGCGGTTGGCCAGGGCAAGTCAAATAACCACACTGCACCGGCCGCAGTGATAGTACAGGTCAGTGCCACACCAAGTGTGGACAGGCTGATAGCGGGCCAAAGGGCCACACGAAATCGGTCCTGATGGGTGCGCATACCGCCATCGAACAGAATAATGGCCAGCGCCAGGGAGCCGATAAAAAAACTCAGTTGCGGGTTGGCAAACTCAATACCCAGCACACCGTCTTCACCCGCCAGCATGCCAATACATAAAAACACCAATAATAGTGGTGCCCCTATCCGATTAGATAGCACACTGGCCAGTATACTGAACACCAGCAGTGCCCCACCCAGCAACATTATGCCCATCACATCATTCATGGTGTTTCCTTCAGGCATCATCCACTAAAGAATAAGATTACCACAAGCCAGGATGGGCACGAATTCCTTACCCCTTCAAATTCCCCCATTTCATCTGATTTTAAGAGTTCATCAACATGGGGCTAATCCGCTTCATTATACGCCCGCCAGGGATGGTGGTAGTGCAGAAAACGCAGGGAGCAGCTTTTCTGCCCGTCCATCCCTGGACATCGCCGATGAATGCTCCTGCCACATCGGCATACCGTCCATCCCTGGACATAACAAAGGCGCGAGATACGCGCCTTTGGGTTATCAGGTTTATGGTTCGAACTGACCTTCAATCAGCCTTCAATAGCTGGTCGTCAGAGTCACTGTCAGAGTTTATCCAGCGCTTGCTCGAAGTCGGCGATAATATCGTCAATATCTTCAATACCGACGCTGAGACGAATCATATTGTCGCTGATCCCGGCTTTGGCCCTTTGCTCCGCGCCCATTTCAAAATAAATGGTATGGGCGACCGGAATCGCCAGAGTACGGGTATCCCCCAAGTGCGTAGCATTTAACACCAGTTTCAGGTCATTTAAGAATGCGAAACAATCGGTACCTTCTTTTAGATCAAGGCTTAATATGCCGCCATATTGCGCAAACAGGTCACCGGCCAGATGATGTTGGGGATGGTCGCTCAGGCCAGGATAATACACCTTTTCCACCTTGGCATGGCTGGCCAGATAAGTGGCCAGGGTCAGTGCGTTTTTACAGATTTTATCCATACGCAGTGCCAGGGTTTCCATGCCGATGGATATCAGATGTGCGGAATCAGGAGTCAGACAACCGCCCATATCGCGCAGACCTTTCTTCTTAACCTGCAGTAATCCCCACATATGTGCTGGCTGGGATTTGTATGACTCATTGATATTAGGGAACGTCTGCCAGTCAAACAACCCGGTGTCCACCACTGCACCGCCCAGCACATGGCCATGTCCGGCTATGTACTTAGTTAACGAGCCAACCAGCATGGAGGCTTTAACCGACTTGGCGTCAAACAGATTGGCAGGGGTCATGGTATTGTCAACCAGATACAACAGGCCATGCTTTTCACACAACTTACCAATGCCTTTTAAATCCGGCACCTGAGTCACAGGATTGGCAATAGTTTCCAGGTACACGGCGCGGGTATTGGGTTGAATGGCCGCTTCCACATTGGCCAGATTGGTTGTATCCACTAAGGTGACATCAATGCCCAAGCCCCGCAGTGTATGGGCGAAGCTGTTGGTATTACCAAACAAAAACTGGCTGAAAATCAGATGATCGCCCTGCTTAAACAGCGCCAGCATAGTCGTGGTGATGGCAGCCATGCCTGTCGCAAAGGTCAGTGCGCCGACACCACCTTCTAATTGACTCAACATATTCTGCAGGGCGTTAATGGATGCCGAAGATTGGCGCGAATATGCATGACCGTTGTTGCGCCCCTGGAACACATCCACCAAGTCTTCAACCCGCTGGTACTCAAACAACACCGAGTTACTGGTTGCCTGATGCACCGCTCCATCCTGCGGTTGGTTAATCAGCCTGTCAGCATGCACCAACCTGGTAGTAAAACCTTTAAACTCCAAAACTCACCTCGTCATAGGCCTGTTCAGGCCATTTGCGGGCGACCATGCCGCCCGTAAAAATTGTGCTGTCGTTACGCCATATCTGGATGCCTGGCATGAACGGTGGCATAAAACTCTCGGATTTTAGCCATCTCTACGGCTATATCATCGCCGATTTCAAGCAAAGGACCAAATCCAATTACTTTTTTCTTATAATCAAGATAGACCAACAGCACCGGAACATTGGCTGCGCGAGCTATATGTAAAAAGCCGGACTTCCAGTGCTCCACCTTTTTACGCGTGCCTTCCGGCGCCACGCCCAACACCATATTCTGGCGGGCAAAGACATCAGCGACCTGTTGGACCAAGCCTTGCGGGGCACTGCGATCAACCGCAATACCACCAATTTTGCGCATCCACCAACCCAGCGCTCCTTTAAACAAGCTATGCTTGCCGAGGAAGGAAATCCTTAAGCGCAGGGCAAAGGCCGTGCCCAGTGCCACCACAAAGTCCCAGTTTGATGTATGCGGTGCCACACAGGCTACCATCTTGCCCAGGTTTGGAAATTGCCCTTCCATTTTCCAGCCTTTGAGTTTCAGTACTTTACAGCCAAGCCAAAACGTAAAGTTACCACCAATTCTTGGGACATTGTTGCCGATTTCCGGCATATTCAGTGAATCTTGCATAAAACCAAATTGTCATTACACCTACCCCATGATCCCTGAGGCAAACTCGCTTGTCGAGGAGATTTGATCGCGGATAAGCGTGGCAAAGCCCAGTAGCCTGAGGCAGAATGAGGCTATTCGTTTCTTTCTGGTATCACAATGAAGTTGATGTCTTTATTCAGGATTTTCATCCCCCTGCTCTGTTGTCTGAGCAATGCATCGCTGGCGGCACAGGAAAATGCCAAGGATGTTTTCGGACATTATCAACCGGCTTTGTTTCAAATTAGAATGATTGAAGTGGAGTCAGGCAATAAATCCTCTATCGGTTCAGGATTTCAGGTCAGTGCGGATGGATTGATTGTCACCAATTACCACGTTATCTCGGATTCTGTGTTTTATCCCAAAAAATACCGCATTGAATACCTTACCCACGAAGGTGAAACCGGCACCTTAAAGTTACTGCATATTGACGTGGTTAATGACCTGGCACTGGTGCAAAGAGAAACGGCAAATGCTCCCTTCTTTGTCCTGGGTGAAAATCTGCCGGCCCAGGGAGATAATATCTTTTCACTGGGTAACCCCCATGATTTGGGTATGATAGTGGTACCCGGAACATACAATGGTCTGAAAAAAAGCAGTTTTAACCAAAAGATCCATTTTACCGGTTCCATTAATCCAGGTATGAGTGGCGGCCCAACCGTCAATGCTTATGGTCAGGTGGTGGGCGTTAACGTAGCGACGGCAGGTAACCAGATTGGCTTTCTGGTGCCGCTGGCCCCCCTGCAGGCTTTGGTAAATAGGGCGGTTGATCCAACACCTGATGATTTCATGGCGGAAATCCAGCGCCAATTAATAGATAACCAACAACGTTTATTAACACCTTTTGTGGAAAACCCCTGGCCCATTGCCACCCTTGGACAAGCCCAAGTGGCGGGCGAAGTGGTGAGCTTCCTGCCCTGCTGGGGCGATTCCAACGCGAATGACAAAAATGCCCGCTACCTGACCGTGCAAAAGCGCTGCCGTTTGGATGAAGAAATCTACCTGCATCAGCGTTTACGTACCGGTACGCTGGAACTTGAATATGAATGGCTGACCTCCGACAAGCTGTCTTCCGCGACCTTTTACAACCTTTATGAGCAAGGTATGCAAAGCGCCGGGCCGGGCAATAATGCCGGCAAGGAGAATGTGACCAACTACAGTTGCCAGCAACAGCGTATGGCCAATAGCCATAACATGAAGCTGAGATTTGTTTTTTGTACTCGTGCCTATAAAGACTTTGACCAGTTATATGACGTGTTAATTCTCGGTGCCAGTTACGATCAGGCCAATCAGGGTCTGATCAGTCATTTCACCCTGGCCGGTGTTACTCAGCAAATGAGTCAGGCCTTTACGCAACGTTTTGTGGAGGCATTGGCATGGCAATAATTGTTGAAAAACTGGGGGGCAATAACCGTCAGGTCAAACACTTTCGCTTTGACCAACAGCAAATCAGCATTGGTCGTGGCTATGACAACGATATTCGTCTGGACGATCCTTATGTATGCGCAGATCATGTGCTGATTGAACAGGACCTGGATAGCGGCCAGATACGGATCAGTGACAAGCAGAGCGTTAACGGGTTGCGGGTAAACGGACTGGCCACAACGCAATCGGCTGTCACTAAACAGGATGTGATTGTCCTTGGTAAAACCCGCCTGCGTATATTTGACAGTGCAGAGCAGGTAGATCCTGCGCTACGCCTGAGTGTGATTGAATCCAGGCTGAACTTTCTTTCTCATTGGCGATTTGCGTTGCTGCTGGGCTTTGTTTACGCATTAGCGCTGACCTATCAGACCTATTTGAATACCTTTGTCGAATTTGAACTGGGCAAAATGCTGCCGCGGCTGATCAGTGATTTCCTAATTCTGTCGGCATGGCCCCTGCTGTTTGGCATGTTATCCAGGCTGCAGAAGCAGGATGCCAGGCTGGCCAGCCAGTATTCCATCGCTTTAATCATGGTATTAATCGGCATGGGGCTATCACTGATAAATCAATGGATTCAGTTTAACTATCCGCAGCTACCTGCCTGGAACCTGGTGGAACTAAGCGTATTGGCGCTGCTGCTGTTTGTGCTATTTTGGTTAACATTGCTAATTGCCTTTCACCAACCGACCTACAAACGCAATCGTATTGCCCTGGGTTGCAGCTTGATTCTGCTGTCTTGCATTATGGGTTGGCAGCAGATTAAACAAGCGGAGTTTACCCCCAGGCCCGTCTACCAGTTTATTTTGTTACCCGATAGCTATGCACTGGACGATGGCATGACAACCGATCAATTTATCCAAAGCTTGCAAGGCAGCTATGCAGATTCAGCCGCCAACAGAACAAAGAAATAGGCTATGTGCATCCTGTTTGTAGCTTTGAGGGCTCATCCCGAGTTTCCGCTGCTGATCGCGGCTAATCGTGATGAGTTTCATGCCAGGCCCACCACCCCATCGGGTTTTTGGCCCGCTGCCCCAGGCATTCTGGCTGGCAAGGATCTGCAGGCTGGCGGAACCTGGATGGGGGTAAGTGAGGATGGCCGGGTCGCCGCCCTGACCAATATCCGCGAACCATCGCAACACAAGGCAAATAGCCCAAGTCGTGGCCACCTTGTCAGCGGCTATCTGACAAATACCACGCCACAGGATTACGCCGCGGCCTTAAAGCGAAGCAAAACGGCTTACAATGGCTACAACCTGCTGTTTGGCAACTGGCAGAATCTGGCCGTTTACAATAACAAACGCGATGAGCTGACGATGCTTACCGACGGGATATACGGGCTGTCCAACGCCGACATCCACAGCCCCTGGCCTAAAACCAGTAAAGGGGTGGCGCGCCTGACGCAGTTCTGCCAGCAAGGGCAGACGAATACAGAAATCCTGTTTTCCTTGCTAAAAGACGATGTGCCCGCCGAAGACCATCTTTTGCCCAGCACCGGTGTGGCAAAAGAATGGGAAAAACGCCTGTCGGCCATTTTTATTCAGTCAGAGCAATACGGAACCCGCACATCAACCTTACTGATGGTCAACAAACATGCTCAGGCATCCTGGTATGAGCGCAGTTTTTCTGCGTCAGGGGTTGTTTACAAAGATGTCAGCTTTCACTTTCCACTTCGCGAATATCTATAACCATTATTGTCTAAAACGGCACTCGAATTTTGTCGTACTGCTGTCATAATAGGACGCCGTTTGCGCACCATACCAACCGCACATAATTAGTTGAGGGAAACCATGTTAGAAGTGCTAGAGCAGTTACCTGCCGATCCAATCCTTGGCCTGTCCGCCGCGTTCAAACAGGATGCCAACCCCAAGAAGGTTGACCTGGGTGTAGGCGTTTATAAAGACGAACAGGGCCGTACGCCAATTCTGCACGCCGTTGCTAAGGCACAGAATATTCTGCTGGCCAACGAGGATTCCAAAACCTACATCAGCCCGCAAGGTGTGCAAGGTTTTATCGACGGTATGCTGGAACTGCTGTTAGGTAAAGGCCACAAAACCCTCATCGAACAGCGTGTCGCCGCCGTTCAGGCGCCAGGCGGATGCGGTTCTTTGCGTATTCTGTCTGAGCTGCTGAAGCGTGCAAACGGTGATTTAACCGTGTGGGTCAGCGACCCCACCTGGGCCAACCATATTCCACTGATTGGTAGTGCCGGCCTGAAAATTAAAACCTACCCCTACTTCGACAAAGAACAAGCCGGCATAAAGTTCGATGAAATGGCGGCTTGTCTGGCCCAGGTCAGCAAGGGCGATGTGGTGCTACTGCACGGCTGCTGTCACAATCCGACCGGTGCAGACCTGACTAAAGAGCAATGGCACAAAGTATTGGAACTGGCCCAGCAGCGAGAGTTTCTGCCGTTTTTGGATATTGCCTATCAGGGCTTTGGTGATGGTGTAGAAGAAGACGTCTACGGTTTGCGCCTGCTGGCCGACAACCTGCCGGAAGTGATTGTTGCGGCATCCTGCTCGAAAAATTTTGGCTTGTATCGTGAGCGCGTTGGTCTGGCCGCCATGATTTGCGCCAATAATCAGGTGCGTAATGCTCTGCAAAGCCAGATCCAATCTATCGCCCGGGCTATCTACTCGATGCCACCTTCCTACGGTGGTGCACTGGTAGATATTATTCTTAACAGTGAAGAGCTGAAAGCTCAGTGGCTGGGTGAAGTCACCGAAATGCGCGAGCGTATGCAGCAGTTACGCCGCTTGCTGGCCGACAAAATCAAAGAAAAAAGTGGTAGGGACTTTGACTTTATCACCCGCCAGAAAGGCATGTTCAGTTACCTGTGTATCAGCCCTGAACAGGTAAAAAAAATGCGTAGTGACAATGCCATCTATTTTGTTGATTCCAGCCGGGTCAATATTGCCGGTATCAGTCACCAGAATGTTGACTATATTGCCGAAGCGCTGGTTGCAGTTCTGTAATCAGACCGCCAACCAGGAAAAGAAAGCCGCGTTAAAGCGGCTTTCTTGCTTAACGCCTGACTAAGCCACTTTAAATCGCTCACAGCTCTGTTTCAGATGCTTGGCAAGCTCATACAGGTTATTTGAGGATTGCACAGTATCACTGGCTTCTTCGGCAGTGCCTTTGGCGATCAGATTAATATCTCCAACACTGCGGTTGATTTGCTCAGCAACCAGGTTTTGTTCTTCCGATGAACTGGCAATCTGGTGATTCATATCATTGATGGTTCCTATGGCAGCAATGATGTTTTCCAGCGCACTATTGGTTTCCAGCGCGGCAGTAGCCGTTTGTTCGGCTTCGTGGGTGGTTTTGAGCATGGACTCAACCGAGCGCTTGGTCTGGTTCTGCAAACTGGACAACTTCTTCTGTATTTCTTCGGTGCTGTCCTGGGTGCGACTGGCCAGTGTGCGAACTTCATCGGCCACCACAGCAAAGCCCCGCCCCTGCTCTCCAGCTCTCGCTGCCTCTATAGCTGCATTCAGCGCCAGCAGGTTGGTTTGCTCTGCAATGCCACCTATGACCCCCAATATGCCGCCAACGTTTTCTGCTTCCTGCTCAAGACCCGTTATCATTTCACTGACAGAACGAATGTTCCCTACCAACTTGTTAATGTTTTGCCCGGTGGTGGCCACCACTTGTTGCCCCAATTGCGCCTGGTGATCGGCTTCTCTTGCCGCATCTGCTGCATTGTGCGCACTTCGGGTAATTTCCTGTACGGTCGTTGTCATTTCCTCCATGGCCGTGGCTGTTTGCGTTAACATATGCATCTGATTTTCTGAATTATCCGCCGTCTGGCGAGTGACCTGTGACAAGCCCTGTGCCGCGACAGTCAGCTCGTCACTGGCCGCATTAATCTGTTTAATTAGCCCGGAAAGTTGTTCCACCATTTGCATAGTAGACGCATAGATGCCGGTCAGGGGTTTAGAACTTGATGTTTTGGCCAAAGTAAAATCCCCTGATGCGACTTTCCTGACGATGGCTTCAATATCTCTTGGTTCGCCGCCAATGGGGCGAATCACCAGGTTACTGACCACAAAGGTGACTGAACTGGCAATTACCACCGATGCAACGGCAAGCATGATGGCCTCCCACTCCACTTTTTTGTTATATGCAATCGCCTGCTGTCCGGTATCTCGCTCTTCGGTTTCAATAAGGTCAGCAACACCTTTAAGTTCTGCCAATACCTTTGGGCCTATTTGATTTAACTGCCCATCGATTAGTTGGTTCCGCTTATTGATAATTTCATGCAAGCTGACAAAGGCTCTTTCATACTCGCTGGTCAGTTGCTGACATTGCTGGACCAGAGCTTTGCCTTGAGCGCTGCTTATGCCAGACAGCGTGGTTAATTTCATCTGAAGGTCTGAAAGCGCCTGATTCGCCTGCCGGGCGTCTTCGACATTATTCGTTTTGATATATTTATTTGCAGCCAGCCGTGCCTGCATAAGATGCTCCAAAGCCAATGCCACTTTAAATCCAACTTCCCGGTCATCAATTTGCTGACTAAGCCGCAGAAGGTCGTGCAAGCTGCCTAATGCCTGAGGTCCTACACTATCCATAACAATAACCTGCTTGTTGCGCTGTCGAAACAACACTTCGACCTGGTTGAATACGTCCTGATACTGAGATATGGCGGTGACAATGTTATCTACCGCACTGGTAAATTCAGGCCTATGCAATTGTTGCCGGGTATTAGTTGCTTCTTCATTTAGCAACTTTACCGTATCAGCAATGGCATTGAGATTGGTCTCGCTGGGCTGCTTGAGAAAATTAATCACCGATATGCGCATTTCCATCAACGAAATCGTCATATCCTGGACTACCGAGCGGTCGATATTCAGTTGCCGATAGGTCTCAAGATTATTGTTACCTTTTGACAGAGCCACATAGGCCAATGCCACAACAACAAAAATAATGGCAACCAAAATCATAAAACCGCTGGCCAACTGCTGACGCAACGTAAGTTTAGAAAACACGCGAACCTCCAGATTAAGTTTGCCAATTCCATCGACAAGTTATCCTGTCAAAAGTGTAGAAAACTTAATCTATTTAGCGAGTTTGCTAATTTTCAGGGTACAAAGGCGTCCAGCCGGGCGTTCATATCCGCCATCACTTTGGCCTTAAAATTGACTTCACTGCGCTGGTTGACTGTTTGTTTGTATGCTTGAATATCCACAATCTGCAAATTAGCGGTCAGCGTTTTAAACAGCCTTGGCAACTTCTCGCCGGGGCATTGAATATGATGCAGCCCGCCACTGTAAAGAAACAGCATTTTGCCGTTATCAAGCCGCGCCAAAATATCCGCCACTCCACCTCGGACACTCATCGGTTTACCGTCCTTGTCCAGGCCATTACGCCTTTTCATTCTGCCTTCCGGCAGGATGGCAGTAATCACATCGGTATTGACCAGAGACAGAAAATGCTCCCATGACTCATCAGCCTTGCGGGTAATAGGGATCACACCCGGCAGTAAGGTCTTCAGCAACGTGCCGGCCAAGGGTCTGTCGAGGGTAACATCCGCGCCTGGCACGATAACTTTATGGGCAATTAGCCATACAAACGACCAGGGAGCAAAGCGGATAAACAACGGCTCGAACAGACTGGTATGATTCAGAAAAACTACCAGCCGGACATCTTTCAGTGATGATTCCTGTTCTTTACTTAACCAGTTTGGCTGACCACGATAAAACATATGGGCTAAAACTTTCACCAGTCCCATCAACAGAAAACTCAGAAATTTAGTCACATTCTGTCACTCCTTTCGCGTCCGCATATTTATCTTAAAGGAAATTCTGTGCAGGCCGATACCTGTTGTGAAAGCGCAAGACGGAGTCACACAATGTCCAAACAAGTTAGCCTTAAAGCACGCAAGCTATTCGCTGCCACACTGGCATTGTTGGCCACTTTGTCCTTATCTGCCTGTATCCAAAGCCAATCCCTCACTGCGGCTCCTCAGGATCCTCAGTTGGCTCAGCAGGCCCTGAAACGCGTCAATCATAGCTTTAAAACCTCCTTTATGATGGGCGACTGGTATTATCAAGGGGCACAGGTAGTTAAAGGTAGCATTAATGCCTATATCCAAATTCCAGCAAAACTGGATATAGAACTGGAATACCAGCAAAACTACTTACGTCAGTCGGTTTGCCCTTCCAAAGAGCAACATGACTTCTGGCAGGAAATGGGGCAAATGTCGTTGTTTGTGCATATTTACACCTTTAATAAGAAATTCAGTGTGCATGCCGAATGTGCTAATCCTTTGGCCTAAATCATGCCAGGGCTGAACGGCAGGGGCTAAGGCCCCTGTTTTGTTTTCTAGCTTAAGAAAAAGTTCAGCCAATATTCATGCTCGTCGTCCTAATCTAAGCATAACAACTGGATGAGGATGCAAAAGATGAAAGCCTGGTTTATCCCATTATCAATGCTGGCTTTAAGTACCAATCTACAAGCTGCTGAGCGTTACGATTACGCCAAAGTAAAGCAGGTAACACCTATCTACGAAACCATTCTGCTAAGTAGCGAACCCGAGCAAGTATGCTACACCACGGGCAGACGCCATGATGCAACACCAACCGTCGTTGGCGCCATCATTGGCGGCGCCGTAGGCCATGCTTTAGGCCATAGTTCCTCAAACAAGAAGGTCGGTATGGTGGCCGGTGCTGCGTTGGGTGGGGCCATTGGTCATGATGTTGGCCGCAATAGTTATCGGCAAGTCTGCGAAACCCGGCCAGGAACGCAACGTCGAATCAGAGAATTGACCGGCTATGATGTGACCTATCAATACAAGGGTGATCTGTATCACACTGTGACTCAGCAGCACCCAGGTAAACGCCTGAAGGTAAAAATAAATGTCAGCCCTGCGTTTTATTGATAGCGCCTTTACAGGTAGACTTGTCGATATTAAGACAAGTCTAAGGTAGTGATAATGAAATTGGGCAAGGTGCTGATTTTCTTACTAAGTTGCATGGTCTGCTGCACGGTTCAGGCACAACAAGACAAGGATCAGTTAAATGAAGCCCAGGCAGCCAAGCGCGCCAAACAACAGGTGGATGGCCGCGTATTGAAAGTTGAGCAGCAAAAGGACAACTATCGGGTCAAGGTTTTGCAAAAAAATGGCCGGGTAGTGACGGTGGATGTGGATAAAAAATCCGGCAAGGTCACGCAGAACAAAAACCACAAAGACAGGAAGTAATGTCTGATGCGAGTACTGATAGTTGAAGATGATGCCAGACTGTTAACTCAGTTGGATCAGTTAATGCAGCAAAATGGCTATAGTGTGGACTTAGCCGATGATGGCCAGAAGGCTTTGTTTCTATTCCGCGAATATCCCTACGATTTAGCCATTGTGGATATCGGCTTGCCGGTGTTAGATGGACTTGATCTGATTCGCCAGGTACGTAAGGACCATGTTACCAGCCCGATCCTTATTCTGACCGCACGGGATCGCTGGCAGGAAAAAGTAGAAGGTCTGGAAGCCGGTGCCGATGACTATCTGACTAAACCTTTCCATAACGAAGAACTGCTGGCCCGGGCCAAGGCCCTGATACGGCGCGCTGCAGGTCAACCAAATCCAGCTATCGAACGCGGCCCCATTCGCTTGGATACGCTCTCAGAGGAGGTTTTCGTCAACAACGCCTACGTAGAACTTACCGCATATGAGTATAAGGTGCTGGAATATTTGTTGATGAACCCCAACAAGATTGTCTCCAAGACCGAGCTTACCGAGCATATTTATGATCAAGACTTCGATCTGGACAGCAATGTGATTGAGGTATTTATTGGCCGCCTGCGTAAAAAAATTGACCCAGATGGTAGTATCAAGCCCATAGATACCTTACGTGGTCGTGGTTACAGAATAAGCCGACAACTTTGACAAATATGCGTAAGTGGTCACTCAAGGCCCGCAGTTTTGCTGCCGCTCTGCTGGTTTTATTGGTTTTTTTACCCTTAACGGCCCTGACCCTTGAGCGAGCCCATACCAGCAGCCTGACACAATCCATGCAGGATCAGTTGCGCATTCAGAATCTGGGCCTGATATCTGAGTTTGAAGTGGTTAGGGGCGTGATTCAGATGCCGGAAACCCTGTTTAATAACAGTCTGAATATTCCTGACTCTGGTACCTATGCACTTATCTCTATGCACAGACTACCGCTTTGGCAATCCGAATCCACTTTGCATTGGCAAAAAGTCCCTGAACTACAACGCCCTGCCGTAGGAGAAGAACTGTTTCTGTCCAAGCAGATTAACGGTCGTACTTTCTTTCAGTTCAGCTACACCGCCGAATTTGAAGACAGAGAGCTGATGTTCCCGGTGACCTTCCATATCCTGATGGAAGGACGTTTATTCGACACCGAGCTGGCTACATTCCGTTACACCCTATGGCAGTGGCTGGCCTTAGTGGCTGTGGTACTCATTGCGTTACTGGCATTTAGTCTCAACGCGGCTTTGCAACCTATTGGTGATTTGGTTCGGCAAATCAGTGATGTGGAATCAGGGCAAACGCGCCGTGCCGAGGGCAACTATCCACCTGAGTTGGAACATTTGAAAGCCAGTCTGAATCATCTGCTGGACTCAGAACAGCAGCAACGCAACCGCTATCATAATAGCCTTGGCGATCTGGCCCATAATCTAAAAACGCCACTGGCGGTGTTAAAAGGTAACCCGGAAATCCCCGCCAGTGCCCATGAACCATTGGAACAAATAGAGAACATTATCGCCCGCCAACTGAAACGTGCGGTGGCCGGTGTGGGTAGCGGCTGGCAACAGGCTGAACCGCTGGCGCCGTTGCTGCAAAAGCTGATTAACGCCATGGCCAAAGTGCATGCCGACAAACAGTTGGACATTCAATTGCTGGATCCCAGTGCACTGAGGCTACCGGGTGATACAACTGATCTGATGGAGTTGTTTGGCAACCTGCTGGACAACGCCTGCAAAGCCGCCAAAAAGCAGGTCAGAATCAGCCTGCACCTGAATAGCCAGTTGTGCATTGATATTGAGGACGACGGTCCTGGGATCCCAGCAGACCAGCGCCAAACTCTGTTGAATCGGGGCAGCCGGCTGGACACCTACGCCAGCGGCCAGGGAATTGGCATGGCGGTAGTGTCAGACTTAGTCGCCGCGTACAATGGCACGCTATTACTGCGTGACTCTGAACTGGGCGGGGCCAGAATCAGTCTGCGTTTTGCACTGCCGGTTTAACATCGTCGCCCAGCAGCAAGGCAAACCAACGCCCCCCTTGGGTCGATTCAAGGGCAATCTTAACAATCATGGTTAGCGGTACAGACAGCAACATGCCTACCGTACCCAGCAGCCAGCCCCAGAAAATCAACGACAGAAATACCACCAGGGTAGATAAACCCAAACCACGGCCCATAAAGCGCGGCTCGATGACATTGCCCATCAGGGTATTAATCACCACATAGCCAATCGCCACCAGGCCAGCGGTTCCGGGCCCTAGCTGTACCAGCGCCAATAACACTGCAGGCACTGCGGCAATAATGGAACCAATATTGGGAATATAATTGAGCAGAAAGGCCAACACGGCCCACAGCAGAAAATGGTCCACATCCAACAAATACAGCATCAAGCCAGCCAGGAAGCCGGTGCCCAAACTGACCAGGGTTTTGATGGCCAGATAATCCTTGATTGAAGATAAAAAGCGATCAATCTGCTGAATCTTCATGGCTGGATCATCCAGGGCGATATGTACCTTGCGCGGCACAGACTCGGCTTCAAACAACATAAATACCACAGTAAGCAGGATCAACAGGAAATTGGTCATCACCGCGCCTACCCCGGAGAGTAAATTGGATGCCATATTCATGGCTAGGCCAGGGTCCAGGTAAGACAGCAGTTGTGTGCGATCCAGATGAATGTTCAGATTGGCCAGCTGCCCTACCAACCAGTTTAATTCACCGGCCAGTTGTTCCTTATAAACAGGTAGATTTTGGGAAAATTCATTCATGGAATTTCCCACCAGGCCTGCCAGCATAAATCCAAAAATCACGATCAGCAGTATTACTAGTATTACCGACAGCCAGCGTGGTACCCGATAGCGACTGGCCCAATTAATCAACGGGTTACAGGCCATGGCAATGAAAACCGACAGCAGAAAAGGCACCAGGATCGTGCTGGCGGCTTTTACACCGGCCAGAATGATGACCAGCGCTGCCATAGTCAGCAGAACTTTGGAGGAAGACGAACGTTTAATTTCCATATTCAAAGGAGATTGGCCTCAGGTTGTGGCAAAATTACCAAAAAGCCACTGTGTTTAAAATAAATTAAGTCATTAACGGATGTACTCAGATGCAGCTTAACCCAGCCACAATTCGTATCAAGAACCTGCGCTTACGCACTTTTATCGGCATTAAGCAGGACGAGATTGATAACAAGCAGGACGTGTTAATTAATGTCACTATCAGATACCGTGCTGAACAGGCTACCAATAGCGACGATATGCAGGATGCCCTGAACTATCGTACTATCACCAAACGCATTATCGATTTGGTGGAAAACAACCGATTTTCGCTGCTAGAGAAACTCACCTCAGATGTCTTGGCTATTGCCGCAGAGCATCCCTGGGTTATCCATGCCGAAGCAGAAGTGGATAAACCGCACGCATTGCGTTTTGCTGATTCTGTCTCTCTGTGCTTATCTTGTAGCAAGGCCTGAACAGCTAAGGATTTTTCGGCATTATGCAGATTTTGATGACTGGCGGCACCGGGCTAATTGGTACCAGACTATTGTCCCGTTTGCCAGAAGGCTATCAGGTCACAGTGTTAACCCGCAATCTGGCCGAGGCCGAACTGGCGTTGGGGCGGCGGGCTGCCTGGATATCCTCACTTAAGGGACTACAAAACCTGGATGGCTTTGATGCTGTCATAAATCTGGCCGGAGAGCCCATCGCAGATAAGCGCTGGAGTGAAGAACAAAAGCAGCGGATTTGTCAGAGCCGCTGGCAACTTACCGAGAAACTGGTGGAACTCTGCCAGTCCAGCGTGCATCCACCCAAGGTCTTCCTTAGCGGGTCAGCCGTAGGCTACTACGGACGCCAGGGCGATGACTTCATCAGTGAATATCATCAGAGCCCGCATAACGAATTCAGTCATCAGCTTTGCGAACGCTGGGAAAAAATCGCCCTGGAAGCCCAGTCCCCCAGTACCAGGGTATGTTTGCTCAGAACCGGGATTGTCTTGAGCCGCAAGGGTGGCGCATTGGTTAAAATGCTGCCGCCTTTTCGCATGGGATTAGGGGGAAGAATGGGCAGTGGCAAGCAATTTATGCCTTGGATCCATATCAGTGATATGGTGGCCGCCATGCGCTTTTTGCTTGAAACACCGGATTGCCAGGGGCCCTATAACCTTTGCGCGCCGAACCCGGTGACGAACACCAAATTCAGCCAGACTTTGGCTAAAACATTAGGGCGGCCTTGTTTATTCCCTATGCCTGCATTTGTACTTCGCGGCCTGTTTGGTGAAATGTCCGATTTATTACTGTACGGCCAACGGGTGATCCCCAAACGCCTGGAAGAGGCTGGCTTTCATTTCCAATTCCAGCAATTGGATAAAGCATTGCTGAATCTGATAAAGGGCTAAAAAGTAAGCCTCAACATATGTTGAGGCTTATTCTAAATCATCCGTCTCAGCAGATCGCTGGTATTGAAAGACAACAATCGCCAGCAACTCAGCGCCCCCAGTATTCCGACAACCAGCGCACCAACCAAGGGTGCTAACAGCCAGAATTGAAAGTGGAATCCGGCCTGCATATTAAACACCTGAGTCTGCAGCAGATAGAGTGCCAGCTCATTGGCCATTGCCGCCATAAAACCGGCAACCGAGCCGATAATAACGAACTCTAACACCACGCTCATTCTGATCAGTATGCCCCTGGCCCCCAGTGTTCGTAATATCGCCAGCTCCTGCATACGCTCATCCATACTGGCTTGCACCTGCGCCACTAATACCAGAGTACCAGCACAAAGTACCAGAAACAGAATAAACTCTACTGCCATCGACACTTGCTCTACGATGCTGCGCAATTGATTAATGCGGGCATCCACATCAAACAGACTGACAGTGGGAAATGGTGCCATCAACTCTGCCAGCTTGGCTTTGTGCTCAGTATCCAGATGAAAACTGGTGATATAGGTAGGTGAAAACTCCGCCATCGCATATGGCTCCAGCACAAAGAAAAAATTGGGCTGCATGGTTTGCCAGTTGACCTCCCGGATACTGGTCACCCGGGCCCTGACCACTTCGCTACCAATATTAAAGGTCAGCCTATCCCCCATCTTGATGTCCAGACGCTCGGCCACTTCTTTTTCCACCGACACCCTGGGTTCTTCACCCGGCGCAGCGCCGCCATGCCACTGCCCTTCTACCACATGGTTTTCGTGCTGTAGTTGATTGCTCCAGGTAAGGTTGGCTTCGCGCCCCAACCCTTGACGACCGCGGCTATTACTGTCTGCCTCTTTGCTAACATCGGTACGGATTGTTTCGTCATTGATGGCGGCAAAGCGACCGCGAACCACGGGATAGAAGTGTTCAACTTTCACGCCTCGCGCCAGAAAATGCTGTTCGAGCTGTGGCAACTGTCCTTCGGTAATATTGATCATAAAATAGTTGGGCGTACCTTCGGGTAACTGGTCGCGCCATTGCTGCACCATATCATTGCGCATCACCAGAACCACCAACAGCAGCATAATAGTGACCGCAAAACTGATAAGCTGCACCGAATTGTCCATGGCGCGACGGGAAATCCGTGCCCAGGCCAGTTGCCAAGCGCCCATTCTTGCCTGCCCCAATTTGCGGCCAAGGGCAATTAACCCCAGCGTCACCAGCATCAGCGCCACCACTAACAATAGCCCACAAGCCAGCAGGATAGCACTGATAGTCAAATTGCCGCTGTAAGCCCACATCAACAGAAAAATAGCCAAACCGGCCACGGCGAACTGCACACTTCTGGAACCCATGCTGGCGCCAAGATCGCGGCGCAAGACTCTTAAGGGAGGTACAGAAAAGAGCTTCATCAGCGGGTACAGTGAAAACAACATGGCGCATACCAATCCGGTAAATACCGCGATTAAAAATGGTCGCCAGTACCAGCTGTCGAGTGCCACCTGAACCTTTTCGGCAATTAAACTGGCGATGAACTGTTGCACCCCATAGCCCACAATACCGCCAATTAAGATACCCAAGGCGGTGATAAACAGAATTTGCAGTAAATATACCCGCCGCACCAAAGCGGCGGATGCGCCGAGGGTCTTCATAATGGCAACAGGATCGTAATGGCGCTGACTGTATCGCTGTGCCGCCACAGCAATAGACACGGCGGCCAGCACAATGGCCAGCAGGCTGGCCAGCAGAAAATATTGCTCGGCACGTTTAACCGAACGCCCCAGTGGTGAATCGTCATCTTTAACCGAGCGCCAGTAATGGATCTCCCGATTAAGCTGAGGTTTCAGGTATTCGTAATAATCATCCAGGGCGGCATCATCACCGGCAAACAGATAATCATAGTCGGTGCGACTGCCCGGTCCGGTGACATTGGTAGCAGCTAAATCCGATTGATTCATCAACACTACAGGATCGCCACCAAACAGGCTAAAGCCGCCATCAGGCAGTTCAATCACCGCCTGGGTAATCACAAATGCCTTATCACCTATTTCCAGTTGGTCACCAAGATTAACCCCCAGAACCTGGAACAATCGCGAGCCAATCCAGACCTCCCCTGGTTGAGGCAAACTATCAGTCACTTGCGGCAGACCAAAGGGCGTCTCGGAAATTTTAACCTTACCTTTCAGCGGATACTGTTTGTCTACCGCTCTGACATCCGCCAGCATCATTTTGTCATTGGCAAATGCCATGGAACGCAGTTGATTGCGCTGGGCGACCTTAAGGCCACGTTGTGTGGCTTCTTCCAGCCATTCTGGTGGCACCGGCTTGTCTGAGCCCAGCAGGCGGTCTGCAGCCAGAAACTCGGCACTTTTGTCGGTCAAGGCCGACTGCAGACGCTCACTAAAAAGAGACAGCGACAACACAGAAGCAACAGACAACACGATAGCCAGCAAAATTACGGTGAGTTCACCACGCCGGGCTTCATGACGAAACAACCGCCAGGACAAGCTTAACGACATTGCATCAACCCGCATGGCGTTTATCCTCAAAGCCAGACACCGGCGCTTCCTCCAATACACCACCATGCATGCGAAGCTGGCGCTGACAGCGCGCAGCTAATTCGCTGTCGTGCGTGACCAGAATCAATGTTGTTCCCAGTTGCTGGTTTAAATCAAACAACAGATTTTCGATTTTTTCACCGTTAGCGGCGTCAAGATTTCCGGTCGGCTCATCGGCAAATAGAATTCTGGGACGAGTAATAAACGCGCGGGCAATAGCCACCCGTTGCTGCTCACCACCGCTGAGCTGGTTGGGATAATGATTACCCCGATGCGACAAACCAACTTGTTCCAGTGCCTCAGTGGCACGTTTACGCGCATCGCTGAGCCCGGCAATTTCAGCAGGCAACATAATATTTTCCAGTGCGGTCAGGCTTTGCACCAGCATAAAACTCTGAAAGATAAAGCCGACTTTTTCACCGCGCAGCCTGGCGCGCTGTTCTTCATCCATAGCGTGCAGGGGCTGACCATCAAGAATAATCTCACCGGCAGACACCTGATCCAGTCCGGCCAGTAAACCTAACAAAGTGGACTTGCCGGAGCCTGACGCACCGACAATGGCAACAGACTCACCGGCCTTGACATCAAAACTGATAGGCTGAAGGATCTGCAACTCACCCTGGCTGGTTGTCACTATTTTGGTAATGGCCTTGGTACTAATCATATTGGAGGTCAACGTCATCGTGTATTCTGCTCTCAAGGTTATCCTGATTGTTATACCGCTGCTGTGCTTTTCGGATCAACTAAAGGCGGCGCAGGTCAAATTACTGGTATTAGGTGACAGCCTAAGCGCAGCCTATGGCATGAAGCAAGAACAAGGCTGGGTGAGTTTGTTACAAAATTCGTGGCAGGACAAAGGAATAACTGTCGTTAATGCTGCCATCAGTGGCGAAACCACCGATGGTGGCCTGGCACGGCTGCCACGTTTACTTGAACAACACCAGCCCAGCCATCTGCTGATAGAACTTGGTGGTAACGACGGTTTACGCGGCTACCCGGTAGACAAATTTAAAAACAATATCAGCGCCATGATCGAACTGGCCCGCCAAAATGGGGTATCTGTGCTGCTGCAACAGATGCAAATTCCCACCAACTACGGCAGACGCTACACCAAAATGTTTACCGACAGCTACAATGAGCTGGCCGACAATCATCAGGTGCCTCTGTTACCATTCTTGCTGCAAGATATTGCGCTTAAGCCAGAGCTGATGCAAAAAGACCGTATTCATCCCAATGCAGAAGCACAGCCATTGATTGCCGAGTTTATGCGTAAACAACTTGAGCCTATTCTATTGGCAAGCCAATAAACCCACTTTGGTCTACACTTTGTCAACCAATAGATTCCAAAACAAGGTGAATTAAAATGGAAGTCGGTTCAGTCTCAGGTACCAATGTACAAAGTGTACAGCCACAACCCCGCCAGGAGCAGCAGGAAGTGCGGCAGGCAGACCAGCAGCAACGTCAGGCAGAGTTGGAAAATCAGCGTAGTCAACCCGATCCCAATCAGCGCGTAGGGACGGTTGTAGACACTCAGGCCTGAGTGAAGCAGACCTTCCAGCAATAATCAGGCATCAGGAAGCAAAAGGTATATCTGGATAAGCCAGCTTCAGACTTTGGTTGTTGCTGATTACAAAATTATTTATCCGCTACTGTATAGACAAGCCCAAAATACTGTATATAGTTACATATAAATCTGTATGGATAACCAGGTAACTATATGCTGCTGCAACTTTCTGTACGTAACTTCGCTATTGTCCAATCGCTGGAAATTGACTTTCAACAGGGGATGACCGCCATTACCGGTGAAACCGGTGCCGGTAAATCCATTGCAATAGATGCACTGGGGTTGTGCCTTGGAGACCGGGCAGAAGCCGGCATGGTAAGAAAAGGAGCGGATAAAGCGGAGATTACTGCGTGCTTTTCTCTGCCAACTCTTCCTGTTGCCCGGCAGTGGCTTGCAGATCAGGAACTACTGGAAGATGACGAAGAATGTGTTATCCGCCGGGTTATTTCTGCCGAAGGGCGTTCCAAGGCATATATCAATGGTTCCCCCGTATCGTTGCAGCAGTTAAAAAACCTGGGGCAGTATCTGGTGAATATTCATGGCCAACACGCCCACCAGCAATTACTCAAAGCGGATGTACAGCGCGAATTACTGGACAGCTATGCTGCCCACCCTGCCCTGTTACAACAGGTGGCCGCTTGTTATCAGCAGTTACAGGAAAGCCGCAAACACTATCAAGCCTTGCAGGAGAGTCAGCAACAACGTGAAGCCAGACGTCAGCTTCTGGATTATCA
The DNA here is from genome assembly GCF_039522935.1 of Bowmanella denitrificans. Taxonomy (NCBI): domain Bacteria; kingdom Pseudomonadati; phylum Pseudomonadota; class Gammaproteobacteria; order Alteromonadales; family Alteromonadaceae; genus Bowmanella; species Bowmanella denitrificans. The sequence goes on along the minus strand of NZ_BAAAEI010000010.1, from coordinate 225,359 downwards.
GGTTCAGGAATTAAACGAATTTGCCATTGAAGAAGGGGAATTCGAGCAACTGGAAGTGGAACATAAACGATTGAGCCATAGCCAGTCATTGCTGGAACAATCGCAAATGAGCTTTCACCAGTTATACGATGCGGATGATATCAATGCCTTGTCGATTATTCAGCACGCAGTAGACAGACTCTCAGAGCTACAGGAACACGATGCCAGCCTGACCCCAATAGTAGAGATGTTGACCGAAGCCAATATTCAGGTGGACGAAGCGTCGCAACAACTACGTGATTATATAGACAGTCTTGAAGTAGATCCTTTCCGGATGCAGCAAGTGGAAGCACGCTTCTCCCGCGCGATGGAGCTGGCACGCAAACACCAGATATTGCCGGAAGGACTTTACCAATACCACCAGCAGTTACTGGATGAGTTTGCTCAGTTACAACAGGATGATGACCTGCTCGGCGAATTAGCCAGTAAGCTTGATGCGTTGCAGCAAGCCTATATTGAATCGGCACAAGCATTGAGTGAATCCCGTACAAAAGCCGCGCAAAAGCTGGCGGGTGAGGTGCAAAGCCAAATCAGGCTGATGAATATGAACCAGGCCTGCTTTTGTATTGCAGTGGATTTTACCGCCGAGCAAGCAGCCAGCCGCTATGGTTTGGATCAGGTTCATTTTATGGTGGCCACCAATCCAGGCCAGCCCGCTGATCTGCTCGAAAAAGTCGCCTCAGGTGGTGAGCTTTCGCGTATCGGCCTGGCGGTACAGGTTATTGCCAGTGCCAGTCACCAGGTGCCCACCATGATATTTGACGAAGTGGACACCGGCATTAGCGGGCCAACCGCATCAGTGGTAGGGCAGTTACTGCGAAGATTGGGAGAAAGGCTGCAGGTATTGTGTGTGACCCATTTACCTCAGGTAGCCGCTTGTGCTCAGCATCAGATGCTGGTCACCAAATTCAGTGATGGTAAAACCACAGAAACCCATATGCTGGCGCTTGAACAACAACAACGTATTGAAGAGCTGGCCAGACTATTGGCTGGCGATAAGTTGACGGATACAGCAATCGCCAATGCCCGGGAACTATTAGGCCTATAATATATCCAACAAACAAGTATTGGGTTTTATAAATACTGCCCCATTAAGGGATAAGAAAAGTGTTAAGCGTGGAGGGCCCGCTACTCACAAATATCAGCAAGAGTAGCGGGCTTTTTTAGTGTTTCGATCAACTCTTTAGAATTGATAATACAAACTGACTTTGTAGTTTCTGCCCACTTCAGCAGGATCTCTTGCTTCACTAGCCGGTGCTCGCAAGTAACGTTCGTTAGTTAGATTGTCCACCCCAGCCACCAGCGTTACCCCTTCGAACACGCCCAGCCCCTGATAGCTCAGGTTCAAATTGAACACGCGGTAGGATTCAGTACCATAACCATTTTCAAGGTACAGCTGGGACAGCCTGTCCTGTTTCCCATAGGCCAACATCTGCCCGCCAATATTAAGATCCGGCCGTAACTGGTAATTCAGATTCAAAGTCATCTTGTCTGCTGGTGCTTCGCTATATGGCTGCCATTGTTGCTCCACCGTCCCCAGGAAGAAATTCGGTACACCAAAAACATCCATATTTATGGTGGAATAGCCCAGATACGCTGACAAAGCACCAAGACGATAGTCTATTTCTACTTCAATGCCCCGGTTTTTCAGCTGACTGATATTTTTTGCGCTGTAATCCCTATGGGTCGCTACTGGTACGCCATTCGCTGGCTCAGGGCCCGGGGAGCCCAACTGCTTGTTACCTTCGCTGTCGAAGTAGTACATAAAAGGAACGTTATCGATGTAGTTGTTAATTTCATTGTCAAAGTAGATAAACTTAAAGCCAAATTGATCGGCATAGGCGGTGTCTGTCCAATGCAAGCCAAAACCGGCTTCCAGATTGTCAGAGGTTTCCGGCTTCAAGTCAGGCTGCGGCTCCTGATAGCAAATCTTACCGCCTATATGACAGCGCCATTCATCTTTTTTATACAGTTCTTGCACTGATGGCGCACGAAACGCTTCAGCGCGTTTCAGGTAAAAATTCAGGTTATCGGTTGCCCTGAAGGTTAATCCCACTTCACTGGAAAACTCGCCATCATCATTACCTGCATAGCTGGCAAACAGGCTATTGTCTCTTTTGTAGCTGTCGTATCGGCCACCCGCTGTGAGCAACAGGCGCTGGGAAAACAACTCGACTTGGTCAATCAGCGACACAGAGACGTTAGTAGCATTACTGTTACCATAAAAACTCGTCAGTTTGTTTTCAGCAGTACTCAGATCCCATTGCTTCTGACTGAAGTCTTCCCGCTCATAATTAAGCTCAAGTGCGACTTTATGTTCAACTGCAGCTTGCACAATTGACAGGTTGGACAAGCGCAGACCTTTTCTTTTGTTACTCCAGTTGTTGTCCGCATCGTAGCTGATTCGGTTTTCCCCTCTGGGAATATAACCCCGAGTTTGTTTCTCCATATTCTTTTCAGAGAAGGTCGCATGAATATCCAGATCCACCCAATGGCTGTCGGGTTGATAGCTGTACAACAGTGAACCTTCCAGATAGTCATTCTGGTAGTTTTCTTTCAAAGTTGGATAGGCTAGTGCCAGATCCATACGCTGACTATATGGTTGATCTTTGGATTCGGTCTCACTCCAGTCAACTTTACCTTTTAGCCTGTGTACTGGACCAATCTGCCAGGTACTTTTCAGCGACACATTGCTACGGGATGAGTCATTGCGAATCTTTTCTAAAGCGGGAATACCCTCGCCACCGATCTGCCTGTCGCCGACAATATCCACATCAGAAAAATCTACCCGGCTAACATTAAACACAGTGTCCAAGTTACCATTAAGGCTGAATGAAGACGCGCCCAGCGTCACTGCATCACTGGCTCCCTGATAAGCGGATGACAGTCTGACACCTAAACCATCCTGGTGATTCAGGTAGTCGGCGGCATCTTTAGTAACCATCCGAATACTGCCGCCCACTGCACCAGAGCCCACGGTCAGAGAGTCGGCACCACGTAGCACCTGCACGAGTTTCAGTTGCGCCGGATCCACCCCCAGGCTGTTGATAGTTGCAATATTACTGGAACCATCGGATTCTGTTTTACGCTTAACATTGTCAACAGAGATATGGATCCGTTCTCCATACAAGCCACGGATGGCTGGTTGACCCGACAAGGGACTGACACTGCCATTCATTTCTACTCCTGGCAGTTCCCTTAGCAGGTTAGTCAGCTCTGATTCCTGATTACGCTGTATTTCCTCACTGCCCAAAATGGATACCGAGGCGGCAACGTCCTGATTCACCAGACTCAGTTTGTGACCAATGACCTCCACTTTCTCAATTTGGTTCTCTTGATTGGGCTGTGCTTTTACGGTGAGAGGCAATGCGCTGGAAACGGCGAAGGCGACAAGGGAATGAGAGATTCCTAATTTCATGTGCTGTTTTCATCCTTTAATTGTAATGCTAACCATTCGCATTATTATAAAATGCGCGCACAGACTAGCGATACAAATCAGCAAATGCAATAATAATTTATTACTAATTGATATATGTATATTTTGTTAACACATTGTGTTTAAGGCACTTTCTGGAAAGGAGAACGGAGTGAACATACTCATAAAGCATCTTAATGTTATAGGCCTTCTGTCCTTGATAACGCTGTCCGCTCAGGCGGAACCATTAACCTTCGGCACAGGTGCAGACGACACCACTCCGCTGTCACTTAACATCCTGATGCAAAAGCCAGACGAATACTTAGGTCAGAAACTGACCATTGAAGGGGTGATTACTAAGGTTTGCAAAAAACGGGGATGCTGGATGGAACTTGCCACAGAACAAAGTTTTGATCGCCTTGTGATTAAGGTTAGAGATGGAGATATGGTTTTCCCGATGAGTAAATTGGGCCATAAGGCGCTGGCCACCGGACAATTACAGGCTATCGACCTGGACCCAGAGCAAACCCGTGAATATATGAGTCATCAGGCCAAAGAGGTTGGCCAGCCAGTGGAATCGGAAGCGATGTCAGAGGGCATTCGAATCTATCGCTTCAGCCCCACAGGAGTCACTATTCTTGACTAGAGCCAACTCAACAAACTGGCACAGGTTAATCCGTCGGTTACATGGCGATGTGGGTTTTGTCTGTATTGGCTTGGTAGTCGTGTTCAGTCTGTCAGGCCTGGCATTGAATCACAGCCGAGATTGGGATCCCAATTACAAGGTTGCCCTGCACGAATTCAAACTAGATGATATCGATGAACAAAGCGATGCAACCGAGATGGTAAAGAGTTTTCAACAGAAATCAGGGTTGTCAGTTCGTATCAAAGCCCGCATTTGGGAAAGCCCTCATCAGTTGAAGATTTTCACTGAGGAGCAAGGTACTATATCAATCAACCGTCAACAAGGAATGGCAAGACAGGAAAAGCTTCAGGCTCGTCCGTTGCTAAAGCAATTTAACCAATTGCATCTGAACGAAGCTGGCGGTTTGTGGGTGTGGATAGCGGATATCTTTGCACTGTTCCTGCTTTTCCTTGCCTTTAGTGGACTGTGGATGAGTAAAGGTAAGTATAAATACTGGCTTACTGCATCAGGGATAACACTGCCCGCCATCGCCTGGCTGCTATGGTTGTAACGGAACTAATCTGAGGCTGTTGGCTCAAAGCATTACTCAAGGCAATTGTGTTGCTCGAGTTGCTTGCCTGTGGGTCAATGACAAACATCAACGCGCAGCAGCAGAATAATGCCTGGATGCACATGGACAGTGGCAGACTAACTGGGGTAGGATGCAGCCTCGCACGCGACAGTATAAAGCATATGAAGTATAGAAAACTCGCATTAGGACTCATGGTAATGGCCAGCCTGCAAGCTTGCAGCAGTTGGATTTACCGTATTGATATTCCCCAGGGCAATTATCTGGATCAGAAAGATGTAGATAAACTGCGTATTCAGATGACCAAAGAACAGGTCATCTACATTCTGGGCCAACCTGTGGTTAATGACCCCTTTAATCAGGACAGATGGTATTACGTTTACACGATGAAGCGTGGTATGAGTGACGAACATATTCGTAAGGAACTGATCATCGACTTCGACCAGGGCAAGATAAGCCAGGTAAGTGGTGATTTCACCCTACCTGAGACCTTTAATACCCCGTTAGATCAATAATACTCGTCAGGGCTTCCCCGTATTCTTAGCGGGGAATGCCTGCACACCAAAGCATTGTGCCACTAGCTCACCACTGTTACTCATCCTGACCTGAACGCAGGGGGTTAACTCGCCCACCTGTGACTTTATCTGCCCTGCCCTCATCTTTAGCTTTTTCAGCTCTTCTGCGCCGGGCATCCTTGGGATCGGCAATCAAAGGGCGGTATATAGCGATACGATCGCCGTCTTTGGGTACATCGGTTAATTTACAGGTACGATACCAGATCCCTACCTTGCTTTGACTGATATCCAGGTCCGGGAAACGCTTTAACAATCCAGACGCCTGAATGGCCTCTTGCACCGTAGTGCCCCTTTCAACCACGACTTCTAATAAAGCCTGCTTATTCGGTAAGGCATACACCACTTCCAACCGTATTTGCTTTTCAGTCACCGTAAACCTCTCTGGCTCGTTGGGTAAAAGCCGCCACCATATTACTGGCTATGCTGGAAAACGCCTTACCGAATGCCATCTCGGCCAACCGGCTGGTGAATTCAAATTCCAGATTTAATTCTATTTTACAGGCTTGCTCAGACAGGGGGGTAAAACGCCAGCCACCGCGTAAATGGGTAAAAGGCCCATCCACTAGTTGCATCTGAATATATTCACCGCGTTTTAATTGATTTTGAGTGGTAAACCATTGTTTTAATCCGCCTTTGCTCACTAGCAAGGACGCTTTCATACAATCTTGGTCGGCTTCCAGTACCCGGGTATCAGCACAGCCAGGCAGAAAGCTGGGGTAGGCATTTACATCGTTGACCAGGTCAAACATGGATTCGGCACTGTAACTGACTAGCGCACTGCGATTCACGTTTGGCATCTATTCTCCTCTAAAGCCCCTCCTGGGGTGGCGACATCTTGGCGTAAAATAATTTGTTCACCGTCGCAGACAAAAAAATTCGTTGCAGTATAATACGCCGCCATGAAAAAGAAGAACACCAAATCCAATCAAAGCAGCACCATAGCGCTGAACAGGAAAGCCAGGCATGAATACTTCCTTGAAGATAAATTCGAGGCTGGTGTGTCGTTGCAGGGCTGGGAAGTCAAAAGCATTCGCGCCGGTAAGGCCAATCTTTCCGACAGCTATGTGATCATTCAAAACGGCGAAGCCTTTCTGTTGGGTTGTAAAATCCAGCCACTTAAGGAAGCGTCAAGTCATGTTATTTGCGATCCGGACCGCACCCGCAAGCTGTTGCTTAATAAACGTGAGCTCAACCGCTTAATCGGTGCTCGCGAGCAAAAGGGCTACTCCATTGTTGCGACAGCGATGTATTGGAAGAAATGCTGGGTCAAGGTAGAGATCTACCTGGCGAAAGGTAAACAAAGCCAGGACAAACGCGACAGCATTAAGGACAGAGACTGGGCGCGTCAGAAAGAACGCCTGATGAAACATAAAGCTTGATTGAAAATCAAGCACTTGCATTAAGGTGTGAGACAAAGCCAGTTTAGTTGTGTTAAACTGACAACAATTGTTCGGTGTTTGGCCGCGCAATACACATTTCGGGGCTGATTTTGGATTCGACAGGATTCTGGACGCCCGAGGTGCATGCAGAGGTTGTGGCTGGCCTCTTAAAAAAGCCACTTTAAAGTAGTCGCAAACGACGAAAACTACGCTCTAGCCGCTTAATAACCGGTTTAGTGCCCTTCCACTCTGGCCTTGTCCATGGGTAGAGGTTCGGAAGGTCATCATCATGGACTAGCGAGGGAAACTTCCTGAGGTTGAACCGCGAAATAGTATCAGGACAGCTACCAGGAACCCTGTCTGCCGGGGTCCAACGTAGTTAAATAAAAGACAGACTAAGCATGTAGTACCAACGGTAGACGCTTTCTGGACGCGGGTTCAAGTCCCGCCAGCTCCACCAAATAATAAAAAACCCCGATGCCAAGGCTCGGGGTTTTTTATTAGCTCAAAAAATGCCACTGGGATTGCTCAAAGTGACAGAGGTAAAATATTAAAAACGCGTAGGTGCATTCACGCTAGTGTTGTAGCGACGACGTATATTGATATTGGATAACTCTTCGTACTGTACTTTATTTAGTTTATATAAGTTATTCACTATACACCCCTGGTCCTCAAACCCCACCCGTACAATCTGGTCGCTGACATTCAAAACGTCTTTCTCATGTTGCAACACGCCAATACGCTCTGCAAAATTCAAGTCAGCACAATTTTGTTGTGAGACTGAGGCCAGAAAATACTTTCTATTTCTGGTTTCCAAGGCAACGAATTGTTTATCCAACACCATGTAATCGGACAATATAAATGGGGCGACTCGGTCAACAGATGACAATTCCTGATTAAGTACAAAGTCTTGAAAAACTGTCTCACTATTGGCGTTATTCGTTGACGATGTGTCGGACGTAGAGGTACACGCCGTCAAAAGACCAATGCAGATGCTTGTTACTATTTTTTTCATAATACTTCCCTTGTTTTATTGAATTTCCATCAGACCGGCCTCTCATGCAAAGCCTTGCCTGATGATGAGATAATGCAAAGTCTGATGTGGTTTGTCATCAAAAAAATGAACAATTATTCGCCAGCAGTCACTGGTCTGAATATTCACAAACTACAAGCGGGTGCCCCCACCCAGCCTGGTAATAGCGTCGAGCGCAACTTTGCCAATATCTGCCAAGGGTAGCACCTTATCTGCTGCGCCAAGGCGAATCGCTTCCTTGGGCATACCAAAGACGACGCAGCTTTGTTCATCCTGTGCCAATGTCAAACCGCCGGCGGTTTTGATCGCCAGCATGCCCTGAGCACCATCCTTGCCCATACCAGTTAAAAGCACAGCCAGCGTGTTTTTGCCCGCGCAGACTGCCAGCGACTCAAACATCACATCCACTGAGGGTTTATGGCCCGTGACTCTCTCGGTATCCAGTAGTTTAATCCGGTAGTCAGCGCCATATTTTTCAATACGCATATGTAGATTGCCCGGTGCAAGGTATGCATGACCGGGCAACACTCTTTCACCGTCTCTGGCCTCAGCCACCGACACAGCGCATAGGCCATTAAGACGTTTGGCATAGGTTGCGGTAAAGCCGGGCGGCATATGTTGCGTAATGACAATAGCTGGACTGTTGGCAGGAAGTGTCATCAATACATCTTTTATGGCCTCTGTCCCTCCGGTAGATGCCCCTATAGCAATGATTTTTTCCGTGCCACAATTAACAAAACCTGTTACCGCTTTGGCTTGAGTGGCGTGACGTTTTTGCACTCTGGCGGTGGCCGCCATACGGATCTTATCCAGGATTATCTGGCTATATTCAGCGATACCCTGCGCCACATCTAACTTAGGTTTGGCAATGTAATCCACCGCCCCCAGCTCTAACGATCTCAAGGTCGCTTCCGCCCCATTTTCAGTCAGTGTGGATATCATCAGTACGGGAGTCGGCCTGGCTTTCATCAGGCGGTCAAGAAATGTCAGTCCATCCACTTTAGGCATTTCAATATCCAGCGTGATGACATCTGGTGCGTACTTATTGACAAGATCCCTGGCCACATAAGCATCTGGGGCTGTTCCCACCAGCGTCATATCGGGTGCCTGAGCAATTATCTGCGCTAACAATTGCCTGATCAAAGCCGAGTCATCCACAACCAGAACTTTTGTCGCCATAGGTTTATCCTAAAACAGGTCCACATCGCCACTTTTACGTGCATGACGAATACGCATTCTGTACTCGCTTTCCCTGTCCATAATAGTGCTGTTATGCAGAGACTTGATCTTACGCACCATCACCTTGCCGGTATGGGGAAAGAAGTACACTTTACGGGGATACTGGTCCAGCAAATCACTAGCCAAAACAGGGATTTGTTCTACTCTGAGATATTCCAGCACAAATTCACAGTTTCGTTCTCCAACGGTGTTTTGCGTTAAGCCTCTTAGCACATTACCACCGCCAAACACCTTGGCTTCCAGGCCATTGCGGCTGGCACCAAGCTTTATCAGGTGGTTAATCAATATTTCCATGGCAAACGCGCCATATCGTGCAGATTCAGACCAGGTGGAACTGTCACTGCTACCATCGTTGGGTAACAAGAAATGATTCATGCCACCTATTTTACGCACCGGGTCACGCAGACACACTGAAACACAAGAGCCCAATACAGTCACGATCATGGTGCCTTCGACCGTAACGAAATACTCACCGGGCAATATTTTCACCGCGTCACAATCAAAGTGTCGGTCATAATACCGAGTGGGTGCCAGGTGCTGATCATTCAGTTCAAAGGCGTTCATGCCGGTTGTACCAGCGCAGGATGGTAGGTGGTTCGCCCCAGATGCCGAACCAAATGTGTGGCATGACTGAAGTTTTCGGAATGCCCTGCAATATATAATCCCTGAGGTTTAAGTAACCCCACCATTTTCTCCAGGATTTCCAGTTGTGTTTCTTTGTTGAAATAAATCATGACATTGCGGCAAAAAATGATGTCCAGAGGTCCTTCAATCCCCCAGTGCCTGTCAGTCAGATTAATCTTGCGAAAAGACACCATACGAGACAGCTCAGCCACCACTTTGACTCTGCCCGCCTGCGCCCCTTTGCCTCGCAGAAAGAAATTTTTACGTCTGTCCGCACTGAAAGATTTGATTCGCTCTTCATCATAGATACCGTTTTGCGCCGTTTGCAGAGCACCGCTATCGATATCTGACGCAATAATTTCGATGCCGTTTTTAAAGCTGCCAAGGGTTTCAGCCACCGTAATAGCAATAGAATACGGCTCTTCCCCCGTGCTGCTGGCGGCACACCAGATACGCTGAACTTTATGCTCACGCAGGTAATCAGCAAGAATGTCAAAGTGATGTGGCTCCCGAAAGAACGACGTCAGGTTGGTTGTCAGGGAATTAATAAAGCATTGCACTTCATCTTCGTGCTCCTGCACATATTGCAGATATTGGCTAAACCCTGACAGTTTCAAGGCCCGCAACCGTCTGACTAACCGACTGTACACCATAGAGTCTTTACTATCAGCCAGATGAATACGGGTTAACTGATAAAGTAGTTTGCGTACTCTGTCAAAATCCGCTCTGGTGTAGGCGAATTCCTTTTCTCCTTGCATCACCTGACATCTCCGCTAGAAACTTTCCCATTCATCTTCTTCAACGGCCACTTTTGCCATAGTGGGTTTGCTTTTGCGATTTTCCTTAGTCAAACGCACGGCCTGCACTTTTGGCTTTGCCGGCGGCAAGGATGCAACCTGATGCTGTTGGTCCAGTTTAAAGGTCGCCACTTGTCTGGCTAACTGCTGAGCCTGGCCCTGCAGGCTTTCTGACGCGGCGGCAGCCTCCTCGACCAGGGCGGCGTTTTGCTGGGTCATTTCATCCATCTGCGTCACCGCTTTGCCAATTTCATCAATACCTGAGGATTGCTCCGCAGACGCCGCGGCAATTTCCGACATAATGTCGTTAACCCGTTTAATGGAGGTGACAATTTCTTTCATGGTTTCACCAGATTGATTCACCAGCTGATTACCATTTTCAATTTTGGCAACAGAGTCGGAAATTAACGTTTTAATATCCTTCGCGGCATTGGCTGAACGCTGCGCTAAGGTTCTCACCTCAGATGCAACCACGGCAAACCCCCGCCCTTGTTCGCCAGCCCTTGCGGCCTCTACCGCGGCATTCAATGCCAATATATTAGTCTGAAATGCGATGCCGTCGATCACACCGATAATATCGGAGATCTTCTGCGCCGACTCGTTGATGGAGGCCATGGTATTGACTACTTGCTGAATCAGGCTGCCACCATCAGTTGCCACTGTGGCAGCCTGAGAGGCAAGACCGTTGGCCTGTTTAGCATTATCGGCATTTAATCGCACCGTACTGGTTAACTCTTCCATGCTTGACGCCGTTTCTTCGAGGCTGGCAGCTTGCTGCTCGGTGCGTGATGACAGGTCAGAATTGCCCTTCGCTATCTCACTGGAGGCACTGCTGATGGTATCTGCGGCTTCACGTATCTGACCTATCATATCGGTGAGCTTGTCAGAGGTGTCATTACAGTAATTTTTTAGCGCATCAAAGGTGCCCTGATATTCACTATCGATACGCTGGGTCAAATCACCGTCGGCAATCGCCATAAGCACCTTGGCAATGTCCTTAAGCCCGGTGTCGGTGATGGTCAGTAAACTGTTAATGCCTTCAGCAATCGTCAGCATAAAGCCTGACTTATCCTGAACTTCAATTCGGTCACTGAATTCTCCGCGCGATGCAGCTGATACAATCCTGGTCACTTCCTGCTCGGCAAGCACTTCCTGGGTGCGATCCAGCCACTCCACTACGGACCCTAATCTTTTACCGTCGGGGGCCACAATGGGATTAGCCGTGAGGCGGAAATGTAAATTACCTACCTTAATTTCTGTCTGATAAGTGGATTTCAGGTTCTCAAGCAAAGACGCCTGATGAGCCGGGTTTTTATGAAAACCGTCCATGCTGCCATTGATGATTTTATCAACAGCAAAGCCCGGCAGTGCTTTTTTCAGCTCAGGTTCCACGCCTCTTAACATCGCCTCCACTGATTTATTCATATAGATGATTTTTCGCTCTGTATCGGCAATCATCACATTGGTGGTAGCACCGTCCAATGCCTGCTTCACACGCATGGATTCGGTAGCCAGTCTGGCGGCTTCGCGCAGCTTTTCGGTCATTTCAACCAGTGCGTGATTCAGTTTGCCGATTTCATCGCGCCGCGCATTGTCAAGCTCAGTGTCAAACTGGCCATTGGCAATCGCCGACGCAGCAGAAATCGCTCTGTTAATGGCTTTTATCAACTCCCTGACCAGATAGAATGCCGCTATTGCGGCCAATAAGAAAAATACCAATAACCCCGTAATAGAGCCCAGCCTTTCATTGGCTAATCTGTCTATTCGTTTAGCAATGAGTTGATTGAGTTCACTGGATAATTTGTCACCTTGCTCATAAAAACCTGCCAGCACCTGATTAAAATCTGCAGTGAAACGTTCACTTGAATAATCCAGGGAAGTTTTTTCCACAACTTCACGACGTGATAATTGCAACAGTGCACCAATGCGTTCCTGTAATTGTCTGGCACTGGATAGGTATCCATCCAGTGAACGGTCGTATTTACCTGCCTCACTGAGGTTATCGATGTAGTTTTCCAGTGGCGTCTGTAGCTGGTCCATCGCCGATACCATGGCTATTTTGTCTGCTTCAACTGCCGTCCCTGCCGACAAAGCCTTACTGCCCACACCACGAATCTGTGCCAGTACTTCCACCAGCCGCGGCAGCACCTCATAGTTAGCAATAATCAGGTGGTAACTGACAGGCTCCGGATCATAAGCCATGCCAGACTCCCGCATGACGGCGTAGAGTAATTTACGGGTTTCAGCGATATTCTGTGAATGTGCGTCAAATACCGTTTTTACCGCTTCATTACGGTCCACCAACGCCAGTGTTTGCTGCCAGCTTTGCTTCAACGGGTCGATAGACGTTGTGGATACGCCCTGCATCTGATTTGCCAGCTTATCCAGGTTGTTGCTAACCTGCGTCCGTCTGGACAACATCTCTGCGTGCAATTGGCCTTCCCCCTGGATTATCCGGGTCGACAAATTCCTATGCATAGCGATATTTCGCATCAGATCCAGCGCTGAGTCAGCAGGATGGGTGCCAGCTAACTCAGCTTCGGCTGCCTCCTGGGCAGCATAAGATGTTTCAAGCAGCATGTAAGTAGGCAATGAAACACCAACCACGACTAACAAACCAACACCTAACATCTTCATTGATATACTCAGGTCATTTATCCATTTGAGCGCTTTCATGTTTCACTCCTGTACTGTGTTCTGCTTTTGCTCGAACAAGCCCAACTCGTCGCTGGAAATGAGTTTCTCTATATTGACCAGAATCACCAACTGCTCATCAACTGCGGCCAATCCCACCAGATACTGACTGTCAAACGCCACCCCGAACTCCGGAGGTGGGCGAATTTCGTCGTCAGACAGATTGATAACATCAGACACACCATCCACCACCACGCCGACAATGCGGTTATCCACATGCAGCATGATGACAATAGTAAATTCAGTGTAAGTGGCCTCGCCGACGTTGAACTTCATACGTAAATCCACTATCGGAACGATATCGCCACGCAAATTCAATACCCCTTTGATAAAAGGCGGGGCATTGGCAATGCGTGTCACGGCTTCATAGCCACGGATTTCCTTCACTGCCATGATATCCAGTGCATAATGTTCTTCGCCAAGTACGAAGGTCAGAAATTCACGTTGCTGTGTATGTGTCGCTAGTGCACTATTGGTTGCCATAATCAGGATGCCTCACGCACTGGTTGTGGGGCTGTTTTCACCTTGGAAGACAGTGATTCAACATCTATTATCAGCGCAACACTGCCATCCCCCATAATGGTTGCTCCGGCGACGCCAGCGACCCTTTTGTAGTGTTGTTCTAAACTTTTAATCACCACTTGCTGCTGTCCCACCAGGCTATCTACCAGTAAGCCAAATCGCTTCTTCGCGCTTTCTATCAGTACCACAATGCCCTGTGTGGCATCCTGGTGCCTGGCCTGAACCCCCATATGCTGACCAAGTTGCAGCAAAGGCCAATACTCGTCACGTACCCACAGCAGCTTGTCATTACCCATACTTTTGATTTGTTCAGGTTGCGGCTGAATGGATTCGATAATATTCACCAGCGGTACCACATACACTTGCCCATCAACTGCAACGCACATGCCGTCCAGAATCGCCAGGGTTAATGGCAAGCGAATATGAAATGCCGCTCCCTGCCCTTGTTCAGATTCAATCTCCACCCGTCCGCCCAACGCTTCAATGTTACGCCTTACCACATCCATGCCGACACCGCGCCCGGATACATCGGTAACTTCTGCGGCGGTGGAAAAGCCGGGAGCAAAAATCAGATTCCAAACGTCGGTGTCACTGGGGTGCTCAGGCACATATACCGAGTTTTCATAGGCTTTGGCTAAAATTCTTTCACGGTTCAGCCCCGCACCATCATCAATAATGCTGATCAGTATGCTGCCGCCTTTATGGGCCGCCCGAAGCGTCAGCAAGCCTTCTTCATTCTTGCCACATTTAGTTCGGCGTTGCGGCTTCTCAATACCATGATCAATACTGTTGCGAACCAGATGCGTTAGTGGGTCCACCAGTTTTTCGATTAAGCCTTTGTCTATCTCGGTACTACCACCTTCTATGCAAAGCTCGACGCTCTTACCTAACTTGCCGGATAAATCCCTGACCAAACGCGGAAATCGATTAAACACAAATGACATGGGCAACATACGCATTGACATCACCGCTTCCTGAATCTCACGGGTGTTGCGCTCCAGTTCAGCTAACGCCGCCAGCCTTCTTTCCTCGGCCTCGGCGCTATCGTTACCAGAGATCATGCTTAACATGGACTGAGTAATCACCAGCTCGCCAACCAGATTAACCAGCGCATCAATCTTCTGAGTGTCAACCCGAATGGTGCTGGACTCGCTGGCAGCAGTTCCCCCTTTTCGCTCCGTTGCAGATCTGCTTAGCGGCTGTGGCGCTGATTTTTCTTCAGGCTGCTTTTGTGCTGTTTCTGCCTCAGCCGGTTTCTCAGACGCAGGAGGCAAAGGTTCAAACAATCCAAAAGCCTGCTCATCCTCATTTCTGGCACTTACAGGCTCATCTGACGGAGCAAAAAATCCAAATCCTTCAGGTTCGTTTACCAGCAATGGCTGCTCAAACAAGCCGTACCCTTGTGTTTGGCTTTCTGAAGGAGCAGAGGTCCCCAAAACGGCATCCAGAGCCTCTGTTCCGGCCGCAATGGCTGACCAATCAATATCGCCTCCCGTACGATAGCTGTGCAAAATACCCTTGAGAATATCCACGGTACTGAGCAATACATCCACAATAGATGAGGTCAACGTCAAGCTATCCTTGCGAGCCCTGTCCAGCAGGTTTTCCATCACATGGGTCAAACCGGTCAAGGCATCAAAACCAAAAATGCCACTGCCGCCCTTAATGGAATGGGCTGCCCGAAATATGCTGTTGAGTAATTCCTTGTCTGGGGAATCAAGATCCAGCTCCATCAGAAACTGTTCCATCTCGTCCAGGTGCTCCTGGCTTTCCTCAAAAAACACATTGTGGAACTGCTCCATCTCGATAGACATGTGCGCGATTCCTTATCCCATCACTTTGGCAGCCACTTCCAACAACTTACGTGGATCAAAAGGTTTGACCATCCAGCCAGACGCCCCGGCTGCTCTGCCCTGCGCTTTCATCTCATCGCTGGCTTCGGTCGTCAGCACCACAATGGGGGTGCGGGCAAAAGCAGGCAATGAGCGCAATGATTTAACCAGGGTCAGACCGTCCATTCTGGGCATATTCTGGTCAGTCAATACAAAGTCGAAGCTTTTACCGCCCTTGCATATATCAAAGGCTTCCTGTCCGTCCTTGGCGGCGGTGACGCCATAGCTTGCCGATTTAAGTGTGGCCTCTACCATCTGCCGGATAGACGGCGAGTCGTCAACAATCAGTACCTGTTTCGTCATAATGTTCTCACCTGATTAACACTGTTGTTTGGTTGCCGGGTGGCTCGCACTGAAATACGCTTGCCAGGGTGCGAACCAAAGACAGTCCCCTCCCCGACAAGTCGTCTACATCAGCTTGGGCGTGCTCCGCCAGGCTGTAGCCTTGACCTGAATCCTTCACCCTGATGGTCACCTCATTGCTGGGTGTGACCCAATCCAAGGCCAGCTCTACCCAATCATTTTCTGCCAGCAATGCGGTGCGCTGTTCTTTCTGCTCGATGTAGGTGATAAAACCGTCTACACCGTTCTTTAGCACGGAATCCAGCTTCAATACGCCATGATCCACGGCATTGCTGATAAGTTCGGCGCTGACAGTAAAAACGCGCTGACGCAACTCCGGCTTCATCGGGCTGGCCTGTAATATGGAATTCAACCAGGCCAGTAAATCCATTTCGGCCAGTTGATAGCCACAAAAACGGCTCGCAATATGCAGGCGTCCGTCCAGGTAGTAGTCATGCAGGCTGGCACTGCGGGCCTCGTGCATAAACCCCTGAATATCTATCCTGCAGATCGACACATCATCGTTGTACTCTCTCGTCTGGCAATGATGGCGTAGCGCTTTATCCAGGTTGACAATAGCTTCAGAGTTGCTGCTTCGCTCAATCAGTCGCTCTACACGCTGTATGCCAAATAATTCACCTGTTGCCGATAGCTGTTCAATCAAACCATCGCTAAACATAAAAAGTTGCTCATGAGCAGGAGTAATAGCGATGGTTTCGCTACCAGCGTCAAAGTCCCCCGCTTCCAGCACCCCCAAGGGCATATGCCGGGACACAAACCTGTGCTGAATATGCCCATCGGCGTCACACAACAGTGCTTCCGGCATACCACCATTCCACAAGTTGAGCTCTTTTCTATGCGGATCCAGCTCGATTAAAATGCCAGCTACAAATCTGTCACCGGGAATTTCTTTGGTCAGCTTATGGTTTAATTCATAGGCCAACATAGATAAGGGGCAGCCCTTGGATACCATGGCCCTGAAGACAGACACCACCGGCAAAATGCTGATAGCGGCAGCCAATCCATGCCCGGTGGCGTCCAACAACAAAACAAACAAATTACCACCGGGTGACAGCCGACTAAGCAGCAAATCACCATTAAAAGCACTGGAAGGCTGCATTAAGCTATGAACAAAGGATGAGCTGCTGTTTTCCTTGGCAGACAGGTGTTCATACACATGCCTGGCGAGCTTTTCCTCCTGTTGCTTTTGTCCCAACAGTTCTTCTAAACGATTGTTCTGGACCTGAACATTTTGCTGCAACCAATAGTTGAATATCAGCCTCTGCATCTTAAACAGCAACAAGGGCAAGTGCAGAGGCTTAGGCATAAAGTCGCTGATGCCCCGTTCGAAACAACTTTGTATCAACTGGTAATCGTCATCGCTGGTAATCATCATGACCGGAATATCTATCCCCAGTTGGGTAAGCACATCAATAAACTCTATGCCTAAGCCATCCGGTAAGTGGTTATCCAGCAACACAATGTCGTAGACCTTACCTGCGGCGAGGCTGCGCGCTTCTGCCAGATTGGCAGCCACATCGCAGTTCAGCCCATTTTGTAAAAAATAGGCTGTCAGCATTTTGCTATGCACGCCGTTATCTTCAACCAGCAACACTTTGGTATGATCTTCAGGCGCTTCGATAAAAAACTCAGGCGAATCCATAAATCTTCTGCATATTGGCCATGTTCAATATTTCCTGCGCGGTCCCTTTGGCCCCCCGTATAGAGGCTTTTATGCCAGCGGCCGACGCCCGTTTCTGCAACAGCACCATCATACCCAGCGCAGAACTGTCCAAATAAGCTACCCGACTAAAATCCAGCACAATGTGTTTGGCAGACTTGCTATCAATCACCCCTTGATAGCCCTGGGTAAAAGGCCCGTGGAAACTGAAGTCGAACCTTTCAGGTAATGAAATAACATGAATATCAGACATCGACGTGTCTCCCTGGTGTCGGTTTAGAAAAGTTCCACTTCCCCTGCACTGACAGAAGAAGACGACACCGGATTGCGCCGGGTCTGTCTGTCAATGCGCATGGTTTCAAGATAGCCGTGGAACTCCTTGATTAAAGCAGGCAAGTTATCGTCATCCAATTGCGCTAGATGCTCATGGATAAACTCGATAACCCCCCTACTGAAATTCAGGTTCTGGCTATTGATATCATCAAATTGCAGACCTCGGATGGCATTATGCAAGGCGCCTTCGAGGCGATGCGCCACCTGATCCAACTCTTTGGTGGTCAGTTCATCTTCATCAGACTTTGCCACAATCATATCCAGCGCTCCCTGGATCTTCTTCTTTGACTCAATTACATAGCTAACGTCCTGCGACGCCACTTTGCCCACATCATGAGTCAGCCCCTCAATCTGCGAACGAATGGATTTCAATTGACGCTGAATAGCCTCACTAAACTCGGCGGAACGGTTGGATAAGGCTCGCACCTCGTCGGCCACCACAGCAAAACCCCGTCCGGCGTCGCCGGCTCTGGCCGCTTCGATTGCGGCATTCAAAGCCAGCAGGTTGGTTTGTGAAGCAATCTCATCAATATCCTTAAGTGCCTTCATTACCAAAGGCATGGACTCGTATATCTTGTTGACCTTTTCCAGCAAGTCCATGGAAGAAGCAGACATGTCGACCGTGGTGTTAATAAAGCGGTCCAGCATCTGGCCGGTATTGATAGCAAAATCATGCATGCGGGCACTGTTAAATTCTTGCTCACTTTCACCTGTACCCAGCAATCTATGAATACAGCTTCCCTGGCGGGACATTAACCCTTGCAGTTGTTCGAACGAATCCCTGAGCAGTAAAACGGCATCGGCCTGTGTGCTTATACTGTCTGCCAGACTTTGTTCACAACGCTTTAAGGCCGGTACCAGTTCAGCACATAAGGCATTTAAATGTTCAGTCTGTGCCTTTGGCGGAGAATTTAAGGGCTGATTATCTGCAATATTTGGTGCGGTGGATTTTCGTGTATAAAAGCCGACAGATACCGCCAAAACGGCCAGAATCATGCCCCAATAACTCCATCCCAGCCACTCAAATAGCATACCGCCGAGCAGCGCTGCGAATATAAACAGAGCGTCGCGTAGAACCAGTGTAGTTTTCAACATGCTATCCAAGTCCCTGTCAGTATTTCCACTTTAGGAGAGGAAAACGAATTGCGCTAATATACTGGTGATTTTTCGTTCTATTCAGCCTGCCAACTTATTCAATAATTGCTGCATCACCGCTTTATACTCATTTTCTTTTCGCAGGCTTTCCTCAAAAATGCTGCTTGCTTCCTGAATAGCGGCATTTACATGAGTGACCAGCGTCTGCTCTTCTTCTTCAAGCAAGTTAAAATGAATAAGTTCGGTGCTTAGGTTGGTTTCAAGATTTAATATTGTCTGTTCAAAGCGCTCGGACATGGCTGATTTACTTTGCTCCATCTCCAATACCAGACCAGCGATAGATTTGGCCACATCTGAAGCAACCCTTTGTTTTTGTTCATTATTCCTTTCAAGCAAAATGGCTTCAATTCTGGCATCAACACCATTTAATAATAGGCAGAATTGGTCCTTTAACACGCCATACCTTTCTTCATCATCTATGGGCATATCACGGATCAACACGGTGAAATATTGGTAATTAAAAAAAGAAAACTGCTTCCAGCTGTAAATTCTTCCTTTACTGCGCGCTTCATGAATGGACTGTAATTCCAGACTGACCTGCCGGCCATCATCGCGAAAGTACGACTTCTCATCCATCTCAAAATATACTGTGCCTTTGACCCCAAATCCGGCCAGTGCTGAAAATATCAGTGCTGCCAATTCCGGCGTTGTTGACACCTTATGGGTTGATTCCATAAAGCGCAGAATATCGCCAAGCTCGGCGCTGGTTTTCATCGCATCAAACGCCATTTTCATGGCCGAATCAAACTGTTCGGTTGCCTGTTGGCGTATTTCCCACTGACGAAGTAACTGTTCTACTTTTAATGTCAGCTCTTTGAGACGAACAGGCTTAATCAGATAGTCGTCTGCGCCTACCGCATAAGCATGTAAAATATCTTCTTCCTGCATAAGCCCGGAGGTAAAAAGCACAGGTACGTCGTCTTGCAAGAATTCGCGGCGTAGTATTTCGCATATACTAAAGCCGTTAACGCCAGGCAACTGCACGTCCAGAATCACCAGACAGGGGGAGACTGGTAAGCTATCCCGCAACGCACTCACCCCTTCATGCGGAAAGGAAAGAAAATGACGCACCACAAAACCTTGTGCTTCAAGCGCGGTCGTCGTCATCTGTGCAATGTCCGGATCGTCTTCAAAGTAAAGAATATATTTATCAACCATCTCCATACGTCACTCCTGGTAAGCTATGCACGAGCCTCAACCAATAACTCAGCCATGCGCTTCAATAAATTTGATGCTGAAACCGGTTTAATTAAACGATGTCGGTAATACGGGTTTTCCTGCTCTAGTTGATTGGACCTTTCACTGGCAAAGCCCGTGATCAACTGAACTTTTATATGCGGGTAATACTTGTCTATTTGCTCGGATAAATAGATACCGCCCCGTCCGGGCATAACGACATCAGTGAGCACCACATCAATCTTGTGGGTGCCCAATAATCGCATGGCATCGTCAACATTATTGGCCTGAAGTACTCTGTAACCTGCGGCTTCAAGTACCGCTCGGGTTACACTAAGTAACTCCTTCTCATCGTCCACCAGCAAAATGCTGGCGTGTTGCCTGAATTGTGGCCTTATGTCATTGCTGACAGCAGGGGCTTGTGCAGCAATATCCTGTTCGTCTGCATGGTAGCGGGGGAAATACAACTCGAAGCGGCTGCCCTGGCCAGGCGTTGATTCCAGCCCAATTCCGCCGCCACTACGATGCACAAAGGAATAGACCTGAGCCAACCCCAGCCCAGTACCATCCCGGCCCTTGGTGGTAAAAAATGGTTCAAACACTCTGAGTTTGGTTTCTTCATCCATACCGCAACCATTGTCCACAACACTGACCTGAACATACTCACCGGCTACAATACCAAGTGATTGCCCTTCCAATGCGCCAATCATCAGATTGCGGGTAATAACCAGGATATTGCCCCCTTCCTGCATGGCCTGACGGGCATTAATGGCCAGATTCAGCAAAACGTTTTCAAAGCCGCCTTTGTCTAATAGCACAAGCCAGAGGTTGTCCTGCAACTGGTAGTGAATATTGACCGAGCGGGTCACCGCCTCAACCAACATTTCATCCATATGTTCAATTACCTGACCTATATCCAGGATATCCTCCTGGCCCGGTTTACTGGAGGAAAAGTCCAATAACTTTCTGGTCAATACCGCAGCCCGTTCACAGGCAGACAGTATTTTTTCCTGATACTTACCAGCGGGTTCATCGGTCAGCTCCATCTGGCTCAGTTCCGCGTAGCCAGAAATAATGCCTAAAATATTATTAAAATCATGGGCTACCCCATTAGCCAGGCTGCCAACCGCGCCTAGCTTTTGATTGAGCAACAGTTGTTTTTCCTGCTCTTTTAACAAAGTCAGGTCATGACAAGTACCAAGGAATCGCCGCAAGCCATTCTCTGCAGGAGGGAGCTCAGAGACCGACAAACGAATAGGAAACTCCCACCCCTCTTTATGCTTGGCGGTGACATCTCTGCCCACCCCAATAATCTGCGCATTACCAGTTTTTAGGTAGTTCATCAGATAGCCGTCATGCTGAGCGGCCACGTCGGCAGGCATCAGGGTATTGATATTTTGCCCAAGCAGCTCCTTGGCGCTATAGCCAAACAGCTTGGTTGTACTGGGATTGCAATGTTCCACCAAGCCTTTTTCGTTGATGGTGATCACTGCATCCACCATATTATCCAGTATTTCTTCC
Organism: Bowmanella denitrificans; assembly: GCF_039522935.1. Classification (NCBI taxonomy): domain Bacteria; kingdom Pseudomonadati; phylum Pseudomonadota; class Gammaproteobacteria; order Alteromonadales; family Alteromonadaceae; genus Bowmanella; species Bowmanella denitrificans. The sequence goes on along the minus strand of NZ_BAAAEI010000010.1, from coordinate 203,728 downwards.
AACTCGGTGCGTTGATGACTGATATCCCGAAACCAGGACAAGGTTTCCTGCTCAGCCAGCACTCTGGACGTTTCATCAAAAGCGATCATGGCCAATGCATGCCTGCCGCCATAATGGATAGGATTTACCAGCAGTTCCAACCAGCGAGGCTCTGCTCTGCCCTCCACTCTGCAACTAACCCGCCACAATCCCAGCGCCCCTTGTTGCGACTTATCATTGATTACACATTCGAGGCGGGTCAGAAACGAGTCCACATCCTGCTTATTCAATAAATCCAGCAAACTTGTGTGCCGCAGATATTCCGCATGCTGCCCCAACAAATCCAACGCCACTTTATTGGTACTTAAAAACTGAAAATGGTGTCGTTCAACAACCCAGATGGCCGCAGGGTTTGCCTCAAACAAATCAATTCTGAGGCTGTTCATCAAGGGCAACTCTTCGGGTTCAAATATCAGTAGAAGCGCACTGCTGTCAATTTGCTCAGTGCATCTCAAACCGGATAACCGACAGGTAACTAATGTGTTGGAATCTAATTGCAGGCTATAATGCGCGGCAGGTATTTCACCTTTTTCGTGCAGATCGTTGAGAAAATCGGCGATAGGTTCTGAACTCTCTAAATCAGCCAGATTCAACTTTTGCCAACGGGTATCACTATCACAACCAAATAATCTGGACGCAGCACTATTGCCAAAGCAAACCCTGCCATCCGTTTTAACCAACACCACTGGAAAGCTGAATAACTGCAACACTGCGCCCATAGTTGAGCACAATTCACCAGTGAAGCAGCCCTGCTTTACCAGCGGGCGGACTAAATCCAGTAAATTCAAACCGGAAGTTAAATTGTTTTGCTTCCCGGAACTGCTGGGACCGCCTGTCAGTAATGCCTTATCCATAAGTTCCATTTGGCTATGTTAGTTTTAAATGAAGGTGTCATGGGTAAGTACAGCAAAAACTTAAATATTTGCCAGTTATCTGGCCGGGCGTTGTTCACACTGCTGTGGCAGCTGTTAGAATGCGCAAAACCAACCAGTAGTCAGTCACAATGTCGTTGCAGTCTCCCCAAAAGCAGTTTTTATGGATCTGGTGGCTATGGCTGGCCGGTTTTTACGGCATATGGTTGTGGCTGATGGTAGGTCAGTCCCTTTGGCCACAGGCCATTGAGCATTGGCCAATGGCGCTGGCGATGGCCATTGGCAGTTATGCCGCCGGCTCGACCCCAATGGGCGGCGGCACGGTGGGATTTCCTGTCCTGGTCTTGTTATTCGAACTTCCTGCCAGCCTGGGCAGGGATTTTAGTTTCGCCATCCAATCCATCGGTATGACCAGTGCCAGCATTTTTATCTTAGCCAGACGTCAACCTTTAGCCTGGGCCTTACTCAAAGGTGCTATGCTCGGCGCACTTGTCGGGACACCGCTGGGGATTTTTTTCATCGCCCCTTATGTCCCTGAGCTATGGATAAAACTGGTTTTTGCGGTGGTGTGGGCCAGCTTTGGCCTGCTTCATTTGTACCGTCTGAATGAAATTGCCGGACACAGCGGTATGACGGAATTTGATGAGAACTGGGATTTCCGTCTTGGCCTTTGGCTTGGGCTGCTGTCTGGCGCCACCGTGGCAGCAGTGACCGGTGTCGGAATCGATATGGTAGTCTATTCGGCTTTGGTGCTGTTGTGTCGGGCAGATTTAAAAATTGCCATACCAACGTCGGTTGTGATTATGGCTTATACCTCTGTCCTGGGTGTCGCCGTGAAACTGTTTATCGGTGATGGTTTGCAAGCTGGGGTGTTTGAGAACTGGCTGGCAGCCGCTCCGGTAGTGGCCCTTGGAGCGCCTCTGGGGGTGTTTATTGTAGCTAAAATTGGTCGCAAACCTACCCTGCTGGTGGTGGCAACACTTTGTGTTGGCCAGTTTATCTGGACATTGATGACCGAGCGCCAAGTTTTGGGTCTGACCGGCATACTGATTGCGTTACTGGCTGTCGCGGCCTGCCTGGCGGGCTTTGAACGGCTGCGTCGCTGGGGAGCAGTGTTGGTGGGTGAAAAAACCGAACCCGCTGCCCCTGCGCACAGGGCATTGCTATCCGAGGTGAAAGAGCGCTGATCCTCAGCGCTTAGTTCTGACGTTTCACCTACCTCTCACCTCTCACATAGCGTATAACTTTATATACTAAGGTACGATTTTACCCGCTGTTTCCCTCAGTTCGATTTTCATACACTGCTTCCCGTCAAGACCGTTAACGAATTTTTAACTTTAGAGGCAATTCACATGAAAAAGACCACCATCGCTATCCTGACCCTGAGCAGCCTGATTTTTGCACCTACAAGCTTTGCTGATATTAATGAAGATCTGCAAAACATCTGCACCATCGTTAAAAACGATGACAAATCAGAGCTGCGCAAGAAGCTGAAAAAAGTGCAAGACGACTACAACCTGCGTTTGGGTGACTATTACACAGGTATCAGCTGCGGTGGTAACAGCCTGATTCGCTACTCCATGGAAAATAACGCCACGGAAGTCGGTACCTTTATGATTAAAAAAATGAGCAAATCTGACCTGAGCCAGGCGGAGCAAGACGGTATGGCGCTGCAGCAGTGGGCCGAAGCAAATGGCCACCTGACCACCGAAATCGGTAAAGAATTACTGGATCGTATCAGCTAATCCTACTCAGCAATAAAAAATCCCGCTTGATGCGGGATTTTTTATATGGCTCTAATCAAGATCCTGCAGTGGCCAGACAACAATATAATCTTCCAGGTCATCCACCGAAATACCTTCATCCGACACGGTTTTACCACGTACAGACATACCGGCTTTATGCATAGCCGATTTCTTCCCTTTATGCAGAAGTGGATGCCAGGAAGGTAAACCACGCCCTTCATAAAGTCGCCTGTAACTGCAACTGGCAGGCATAAAAAAGATATCTTTCAGATTCGCTTTGGTTAACTTAACGCAATCCGGCACCAGCATGGTCCGTTGTTGATACTGAGTGCATTCACAACGCTTAGTATTGAGAAGATGACAAACGACATTAGTATACTGGACCTCTTCTCCCGGACGCAGCTCATCGGTTGCCATGCCATCACCTTCTTCATCCTCAATGACTTTATGCAGGCAACACTTGCCACAGCCATCGCACAAGGCTTCCCACTCAATATCATTCATCTGTTCGAGAGGCTTTTGCTCCCAGAATTTATCGGCTAACAAACGCCCCTCACTTGTGCATCAACCTGCAGATACCCGCACAGTTCAGCTTTAAGACTATCCTCTGGAAGTAAGGGCCCTACCCCTTTAGGGGTCCCGGTTAACACCACATCGCCCGGCAGCAAGGTAAAACACCTGGAGATTTCACTGATAAGCGCCGCCATGTTGTGGATCATCAATGCTGCATTGCCTTGCTGACGAACCTGTTCATTCACCCACAAATTAAAGCTTAGATGTTGCGGCTCTTGCACTTCAATGGCAGGCACAAAGCCGCTGAGCGGACAGCTGCCATCAAAGGCTTTGGCCCGCTCCCAGGGTTGCCCCTTGGCTTTCATCTTGTCCTGCACATCACGCAGGGTCAGATCCAGCCCCAGTCCATAACCCCACACGGCCTGCATAGCCTGCTCTGGGGCAACATGACTCAAGGTCTGCCCTATCAGCACAGCAATTTCCAGCTCGTTGTGACAAGCCCCCAAATCGCTAGGGATTCGGATCTCACCGGCAAATGTCACCAGGGCGGTTGATGGCTTGATAAACAGCAGCGGCTGTTCCGGTACTTCATTGTTCAGTTCTTGTATATGGTCAAGGTAATTGCGCCCCACACATACGGTCTTGCCTGCAGGCAGGCCAATAACATTGCCTTTATTGTCCAGGTGCTGATACATCATTATCTCGCAATTCAGCTTTGATTCGATCTGACAAATATCCCACCGCACTACCAAAATAGGTGGAGCGATTCCAATTCATCAAGGTATGGAAATTATCGTATACCAGATAAATACGCCCTTTGGCATCATCCGGCATTACCAGACTGGCGCGCAGGTTCCGCGCCGGCAAATCGGAGCCGTCATAGCGTCTTACCCCTAACGCCTGCCATTCACTCAGTGATTTCATTTTATCTTTATCCAGCCCACTGAGCTTAGTATCAAAATCAGCCGGGATCGTCACCTGGCGTCCCCATGTCTGACTGTCATCCCAGCCAACTGTCTTCAGGTAATTGGCAATCGACGCAAAGACATCGGCCTGATTGGACCAAATGTCTTTTTTACCATCGCCGTCAAAATCATAGGCGTACGCTAAAAACGAACTGGGCATAAACTGACTTTGCCCCATTGCTCCGGCCCAGGAACCAACAAAACCTGATTTATCAATATGCCCTTCCTGAAGGATAGTCAGGGCTGCAAATAACTGACGCTTAAACAGGGCTTCACGGCGCCCTTCATACGCCAGGGTCGTCAGGGCCGAGATGACCGGAAATTTCCCTTGTATACGGCCGAAATTGCTTTCATTCCCCCACAAGGCCACTATAAACCGAGGTTGTACACCAAACTTACGCCCCACCGCTTCAAGCACTTCTTTATTTTCTTTGTATTTCTCTACCGCCTGCTTAACCTTCCAGTCAGGTACCCGGCTGGCCAGATACTTGTCCAATGTCAGCTTAAATTCAGGTTGATTCTTATCAGAACTGACGGCTCTTTCATAAAATTCAACATCGGCAAAGGCCTGGTCAACTAAGGCCTGGCTGAAGCCCTGTTGCAGTGCTTCTGCTTTAATATTTTGTACATACTGATTAAAGTCGGGTTTCGCAACGGCTCCCAGACTGCAGAATAATAATAGTGCAGCAGATATAGGTCTAAACATCATCCTGCTCCTTTGTTTGATGAAGTTGACGACGATGCGTCTCCAGTAGATTTTCCTTTGGTGGCGGCAACTGCAGGTAGAAACCTTGTTCCTGCATAGCCTGACAGACTTTCGCGGCATCACCGATGGCAAGTTTACTATCGGGCTTAATGGCCATTACCATCACCAGAGAAGGGGTACCGAAATGCTGCATAAGCGCTTGTGGTACATCAGAAAAATCATCGCGTTTGGGTACGAAAAGATAGGTTTCGTCTTTCTTACTACTTTTATAAATAGCGCACAACATGGCGACTGCTCGGACTCCCATGAGAGTGATTGGGGCAGGTTTGTGTCAGCATTCTCAGTCTTTACCTAAGATACGCTGAATCCCTTCTTGCAACAAAGGTTGCCGCCAACCACAGATTAAATCAGGTTTCAGGTCTGCCAGTTTACCTTCATCCAGACTGAACCACAGCCATTTTAGCAATTGATTGATCTGTTTTTTTGAACCAAGCAACTCAACCGGAATGTTGAGCCCCTGCGACACCTCTTCACAAAGCTGTCTGAGTGCTTGAGACACTTTCTTGTAGGCGGAAAAATCCACCAGACGCTCTATCTTAGGTGGGAAATGTTCGGGAGGTACATCCATGCATGCGTTCATAATCGCCAATAGCTCATCGCCATGGCGACGTACATCTTGTGGCGGCATACCGGATATGGCAAACAACGCATTGCGTTGCATCGGCTGGCGTTTGGCCAATTCCAGTAGATATTGCTCTTTGAAGACAAAATTTAAGGCCAGGTTTTTGCTACGAGCCTTCTGAATCCGCCACTTAGCCAGTTCCTTGAGCACTAACAAAGCCTTACCTTTTATCTGCCAGTTATTCTTTATGGTCAGATATACATAGTCATCCGGCAACTCACGACGCTTTTTTTCGGCCAGTTGCTGCATTTCATCAAACACCCATTGAGTACGGCCCAGCGCTTCGATCTCATTGGCCAACTGCGGATACAACGCATATAAATGAAAAACGTCATTGGCGGCGTAATCCAGTTGCTGTTCGCTCAGAGGTCTGGCCAGCCAGTCTGTTCGGGACTCACCCTTGTCTAAACTGATCCCCAAACGTTGTTCCACCAGCTTAGCGTAGCCCAGGGATGGCCCCATATTCAGCAATCCAGCAGCAAACTGAGTATCAAATAGTGGCGTTGGTACCACCTTCATGGCGGTCCAGAAGGTCTCCAGATCCTCAGAGCAGGAATGCAGTACCTTAATCACCCGTTCATCCGTCAGTAATTGAACCAGGGCGGATAAATCATCGACAGCGAGCGGATCAACAAGGGCTAATTGTTCTCCGTCATAGAGCTGAATTAATCCCAACTGAGGGTAGAGAGTGCGGGTACGAACAAATTCGGTATCAACAGCAATATATGACTTGCCGGAGGCTTGCTGGCAATAGGATGCCAACTGCCCTGTTTCGGTAATCATTTGATATTTCATCAGAAAAATGCGGTGCCTTAGTTAGGGTTCACAACAATCTTAGGGTGGAAAACGCCGCCATCCTGTCACAGAGCGGCGTTAGTATCGAGGATGCTAACCCTTTAACTCCCGGCGTAGTATTTTGCCCACGTTGGTTTTAGGTAACTCGGTACGAAACTCTACCTGACGTGGCACTTTGTAATTGGTCAAATGCTTACGGCAATGGGCTATCAGTTCATCTTCAGTCAGTGCGGGGTCCTTTTTCACTACAAACAGTTTAACCGCCTCACCGGTTGATTCACTGGGAACCCCCAAGGCAGCGACTTCTGCCACACCATCGTGCATGGCCGCCACTTCCTCTATTTCATTGGGGAATACGTTGAAGCCGGATACCAGAATCATGTCTTTCTTACGATCAACGATATAAAAGCGTCCCAGCTCATCCACTTTGGCAATATCACCAGTGGCCAGCCAACCATCGTTTAGCACTTCGCTGGTTGCCTCGTCACGATTCAGATAGCCTTTCATGACCTGAGGACCGCGTACATGCATTTCACCAGGTTCGCCAACAGCCACTTCATTACCACTGTCATCAAGCAACCTGATTTCCGTGGAAGGCACAGGCATCCCTATGGAACCGTTATATTCATCCGTGATAGTTGGATAATTAATACTGACCACAGGTGAACATTCAGTCAGTCCATAACCTTCCAATAGCACATGCCCGGTCACTTTGGCCCAGCGCTCCGCAACCGGACGCTGCACGGCCATGCCGCCTCCAAGTGCAAACTTAAAATTGGAAAAATCCAGTTCCTTAAATCCTGGCGTGTTCAGCAAGCCATTAAACAAGGTATTAACGCCGGTTAGCACGGTAAAAGGATACTTTCCCAGTTCTTTAACAAAGCCTGGCATGTCCCTGGGATTAGTTATTAACAGGTTACGGCAACCGTACTTAACGAAAGTCAGACAGTTAGCCACCAAAGCAAAGATGTGGTAAAGCGGCAAGGCTGTTACCACCAATTCCTGCCCAGGTTCTATTACAGGTTCAAGGATCACGGAAATCTGTTGCAAATTCGCCACCAGATTCCGGTGAGTAAGCATGGCCCCTTTTGATACGCCTGTAGTACCGCCAGTGTATTGCAAAAACGCAATATCTGAGCCTTTCACCTCAGGACGTTGGTAGCTCATGTTCTTACCGCTGTTAATTGCCTCCATCAGGCTGCGACTGCCCGGCAGTGAAAAGGCTGGTACCATTTTCTTGATGTGTTTCACCACCAGATTGACTATCCAGCGCTTGGGCGCTGGTAACATGTCTCCCAGGCGCGTCAGGTACACCTGACTGACTTGCGTATCCTTTATTACTTTATCCAGGGTGTGGGCAAAATTTTCAACAATGATTATGGCTTTGGCATTGGAATCATTTAATTGGTGCTTTAACTCTCTGGCCGTATACAGAGGGTTAACATTAACGACCGTTAAACCAGCGCGCAGCACACCGAAAATAGTCACAGGGTTTTGCAGCAAGTTAGGCATCATGATAGCGACAGCATCGCCCTGCTTTAACCCTTGTTGCTGTAGATAGGCGGCAAACTGCCTGGAATACTGATCCAGCTCTTTAAATGTCATCTGTGCACCCATATTAATAAAGGCAACACGGTCAGCGTATTTCTGCACAGATTGTTCGAATATATCCACCAACGACGCGTAGTGGTCTGCGTCAATATCTGTAGGGATATTATCAGGGTAATGTTCTAGCCAAATCTTTTCCACATTGCCTCCTGTGGCATTTTTTTACTTATTATCTTCATGGCCGGGGATTGCCCGGCAAACGGCGCAGCCCCAATAGTAGCCAAAGCCCGGAAAAAGATAAATCAGAAAAGTTGCGGTTAAAGTTTGTCTACCTGCTGCCAAAAGCTGCGAATATGCTTTGCAACGTCACCCGGATTATCCATATGCAGGTGATGCCCCCCTTCGGCTTGAGCCAAACTCAAATCTGCAATCAAGGCCTTGCGTCGCTGCACATTCCCTCGCACTTTTTCAAATCCTTTGTTTCCGGTTATTGCCAAGATCGGGCAGGTTATTGCCATAAGAAACGCTTCTGCCTGAGGTTCGGTAAGACGCAAAGATGAGACGGTGCGCAAACGCCGGTCCGTGCGCCATTCCCACTCCTGCCCCAGTTGACGTAAATTACGCTCAACCAGCAAAGTGGCGGATGTCTTTTTGAGATCGCCAGCCAACAATCTGGCTGTCACAGCTTTAGCAAAACTGGGGGGATGACGAGCCGTCTTATCATCGATGGCAAGACGACTTACAACGGATTCCCTTAACTGTTCCGCACTGGTTGCTGCTTCTTTAGTCAAAGGACCGAATGCTTCGATCATCACCACAGAGATTATCTGTTCCGGAAAAGTGGCGGCATAAACGGAAGACAGAATGCCTCCCAATGAATGTCCAAGCAGGTGACATTGTTGCCAGCCTAATACATTCAGCAATTCCCTGATATCCTGCACCCAGTCCAGAAAATGATAGTGCGCATCGGCGCTTCGATGCGCGGAGTGTCCATGTCCAGTTAAATCAACCGCCACGACATCCCAGTCTGGTAAATATTCCGCCATCGGAACAAAACTGGCAGCATTGTCCAGCCAGCCATGTAATGCCAGTACTTTGGGTCCATCAGGATTGCCAAATCGCAGGGCCGACAATGTCAGGTGTTTAAGGTTAATTTGAATGTCCTGCAATCCACTTCACTCCATACACAACAAAAAAAGCGGCAACAATCTGCCGCTTCACTGCAATAATCTGCCACACCATTGTAAAGCAAGGCAACGTTTTGCCGCTTAACGTGTCACCTTTTTAGGTGCTGGTGAATTCGAGGACTGAGGAGCCCGATTGGGCAGTGGTCCATCGACATACCCTTTGCTTTTGCTTCGAATAATAACCCGTTCATGGTAAGGCCACATATGCCAGCCCCACCAATTGTATGGGTAAGGGCCATAACCATACCCCATGGTGCTAACTTCCACTTCCTGAACATCTTTCCACAAGTGGTAGCCATTGGCTTTCAATGTTGGAAACTGATACTTGTATTCGCCGACCTGTCCTTCTTCGCTTCCCGTTACCGCCCCGCTGACAGTCAGGCTGCGTCCTGGTTTATACACCATAGGATCCAGAAATCCATCCACATAAACTCTGAAGCGACCAACACTTTCATCATCTGTGGTAGGTCGTCCGTAACTGCGTATAGGGTAATGCACCATTTCCAGCACTGTGGCGTCGGCCTTGTTCTTTACATCAGCAATCACCCCACCCCACAATACCTGCCCACCCGAACTCTGTTGGGGCTGAGCAGCCACCTCTTGATAATTAAGCAGCTTAGCGCCTTCTGCCACCTGTAAATCCTTGGGTAAGGTAGAGCAACCGGCAATGGCCAACACAAATGTGACCAACATTAACTTCTTCATATTCACCCCACAACTGGCGTTATTGTCTGGTCCATTATCTAACAAATAGCTGAACCCGTACTGAATTGGGTATATGGCGAGGGTATTTAACTGATTCCGATGCGTCAAGAGCTGCGCGTCAGACGTAAGTGTCGATTCCCATAGATTGCTGAATTTCGTCTTTTAGTTGCAGCCGGGCCAGGCTTTGATAAGCATCGACAGCTTGTCTGCCTCGTGAATCTGGTTGATCGTAAAATTGTTGTTGTTGGCGTCGGTACTTGTCTGCCTGTACCTGGGTTTCTTCATTGCCCTGTCGCGCAACCACCTGGCTACGAGGATATTCTGTAGGCGCGTTGTCCTGAGGCTGGCGTGCTGGTTGGTCCCTGGCAGGTCCCTTGACCGCAGGATTAACCACCAGCCCTTGTTGCTGGGCGATAAGAGAAGATTCAATGTCCACTAATTTACCACCGAAGTAGGATACAACTTATCCAGCTAAGCACAGCTTTAATCTATGGCAGCAAATTGCCATTCTTGCCATATCACCAGTCAGACTAAGGCGGTTCGCAAAAATCATGCCGATATCGTCATCTATTCTCTACCCGGTAACTTTTTCCAGGTGACCTTGTCACGTAGATACACCGGCTCTATGTGGTCCACCGAGACAGCAGCCCCATCGGCGGCGGCTCTTGTTGCCAAAGGCAGCATAAACTGGGCTGATGGATACAGAATGTCAGACAATCCCCTTACCTGGCCGTCCGGGTTTAAACTCTCATATGTGCCCCAGGCTGTGCCAACACCTGCCCACTGGCGAATATCCACCATCCCAGACAGCGCCTGTTCAGGTGGTAATACTGCCTCATCGCCCACCAGTTGCATCGTCCCGTCAACCAAGGAGTATTTCCCCATATAGACTTCGTCCATGCGCGCATCAATAGCAGCGATAACCTGTTCAACTCCATACTCAATATAGGCTTGTTGCGCCATGGCAGCCAAGGTGGATACAGGAACCACAGGTAACTCTGAGCCTAATGCCAGTCCTTGTATCATTCCTGTGGCGATCCGCACCCCGGTGAAACTGCCGGGCCCCCGACCAAACCCCAGTAATTCCAGGTTTTTCAACGTTATTCCGGCTTCAGCAAGTAATTCATCCACCATGGGCAATAGTCGTTGGCTATGTTGTTGCGGGCATACTTCAAACTTTGCCAATACTTGCCCCTGGTAACTCAGGGCGGCTGAGCAGGCTTCTGTGGCTGTATCTATAACCAATATATTCATGTAACCTGATTCTCTTGTATCTGTTTTAAGAAAGTCAGCGCGCTGTCCAGCGTTCTGGTGCGACGCATATCCGGTAAACTGGCCAAAAAGGTTTTTCCATAGTCTCTGGTAACCAAGCGGTTGTCACATATGACCAATACACCACGATCGGCACTATCCCGAATTAAGCGCCCGGCGCCTTGCTTCAGTGTAATAACGGCTTGCGGTATCTGTATCTGAGCAAAAGGATTGCCGCCATGTTTTCTGCAATCTTCAATTCTGGCCTCCAGCAGTGGATCATCTGGTGCCGCAAAGGGGAGTTTATCGATCAACACGCATGTCAGCGCATCCCCTCGAACATCCACCCCTTCCCAAAATGCACCGGTACCCAGCAAAACAGCATTGTCCGCTTGCAAATAGGCCTCGAGTAAGGCGCGTTTACTGGTGCTTCCCTGCACCAGAATAGGATTATCAATCACAGCTTCCAACCCATCAGCCACCTCACGGAGCATGGCATGACTGGTAAACAACAAAAAACAGCGGCCATTGCTGGCCTTGATTAGCTGCTGAGCAATACGCGTCAAGGTCTGGCGCATAGCAAAAGCGCTGGGCTCCGGCAGGTAACGGGGCACACATAAAAGTGCCTGCTGTTGATAATCAAAGGGGCTGTCTAAGGCAAGGGTCTGTGCACCCTGAAGACCCATTTGGCGAATAAAATGCTCAAAGCCGCCGCCGACCATCAAGGTGGCAGACGTAAACACCCAGGTACGTTTTGGCTCAGCCATGTAATCAGCAAAGCGCCTGGCGATAGAAAGCGGCGTCAGGTGTAACACAATATGCTTGATAGTGGTTTCATACCAAAGACTGACGCCTTTTTTGTCCACATCGGTTAGCCTTTCCAACTGACTGCGTGCCTGAGCACATCGTTCATAAATGGTATCCAGATCTTTATCTCTACCCAGGTGCAGCTTAATCACCTCGTAGACCAGATCCAGAATTTCATGCAGTTTATCCAGTTGCGCCTGAACGTCTTCTCGCTCGAGTGCCAGCCGCCAATTGCCTTTTTCCCTCTGTTCAGGAAAAAGCAGCCGCAAGTCACCAGTGATATAACGAAGCTTTTCCGCCACTTTACTTAGTTGCTGAGCATCTTTTAGTTTAGTTCGATATACCAGCTCAAGATCCATACCCAGGTCCTGCAATTGCCGACTGGAAAGAGATTCACCAAAATATTCACTGGCAATGTCTGGAATTTGATGAGCCTCATCAAACAAAATAACATCTGCGTCAGGAATAAGTTCACCAAATCCAGTATCTTTAAGCGCCATATCAGCAAAGAACAGATGATGGTTGACCACCACCAGATCGGCGTCCAACGCCTCACGACGTGCTTTTACCAAATAACAATCTTCGTAATCGGGACAGTCTTTGCCCAGGCAATTATCTTGTGTAGAGGTGACAAAAGGTAACACCCTGGCATCTTCGGGTAAGCTCTTTAATTCCCCGATGTCACCACTTTTAGTGCCACTTGCCCATTGCCGCACTAACGTGAGTTCATGTAATACGGATTTATCCACCAGATTACTTTTGCCACCATGCTGTGACAATCGATGCAAGCACAGATAATTAGATCGGCCTTTGAGCAACACTGTGCGTTTATTAGTAGCAAGGGCTTTTTTCAACAATGGCAAATCACGATGAAACAACTGTTCCTGCAAATTCTTGGTGCCGGTTGAAACAACGACCTTTTTACTGCTTAGTAGTGCCGGTGCCAGATATGCAAAGGTTTTACCTGTGCCAGTACCTGCTTCGACAACGAGTTGCTGTTTATTTTTGATGGCTTGTTGAACTGCCTCAGCCATATCAGTTTGCGCCTTGCGCGGTGTAAAGCCCTGAATAACGCCGGCCAGCGCACCCTGTTTGGCAAAAACCTGTTCAATTGTCGGCATCGAATCCCCCTCAAGACGCGCAATTATGCCAAAAAGCTCAAAAGCGTACAGGGATTTATCCTCATCACGCACAGGTCAAGGTATAAGGTATATTGCCGCACTTGCAGATGAGACATGTTTAATTGCAAATTTAATGTCAACCAGTTAGCCACAATGCTGCTACTTATCGCATAATTTGCGCAAATCAACACAATGCCTGATGGGACCTTTAGTCCATTCTTTCCTGAGTAAAATGTAAAAAAATGTATTCAGCCTATTCACAATTGCCTGATGTCATTACGAACGGCATCAGATTTAATATTTTTTAAGCAAACTGCGTCAATATTTTGGCACTTTTATCCAACTGAACTAAATTCATCTTTGCTGGTGTTCATCGCGAACCGGCAGACTTATAAAAATCGGCAGGACTTGCCGGATTAAAAATAAATGATGCGTAATACTGGCAATTTGATTATCTATTGCAAATATATTAATTAGGCAGTATTTTTATATGCCGAACCCATCAACAATTATGACTCCAATTTCGAATAAGGTGGAAGAATGAGTGACTTCATCAGTATTTTGACCCACGCCAGAAGATTGCAAGCGGCCGTTAGAGAGTTGTCTGTTTCTGAACTTGAACAGGTAGCAGAAAAACTGGCTGCCGTTATCGAAACCAAAAAAGAGCAGGAAGCTGAGAAAGCCCGCGAGCTGGAAAAGAAACAAGCTCTGAAAGATGCCATCCTCAAACAAATGCAGGAAGCCGGGCTGGATCTTGATGATTTGGCTGGTAGTGAGGTAGGTGCACCATCCAAACGCACAGGTCAGAAGCGTCCAGTAAAATACAAGTTTACCGACAATGCTGGTAAAGAGCACACTTGGACTGGTATTGGCCGCACGCCTAAAGTCTTTGCTGAACTGAAAGAGCAAGGAAAACTGGAGAATTACGCAGTTTAACATCTGCGATGTTTTCATTTGAATTAAGGCCGGCTTTACCGGCCTTTTTTATTTATACCTAATTATTATCCCGAATAATTTGCTTTCCTTCATGTTGTGGCAGGATGAGCTTAATGCCTGCCAGTCTGCAGCGGCAGAACGCCTATAATGCAGTAACAACCAATCGATTGTGGCCCATCAGGTCATCACAACATGGAATCATCAAGGACCCACTATGCAAGCTCAAGTACAGCAAGCCATAGGGCAAATTGGCAAACTAATCATTGGCAAACAACAGGAAATACGCTTGGCCCTGACGTGCATGCTGGCGGGCGGACACCTGTTAATTGAAGACTTACCCGGCATGGGGAAAACCACGCTATCTCATGCCTTGGCGCAAGTGTTTGGCCTGAATTTCTCCCGTATCCAATTCACCTCCGATCTTCTGCCAGCCGATATGCTGGGAGTCAATATTTTCGACAATCAGAAACAAGCCTTTCACTTCCATCCCGGTCCCATCTTCAGCCAAATTGTGCTGGCCGACGAAATCAATCGTGCCAGCCCCAAAACTCAAAGCGCTTTATTAGAGGCAATGGAGGAGCGACAGGTCAGCCTGGATGGACAGACCCATATGTTGCCATCACCGTTTTTTGTTATTGGTACACAGAATCCATTGCATCAGGCAGGTACCTATCCATTGCCAGAGTCCCAACTGGACCGGTTTTTGATGCGCATACAATTAGGCTATCCCAATTGGCAAGCTGAGAAAGCTATGTTACAACAACCGCAATCCCAAAGAGGTCAGGCTCTGCCCACCATTATCAACGATGAATTGCGCCTCAAACTTCAGCAGCAGGTATTGGAAGTGCATGCTTCCGACGCTATCTTGGATTACATACTTCGCCTTGTTACCTTCAGCCGTGAGTCTGAACGCTTTGCCAATGCATTGTCACCCAGAGCCAGTAAAGCGCTGCTGCTGGCAGCACGGGCCTGGGCGGTAACGGATCATCGTGACTATCTGATCCCGGAAGACATTCAAGCGGTATTGCCCGCGGTGGCTGAACACAGATTAAGATCATCGCAGGCCGACAGTCAGACAAATTCAGGCCTAAGCCTGCAGTTACTGGAATGTGTTGACCCGTTGGCTGCCTGAACATGGCTGGTTTTATTCAACAACGCTTGCTTCGTTGGCTGGACAAAAGAATTCCTGCACAACCGCGATTTAGTTTGCACCGTGGCAATATATTTATTTTTCCCTCCAGGTTTGGTTGGTTATATCTACTTTTATGTTTGACCCTGTTTATCCTCGGGACCAACTACCAAAATAATCTGATTTTGCTATTAAGTTTTTTTCTGATGGCCTTGATGCTGGTGAGTTTGTTCAGCAGTTACCTGAATTTCGCCGGGCTTAATCTTCAACCCGGGAAGCTGGCCAATATCTATGCAGGTAACCCGGTGAGCTTTCCTCTTTGGATTGAAAGTAGAAAAGAAGGCAAAGCTGGCAAGCTGCATTTAGCCTGGTATGGTGAAAAAGTCCAAAGTGCCGTGGAGCTGGACAACTTTACTAACCCGGCAACATTGAATCTGTTCAGCCCAAAGCGCGGAAAACTGCAATTACCCAGATTAACACTCTGTAGCTACTATCCTTTGGGTCTGTTCCGCTGCTGGACACACCTTGCCTTTGACTTTCACCTGATAGTCTATCCCACGCCGATGCTCCCTTTATGGCCAGTGAGCCATCGCGATACCACATCTGCAGGGCAGCAGAGTGTCCGTTGTGTCAAAGAAGGTCAGGGCCTGGATGATTTTGACAGTCTGACCGATTACCGACTGGGGCAACCTCTCTATCATATTGCCTGGAAACAAGCCGCAAAAGGCCAGGGGTTACTCAGTAAAAAGTTCAGTTCGCAAACTCAACAATCAGGATGGCTGATATTGCACCACATTGATCAGCATCTGGAAGATAATCTGTGCCGACTTTGCCAAACTTGTCTCGAAATGGACGCCAGAGGCTGGGAATTTGGACTGGATATACCCGGCAAGGTCATTCCACCTGGCAAAGGCAAAGAACATGTTCGTCAATGCCTGGTCGCGCTGGCGTTGGTCAAAGGAGTGGCGGATGTTACGTCTTAATCCCTCGGCTCATAACAATGCCCATTTGTTACTGACCCTGATATTGATGGCACTCAGTCTGACACTCTTTGAGCCATTGCAGTTGTGGGTTTTGCTTTTAGTACTTTGCGCCGTGATTATTCGTGTCAGCCTTTACTTGAATTGGCAGAAGCATCAACTTTCTATTCGTACCCTGAACTTAATGGCCATACTATGCGCCATTGTACTGGCGTACTTTGGTTGGCAATTAGGGCTGTTGCTCGGCATGTTAAATCTGCTGGTCATGGCCAGTAGTTTAAAATTAATGTTGCTGGCCAGTCGCCGGGACTACTTCCAACTGATTGGCGTGCAGTTTTTCCTGTTAGGGGCTGCACTGGTGTTTAACCAGAATATTGCCTTCAGCCTGTTTTATGCCCTGCTTTGTGTTTTACTGCTGCTGAGTCTGGCCTGTCATATTAATCCGTCTGCCAGGTGGCCGATACTGATTAAGCGGGTTGGCAAATTATGTCTTCAGGCACTACCTATTGCCGTGCTGATGCTACTTGTCCTGCCGAAACTGGGGCCACTTTGGCAGATGCCGACGGGTAAAGGCACCCAGACCGGTCTTAGCGATAAAGTTTCCCCAGGTGATCTGGCTCAATTGGCACGCACCGATGATTTAGCCTTTCGCGTGACCTTTGAAGGGAATGCCCCGCCCATGTCTCAGCGTTACTGGCGGGCACTGGTAATGGAGGACTTTGACGGCAGCAATTGGCAGGTGCATCCCTATCGCCGCAAATTGCAGGAAAGATTCAAGGGGGCTAATCAGACCTTTTCACCACAAGTGAGCGGACCGGCACATAGCTATCAAATCATCGCCGAGCCGACCAAACAACGCTGGTTGTTTGCCCTGGATGTGGCAACCAGCCAGGATAACCACGTATGGCAAAGTCATGACTACACATTGCAAAGTCGAATCCCGTTACAGTCCAACCTGGCTTATCGGGTACGCTCTTACTACCAAACCGCATTGTACGAAGGGATCCCAAATCTGGATAAACGCCTGAATCTGCAAACGCCTGAGCAGGCAAATCCCCGCACTCGCGAATGGGCCAGCCAATTAAAAGCTCAGAACACCAGAGCAGAACAGATCATTCAGGCCATTGCCAAGTTTATGCAGCAGCAGGAGTTTCGTTATACCCTCAAACCCGGCCGTATGCCCGTTGACCCTGTAGACAGGTTTTTGTTTGAAGAAAAAGCTGGATTTTGCAGCCATTATGCCAGTGCAACAGCCTATTTGCTGCGACTGAGCGGTGTTCCTGCCAGATTAGTTACGGGTTATCTGGGCGGGGAAATGCGCGGTGACCGTTACATGAGCGTTTACCAATATGATGCCCACGCCTGGGTGGAATGGCTGTCTGATGACGGTTGGCAACGCTTGGATCCCACCGCTTGGGTAGCGCCTTTACGACTGCAATTTGGTCTGGAACAGGCGGTTGAATTTGAACAAAGCTTTCTTGCCGATGCACCACTTGCCAATCTTCGCAATATTGAGTGGTTTAACAACCTACGTGGATTAATGGCCGACATGGATTACTGGTGGAGCCGTTGGATCCTGGGATTTGACCAGCAAAATCAACAAGATCTGCTTAAAGCATTGCTGGGCGACTTGAAACTTTGGAAACTGCTGTTATTTAGCTTCACCCTGGTGGCTGTCATTGCCTTATTACTGGCGGCTTACCATATCAGGCCCTGGTTGCAGGCCAGACAAAATCTGCCCCACGGGTACTACCAAAAAGCACTTAAATTACTGGCCAGGTATGACATACGGCGCCCATATTGGCAGGGGCCACAGGACTTCAGTATGAGTCTGGCAACAAAATCAGATAAGCAATCCCTGCAACACTTTGCAATCTTGACCCGCTGTTTTACCCATCTAAATTATCGACCTTTAACGGCGCAGCAGAAAAAACGACTAGTGCGTCAAATGCGGCATCAGCTGCGCAAACTAAAGCGCAGTCTGGCTAAAAAGTAGCCCCATCAAACGACTCATTTTTTAAACAAGTGCAGGGTGATTTCTTCCCGATCATGGTACAAGTGTTTGGCTACCAGGCGATACGCCTGACCGGCCATGGCCTCTTCGATACAATTCTGCGCTTGCTGCACAGTTTCAAAACGCCTTTTCATTGGCAGTTTAAGGTTAAAAATGGCCTCTTTGCACCAGCCATCTCTTACCCAATCAGCCATCAGTCGCGCCACTCTGACCGGCTGCTCCACCATATCGCATACCAGCCAGTGAACATTCTTTTTCTTTGGCCTGAATTTAAAGCCATCTTCAGCATAATGGCGAACCTGACCGCTTTCCATCAGGCTGGGTGCCATAGCACCATTGTCAACAGCCTGCACAAATAGCCCACGCCGAACCAATTGATAGGTCCAGCCTCCCGGACAGGCCCCCAAATCCACCCCCTGCATACCACTTTGCAGCCTACTTTGTTGTTCCGCTTCGCTTAGAAAGGTCTGAATCGCTTCATCCAATTTAAGACTGGAGCGACTGGGGGCATCCGCAGGGGTTTTCAGACGCATAATCCCCAGCGGATGTGGGCTGATTGCATCCGGCTCGGCTACGCCCAGATGTAAATGCTGGCCATCGGTGAAAAAAGCGAAAAGCACCGGCTTGCTGGCATTCTCTTTATGCGTCAGCTTGCCGGCTTTTCGCAGCGCTTGACGCAAAGGGACAGCAAATTTTCGACAAAACTTAGACAGTTCCCGCCCTTCTGTGGTGTCTGGGTACTCCACGCGCAAATCGCCACAAAGGGGAAAATCCGCACACGCGGTCAGAATAGGGCTGATGCGATCAGCAGGATCCAGCGACGTCAGGCTGGCAAGACAGGCAAACTGCTGACGGGAGAAAATCACCTCACTCAGGGGTAAGGCTTCGGCCAAAGGGCGCGCATCTTCGGCTTGATAGCATTCAAACAACACAAAGCCACTGTTTGGTTTTAACCGGGGAAAACCAAATATCTGTCGCTGTGCCGCTTTTTCCTGTAATTCGTTGGCCAGGTCCGATTCAAAGCCAGCCCGGCAATAGGCTAATAATCCAGCCATCAGATTTGGCCTCCCCGCAGTGCTGCAATCAACAGCAACAACCAACCAAGAATCATGGCCAATCCGCCCAAAGGGGTTATGGGTCCCAGCCATTTCATTCCGGTTATTGCCAGCAAATACAACGAACCGGAAAACAATACGACCCCGGAGCACATGCTGATTGCAGCCCATTGCAACAGTGGCTGAGGCTGCTGACGGTACAGCAGCACCAATAGAATAAGCGCCAATGTATGCCAAAGCTGATATTGAACTCCGGTCTGAAACGCCGCCAGTAGTTGATTTTCCAGTTTGCCCTTAAGACCATGGGCTGCAAAGGCCCCCAACATCACGCCGGTCAGCCCAAAAAAAGCCGCCAGGGTTAAAATCCACTTCATTTATTAGCTCCGATAAATGCCACCATCTGCTGACAGGCTGTATGCAAATTATCCTCGAATACCAACCCCGACGATTTACGCGGTACAAAACTGTGATCGCCATCCGTTATCTTCGCCACCTGAACCCTGCTATGCAGTGAATAGCCAGCAATTTCTTCTTCCCTACCAAAGGGATCCCGCTGCCCTTGCACTATCAAAATGGGCTTGCCAGGCTTTTGCAGGTGGTCAATACGCAATTTTTCGGGTTTACCTGGGGGATGAAAAGGATAACCAAGACACAAACAGCCCTGAACTTCCAGGCTATCAGCCAGCATCGACGCAACCCTCCCGCCCATAGATTTACCGCCGATAAAACGGGGAAGATTAACCGGTACTTGTGCCAATGCGTCCTGCATTGCAGATTGTAATTTGGCCATGCCATCCGGTGGACGTTTTTTACCCTGCTGCTCGGCTAACTGCATATAAGGAAAATTAAACCGGTAGACATTAACACCCCGTTCGCACAGACCTGCAGCGACCTGCTGCATAAAGTCGCTGTGCATACCAGCACCGGCACCATGTGCCAGCAATAAGCTGGCAATGGGTTGGTGGGCAGTATCAGCTAAAATCATCGCTTTCCTGTTCTTCTTTTACCTGAGCCAATACCCAGTCTCTGAAGGTGGCAATTTTACCCAATTCGGTCTGAGACTCATGACACACCACATAGTAGGCATTTTTAGTGATCAACTTTTCGGCAAACGGACAGATCAGACGCCCAGCCTGTATTTCCGGGCGCGCCAGAACGGAGTGTCCTAGTGCTATACCCTGCCCTAGGGCTGCGGCCTGTAAAACCAACATGGAATGGCTGAAAATAGGCCCCTGATTAACATTCACCCCCAGCACGTTAAATTCACGGATCCAGTTTTTCCAGGGTTCACGTGAGGCATCATGCAATAGTTGGTGATAACGCAGGTCATCCAGGGTATCCAGCGGTTTGTCTGACTGAAACAACATAGGCGAACATATGGGGGTCAGATATTCAGTATGCAGCTTGTCAGCCTGCAAGCCAGGCCACTTGCCGCGCCCATAATAAATGGCAACGTCCACATCGTCGGTCAAATGGCCTTCATCAAAATCTACCGCCTTGATACGTACGTCAATATCCGGATATTGGGCGCTGAACTTATGAATGCGCGGAACCAACCACTGAATAGCAAAACTGGGAGGTAAAGCCACCGTAATGGCTCCCTTTGCGCCCCTGGCTAATAGGCGCTGGGTGGCTTCCTGCAGTGAGCTGAAGATGTCCTTAATATCTAGATAGTAACCCTGGCCTTCCTCTGTGAGTAACAATGAGCGATTTTTCCGCAAAAAAAGTTTGATACCCAAAAATTCTTCCAAGGCCTTAATTTGGTGGCTAACCGCGGCCTGCGTCACAAACAACTCATCCGCTGCGCGAGTAAAACTCAGGTGTCGGGCTGCAGCCTCAAAGGCTTTAAGGGAATTCAACGGCGGTAAGCGGCGTGACATCAAAATGACTCTTTCATTATTTTTTCTAATCCATTTACCTGAATTAATGTCAATTTAACGCTTGCAACTTATCGGTTATATTTTAACCGTGAGATAAAAAAATTGCTTTATAAAAAGCAAGTTAACAGTTCATCACCAAAACAAAACTGTAACAAAGATCTCATAAAAGCGTAACTTTAACATTATGTTTACTTAAGGTATTGCAGATGAAAAACTTTAACAGAATTCTCACTTGTGGCCTAGTACTGCTTAGCAGCCAGGCCGTTAATGCCAATACATTGGACAAAGACTGGTTAGCCGAGCTCATCCAGGCCCAGGTAAAAGCAGCGGCAGACAGCCTGGAACTGCCTCAAATTAAACCGGTTATTATATTGACCGAAGACAGTCTGACACTGGACAGCAAAGATAACAACGCTGAGCTGCTGGTAAAGGCTGACAGCCGCCAGGATCTGCAGACCAAGGCTGACTAGTCACCTTATCTGCAATCCTGCCATAGGCAAGGATTGCCCCTGTTGATGTTTACGCCTGGACGGCGGGGATATCCCCGCCTTCTTGTGCCCTCATCAAACTTTCCCTCATCAGCATCAACTTTTGCTCAATAATCTCTAAACCCATTTTCTGCCCATAAACATGAAACCCTTCAGAACAGGGGTTCATAAAACCATGCAGCCAAGCACTGTCCAGCACCTCAACCTTGTCTTTTTTACGCAAAGCCGACTTCACCGGTACCAGATCAAAATGTGACTCATGGCTTGGAAACACCAGCGTTGTACTTATCTGTGTATTCAGCGCCAATGCATTACGAATCTGGCCAGGATAGAAACCAATAAAATGCTGAACATGATCACCAGAATAGTCGCTCAGGGCACGCCAGAGGGCTGACGCACCAGCGCTAAATCCCAGTGCCAGGGTGTAGGTGCTCAGTTGTTGTAAAGCAGCCCTGACTTTATACAGATAATTCTCATGACCACAGTCTTGGCAATAAGCCTGATAGGCCTGCTGTTCATGATCAAATGCCTGTTTGCTACTATAAGGGCTGACACAAGTGATTTGTGCATAGGGCTCGATAGTTTCCCTGACCTGTTGCAGCCAGGGACCATCGCCAAAGATATCGGTCACCAACAGGCAGTTCATCAACTGGCACTGGTATCCAAAGGTGCGAAACCTTTAATTAAATCATCCAAGGCTTTCATTTGCTGTAAGTAAGGCTCCAGCTTGTCTAGCTGCAGGGCACAGGGACCGTCACACCGGGCCTGATTTGGATCAGGGTGCGCTTCAATAAACAGGCCTGCCAGTCCAAGAGCCATGCCACTGCGGGCAAGTTGTGCAGCCTGAGCACGCCTGCCATCCGCCGAATCACTGCGACCACCTGGTTTTTGTAATGCATGAGTGGCATCAAATATAACCGGGGCAAAGGCCTTCATTTCATCCATGCCTAACATGTCCACCACCAGGTTGTTGTAACCGAAGCAACTTCCCCGCTCACATAAAATCACGCGGTTATTGCCAGCTTCGATAAACTTGCTGATGATATGGCGCATCTCATGCGGCGCCAGAAATTGCGGTTTCTTAACGTTAATAACCGCATTAGTCTTGGCCATGGCCACCACCAGATCGGTCTGGCGGGCCAGAAAAGCCGGGAGCTGAATCACATCCACCACTTCTGCAACAGGGGCTGCCTGATGGGGTTCATGTACATCGGTAATCAAGGGCACATCAAACTCACGCTTGATCTCTTCAAAAATTCGCAGCCCTTCTTCCATACCGGGTCCCCGGTATGAATGCACCGATGAGCGGTTAGCCTTATCAAAGGACGCCTTAAATACATAGGGAATGCCCAGGCGGTTGGTGACCTGTTTATAATGCTCGGCGATGCGCAGGGCCAAGTCTCTGGATTCCAGCACATTCATACCGCCAAACAAGACAAAAGGCTGGTTGTTTGCCACTTGTAAACCAGCAAAGTCGATTTGCTGCAGATTACTCATCCCGCTACTCCTTTCATAATCAAACCACAAAGATAGGCCATATAGGTACCCAGACCATACCCCATCACTGCCAGCAGGATACCCACTGGTGCCAGTGATGGGTGGAATGCTGCCGCAACAACCGGCGCAGACGCGGCGCCTCCCACATTAGCCTGACTACCCACCGCCATGTAAAAAATCGGTGCCCGAATCAGCTTCGCAACCCCCAGCATTAATCCAGCATGGATCATCATCCAGACAATACCCAGAACAAAAAATACCGGGGTTTCAGCAATCTTAGTAATATCCATATGCAAGCCGATGGTGGTCACCAGAATGTAGACAAACAAGCTGCCCACCTTAGAAGCACCGGCTTGTTCAAGGTGGCGCATGGGACTGAATGACAAGGCGATACCTATAGTGGTTGCGGTAACCACCAGCCAGAAAAATTGACTGTGCAGGCTGTATTGCTCACCCCACGGCGCATTCACCACCATCCAGGGTTGAATAGTATCGGCCAGAAAATGGGCAATGCCACAAGCACCAAAACCAACGGCAAAAATACCGACCAAGTCTTTCAAATGTGGGATACGGCGTTTTTCCGCTTCATATTTTTCCACTTTTTCGATGATGTCCTGAATGGCTGAGGTATCCGCTCCACTTTTGGCATCCAACTGCTTGGCATTGGCAGCCATCACTAGCAATACCGCCATCCAGAGATTGGCCACAATAATATCCACCGTCACCATAGTGGAAAAAATGCCGCCCCCTACTTCAAATATTTCCTTCATGGCCGCCTGATTGGCACCACCACCAATCCAGCTACCTGCGATAGTCGTCAGGCCCCGCCACACTTCATCAGGGCCCTGCCCATTCATCGCTTCTGGCGCCACGGCAGACATTATCAGCAGTGCGATAGGACCACCAATCACAATGCCCACAGTACCGGTCAAAAACAGGATCAAGGCTTTTGGCCCAAGGCCAATAATAGACTTGAGATCCATACTCAGGGTGAGTAACACCAAGCAAGCAGGTAATAAATAACGTGACGCCATGTAATAAGCATTGGAAGTGTGGCCGTCAACAATGCCAAAGGTATTCAGTAATGATGGGATGAAATAGCACAGCAGCAAGGCTGGCACATAGCGATAAAAGCCTTTAAAAAAAGCATGATTACTGTGGGATGTATAAAATACCCCCCCCAGAATAATCGCCAAAATACCTATCACTACTGCATCGTTGGTGATCAAAGCGGGATGGGCCATCAGACCTCCTAAATATCGTTAACCCTTTATCGTTACACTACCAGCTCAGTGCAGTACAACGAATTCCTGGGTAAAATGTTTAAGCTGCATCTTCAGCAACTGGGCAGCCGGGTCTCTGGGACATTGGCTGATGTAATAGCGGTAGTCTGCCAGTGCGCCACCAGGGCAATCAAGCTGCTGTAATAAAAAACCTCTGTCCCGGCGCTCATATGGATCATCAGGGCATAGCTGCACCAGCAGATCACTGGCCTGCCAGGCCTGTTCAAAACGTTGCTCTTGAATAAACGTGGCTTTTAGGTTGTTAAGCAACCGCACGACGATATCTCTGCAACTGCCAGGTTGTAACCAGTTAGCGAGTTGAGACTCATCATCTTCTTCATGCATGTCGTCCAGCAGCGTATGATACAACGCTTCCACTTGCTGCCAGTTGAGGATCTTGCCATTGAGAGGATCGATAAATTGCCGACGCAATGCCCCTTTTTGACGACTAATCAGAAAATGACCGGGAAAATTAATTTCAGTCAATTCAAACCCCAACTGCCTGCCCATATAGCAAAACAGTAAGCCCAGACAAATGCTCCCTCCGGAGCGATAAGCCAAAACCTGATCCATTCTTACCATATTGGAAGCATGTATGTCTGGCCCCTGGCCAAAGGCCAGTTCTTTATAGAAAAAATGCAGAAAGGCACCAAAGGGGTCAGGGCCAGTCAGGCGCTTTCGTCCAAGCTCGATCCACTCATGCACCTGACGTATCTGTGCATCCACATCCACCGGGCCAAACAACAGGCCAAGTTGCAAGGCAGCCTTCAGCGGCTGCTCTTGCGCAATACTAGAAAATACAGGCGACACTATTTACCTCTGGGGCAACTACATCAAGGTCGACAATCCGACGAATTTCAGGAGAACAATATGGGTTGCTTGAATATGGCGACTTTGGCGGCAAAGGCTAACCAACTGATGGCGCCAACAAAGCCAATCCAACGAATGGTATTGGTACGGCCTAACTTAAGGGCCACCAGTCCCAACAAAATGTAGAACAGTACAGCCATCAGTTTCTCTGTTACCCAGGCATGCACAAACGGATATTGCGCAATCATCACACACAAGGTGACGGCACTGGCCAGCAGCAAAGTATCGACGACATGGGGAACAATTTTGACCCATTTCTTGTGCAGCATCGGAGACCCTCTAAGCTGCCAGAAGAAACGCAATATAAACAATGAAAGACTGATAGCAATTGCGGTCAGGTGAAGGTGTTTGACCATCATATACATAGCACGAACCCTGTTATTGTAATTATATTGTGAGGCGCTTCGTGCCCCACCGGAGCCCAACTTTACTTTGCCAAAGAGGCAAAATCGAGCCCTGAAATGCGATTTAGGACTAACTGGCTATTTTTGCGATGAATTCAGGTTAAAACCGCAACTCAATATCAATATTGTCAACCAACTAACATTAGCTGCATGGCGATTCTGGCAAGTTGTCCGGATAGGCATAGCAAATAGCCTCTATTTTATCCCGATTGGCCAGCATGATATCCACTAACCTGGGGTCAAACTGCTTGCCGCGCTGCGACTGAATTAAGTCCAGTACCTTATCCAGCGGCCAGGCTTCTTTGTAACAACGTTTGGCATGCAATGCATCGAACACGTCGGCCAGCGCAGTGATGCGGCAAAAAATATGAATTTCATCGCCTTTCAATCCACGTGGATAACCCTGCCCATCCCAGTATTCGTGATGGTCCCTGGCCAGCAGTGCGGCCGCTTTTATGATTGGACGACGGGAATCCTTAAGAAGCTGATAACCAAACTCTGCATGATTCCGCACAATTTCAATCTCTTCAGCGTTTAATTTGCCAGGCTTGAGCAAAATGGACTCTGGGATCTTTAATTTACCGACGTCGTGCAATGGTACGGCCAACTTGAGTATGTCCAGTTCCTCGTCACAGAGACCATATTCCCGGCCCAGCAACTCACACATCAGCGTCATTCGTTGAATATGCTTGCCACCGCCCATTTCCTTTTCCAAGGCCTGTCCTAAGCGCTCGACAATTTCCCGCTGAGTATCTTCGATATCTTTGGTCAGCAGTACATTGTCAAAGGCAATCTGCACGTTCTGAGCAAAAATTTCCAGTAAGCGTTTGTCAGTCTCGGTTAATTTGCGCGGCAACCCAGACAAGTACAACAACGAGCCACGCATGGTTTTGCTGTTACAGTAAGCGACCAGATATTCTTCGGCATAAACGATTTCCCTTTCACGCAACGCCTGATGGCAGGCATCCAGTTGCGAACCGCTCAGCACATTATCCAGAGGTTTACCTTCATGATCGGCAAAGTCGCCTTTGCCGGTAAACACATAGAAATCAGAGGACACATCGTTATCGATAGGACGGGGGCCTGCCACCGCAGAGGTAATATAAGCGGCGTCCTGTGTGCCGCCCAACAACGAAGACAGTTGCTGTACTATGCCGTCAATAAAGTGCTCTAGAGAATGAATGCTGAACAGATCTGCAGAGGCAGATATGATTTTCTCCAGCCCCTTACGGTTCTCTTCGATAACCATAATGTCGCGATAAGAGCGCAGGGTGGCAATAACCACGGTAAACAGCTTCTGTGCCGTCAGCTCCGTCTTGGATTTATAGTCGTTGATATCGTAATTGATGATGACATGTTTTTCCGGTGCCTGACCTGGCTGTCCGGTACGCAGAATAATGCGGGTAAAATGGTTGTTGGCTTCACCACGAATAAATTCGGCAACTTGCAAACCTGCATCGTCGGTTTCCATCACAACGTCCAGCAGCACAATGGCTATGTCATCATGCTCCAGAAACAATTTCTTTGCTTCAGCACCGGTATAAGCACTAATAAACTCAATACCTTTGTCCTGAAAGACAAAATCACTCAGGGCCAGCTTGGTGACGGCATGCACTTCGGGCTCATCGTCAACGATTAAAACCTTCCAGGTACTTCTTTCCTCAATGATTTCATCATCAGACTCATCCAGGAACAACAGGTCATCGGACATCATGGCGCCTCCAGTCTGCCAATTAAAAGCTAAATTTTGTCGATTCAATCAGTTAGCAGAATAGCTTGTTTCGGCAGGACGGCAAGTAAAAGCGACCAGAGCGAGTTGACCTTCTGAGTATAGATGTCATTCAAATTCAAAAGGCCAACACGCACTTTATACGTGCCATTGCCCCATACTCAATCTGTCCAGTCCAGCCAAGTCCTTCAGGGTATCCACCTGTGCAAAACCCGCCTGCTCAAGTAACTGTCTGACCGCTTCCCCTTGACTATGACCATGTTCCAGTAACAGGAAACCGGAATCGACCAGATAAAGGCTGGCCTGAGAAATAATTTGGCGAATATCTGCCAATCCATTTTCATCTGCGGTCAAAGCAGACAAAGGTTCAAAGCGCACATCCCCTTGCTGCAAAAAGGGGCTGTCGGGTTCTACGTAAGGTGGATTGCTGAGGATCAGAGAGAATGTCTGCTTTGGCACATTGTTAAACCAATGGCTCTGCAAAAACCTGACATTAGTTAGTTGATTCAACTGGGCATTTTGTTCGGCCAGTTCAACAATCTGTGACTCAAAGTCAACCCCTATCACCTGCCAGCCTGGTCGTTCACTGGCCAATGCCAGGGCAATGGCCCCGGTGCCCGTGCCTAAATCCAATACATTAATAGGGCTGTGATCAAACAGCGCCAGCGCCGTTTCCACCAACAATTCAGTTTCCGGCCGTGGGATCAAGGTCAAATTGTTAACCTTAAGGGTCAGACTCCAGAAATCCCGTCGCCCGGTCAGATGGGCCACAGGCACGCCTTTGCTACGCTTTTCAATTAATGCCTGATACGCAACCCATTGATTTTCTTGCAAAGGTTTTTCCGGCCAGGTGTGCAAATAAACCGGCGAGACATCAAGGCTATGGCAAAGTAACACACGGGCATCTAAGGCAGCCGACTCAGAATCGCTCAGCACTTGCCTGGCCCATTGTAACGCATCCTGAATCGTCAGATCATCAGCCTTCATCGGATAGCGATGCCAACAGATCGGCCTGGTGTTCCTGGCGAATTGGCTCAAGAATACCGTTGAGATCGCCCTCAACAATTTCGTCCAGCTTGTATAAGGTCAGGTTTATGCGATGGTCTGTGACCCTGCCCTGTGGGAAGTTGTATGTTCGTATGCGCTCAGACCGGTCGCCACTGCCCACCAGATTACGACGGGTGCTGGCTTCTTCCAGTGCACGTTTATCCTGCTCCATCTGGTTTAACCTGGCCTGCAACACCGACATGGCTTTAGCACGGTTTTTGTGCTGGGAGCGCTCATCCTGACACTCCACTACCAACCCGGTGGGTAAGTGAGTAATACGAATAGCCGAGTCGGTTTTGTTTACGTGCTGACCACCTGCACCACTGGCCCTGAAGGTATCCACCTTAAGCTCTGCCGGGTTGATGGTAATGGCTTCGGACTCAGGTAACTCAGGTAATACCGCCACGGTACAGGCCGATGTATGGATACGCCCCTGGGATTCGGTTTCGGGAACGCGCTGAACCCGGTGTCCACCGGATTCGAATTTCAGAATACCATAGGCGCCGTCCCCCATTACATTGGCGATAATTTCCTTATAGCCGCCATGTTCGCCTTCATTAGCGCTGACCACTTCCACTCGCCATCTGCGGCTTTCTGCATATCGACTGTACATACGAAACAGGTCCCCGGCAAAAATGGCCGCCTCGTCGCCACCCGCTCCGGCACGAATTTCCAGGAAACAGTTTCTATCGTCGTTAGGATCCTTGGGCAGTAATAACACCTGCAGCTCAGTCTCTAATTCCTCTAAGCTGTGTTTGGCGGCTTTAATTTCTTCTTCCGCCATTTCACGCATCTCAGGATCCTCTTCCTTCAGCATTTCCTGAGCACTAACCAAATCCTGCTGCGCTTGGCGGTAGGCTCTGAAGCACTTTACCAGTTCCTCCAACTGCGCGTATTCCCTGGACAAGTTGCGGAACTTTTCCTGATTGGCAATCACCCCGGCGTCGCCCAACAACGCCTGCACTTCTTCAAAGCGCTCCATCAGGGATTCCAATTTGTTCAATACAGATGCTTTCATAGAATCTCGGTTTTCCTAAATCTTTTCCAATCCCAGAGCCCGTTGTAACAGGTTGAGACTATTTGTATCCTGGCTTAGCGCTGCTTCCTTAATAGCCTGGGTTGGCGCATGGATCAGGCTGTTGGTTAGTTTGTTTGCCAGCTCGACAATGACGTCCTGCGGGTCTTTGCCATCTGCCAGTTGCTTGAGCGCGCGCTCCTGCAACTTAAATTTATTTGCTTCACTTTGGGCCCGATAGTCCCGCACCAGATCCATCGATGCTTGGGCGCCATGCCATTGAAGGAACTCTTGCACCGCCAGGTCTATCATCTGCTCGGCTTTTTGCGCGGCACTTTGTCTGGATGCCAGATTCTGCTGCACAATCTGTTGCAGGTCATCTACCGTATAAAGATAGGCGTCATCCAACTCCGCCACTTCAGCTTCTATATCTCTGGGCACAGCAAGATCCACCAGAAACATAGGTTGATGGCGACGATTTTTCAGTGCTCTTTCCACTACACCTTTACCCAGAATCGGTAACTGGCTGGCTGTGGAACTGATCACAATATCGGCTTCTGCCAGGTGCTCTGGTATTTGCGCCAGGGTGATGACTCTTGCACCAATGGGTTCAGCCAGTTCCTGAGCCCTGGCAAGGGTACGATTGGCCACCAGCATACTTTTTACCTGCTGTTCATGCAGATGGCGCGCCACCAGCTCAATGGTTTCACCGGCCCCAATCAGCAGGACTTTAATTTTGTCCAGAGAAGAGAAAATATGCTTGGCCAGTTGCACCGAGGCATAGGCCACAGAGACAGCATTGGCACCGATATCCGTGTCTGACCGCACTTTTTTGGCCACCGCAAAGGTCTGTTGAAACAGTCGCTCAAAACCACTGCTTACCATGCCGCTGTCTTTGGCGCTGACAAAGGCTTGCTTCACTTGTCCGAGAATTTGCGGCTCGCCGAGTACCAGTGAGTCCAAACCACTGGCCACACGCATCAGGTGGCGGATTGCATCCTGCTCCTGATATACATAACTGTTGGGTTGCAGACTTTGCTGCTCGAGATTATGGAAGTCGGCCAGCCAGGCCAACAAAGCCTGCTGTTGCTGAGCATCAAGCTGGGCATATATCTCTGTGCGATTACAAGTGGAAAGAATCACCGACTCCTGACTGCCAAGTTCATTTCGAAGTGACAATAAGGCGTCAAGCTGCGCATCCGCCGAAAACGCCACTTTCTCTCGGACATCCACAGGAGCCGTGTTGTGATTGATACCGAGTGCAATTAGGGCCATGTGGGTGTTTAGTGTCTTTACGCGCCAAGGATTACGGCGTGGCATTGTACGCAAAAGCCAAACCTATTGAAAGCACCGGGCAATCTGTGTTCCCATAGCGGCCATTCAAGACCCGGATTTCGTCAATGTTCCGTTCGTTTTTTTGCCTTTTAGGTGCTTGTTTGTTGCTCAGCCTGTTGAGTGCCTGCACCACCCGCCCGGATGTAACCTACTCCGTTGACGCCAAAGCCAATCAAATCAAGCTGCAAAACCTGCACAGCTGGCGTATCAATGGCAAATTGGCCTACCAAGGTAAAGAAGAGCGTTTCAGTGCCACCTTAAACTGGCAGCAATCGCCAGACGAGTATGAATTGGGCCTGAGCAGTTTTATCGGTACACGTATTTTGACATTGCATAAAAACGGTGCACTGGTCACGCTGGAATACGAAGACAAAGACTATCAACACCAAAATGCCAGTGAACTGTTATACGAGTTAACCGGCTGGCCCATTCCGGTGGAGCAAATTCCCCTGTGGATCAAAGGCCAGGTTTCACCCGATACCCGACCGCTGTTTTCTGACAATGGTCTATTACAACAATTAAATACCGCACAGGGATGGCAGGTAAATATGAGCGACTACCGGCCAACTGGCGCCTACATTTTGCCCTACAATCTGGAACTTAAGACCCCTACTGAGCTTATTAGAATTCGGGTAAATACATGGCAAATCAACTGATCTGGTGGCCGTCTCCGGCCAAGTTAAATCTGTTTCTGCATATCACCGGACGACGCCAGGATGGTTACCATCATCTGCAAAGCTTGTTTCAATTGCTTGACCAGGGAGACCAGTTAGCCTTTGAAACCACCACCAATGGTGCCATTCAACTGATGACCCCACTGCCCGGTGTCGCCGATGAAGATAATCTTATTGTTAAAGCGGCCAACTTACTGAAGCAGTATTGCCACGTTAGTCAGGGCGCCAACATCTGGTTAGACAAACGGTTACCTATGGGGGGCGGTATCGGCGGGGGGTCGTCCAATGCCGCCACCACCCTGGTGGTGCTCAATACTCTGTGGCAATGTGGCTTGACACTTGAGCAGCTTGAAGCGCTTGGGTTGCAGCTTGGCGCTGACGTGCCGGTCTTTGTACATGGCCGTACCACCTTCGCCAGTGGCGTCGGTGAACAATTTGTCGATACCGAACAACCAAAGCATTGGTTTCTGGTGGCCAGCCCCGGTGTGCATATCGCCACGGCAGAAATTTTCCGCCATGCCGAACTTCCCAGAAACACCCCCACTATGCAGTGGCAGGATTATCATTTTGATAGCACGGCTAACGACTGCCAGACTTTGGTGTGCCAATACCATCCTAAAGTTGCAAAGCTGTTACACTGGTTGTTAGAATACGCGCCGTCGCGAATGACGGGCACGGGTTCCTGTGTCTTCGCCGTATTTCCAGACCAATCCCAGGCCGTGAAAGTCCTGCAGGCAATGCCGGCAGAATTCGCAGGGTTTGTTGCTCAAGGGGTCAATATTTCTCCTTTGCACAGTCAACTTGAGCAATGGAAAAACGGCTAGACTTAATGCGTCAACCAGTTGCCAAACAGAAAAATGGGGTCAGGGTAAAATTACACAGCCGGGATTTGTCAGACAACACCTGTGAATACGTGAATTTTACCCTGACCCCATTTTTTTGAACCTTGTTATTGATAGCCTACTGAGGATCCTACTGTGCCGGATATGAAGCTATTTGCTGGTAATGCCATACCAGAACTCGCCCAGAAAGTCGCCGACCGACTCTACACCAAACTGGGCCATGCCAGTGTAGGACGATTCAGCGACGGCGAAATCAGTGTCGAAATTCACGAAAACGTGCGCGGCTCTGATGTCTTTATTATCCAATCCACCTGTGCTCCGACAAACGACAATCTGATGGAACTGATTGTGATGATCGACGCTTTGCGCCGCGCATCTGCAGGGCGTATTACCGCGGTTATCCCTTACTTTGGTTATGCCCGTCAGGATCGCCGTGTACGCAGTGCCAGGGTGCCGATTACCGCAAAGGTCGTGGCTGACTTTTTATCTAATGTTGGCGTAGACCGTGTATTGACAGTGGATTTACACGCAGAGCAGATTCAGGGCTTCTTTGATGTCCCAGTGGATAACGCCTTCGGTACACCGATTCTGTTGGAAGACATGCTGGAGCGCCAGTTTGATAACCCTGTGGTGGTATCACCGGATATCGGTGGCGTAGTGCGTGCCCGGGCCCTGGCCAAAGTGATGAATGATCTGGACCTGGCGATTATCGATAAGCGTCGTCCAAAGGCCAACGTTTCCCAGGTGATGCACATTATTGGTGATGTTCAGGACCGCGACTGCATTATTGTTGACGATATGATTGATACCGGCGGCACACTATGCAAAGCGGCGTTGGCCCTTAAAGAGCATGGTGCCAAACGGGTCTTTGCTTATGCTACTCATGCAATATTCTCAGGTAATGCAGCGCAGAACCTGAAGGATTCCGTTATCGATGAGATCGTTGTCACAGACAGTATCCCGCTGTCAGCAGAAATCCGGGCGCTGGACAAAGTTAAGCAACTAAGTTTGTCGAATATGTTAGCTGAGGCTATCCGCCGGGTTAGTAACGAAGAATCCATCTCCGCTATGTTTGAATACTAATTGCAAACAGCAAGATGTAAGAAAACCGCATGCCTATGCGGTTTTTTTTATGCCCTTGATTCAGTATTGTATACTGCTTCAAACTTAGATTAGGGACAGCCCATGCGAAGAACACTCTGCTGGTTATTTGTTGGTCTGCTGGCGGCATGTCAGGCACAGAGCACACAACCTGTCACTGCCACTAAAAAGGAGGTAGACATGAAAAATGACGCCAATAAAGTGCAGAAGCTTAAGTTTACCGGTACGGTGAAATACAAAAGTTTCGAAGGCGGCTTTTATGCTATCGACACCGCGGATGGTGGCAAGTACCACCCTATGGGGCTAAGTCAGGAGCATAGACGTGACGGTTTAATTGTCGAAGTTGAAGCGCAAACCGTCCCGGATCTGCTGACCATCCAACAATATGGTACCCCGATTAAAATCCTGAGTATTAAAGTGCTGGATGACAGTCAGATATCCAATAAAGATAACCGTATGTAAGCCCCCTCCAGATTCTCCTTATCCTTGTCTCTGCCAAACAGTGGTGGTAGAATTCGCCGCCTTTTTTCTAAAGGTATTTATCATTTGTGGGATTTTGGTCGCGAAATTCCACCCACTATTTGGAGTAAATTATGTCTGAAGCGATTTTTAATCTGGATGCAGAAGTCCGCACAGACCTGGGGAAAGGTGCGAGCCGCCGCCTGCGTCGTGAAGACAAAGTACCTGCTATCCTGTACGGTGCTGGCGAAGAGCCTGTTTCTTTGACTCTTGAGCACAACAAAGTGCTGCAAGCCCAGGAATTCGAAGCCTTCTACAGCCATGTTCTGACCTTGAACATTGCCGGTAAAAAAGTAGAAGCCCTGGTCAAAGACATGCAGCGTCACCCTTACAAGCCAAAAGTCACGCACATTGACTTTTTGCGTGTTGACGCCAAGCAAGCCCTGACCACCAACGTACCTTTGCACTTCATCAACGAAGACAAAGCGCCTTCAATCAAAACTCACGGCGGTCATGCTGAGCACCATGTTGCAGAT
Source organism: Bowmanella denitrificans (assembly GCF_039522935.1). NCBI lineage: Bacteria > Pseudomonadati > Pseudomonadota > Gammaproteobacteria > Alteromonadales > Alteromonadaceae > Bowmanella > Bowmanella denitrificans. The sequence continues at coordinate 169,518 of NZ_BAAAEI010000010.1, read as the reverse complement.
GTAGCCATCAGCTGCTTGCCTGCCAACCTGCCAGAGTTTATTGAAGTTGACCTGATTGCGGTTGAACTGGGTCAAACTCTGCACTTGTCTGATCTGAAGCTGCCTAAAGGTGTAACGCTGGTTGAACTGGCCAAAGGTGCCGATCACGACCAGGCCGTTGTGACCGTTAAGGCTGCTAAAGGCGCTTCTGCTGCTGAAGGCGAGGAAGAAGCCAAGACTGAGGAATAATCCTCTTGGCTGATATCCAGCTGATCGTGGGCCTGGGCAATCCAGGTCCCGAGTACGAAAAAACCAGGCACAATGCAGGTGCCTGGTTTGTTACTGCCCTCGCCCGCCAACATGGCATTTCCCTGAATTTGGAAAACAAATTTTCCGGCCTTACCGGACGCGGCACTATTGCCGGTCAGGATGTGCGCTTGCTGCTTCCCCTGACCTTTATGAATCGCAGCGGCCAAGCCGTTGGCGCGATGGCTAATTTTTACCGGATCCAACCGGCAAATCTGCTGGTGGCGTTTGATGAGCTTGATCTTCCACCGGGCATTGTACGATTGAAAACCGGCGGCAGTTCCAGTCAGAACGGCATCCGCGATATTGTTGCCAAATTAGGCAACAATAAAGATTTTCACCGCTTACGCATTGGCATAGGCCATCCCGGCGATAAACAAAAGGTTACCGGGCATGTACTGGGTAAAGCGCGTAACGAAGAACAACAACTTATCGATGCGGCTATTGACGAAGCCATACGATGCACCGACATATTGCTGAAAGACGGGATGACCAAGGCGATGAATCGCCTGCACTCGTTTAAAGCGGAATAACTTGAGGAATCAACATGGGTTTTAAATGTGGCATAGTGGGCTTACCCAATGTGGGTAAATCCACCTTATTTAATGCGCTGACCAAAGCCGGAATTGAGGCAGCCAACTTCCCATTTTGCACAATAGAGCCCAATACCGGCGTGGTACCCGTGCCGGATACCCGTTTGGATGAACTGGCCAAAATAGTCAATCCACAACGCGTCATCCCCACCACCATGGAGTTCGTGGATATCGCCGGCTTGGTAGAAGGTGCCTCCAAAGGTGAAGGTCTGGGTAACAAGTTCCTGGCCAATATCCGTGAAACTGATGCCATCGGCCATGTAGTGCGTTGCTTCGACAACGACAATATCGTGCATGTGGCTGGCAAGGTGGATCCCGCCGGTGATATTGATGTGATTAACACCGAGCTGGCCCTGTCAGACCTGGAAACCTGCGAAAAGGCATTGCTACGTGTAGGCAAGCGTGCCAAAGGTGGAGACAAGGACGCCAAATACGAAATGCAGGTGTTGGAAAAGATCAAACCTTACCTGGATGAAGGCAAAATGCTGCGCATGGTCGCTCTTGAAAAAGAAGAGCTGGCGGCCATTGCCTACATGAACTTTCTGACCCTCAAGCCCACCATGTACATTGCCAACGTCAATGATGATGGCTTTGACAATAACCCTTACCTGGATAAAGTCAGGGACATTGCCGCCGCCGAAAACGCCGTGGTCGTGGCCGTGTGTGCCGCCATCGAATCGGAAATTGCCGAGCTGGATGATGAAGAGCGCCACGAATTTATGGCAGATATGGGCCTGGAAGAGCCAGGTCTGAACCGTGTTATTCGCGCCGGTTACAGCCTGCTGAGCCTTAATACTTATTTCACCGCTGGCGTGAAGGAAGTGCGGGCCTGGACCTTTCCAATCGGCTCCACTGCCCCTCAGGCGGCAGGAAAGATTCATACGGATTTTGAAAAAGGCTTTATCCGCGCTGAAGTCATCGGTTTTGAGCACTATGTTGAGTTCAAAGGCGAAGCCGGTGCAAAAGATGCTGGGAAATGGCGTCTGGAAGGAAAAGACTACATTGTTAAAGACGGTGACGTGATTCACTTCCGCTTCAACGTATAATGATAGAAACCCGGTTCGCCGGGTTTTTTAATGTCTTTTTCTGGCTGTCAGTAATTTTCTAATAGCCATCTCTTTAGCAGTGGCAGAAAACGCCACCGTTTTTGCCACTTTTGTTTTGCTGATAATCCCAATACCTTCAATCACTTTGTCAAACTAACGTCGATTTCGCGGATATTTTCACCCAACTGCGGAGAATTTACGCCGCAGTGAACAGATACTGAGCACTTGACACAAAGCTGTCAAAAAAGGGGTTGACGCTCCAAAAGAGGATCAGCATAATACGCGCCACTCAAGACGAGTACCGAAGATGGCTACGTAGCTCAGCTGGTTAGAGCACAGCACTCATAATGCTGGGGTCGCAGGTTCGAATCCCGCCGTAGCCACCATCAATGCGGAAGTGGTGAAATTGGTAGACACGCTGGATTTAGGTTCCAGTGCTTCACGGCGTGAGAGTTCGAGTCTCTCCTTCCGCACCATGTTGGGGTGTCGCCAAGCGGTAAGGCAGCGGGTTTTGATCCCGCCATGCGTTGGTTCAAATCCAGCCACCCCAGCCAATTTCTTCGGTATTGTTTTGACCCTTTTGGGGTATCGCCAAGCGGTAAGGCAGCGGGTTTTGATCCCGCCATGCGTTGGTTCAAATCCAGCTACCCCAGCCATATTAAGAAAAGCCGGTCTCTGACCGGCTTTTTGCTTTTTATCGCCCTTATCTTAGCCGTGCGGCTGGACAGTTGTTCGCAATCACGCCAGTATAGGCGTCCAGAAGTCCAATAAGAATGAAGAGCAACAGTGATCCACGACATCGTCTCCGCCGTTAACGGCGTACTCTGGGGCTGGCTACTCATTGCCATGCTAATTCTCGCCGGTATTTGGTTCAGCGTTCGCCTCGGTGGTGTACAGATATTCCAGTTTCGTCATATGTTCAGCCTGCTAAAAGGCAGCAGCCAGCATGATAAGGCCGGTATCAGTTCATTTCAGGCGCTGTGCACCAGTTTATCTGCCAGGGTTGGTACCGGTAATTTGGCCGGCGTGGCGGTGGCCATCTCTCTGGGCGGCGCCGGTGCCGTATTCTGGATGTGGGTGATTGCCTTTTTAGGCATGGCCACAGGCTTTGCAGAAAGCCTTTTAGGTCAGCTCTACAAAGTAAAAGATGCCAACGGCGAATACCGTGGTGGTCCGGCCTATTACATACAACAAGGGCTCAATAAGCGCTGGTTGGCCATCGCCTTTTCTCTGTGTTTATTTCTTGGTTATGGTTTTATCTTCAGTGCCGTACAGGCCAATTCCATTACTGATGCACTGAATCATGCCTATGGGATCCCAACCCTTAATGCTGGTGTGGTGATTATTCTGCTGGCCGGTGTGATTGTGATTGGCGGCTTGCGCGGCATTGCGCGTTTCTCCGAATGGATGGTGCCTTTTATGGGCATCAGCTATGTATTGGTCGCCATTGGTATCACCCTGCTGAATATCGAGCAGGTACCAGCCATGTTGTATAACATCATCACCTCGGCTTTTGGTTTACAGGAAGCGGCCGGTGGGGCCTTTGGCGCGGCCCTTAAGCACGGTATTCAGCGAGGTCTGTATTCTAATGAAGCGGGCTCTGGTAGTGTGCCTCACGCAGCGGCCAGCGCCACGCCCAATCCCAACCACCCCGCCAGTCAGGGCTATGTGCAGATGCTGGGGGTGTTTTTGGATACCATGGTGTTATGTACCTGTACCGCCATGATCATTCTGTTAGCTGGCGGCTCTCAGGGCGAGCATATGGAAGGCATTCGTATGACCCAGGACGCCATGGCCTTTCATTTAGGTGGCGGTGGCAATGATTTTGTCGCAGCTGCCATCAGTTTGTTTGCCTTCACGTCGGTGGTAGCCAACTACGCCTACGGCGAAAGTAACCTGCATATGTTTAAACTGGATAACAAAGCCGGTCGCAGTGTTTATACCGCAGGCTACCTAGCCATGATCCTGTGGGGCTCCATGGCGTCATTGCCCCAGGTGTGGGCCATGGCAGATATGGCGCTGGGCCTGATGACCGTTATCAACATCATCGCTATTGTGTGGCTGACACCGACCATAGTGAATGTCAGCCGCGACTACCTGGCGCAGCGCAAAGCCGGTCAGACCCCAGAATATCGACATGGCAACTGTGATATTCAGGGCCAAACCGAGCAATGGCGAAGCTAGATAATCAGTGAGTTATGTCTGATTGGGGTAGCAGTGCGATAGGCTGATCAGATAAAGGCATGATGCTGGCCACATTGGCATGTGGCAGCATCAGCACCTGCTGATTGTTTTTATCAAACAGCCATAAATACCGGCTAGTCGAGACGATAATCTGTACATCATCCAGGATCAGGTTGGTCGGCATTTCTTTTGGATAGCCTATGGCATATTGGGTAAAGACCTTAAAGCCAGGTCTTTTGCCCTCTTTTATACTGGCGCTGTCGGCCTGGGCTACGATCATCGCATACCAATAAAGAAAGAAGCCAAACATCAGTACAAACACCAAAAGTGGATTGAATTTGAAAAACGGCTTACTGGAAATATCAGAAAAACGGCAATACCAGCTCCATCGGCCTCGCAGTCGTTTATCCAGCATGTAGAAGCCATAAACCAACAGGCTGATACACAGCCAGGCTACCATTGGGGTGGGTTTAGCAATCACGGCTAAAAAGAAGTCTGCCAGCTCTATATGTTGAAGCCCATCAACCTCGAACTGAGCTAATAAAGCATGGATATACATAAGGCCACAAGTACTGGCCAACAGATATAGCACCGACAGAATTAACGCCGGATGTTGCCTGATATAGGCCATAGTATCAGAAAGATTACGGCCTAACTGTTGATAAAATTCTTCCGTGTTGTTGACCGACATGCAGATTTCCCAGGAGCCTATGCAATGAATTAACGCAAAGTTTACCCTGTAAATAAGCACTTGTATTTAAATGAATTAGCCTTAATTGTTCGGCTTAAAACATACCGCTAAGGCCCAGATTGCTTTTCCCACACTCCGAATACTCCAGCATTGAATACCCTGGGGCTGGTATTTTTATTGGTTTTAAAGCCCCATGGCGTAGCGGGTCACCTGTTTTTTCAGGGGCCCGGCACGCTGGGCCAATCCCAGCCCTAAATTGCGTAACAAACGAACGGGTGGCAAGGCGTTGCTGAAAGTCGCATACAACCCATCCATCGCCGTCATCATCAGCAGGTTGTCTTTGTAGCGTTTGCGCTGGTATCGCCCCAACAAACCATCAAGCTTACTACTGTCGTCCAGCCATTGTTTGTCGCCAAGTAGTTCCAACAAACAAGCAACATCCTTAAATCCCAGGTTTACTCCCTGACCTGCCAATGGATTAATGGTATGGGCAGCATCACCGGCCAGTACCATACGGCCCTGATAATAATGATTGGCATGCATTCGGGTCAGGCTGAAACTGGCGGTTTCCATCACACTAAAGTCCACCAGCTCATCAGGGAAGGACTGGCAGATCTGTGTTTTAAGCTGCTCAAAAGGCAACCTTTTCAGGCGTTTTACCTCATCAGCACTGTGATACCACACCAGCGAGGCATAACCGTCGAATAACGGCAGAAATGCCATGGGTCCGGATGGCGTAAACTGCTGCCAGGTAATATCCTGCATAGGGCTGTGAGTTTTTACCGATACTGCCAGGGCCTGCTGAGCATATTGCCAGCCATGGGTGGCGATACCGGCCTGCGTCCTGACCTTAGATGTAGCACCATCAGCGCCTATTAGCAGTTGGCATTGCAGCACAGTTTGGTCAGTCAGGGTCAGTTGCACATGCTTTGTATCCTGCCTGACTGACAGCAGTGCCTGTTCAAACCACACAACCGATTTATCAGCCATGGCCTGGTGTAAACCCAGTTGCAAAATACGATTTTCAATAATGTGACCCAGATGTGGGACATCCAGCTCAGTGGCCGAGAAGTCGGTTCTTCCCTGCCCTTCCCATACAGATAAGCGGCGGTAAGGGCAAACCCGCATACCTTGGATATATGGCCAGGCTTCCAACTGTTCCAGTAAGCGCTGAGACGCCAGACTAATAGCCGAGACGCGGATATCCGGCTGCTGTAGTCTGTCAAAAGGCACTGGCATATGAGGTTCCAGGACGGCCACTTTATAACCCAGTCTGGTCAACCCCAGGGCCAGTGCTGCCCCCACCATATTGCCGCCAGCCACCACAATATCAAAATCCTGCATGCCATCTTTTCCATGGTTCTTTGCCGACAAGGATAGCACGTTAAACCGACCTGTTTCGTCGCTCACTGACAGTTTTTCTTTGACTTGTAACAAGGCAAGGCCAAATAGCCCGTTTGACAAAAATGCTTACATCCTGACCACAACCTTTTTGCCAGTAGCAGCTACAAATATAACGAATGGTCATACCAACCGGAGCCGAACATGAAAGCACTCACTTCAGTAGCAATTGTCTGTTTAACCGTCAGCACTGCAAGCCTGGCCGCCTTGAATAAGGATGAGGAAGTTCCTCGCTATGTGTTTACCTATCAGTTAAATAAACCCACCAGCTATATGGAGTATCAATACCTGCTGGTAAAACAGGATATTGATGACAATCTGGAGCAGGATATTGACGATCAGGTGATGGGCGCTTTGGCCGTACAGGCCATGGTCAGCAATCCGCCTTTGGCTGGAACCTTGCCCACCGAGGAAACCGAGCAGCAATAAGTCGCCGCATTTATTTACGACAGTTGGCCGCATCCAGCACTGAGCTCTGTTAGAATAGCCGGTGAATTCCCTTCTAACGGTGTTGTATGCGTTCTCCCATGCTGCTCGGGGCCTTGTGCCTGATTGTGGCCGAAGCCTTATTTGCCGGGGTTGGCGCACTGGTCAAATATTTAAGTGACAGTTTAAGCCAATCGCAGTTGGTGTTTTTCCGCAACTTGTTTGCGCTGGTATTTTTAATGCCCTGGTTGTTCCGCGTCGGCCTGTCGGAACTGAAGACCGAGCAATTTGGTCTGCATTTACTGCGTTCCACCTCAGGATTAGTCGGTATGTATTGCTTTTTTTACGTGCTGGCTCATTTACCTCTGGCCCAGGCCATGATGGCCCTGTTGGTTGCCCCGTTTATCGTACCTATAATTGCTTTTTTCTGGCTCAAGGAACGTATCAGCCAGAAAAGTCTGATGGCCATTGGTCTTGGCTTTATTGGCTGCGCTTTTGTGCTGCGCCCCGAATCCGGCGGTTGGAATATTTATGTACTACTGGCGCTGTGCTGCGCCTGCTTTGTCGCATTCACTAAATGCACTATCAGAAAGATGTCAGGCTCTGAACCATCGGGGCGTATCGTGTTTTATTTTACCGGCCTGGCCACCGGTGTCTCGTTGTTCCCCTTGTTGTACAATTGGCAACCTATGCCAGATGCAGCCTGGCCCTGGTTATTGTTAATGGGGCTGATGGCGGCTATCGGTCAGTTGCTGATGACCAAAGCCTTCCAACTGGCATCGCCGGTGCGCATTGGCCTGTTAACCTACAGCAGTGTGCTGTTTGCTGCCTTTCTCGGCTACTGGTTCTGGCAGGAACCTGTCTCTGCAGGCTTACTGGCAGGCACCCTATTGATTATCTGGGCCGCCAATCTGACCATTCGGCAACGATGGTTGTGGTGATTAGCTGGCAACCTGCCGCCAGTGGCGGTAAAATACCCGGTTCATCACGGACCAAATTAACAAGGAAAGGCCCACTGCCTTTCTTTTTTACTTATTAGGGTTTTACTTAAGCAGTATGAGCAAGAAACTATTCATCAAAACCTGGGGCTGCCAGATGAACGAGTATGACTCGGAGAAAATGGCCGACCTGTTGGATTCCACCCATGGTTACCAGGCAACCGAAAATCCTGAGGATGCCGATGTCATTCTGCTGAATACCTGTTCCATCCGCGAGAAAGCTCAGGAGAAGGTGTTTCACCAGTTGGGCCGCTGGAAGACCCTGAAAAAGAAAAAACCCGACCTGATTATCGGCGTGGGTGGCTGTGTTGCCTCCCAGGAAGGCGAGCATATTCGTGACCGCGCGCCTTATGTCGATATCGTCTTTGGTCCGCAAACCCTGCATCGTTTGCCGGAGATGATCAATCAGGTCAAAGGCACCCATTCCCCGGTGGTGGACATCAGCTTCCCGGAGATTGAAAAGTTTGACCGTTTGCCAGAACCCCGCGCAGAAGGCCCCAGTGCCTTTGTGTCCATTATGGAAGGCTGCTCCAAGTATTGCAGTTTCTGTGTGGTGCCTTATACCCGTGGTGAAGAAGTCAGCCGCCCGGCCGATGATGTAATCTATGAAATTGCTCAGCTTGCCGAACAGGGCGTGCGTGAAGTGAACCTGCTTGGCCAGAATGTGAATGCCTTTCGCGGCGTTAACCATGACGGCAGTATCTGTACTTTCGCAGAATTACTGCATCTGGTGGCGGCCATAGACGGCATTGATCGTATTCGTTATACCACCTCGCATCCGGTGGAGTTCACCGATGACATTATTGAGGCCTATGCCAGCATTCCTGAATTGGTGGACCATTTGCATCTGCCGGTACAAAGTGGCTCAGACCGTATTCTGACCCTGATGAAGCGCGGCCATACGGCACTGGAATACAAGTCCAGGATCCGCCGTCTGAAAAAGATCCGCCCCAACCTGAGTATGTCTTCAGACTTTATCATTGGTTTCCCCGGCGAAAGCGACGACGATTTTCAGGCCACCATGGATCTTATCCAGGCCATAGGTTTCGATTTAAGTTTCAGCTTTATCTACAGTGCACGTCCTGGCACGCCAGCGGCAGATTTGCCGGATGATGTCAGCGAAGAAACCAAAAAGCAGCGCTTATATTTGCTGCAGCAACGTATCAACCAGCAGGCCATGGACATCGCCCGTAAGATGGTAGGTACCGAGCAACGTATTCTGGTGGAAGGCCCATCCAGGAAAGACGCCGGTGAGCTGTGTGGTCGTACCGAGAACAACCGGGTTGTCAATTTCGTTGGCAGCGACGATATGATTGGTGAGTTTGTTGATGTACAGATTGTCGATGTATTCGCCAATTCTCTGCGTGGTGAAGTTGTGCGCCGTGAAGCCGATATGGGGCTGCGGGTCAGTGTTGCACCACAGAGCATTATTCAGAAACAGGCCGAACAGCCCGACAATCTGGGTGTCGGTCAATATATTCCCATCAGTATGCATTAAGCAGGAGAGTATCTTTGCCCAATCAACTGGTCAGTAACGAACTTGTACTGGAACCCAACGACCACAAGCGCCTTTCCAGCCTCTGTGGTCCCTTTGATGACAATATCAAGCAAATCGAACGCCGCCTTGGGGTGGAAATCAGTTATCGCGACAATTTGTTTAAGGTCATGGGCAAGGCACAGCAAACCATGGCCACCGCGGAGCTGCTGAAACTCCTGTATATTGAAACCCAGCCGGTCAAAGGCCAAATCCCTGATCTGGATGCACAGAAGGTGCATCTGGCCATTCAGGAAGCCAAATGCATTGAGCAGGCCGAAGCGGGCAAATACGGCAAAGAAGTGCATATTAAGACCAAACGCGGCGTGATTAAGCCGCGTAATCCGCACCAGTCGCAATATGTACAGAATATCGTTAATCACGATATCAGCTTCGGGATTGGCCCGGCCGGTACCGGCAAAACTTACCTGGCGGTGGCCAGCGCGGTTGATGCGCTGGAGCGACAGGAAATCCGCCGCATTTTGCTGACCCGCCCCGCGGTGGAAGCCGGTGAAAAACTAGGTTTTTTGCCTGGCGACTTATCGCAAAAGGTCGATCCATACCTGCGCCCCCTGTACGACGCCCTGTTTGAAATGCTCGGCTTTGAAAAGGTGGAAAAGCTGCTGGAGCGCAATGTGATCGAAGTCGCGCCACTAGCCTATATGCGCGGCCGCACCCTGAATGATTCCTTTATCATTCTGGATGAAAGCCAGAATACCACGGTGGAACAGATGAAAATGTTCCTGACCCGTATTGGTTTTAATTCCAAGGCTGTGATTACCGGTGATATCACCCAGGTTGACCTGCCCCGCGGCGCACGCAGTGGCCTGCGTCATGCTATTGAAGTGCTAAAGGATGTTAACGATATTTCCTTTAACTTCTTTGATGCCACCGATGTGGTTCGCCACCCGGTGGTCAGTCGGATCGTACTGGCGTACGAAGAGCATGAACGGCAGCAGGAAGAATTAAAACGTGCCGAAACGCAACAGCGCAGCCAGCAAGATAAGGGTGAACATAAGCCGTGAGCGCCCAATTAGACCTGCAAATTGCCAGTGACGCACAAGATCTGCCGCCCGAGCACCTGATTCAGGCATGGTTGGATGCGGTGCTCAATGAAGTCAAACTGGAACAAGGCGAGATCACTGTCCGTCTGGTGGACGAAGTGGAAAGTCGCGAGCTGAATCACCAGTACCGCGGCAAGGATTACGCTACCAATGTGTTGTCTTTTCCTTTTGAAGCCCCTCCGGGTATGGAGCTGGATTTGCTGGGCGATCTGGTGATTTGTGCTGGCGTGGTCAGCCGGGAAGCCGCAGAGCAACACAAGCCTCTTTTGCATCATTGGGCACATATGTGCATTCATGGCGCCTTGCATTTGCTGGGGTATGACCATATAGAGGACATTGACGCCGAGGAGATGGAAAGTTTAGAAATCCGCATCCTGGCCAAATTAAGCATTGACGATCCTTACCAGGATCGGGAATGATAGCCCCTCATTGAAATACAAGATTGGAGCCTATGAGCGACGACAGTCCCCACTCTAGCAACGGTTCTTCCAATAAAGGCTGGTTGGAAAAAATAGTCCAGAGCCTGTCGGGAGAACCGCAAAACAGGGATCAGTTGGTTGAAGTTATCAACGAAGCCCAGCAACGTGACGTAATAGACAACGCCACCCGCGATATGATCGAAGGGGTGCTGGAAATCAGTGAGATGCGGGTGCGGGACATTATGATCCCAAGAGCACAGATCGTCACTATCGGCATTGATCAAACTGTGGCGGAATTCCTGCCAGTGGTGTTGGAATCAGCCCATTCTCGCTTCCCCGTTATCAACGAAGACAAAGACCATATCGAAGGTATTCTGCTGGCCAAGGATTTGCTTGAATACGGTTTTAATCCCGAGAAAGAATTCAAGCTTAAGGATATTCTGCGCCCGGCGATTATCGTGCCGGAAAGTAAGCGCGTGGATGTGTTGCTGCGCGAATTTCGCCAGGAACGTTACCATATGGCCATTGTGGTGGATGAGTACGGCGGTGTGTCTGGTCTTGCCACCATTGAAGATATTCTTGAACTGATTGTTGGCGAAATCGAAGACGAACATGACGTTGAAGAAAACGAAACCGACGACATTCGCCCATTAAACAAATGTACTTTCTCGGTCAAGGCGCTGACCTCGGTTGAGGATTTCAACGACTACTTCAATACCGGCTTTGACGAAGAAGAAGCCGATACTATTGGCGGTATTGTGCTACGTGCGTTTGGCCATATGCCCATGCGTGACGAGTTTGTAGAAATAAATGGTATTGAGTTTCGTGTTACCAATGCGGACAAACGACGTCTAATCCAATTAAAAGTAAGCCTGCCGAAAAAGGATGACGCCGAAGAACAAGGCGGCTAAACGCCTGCCCACCTGTCTTTTCAGCCTGATGCTGGGGGCAGGTTTAACCCTTTCTTATGCCCCGTTTGGACACTGGTTTTTCGCGCCATTGCTGTTGTCATTATTGTTCTGGCAATTGCAGCATAAAGGCCGTGAGTTTGCCTTTTTACAGGGTTTCTGTTTCGGTTTGGGATGGTTTGGCGCCGGCATCAGTTGGGTACATGTCAGTATTGCCGACTTCGGCGGCTTACCACTTATCGCCTCTATCGGCCTGATGCTGTTACTGTGCGCCTATCTGGCCTTGTACCCTGCCCTGGCAATCAAGTTACTGGTACGTTGTATCGCCATGCCTTACTGGCCTTTGGCTATTGGTTTTCTATGGCTGCTATGTGAATGGCTCAGAAGCTGGATGCTGACCGGGTTTCCCTGGCTGTCTATAGGCTATAGCCAGCTTCATGGTCCCTTGGGCGGCTTTCTGCCTGTGATTGGCGAAACCGGCGTATCCGTGCTGCTGATTACCCTGGCCTGTGCGCTGGGCTTAATGTTGCCAAAACGTCAATATCTGCCGGCCTTGTCACTCATTGGTATTCTGGTGATTGCCGGATATGTACTTGGCCAGCAAAGCTGGACTGAAAAGCGCAGTGACACCAGCAAACTGGTGATGGTGCAGGGCAATATCCAGCAATCCCTGCGCTGGGTGCCAGAACAGGACCTGCCAACCATGAACCTGTATCGACGTTTGACTCAGAGCCATTGGGACGCGGATCTGATTATCTGGCCGGAGGCTGCTATCCCTAAACTGGAACCGCTGGCCCTTAACTACCTGCATGAACTGGACGAAGAGGCCGCTGCGCATAGCACCGCACTGATTACCGGTATCGTTAACTACAATTTTGAAAGCCGTGACGCCTTTAACAACCTAATTGTGCTGGGCAGTCAGCATGGCGAGCCGCAAGGGCATTATCGTTACCCCCATGCAAATCGCTATGCCAAGCACCATCTGCTGCCTATCGGTGAATTTATCCCTTTCGAAGACTGGCTGCGCGGTATTGCACCGTTATTTGATCTGCCCATGTCATCTTTTAGCCGCGGTGATTACCAGCAAACCAACCTGCTGGCCAACAATCTGCGCCTAGCCCCGGCCATTTGCTTTGAAATAGCCTTTCCGGCACAAATTCGTGCCAATCTGCATGCCGATACCGACTTTATTCTGACCGTGAGTAACGACGCCTGGTTTGGTCATTCTCATGGTCCGCATCAACACCTGGAAATTGCTCAGGTCAGGGCCAGGGAATTTGGCATACCCGTACTGCGCGCCACCAACAACGGCATTACCGCCATTATTGATGCCAATGGCCAGGTGCTGGCTGACCTTCCGCAGTTTGAACAAGGGGTGCTGGTCAGCGATGTACCACGTTACCGCGGCCAAACACCTTATGCCAGATTCGGCGACCTTTGGGCCTGGCTGATTGCAAGCGTCGGTCTGTTGCTGGCCATCTGGCTACCCAGACGCGCTGGCACTATCACCTCCTCCTCTTTGATGGTGGAATAGTATCGTCGACTGAACTTCCCGTTGCTATTCTTTTAGCCCTCCGTATAATCCGCCCGTGACATTTTTGTGACATTTTTAAGTCATTTTTGTGACAGGTGGAGTTTTGATGCATTCGATGACTATTGCCAGGGGCCGGCCAATGATGCTGGCTTTTTTGTTTATGCTGTCCGCTAATGCCCACGCGCTGGACCAGTGGTGGAATGGTGTGAAGCTGGATACCCAATTGGGTAACTATGCGGTGTTTCTGGGCAGTGACCAACGCATGCTGGAAGACGAGAGCCGTTTATACCACTTCAATGTTAAACTCGGTGCCAGCACCAAGCTTACCGACGCGCTGAGTGCCGGTCTGGAATTCAGAGTGGAGAACAGCGACCCGGTAGAAGACCAATACCGGGATGAACAGCGCCTGACCCCCTTTGCCAGTTACAAGCTGCGCCTGTCAGATTACAGCGCAGACATTCGGGTGCGCTTAGAGAATCGTTGGTTCGACGGTGATTATTCGCTGCGTCCCAGAGTGCGCGGCAAACTCAGCAAGAAAATTGACAACATTGGCCTGTACGCCAGTTATGAATATTTCTTTAACGCCACTAAGGGTAAATACAACCAAAGCCGCAGTGCGCTGGGTGCGGAGCTAGCCATCGATAACAATCTGAAAGTGGGGGCTTATCTGATGTTATTGGATGGCACGGGCGATGATGTGCATATTCTGGGCAGTGAATTCAGCTACACATTTTAGCCATAGGGCGTCATACGCCCTGTTAGCTCCTTCCTTGCTGCCGCACCAGGGTTTCCAGCGCTCGAATATTGGCTGCTATATCAGATCTGCCAGGTTGTTTGCGCAGGATCTCGTTTAACAATGTCAGCGCATCCTGATAACGGCCCTGATCGATTTCCAGCTGTGCCAGCCCCAATATGGCCCGCTCAGATGTGTCAGCCAGGGCCTTGGCTCGGACATAGAAGCTGCGAGCCCGTTGCCACTGTTTTTTCTCATGTAACAGCGTTGCCAGGTTAAGCGCGGCTTCGCTGTTGGCCGGATCGGCCTCAATGGCTTCGTTTAACCAGCGCTGAGCCTGTTCCTGACGGCCCGCCTGCGTTGCTTGTGAGGCTTTAACCACTTTGATTCTGGCTTGAGTAACCTTAGGTAGCGCGGCCATATGCTTATCCAGGTTAGCGAACAGTTTGTCCAGTAATGGCCACTGCTGCTGATGGGCCAGCCATGCGCTCGTTTGCTCCAGCGTGGTCACCAGGGGTTGAATATCGGCAAGCTTCAACCCAGTTTCCAGCAATTCCACCGCCCTTTGCATACTGCCCTGCTGAACATGAAGCTGCGCGGCGAGAGCCAGATTAGCAGCGCTTTTCTCGCCAAGACGCAAGGCCACTTCCAAACTACTCAGCGCCAGTTCATGCTGGCCTTGCTGCAATGCCAACTGGCCACGGGTCAGCCATAGTTGCGGATCATCGCCATTTTTTTCCAGCATACCTTCCAGTAGACCGGCTGCCTGGGCAAACGCGCGGGATTGCATCAATGCATACAACAGTCCCTGACGCCACTGCAAATTGTCCGGCTCCAGAAACAGTGCCTGCTGATAACCGGCGATCGCACTTCCGGCATCCTTGAGTTGCAAATTAACGTACGCCAGTTGCCCATAAGTTTGCGCATCAGCCCGACCTGCAGCAATGCTTTTTGCCAGCAGCGGCTGCGCGCTGGCGTAATCCTGCTTCAGCATATACACCATACTGAGGCCCTGCTGGGCCAGTGTCAGCTCAGGCATGGCGCTCAGCGCCGCGCGAAATGCCGATACAGCCTGATCATAATGTTTAAGGGTCAAAGCCACCTGACCACGCAGAACCTGCAATGCGGCGCTGTCCTGGGCCAGGGGACGATCGGCAAACGCCTGCCACACCGCCTGGTAATCCTGGCTGGCTAAGCTGGGCTGAATACTGCGGGCAAAGTTTCTCTCTGTTGGCGCCAGTTGTGCTTCAGTTTGTGCCAGCGGCTGATTATTCAACAAGAATTGCCACTTAGGCTCACTGAATTGAACTTGTACTGTTGCTCCTGCCACCGCTTTACCGGCAAACAGGGATAATAACAACCACAGGGCAAGGGGGGGATTCTTCACTTGCATTTACTCGCTAATATTAATGGGCCAGATAAATTTGGCCCGGACTGTTTCGTTGCCTTTGCTCGGTGCAGAAAAACGGCTGCTGCGAACCATCTTAAGGATCTCCGGCTTTAGTTCCGGGTGTGGGTTTTCCACCACGTCCAACAGGGTCACCTGCCCCTGCTCATCCACCAGGATTTCCAGCTTGATCAACACCTGCTTAATGCCCTGGCGGCTTAAACTGGCTGGCAATCTGATACTCAGTGGCGTCAGTAAGGTTGGCAAACCATCCAGCTCATCCAGGCTGAATGCCTGCCAATCCACCTCCAGACTTTGCCAGTCAGTCCTGGCCATGTGCATAACGGGTGCAGGGGGCTGAATGGCGGTTAGCTGGCGAACATCCGGCTTAGTTAATTGAATACTGGGGCCCGAACCGCTTACCTGCAGATTAATCGGCGCGTCTGCCATGACCTGCTGAACTGGGGTCGGCGGTGGCGGTGGTGGTGGCGGTAGCATGGCAACCGACACCTCGCGAATGGTCAGTTGTTCGGCTTCATTGGCCTGCCAGCCCTGCCCCAACCAAAGCAGAGCCAGGGCGATACTGAGAATACTCAGACTCACCAGCATGGCCTTGGCCTGTTGAGTAATGCGCTGCATACTCAGTTTCTGGTTGCCAGGTTAACGGTTTTAGCACCGGCCAGTTTGGCCTCATCAAGCACCTCAACCAGCAACTGAGTGGCAACGGTTTTGTCGGCCTGAATCACTACCGGCCGCGCCTGAGTACGCAGCAACTGCTCCAGCGTGCCCCGCACACCAGCCACGCCTATCTGGCTGCCATCATAAAAGACCTCGCCTGTATCGGTAATAGCCAGCAAAATAACGGTCTGCTCCAGTTGTTGTGCGGATATGGACTGAGGCTTGTCTACCTCAACCCCGGTTTCACGCACAAACACCGTGGTGACAATAAAAAAGATCAACAGGATAAATACCACATCCAGCAAGGGCGACATATCGATGCCTTGCTGTTGCTGCTGTTCGAGCTTCTGTTTAAGTCTGGATTGCATCGTCAGCCCTGCTGCATCAAAACGGCACTATGCTGACGATGGCGTAAATAGCCCTGCAACAGCCAACCAGGGATCGCACACACCAATCCCAATTCGGTGGTCAGCAAAGCATCCCCGATCCCCTGGCTAAGCTGATAGCCACTGTTGCCCTGCTCTGACATGGCCATAAAACAATCCAGCAAGCCGATTATCGTGCCAAGTAACCCCAGCAATGGCATTGTGCCAATCAGCAACTGGCTGAATTGCGCATCCCGCTGTTCAAGCTGTTCATCCAACCCCCTTAATTGCAACAGTTGCAGGGCAAGATGCTGATAACAATATAAAGCGGTCAGTACTATGGCCCAGCACACCCAATTGGAAAGCAGTTGCGCCATCATGCCTTAACTTCCTTGAGTATGTGCGGTGCAGGTTTGACTGCTGCGTTGGCGGGTTGCTCTGACTGACTTAGCTTAATGGCGAAATCCTCCAGTTCATGGAAGTAAGCACGGGCTTTTCTGGACAGTAACGCATTCAGAATTAACGCCGGAATCGCCACCACTAACCCCAACTCAGTGGTAATCAGCGCTTGCGCGATACCGCCGGACACCACCTGCGGATCGCCAGAGCCGAATAATGTCATCATTTTAAAGGTTTCAATCATGCCTGATACCGTACCCAGCAATCCCAGCAGCGGCGACACTGAGGCAGTAATCGCAATGGCGCCAAGATAGCGTTCCAGTTGATGCTTTTGCCTTTGCAGTGCCGCAAACAACAGATCATCACGGTATTCTGGATTTGCTTCCTGACGGGCAATACTCAGCAGTTCTTGCTGGTGCACTGACATGCCGCTCATCAACGACGCGCTTTCATTACTGCTATAAACCTGGCTTCTGGTCAGCGCGGTCACCCGGGGAAGTCGCCATAACTGCACGGCTTTTAGCAGCGCAATGGCCAGCGCAAATAACGCAAAGAAAATAATGGGTAGCGCCCAAAGTCCGCCTTTGGCGATATGTTCAAAAGCACTTTCACTGTTTTGTGCCACTAGTCTGCTGTGATTCAGACTTGGGTCCAGTGGCAACTCACCCTGGCCACTTTGTTGCAGGTGTTTTAAACCATCTGCGGGCAATCCGGGACCGGCCTTTAGCAAGCCATCTTCTGGCAGTGCGAATCCGCCGTTATCTTCGCCCAGCCACCAATGCACCGGGCCAATACGTAAAACCTGGGCTTGCTGCAAGGTACCATCAGGCATCACCAGTTGCTGTTCCTGCCACTGCGGATGCAGACGAATACTTTGCAATTCGGTGTTAAGCAGCGTCAGGCCCTGAAGCAAATCTGCGCGGCTTGAGGTGGGTAGAATTTGCTGCTGATGTAAAAAACGCTTCAGCAGGTTGGACTGGTATTGTTGCTGTTGCTGCCAACTGTCGAGCCGCTCCTGCAATTGGCTCAGCCCCAGCGTATTTTCATCGTTCAGCCGCCGCGTTACTGCGGTTCTTTCCCGCAAGTCTGCTACCTCTGACTCCAGCTTACGCAAGCTGGCTGCTATATGAGTGCGCTCTTTATCTGTTTTCTGCTGATACTGCTGCAGACTCTGCTGAGCCTGCTGAATATCTTTTAGCAGTGATGTTTCCACCGCGTCAGCAGCCATAGCCACAGGTGTGACTAAGCCCATACAAAGCAGAGCGATATTCATTAATCTCATCGGCCAGCTCCGGTGGAAAGCAGCACAGGCATTGGTACTAACTCGGCTTGGCGTTTTTTCTCAAACACCTCAACAGCCCTGAGAATCGCCTGTCCTTGGTCCCCAAAATGCCATTGCCAGCCATCGTCTTCAGAGCGGCCCTGACCACTTATTGCACCATCCGGACTGACAAACCAGGCCGTGGTGATCCCCAGATACAGTTGTTTAACCAGCACTTGCTGACCAGTGGGTGTGGTGACCGGCATTTCATACAAGCTGACCCGGCTGTCAAACGTATAAAGCTTTTCCAGTTTGGCCAGGGCCACCTGCAGTAATGCGGAGGTATCGGCATCGTCTGACAAGCCCTCCTGCTCCTGAGCCCAGGCTGTTTGTAGTGGCGGCGGTAAGCGGCTTGTCAAGCCGTCCAGTTGCGCATTGAGCTGCTTCACCTGCAGCCTGGCACTGACTTGTT
Organism: Bowmanella denitrificans; assembly: GCF_039522935.1. Classification (NCBI taxonomy): domain Bacteria; kingdom Pseudomonadati; phylum Pseudomonadota; class Gammaproteobacteria; order Alteromonadales; family Alteromonadaceae; genus Bowmanella; species Bowmanella denitrificans. The sequence continues at coordinate 151,140 of NZ_BAAAEI010000010.1, read as the reverse complement.
GCTGCTCAAGTTCACTTTGCTGGGCAAGCATTTCAGCACGCTTCACCTGCACTTGTGAACTGCCCTGCTGACTGTTGGCTAACAAAGTTTGCAGTTGCTGCTTCTCAGCTTCAAGCAATGTCATACGCTGCGCCAGCACAGGTTTTTGTTGCTGCCAGTCACTTTGCAATGCGGCTTTTTGTTGTTCCAGGCTCAGCCACTGCTGAACCAGCTTATCACGACTTTGCGCTTTATCTGCCCAAGCTGGCAGCGCCAATGCCGACATGCTGACGGCTAATACAATGAATCTCGACCTGAACAAGTGCAGCCCTACCTGTGAAAAAACGTCGCTATTATCTGTTCCTGACAAAAATACTGCAAATGTTAATAATCATTCCTATTTACACTAGCATCACTTTTGCTATGATACTCTGACATAAAAAAGAACGATTCTCACCCACAACAATCGTTTTTTCCGATACTTTTTTTCATAGGGATTTTATGTCTAACAGAACACACACTCCTTATGGGTCAGCAACCAGCTTGCTTGCCCTAAGCGTTGCAGCCGCTTTTTCTTCTCAAACCCTGGCTGCAGATCAGTCTGAAATTAAAGAACTGCCAACCGCCCAGGCCACGGTGCAACAACAAGACAGTTACCAGGTCACCCGCTCCAGCTCGGTTAAATTTACCCAACCACTGCTGGATACCGCCAAGTCCATCACAGTGATCCCCGAGTCAGTGATGAAAGACCGCGGTGTAGACAGCCTGCGCGATGCCCTTCGTAGCGTATCGGGTATTTCCCTGGCGGCCGGTGAAGGCGGAGCACCTTCTGGCGATAGCATGGCAATTCGGGGCTTCAGCGCCAGCAATGATATTTTTGTTGACGGCATTCGGGATATCGCCGGTTATTACCGAGATACCTATAACCTGGAATCGGTTGAAGTGGCCAAAGGCCCGGGGTCTGCGGTAACGGGGCGTGGCGCCACAGGGGGAAGCATTAACCTGCAAAGCAAAACCGCACGTCTGGATCAATTCACCGATGTCAGTGCCCGCGGTGGCTCAGAGCAGGATTATCGGGCCACCGTTGATACCAATATGCAGGTTGGTGACACCAGTGCATTGCGGGTTAATTTACTGGCGCAGGATGGTGAACTGGCGGGTCGCGACGAAGTGGAAAATGCCACCTATGCCGGAGCCTTGTCCTACGCCGCCGGGCTTGGCACCGATAAACGTTTTAACGCCAATCTGGAATATCAAAAGCAGGATAATCTGCCCGATTACGGTCTGCCATGGGTAGGAACCAACCCCGTGGCTGAGCTGGCAGATTATGTCAACCAGGCCCCACCAGTGGATTTCGACAACTTCTACGGCAATGTGAACCGGGATCAGGAAGACATTAAGTCCCAGTCTGTCACCCTGCGCTACGAGCAGGATTTGTCGGCACACAGTCTGTTGAGAATTCAGGCCCGCGCCGGCGAAGTAAAACGTCAGACCATAGTCACCGCGCCGCGCTTTTATAAGCTGGCGGAAAGTACCGATGTGCGCCTGAGCGATGAGAAAACCCGCGACAGTAAAAACAGCCTGAAGGCTCTGCAGGCCGACTGGATTGCCAATCTGCAAAGTGGTGGTATCCGTCATGACCTGGTGGTCGGCGTGGAGCTGGCACGGGAAACCTTCAAGCGCTGGAACATGACCGACGTGGTAGATGACAATCTGGACAGCGGCCCGGCCCTGAATGACCTGTATCATCCAAACCCTCACTTACCCTTTACCGGTCGTTATGAGCGCGATGGCACCAGTATCGAAGCCGATGCTGACACCCTGGCCATCTATGCCTTTGACACGGTAACCATTAATCCGCAGTGGCAGGTCACCGGCGGTTTGCGCTGGGAGTCTTTCGACAGCGACTACCAATACGACTATTCCGACCCGTCTAAAGTGATCAATACCGATGACAATATGCTGGCCTGGAACCTCTCTGCAGTGTTCAAGCCGGCCGATAATGGCAGTATTTATCTGGCAGCGGGCAACTCTTATAACCCATCCGCAGAAGGGATAGCCGTTTCCACACGCCGCAACGAGGCAGAGTTGGACCCCGAGCAAACCCGCAGTATCGAGCTCGGCACCAAATGGAACCTGCTGGATGACAAACTACTGACCAGCGCGGCCTTGTTCCGCTCGGTAAAAAATAATGCCCGCCTGTTAAATGACGACAGCATGTATGAACTGAATGGCGAGCATAAGGTGCAAGGCATTGAGTTAAGTGCCACCGGCGTTATCAGCAAGCAGTGGAACATTATCGGTTCATTCAGCTATCAGGACAGCGAAGACGTCAGTACCGGTAACGAGCTGCCAAATACGCCTAAGCAGTCCTTCAGCCTTTGGACTACGTATCAATTCAATGATGCGCTAAACGGCGGCTTCGGTGCCCAGTATGTTGGCAAACGCTATAACAACAGCTCTGAAAATCGTCGCACTGGTGATGACTATGTATTGTTGGATGTAATGCTGTCTTACCGCGTCAATGAACAGCTCAGACTGCAATTCAACGGTGAGAACCTGACCGACGAAGAGTATCTGGAGCAACTGGGCGGTGGCCATGCTATTCCCGGCGTGGGTCGCTACTTTACCCTGGGCGCCCACTATAGTTTCTAGTTAGAATGGCGTTAAGCTTGTTGTTCAGGCCCGCGATTGCGGGCCTTTTATTCTGGAAGATTCACCATGTTGTTAAAGATCCCCGCCGTACTCAGCAAAGCACAGGTCAGGCAAATGCGTACCGTGCTGGAAGCTGCCGAATGGATAGACGGTAATGTCACCGCGGGCTATCAGTCATCGCAAAGCAAAAACAACCTGCAATTGCCTGACAACTCAGCACAAGCCAGGCAATTAGGCGATCAGATACTGGCGGCATTGGGCCAGCATGCGTTGTTTATGTCAGCCGCCCTGCCGCTGAAAATCTTTCCCCCCTTGTTTAACTGCTATCAGGGCGGGCAGTCTTTCGGCGTGCATGTGGACAATGCCATTCGCCAGGTGCCCGGCACACCGGTGAAAGTGCGAACAGATTTGTCTATGACGCTGTTTTTCAGTGAACCGGATGAATACGATGGCGGTGAACTGGTGATGGAAGATACCTATGGTTCGCAGCGGGTCAAACTGGCGGCCGGTGATATGGTGCTCTATCCCTCCACCAGTCTGCACAGAGTAACCCCGGTGACCCGAGGTCGGCGGCTGGCATCGTTTTTCTGGCTGCAAAGTATGGTGGCCAGCGACGAGAAACGCGCCATCCTGTTCGATATGGATATGGCGATTCAGTCGCTACGCAAACAGGTACAGGACAGCCCGGAGATCGTGCAACTGACAGGCGTTTATCATAATCTGCTGCGCCAGTGGGCACAGACCTGATTATACAGCCTCTGGTGTGGCAGGCTTTGTCACACCCAACCACTTTTTAATCCTGGAAAATGGGGTCAATACCAGAGCATTGCCCGCCAACACCAGGGAAAATCCCCAAATCGTTTCACTGTGCCAGTGAAAATCCTCGAACCAGCTGCTTAGTACCACCGCCACCAAAGGAAACAGCACAATCACATAACTGGCCTGCTGCGGGCCGATGTTTTTTAACAGCGCAAAATAGCAGGCAAACGCCACAACCGTGCCAAATACCGCCAGATATATCAGGCTCAGCACATAAGGTGCCCTGGCATCAAAGCTGAAGCTGGCCCCGCTGAATATCGAGACCAGGGTCAGTATCAGGGTGCCATACAGCATGCCCCAGGCATTGCCCTGCAGCACGCCGACCTGACGTCTGGAATTGCGTACACTGACCATATTGCCAAACGAGGCAATTAAGGTACCGCCCAGCGCCATTAACAGTCCCACCAACACGGTATTGGACATATCCAGTTGTTGCAGGTCCTGCCAGAACAATAACAAAATCCCCAGAATGCCCAGCAATGCGCCAATATAGGTGCGCCCGGCAATAGGTTGACCAAAAAACAACCTTGTATTGATGATATTCATCAGCAGCATGGTGGAGAAAGCGATAGACGCCAATGCTGAGGTCAGGTAGGCCTGCGCCCAGTAAAGCACCAGATAATTAAAGCCAAAATTACACAGGGCCAACAGAATAAAAAAACCATGTTGCACCAGGTTAAAGCGCATCGGTAATTTCCGATACAGGCAATAACCCCACATCAGCAGCGCAGCCATGGCAAAGCGATAAACCAAGGACACTTCGGGTTCAACCACGCCAAGTTGAAATTCGATGGCCAGCCAGGTTGAGCCCCAAATCAGGACAGTGACGATATACAGCAATAGGTTTTTCATGTTGGCCATCTTCCCGGTGATTCAGCTAGCAATGATAGACCCTATCTGTATACTTAACATATACAGTTTTTTAAAAAAGCGACCTATACAGATGGAATTTTCTGCCGGCCAGCCATCGGAGCGTTTTCTCTATCATCAGGTGGTTGACCTGATTAGCGATATGCAGCAAAAAGGCACCTTGCGCCCAGGCGATCGCATTCCATCGCTGCGGCAATTAGCCGAGCGGCTGGATATCAGTGTGCCCACGGTTAAACAGGGTTACCTTGAGTTAGAACGATTGGGTTTGGTGGAAGCCAGACCTAAATCCGGCTACTTCCTGCGTGCCAGTCAGGCCAGAATGAATACCCCCCGCAAACCCAGACAGTCGACTCGGGCGGTGCCTGTTGGCCGTCAGGAAATGATTGAGCAGGTACATGCCAATGTGCACCAGCACAACGCCCTGCCCCTGGCTATTTGTAATCCCGTTTCTGCCCTGCCCCCGCATAAAGCCCTGGCGCGCAATATGCGCAGGGTTATTTCACTGGCCAATGAACAGGCGCTTGGCTATGGCCCACTTAACGGTTTTCTGCCGCTGCGCCGCCAGTTGGCGTTTCGTTATCTGGATTTAGGCGTGCAGGCCGACCCGGAACAACTGGTGATCACCAATGGAGCCCAGGAGGCCCTGACCATAGCCCTGCTGCTGTTGGCCAAACCCGGTGATGTGATAGCGGTGGAATCCCCCTGCTATTTCGGCATTCTGGAACTGATTGAAAGCCTCGGCATGCTGGTATACGAAATTCCCATCTGTCCCGATGACGGTTTATGCGTTGACGATGTTAAACGTGCCATAAACACTCAGCCCATCAAGGCCTGTATTTTCTCCACCAGCATCACCAATCCCCTCGGTGCTATGCTGACTGAAACCAACAAGCAAGCCATTGTGGCATTGCTGGAATCCAGAGATATTGGCCTGATTGAAGATGATGTTTACGGCGATCTGTACTTTGGTGAACGCCGTGGCCTGCCGGCCCAGATTTACGCTAAAAAAGGGCTGGTGATCACCTGCTCGTCTTTTTCCAAAACCGCGGCCCCCAGCCATCGTATCGGCTGGCTGCTGAGCCCCCGTTTTGCCGCGCAGGCAGCAAGATTAAAACGCGCGCTTTCCTGCACATCATCACTGCTTAACCAATGGACCTTGTCTGAATATATGGCATCGGGCGAGTATGAGCGCTATATCCGGCATCTTCGTGACGTTCTAAAAATCAATATGCAGCGCATGAAAGCCAAAGTGGAATCCGCTTTTCCCAACCAAACCCGGGTCAGCAGCCCCCATGGCGGCGCGGTGCTGTGGCTGGAGCTTGCCCGCAAGGCAGATGGTGCCCAGCTCTTTCAGCATGCCCTGGAGCAAGGCATCAGTATTATGCCCGGCACGTTATTCTCACCCACCGATAAATACCGGCACTGCATCAGACTTAGCTATGGCGTGCCCTGGACCGAGGAGGTTGAACTGGCTATTGAGCGCCTGGGGCGGCTGGCCTGGGAGTATTGGTGAGTTGGCTGTTGACCCCTTAGAGGGATGCCGCATAGAAGATAGTGCCGATAGCGCATAACGTTGACGCGAAAATGACGAAGCAAGGCGCCCTCTTTGCCAGCTTGATTGGTTAGGCGGCGCTACGAGGAGTCTCTAAATCTCTGAACAATTCGGGGCCTTCGTTTCTCACTGTTCCCTGCGCAAGATTCGAACAATACGGCCGTAAACAACATTCGATAACAATTCCATATCTCCACCGGTTGTATTCACAAACTGAATAACCACTGCATCGATATCTTTGTAATAGCGCGCGATGCTATGGTATCCCAGCACCCAGCCTTTATGTTCATACTTGTAAATTGCGGAGTAGATAGCCTGTTCATCATCATTTAGCAATGCCCCATCATTCAAAGCACGCAAGAACACGCCGACATCCTGTGCGGTGGCAACCATTGAACCACCGGGAACAACATAATCCAGCGTCTTCAGATCACCATCGTATTTAGTGTAGTAACCACTGGCTACATCTTCGAGATTTACATCGCTAAGCAGCCCATAAGTATTGGTTAGCCCCAGAGGGGCAATGATCTCACTTTTGATGTACTGTTGGTGGCTGTATCCCAACACCTTGTCCAGAATACTGCCAATCAACAAATAATTGGTATTGGAGTAACGATAGTCGGTGTCAGGTTCAAAATCTGCCGGCTCATCCAGAACCAGCGCCAGATTCTCGCTGATCTCCATCAACGGGTTCCCCCAATCGAATTCCTCTTCGTCGACGTAATTGGGAATACCGCTGCGATGCTGCACCATCATCTTCAGGGTGATCTGATCGGCATATTCAATTCTGCCCACAAGTTCAGGTAGGTAATCTGCCAGCGTGTCATCCAGAAACAAATTTTGTTTATTGACCAACTTGGCAACGGCCGTAGCGATATACAACTTGCTGATGCTGGCAATCTTAAACAAGGCTTGCGGGTCAGCTGGTATCTGCGCCGCCCGATCTTTCCATCCCGCTGCATAAAGAGCGGGTGGCTGATTGGCCTGGTCGACATAAACGATCATGCCATCCAGCCCAGAATCAATAGCATCATCGAGCTGCTCCTGCACCGTATCTGGTAATGGTGTTATCCATGCCCATATTCCCTCCCAAGGTGGGAACATCACGATGCAGATTATCGCCACAATAGGCATGATGATTCTCAGTAATCGAACTACAGGTTTCTTCTTTTGCATTTGCGATTACCTTTGCATGCCGCCTAACGAATGGTATGGATTTCCCTCTTCCCAGCGTTTTGCCACGCTCAACTGACAACTATTGAGGAGAACTGTCCATGTCTGATGTCAACTATATATGGCATTGATTTAGCCAAACGGAGTTTTAGTATCCATGGTGGAGACTGTCGTGGCAAGGCAGAGATTGCTTAACTTCCCAGTTGGATATGACACGCGTTCCCTCGCGCGCCAGTCCCATTTCTTTACTTCGCGGTAAAGAAACGAGACGCAAAGAAAGCGCGCCCGCAGGATTCCCAACAACGTCAGTCCAGGGCACTACTAAAAGGCGGTCGTGAAAACGACGTTCCAGACGCGTCTTCCACTCAATTGGCTCCCAGCAAATTGCCCACCTTTTAGCAGCGCCCTGAACCGACCGGGAATTTTTAAGCGGGACCAAAGCGGCTCGGGCCGCTTGGGGCAAAGCCGCTTTGAACTATTGCCAGTATCAATGAACCTGACCCCTTTGATCGCTGCCACGCTTAACTGGCAACTATTGAGGAGAACCATCCATGTCTGATGTCAACTATATATGGCATTGATTTAGCCAAACTGAGTTTTAGTATCCATGGTGGAGGCTTTAGTAGCAAGGATCAGGAAAATTGGCTTGCTTGTCTTATTGGTTGTTTCTGCACTTCTGGCCTGTGTGCCAAAATGATACAACAATTGAACGCTATGGATTCCAGGCCTTCCAGGATACAAAGAACAAACTTTTTATCACCATGGCTGATGTTAGAGCCAGCCTGGGTTAGTTAGCTGCTAGTGTCTAACTAACGCCCCACACCAACTATGAAACCTCAGCTACATCAAAGCGATTTGGGCTTCTTAGAGTGATTAGACTTGAGTCAGAAAGTGAACATTTAGAGAGCAATGTCACTGACACCGTTGCTCCTATTGCTCCCATTAATCCTTGGGTCGCTGGCTGGGAAGTACTGGTGAGTTGGCTGTTGGCAGATCAAACAAACTCAGAGGCTATTGTCAGTAGGAAAAACAATGCAAAGGACAAATGCATTACGATTGAAATTTTTCTATCTATTGGCCTAGCATACTTTCTTACGGTTTCCCCATCGGCTAATGGTGTTTTAGCGTGGCTTTTCCATACAATGGCTGAAGCATAAATTATAATTCTGGCCCCGATACCTTTATCCCATTCGGGTGGTTTCTTGCCCTCTTCAGCCATCTTACTTTCAATATATTTTAGTGTGATATTGGTAAACAAGAGTACTGAGATAAAAGAAACAAATGCAAAAGAAAATGCAATCAACAATAAGATCATTTCTGTACTGGCAAACAGCGAATTATCCATAGCTAGAATATTCCTGTCTCACGTAATCTCCAATCATATATCGCACCACTCAGGCTCTTAGCTTTTGCATCAAAAAATTTGGAAGCCAGGTATCCAGCACTGATGCCTATCAATAAAACAGCTATCCAACCTACAGGAGTGAAGGCGAGAAGCAGCGTCAATTGGTTAGTCACATAAGTACCAACCACGATACCGGTAAACGCCCCAAAACCAAACCCAGTCAACTCAGTCGCCAACCTTCTATGCCAGTCATTGCCACGCTGATAATCCTGATAGACAGCCCTGCCTCGCTGAAACGCGTCCAGGCCAATTAGCGTTTTCCCGGCAATTCTGGCTGATTGTTCAAACAGGCGAATCTTATTAAACTGTGCCGAAGTCGCCAGGCGGATGGGCTTGTCGGTTCTAGCGCTATGGGCCAGATGGATCGCACGCTGGGGGCTGGACCAGATAGTGCCTCTGGGGCTGGCTTGCTGCACTTTCATATAGCGCTCCAGCTCTGCCCGGAATTTCTCGTTCATATAAATAAAATGCTGCTTAGCCAATTGCTCCAACGCATGCACCTGATGTCGGGGTAAACCGCTTTTTACCGCTTCGCGAACCCGCAGTAAGGCATTTTGATATTTTGTCGCGGCTTGCACAAACTTGCCGCTTCGGGTTTCGATAGCAGTGGCTGCTGCGCCGCTAAACCCCGTGGCTTCATTGGCCAATATCGGCTGTAATTGCTCCTGATAAAATTCCGCCATGGCCAGCATAGCTTCTGAACCCAGCAGATTGTTTAACTCGCCGATATGCCGTTTTTCTTCCATGCTAAGCAATTGCAGTTGATTAACCACTTGCTGCTGGTCGGCGGGGACAGGTTCAAAATAAGGTAAAGAATAATCCGGGCGCCTGAGGTAAGCAGTACCTGGGGTCAAGGTTTGCCCTTTAAGATGCGGGTTATCAGCCTGAAACTGATGACGTACCTGCTCGTCTTGACACTCAGTAAACTCAAGCTGTTCGTTATAGCAAATGCGGATCTCCAGCGGCATTGTTACCCTCCATGATAGCTATTTGTGTCAGTACATTCCTATGCTGCTAAATAGACAGTAGCCTAAATATCGCAAAGCTCAAATTAATAAGGCCACCAGATATGCGCTGCGGTCCAATGATAATGCCAGTCCCATTTACAACAAGCGTCCTGCCTGTTGCTCTGCGGGCCAGCTAACTCTATTTAATCTTATTCCCGTCATCACCACAAAGGGCGCGAAGTGCACGAAGGACAATAGAGATTGTCCACTCTTCGTGTTCTTCGTGCCCTTTGTGGTAGAAAAAGAATGACTTGAGAAAACCGGGGTTGGCTTTTGGTATCAGGCACGCAACAATAAACTTCTGCATCTGAGCGAAGCCATCCGAGACAAGCTTTTTACTCAATTGGCTCCCAGCAAATTGCCCACCTTTAAACAGCGCCCTGCACCGACCGGGAATTTTTAGCGGGACCAAAGCGGCTTGGGCCGCTTGGGGGCAAAGCTTTGGCTCAGTGACCCATTATCGATTCTTCAACAACATTGCCCCCTTTATCATATTGGCCTGGGGACACAGTCACTTGTTATTTGCCAGCTTTTACAAGAACCGCTTGCCCAGGAGCGTAATGCTCACCTCTTGGCGGTTCAGTAATATCCCATTTTAATTTACCATTCATAATTTTTAATTTGGCCTTGCCCGATGCGTTGCTGTAGTGAGTTTTAAACGTAATATCTTCGCCCAATAATTGCGTGGTGAAATACGTTTTGTATTTCGTTGCACAATCAATACGGCGCCCGCTCAAACCGATTGCACAATATGAAGCTCGATATCCGTCTTCAGTTTGTTCGAGAGTAATTGAAAAGGTGTGCTTATCGCTGTTGTTGTCCCATATCCACAATCCGTTTAAATCTTCTGAAGCAAACGAATTTACGGAAAACACAGCAATTAATAGAGTAGAAAAAAAATTCATCCTAACCTCAAATACCAACTTTGTATAACGCCACTGTAAACGACTTAAGTTCTGTCCAGTGGAGCGAAGCAGAACGATGTTTGACCGCTTTGTTACAGCCGTTTATTTTTTCTCAAAAACAACTGATATACCGTACGCTTGACTTACAAGTGTACGAATATGGTTACTTTGTAATTTGCACCCAATATTTAACTGTGTGTCATTTTTCCAAGATAAGGTAGGCTCATTTTCACAGTAACCTGCAAATACAACATAACCGTTTATTGGATTCATAGCACCAATACTTTCATTCAGAAATATGTATGTGCCGTATGGTGCATGCCGATTTCCGTCAGACCCGTAGCTATAGCTAGCTGCATAAAACTGGCTATTTGGTGAGTCAATGGCATTCAGAGGCTTCCAATAAATATTGGTGCCATAGAAATAAATGGCCCCGCCAGCCAAAACGCAAAACAGCAATAAAAACAGAAATGAATAAATAAGCTTCTTGCCCACGCACGAATTCCTTGCTTGCTATAACGAATGATATGGACTCCCCCTTCCTGGGGTTCTGCCACGCTTAACTGGCAACTATTGAGGAGAACTGTCCATGTCTGATGTCAACTATATATGGCATTGATTTAGCCAAACAGAGTTTTAGTATCCATGGTGGAGACTGTCGTGGCAAGGTTTGAATATCATGACCTCAATGTCTTATATGGCGGGCCAGCCCCATTTACAACAAGTGTCCTGCCTGTTGCCCTGCGTGCCAGCTAAAGCTGTTTAATCTGGTTCCATACCAGACTTTTTCTCAAAATATTCTTCACCACGAAGGGCGCGAAGTGCACGAAGGACAATAGAGATTGTCCACTCTTCGTGTTCTTCGTGCCCTTTGTGGTAGAAAAAGAATGACTTGAGAAAACCGGGGTTGGCTTTTTGGTATCAGGCTCGGAACAATAAACTTCTGAATCTGAGCGAAGCCATCCAAGACAAGCTTTCCACTCAATTGGCTCCCAGCAAATTGCCCACCTTTTAGCAGCACCCTGCACCGACCGGGAATTTTTTAGCGGGACCAAAGCGGCTCGGGCCGCTTGGGGCAAAGCCGCTTTGAACTATTGCCAGTATCAATGAACCTGACCCCTTTGATCTGACCCCTTTGATCATGACCCCTTTGATCCAACGCATTCGGATCAGGCCGCGGAATGTGGCACAACCTACGACGGCGTTATGATGGCAGTAATCTGACAGTTATTGATCCACGAACATAGACTGATGAGAAGGTGCTACGGCGGAACGAGTAAGGTCAGCTCTGCTTATTCATCGAATAAGTAACCTACGGATACCAGCATGACAACCGACGACATTACTGCCTCATCCAGTGCGTTAGCTCAATTTAATTGGGTAAAAAAAGAAACTGATTATGGGCTGAAAGAGTGCCAGGGATAGACTCGCTCAGTGTTGACAAAGGGAGTCATACCAACGCCAAAAGCAGCGGTGCGAAGCATCCGACTGCCTTTTTTTGTTATGTTTATTCAAACTCGCTATTCTTTTGAAAAAATAGTTCGTTGTTCCAGTTTGTTATTTCAACATTATCCTGACAATCAATTTCAACCCTTGCCAATTTATCTTTCAAGAACAAAGCTTCTTTGCCTGACATAGAGAAATTATTCAGTAGTCCAGTCGTCTTTTTCTTCAGGTCAAAAATACAGGCTATTTGATTATCACTTTCTAAGTTCCAAGATCCATTTGCCATTCTTAAAGAATATATCTTCCACTTTTCTGTTTCCGCCTTATTCGAAATTGTAGCGTCAATATCGGTGGATACTTCACTTTTACGTTGTACCAGAGGATTTCTAACTCCTAAATACACCTCTTTAATATCAACTTTATGGTTATAGATTTTCAAACCAGGTACTTGCTCTAATCCCATCGATGGGGCAACTCTCTTGCTGATGGTACTCCAGCACCTCATAGGATCTGAATAATAGTCATCTGTTGTTTCAAACATAGAAAGGAAGGATTTAACCACCCTTACTTCTTCTTCATAGACCCAACTCGCATGTTTGGTTAGAAATATTTTCCTAGCTAAATTTTCAAATTCAGACTTATTTAAATCATCATGACCTAGTCCCTGGGATGCAAGATACACCTTATGAAGTAGATCTCTTGATCGAGGGGTGAGATTGTGAATAGTCTTGGTGTTTGTATATACGACATCTCCACGTTCCACAGGTATCAGATTGTATTCATCACTTGTTAGGAAAGGAGTATTTACATCATAGCCAATTACAAAACCAGTATGATTTTCTCCATAATGAGCCCACATTAAAGGATTACATGGGCTTCTTGTTAACGATAGAATTGCTACCGATTTTTTTAATTCGTTTAATTTGTTTTCCAAATCAGTGAGCTTAACGCCTGGCCCCTGCGCATTGTCTAAGAATGAAAGCTCAAAAGGATCATTAAAAGATATTGGTTCTCGAAATCCAAGTTGAGAACTCTTCAATGCTGATAGCCCAGCAGAAAATCCGTAGTATTTGTAAAGTATCAATTATCCATCCTCAGAACCAACGCCCCGCTAAACGGCGAGCGGTAGCGAGGTTTCCCACCATCACGCGCTTGTCGCGTGCATGGCATTGTTAGCCTACCTAAATTGTGACAATGCACTTGTTTTGCTCGGGAAACATTTGATACCGGTAGTCGGAGATAATTTCATTCCAAAATAAACCCGAGTCTCCGACTGCCTCAATTCCAATCTCTTTAATTCCTTGCTCCCGTAACAATGAAACAGCATGATTGAACAAGGCTCTCCCGACTCCCTTGCGACGGTGCGCTTTGGGCACATAAAGTTTGTAAACCTCCGCCATCTCATCGCCTACAGAAAGCGATAAGATCCCTGCATTTTCTCCAGACTCAACCGCTAACAGATAGCTTGGATTCAAAGAGCACCAAATATCTACGATGCCCAAACCTTGCTCAAAAGAAAGCTGTTCTTGTACTTTATTAAGCTCTCTGACTGGCGGGTTTTCAATAATTTTTATATTCATTTTCGGTGCCTTCATGTACGGCTAACGCCCAACTATGGGGCTGAAAAAGCTTGGCTAAAATGTGTAGCGAAGCGGAACTGAGCCAAGCTTTTTCTGTCCCACATGAGTTGTTTGTTAGGCAACATTTACACCTTATACAGATTGCGAATATGCACACCTAAATTCTCCATAAGCTTAGACAAGATTTGAGTTGCCTCGCTTATAGCGTAGCTACTTTCACTTTCAGAAGTAGCCAAGCTAACTTTAGTTAAAAGATTGCGACAATTATCAATATCCGCTCTCAATGTATCATCTTCAACTCGTTCAGTAAGAATTGAAAGCTTTTGGTTAGATTCTCTGATACTTACGTCTAAGTCTTCGGGAATTAGCGGCCTTTTATTTGGAGCAGGGTTTTGTCTGTAATAAGCAATATCCGAAAGATGAACTCGAAAAAAAAGCCTCATATTTGAGGACAGTTCATCTTGAAGCAGCATTAAATTGTTACACTGAAACTCTTTGTGACGCTCCTCTTTTTTGGCTAAATCTAGTTTTTTCTGCAATGAATGGGTATTTTTAGTATTTAAAACTGTAGTCACAATACTGGCAGATGCTCCAACTAATGCACCAACTATTGTTCCAATAAATCCCCACGTCAGTTGTTCCATTTTTCACCTATGCTTCCGATGTTGCCTAACGCTTTAAACAGCGGAAAACGCGAGCGCAGTGAGTGGTTTTCCGATGGTTTAACTTGTTAGGTGTTACTTTACGCAAAACGTTTAGCCCACTTTCTAAAAAGAGAATATACAAATATCCACCACACAAAATGTACTAAATATACAAATGGCAATGTAACAAAATCAGGGATTAAGCCGCCAGTGAATTCCGAAAACTTGACCGCAGCGAAAACTGGCAAGTTAAGAACAACTGTAGCAATTACCGTATTTTCATTTGTGGAGTAATATCCCCATGAACTCGCTGCGCCCAACAAAAGCATCAATATTCCAAGGATAAAACCACCCAGCATGTAAGTACGCATTGTCCGAATCATTCCGTGACACCTAACAGCTTATTATATTGAAGTCGCAATAATGTTCGCATCTGCATCGGTAACATTGCCCTGCCATCTTCACAGTAATCCCTTATTTTCAAGTAGTTAACTCAATATTTCGCAACTTCATGCTTGGTACATTTGCGGGGAAAGTAAGAATGCAGTGTAAGCGAGGTCTCAGTAAACACGCAACATTTTCACCTTCTTCAAGCTTTACAAAGGGTTGGGTGTCTGGCGCTTGGGAAAAGTGAGCGCACATTCTCGATAAACTTCGTCAAAACAGGCTGATTCTAACACTATCTATTACACCTGTATCGATACACATGGTTTTTCAGTTTGCGATACTTCTTCGCCGCAGAGACATCCAAATAGCCCAGGCTCTTCTCTGTGACTTTGTGGTGAAAAATTCTTTCCAAAAAATCAAAAATAACCACAGAGGCACAAAGAACACAGAGTATTGGAAAGCACTACTGGGAACTTAGCGTCACAGCGAGAACCTTTTCGTGTCGTTCGTGTTTTTCATGGTGATATAGCTTTTAAATGCACTTTGACCACGAACCACACGAAAAAACACAAAACCTCTCACCAAAGAGACATCCAAATAGCCCAAGCTCTTCTCCGTGCCCTCTGTGCCTCTGTGGTGAAAAATTCTTTCCAAAAAAATCGTAAATAACCACAGAGGCACGAAGAACACAGAGTATTGGAAAGCATTACTGGGAACTTAGCGTCACAGCGAGAAATCTTTTCGTGTCGTTCGTGGTAAACATCAAGCCTCAGGCGTATTGATATTCCCCACTCTTTTCCAGTGCACGCTGATAAGCCGGACGGGCATGGATGCGTTTAACATAAGCGCGGATATTAGGATGTTTGTCCGTTACCAGGCCACGGGCCAGTGAGGCTTCCAATGGAAAGCTCATCTGCACGTCGGCGCCACTTGGCTTGTCACCCAGCAACCAGTCCTTACCAGCCAGTTGCCCTTCCACAAAGGCCAGATTATTGGTCAGATTCGGCCCGACAAAGGCACGATTAACCTTAGCAACGATGCCTGAGGCAATAGGTTTGATCAGCCAGGGCGCATTAGCTTTAATCTTATCCAGTACCAGTTTCAGCAGCATCGGCGGCATCAGGCTGCCTTCGGCAAAGTGCAGCCAGTAGTGATAATGACGATACTCGTCCGTGTCGCCAGGCGGTATCCACTCCGGGCCGTATTGTTCACACAAATACTGAATAATGGCACCGGATTCAGCCAGTACCAGCTCACCATCCGTGATCACCGGGGATTTGCCCAAAGGGTGAACCGCTTTTAATGCCGCCGGGGCCAGCATAGTTTTGCTGTCGCGCTGGTAGGTTTTGATCTGGTAGGGTAACGCCAGCTCCTCCAGTAACCATAAAATGCGCTGGGAGCGGCTGTTGTTCAGATGATGCAACGTTAACATGAATAATACCTTGGATTTTTTCTAAACGCTGTGTACGTAAAGCAAGCTGATTGGATCATATTCTCTGCCACTTACCCTGCTGATACTGTAAAGACCCCATCTCGGCCAGTCGGCTTTTCAACCGCTCAAATTCAAATAATAAGGTGCCATTGGTATACAGGCTATCCAGCGCGACACTGGCCGAGATCACGACCCGGGTACCGCTGCTGTAGCACTGGTCTATCAGCGCAATAAAGCGCCGCGTCGCATCGTCCATCTGCCCAAGCGTGACCTGCCGTTCACCGGTCGGGCCTGAGCCGGCGACGCTGTCCTCTGTGCCCCTGGCTTTAATCTGTTCCTGCGGCGCTGCCGACAGCTCGGGCACATTCAACACCAGCACGGTGCTGAACTGTTGTGCCAGGGCAATATAGTCCAGATGACTGCGCGGGCCTTCACATAACGCAGCAAAGTGAAAGGCGATACACTGTTGCTGCCGCCCCACACAATTCAGCACCCGGCCATTAACTTCCACCGTACAAGGCACAAAATCGCCCAGATACTTTTGCAGCAACTGCCGGTTTAATGCTGCCATTGGCTTTGGCCCTTGCGCAACAAAATAGCAAGGCGCCTGAGTTAGACTACGCAGCCGATAGTCTGTGTCACCGCTGAGCTCTATTACCTCACAATAGTGTTCAATATCGGCAATGGCTGGCAGAAAACGCTGTCGTTGCAGGCCGTTGCGATACAGTTGCGCTGGTGCACAATTACTGGTTGCCACCAGCATCAGCCCGGCTCTGAACAGATGGCCAAATAAGGTGCCCAGCAGCATGGCATCCCCAATATCCGAGACGAAAAACTCATCAAAGCAAATGACTTTGCATTGTTTGGCCAACTGTCTGGCGACATGTAGCAGCGGATCGCTTTTACCGGTCAATGGGATCAGTTGCTGATGCAGGTCCTGCATAAATTCATGAAAATGCTGACGCCGAACCAGCTCCGTTGGCAACTGGCGTGCAAAGGCATCCATCAGCATGGTTTTACCGCGCCCCACCTTACCCCAGATATACAGGCCTTGGGCTGTTGCCCGTTGATGGGTGACAATATCCCTGGCTAACTCGGTTAGCTTGTTGTGCACCTGCAGTTGGCTGGCATCCAGCTGTATGGCCGGGTCAAGTCTGCCAGCCAATCCAAACTTATTAATTGATATACCCACCCTGGAATTGTTCCTTTCAGCCAAATTTGTTATAAAATCAACACCTTAAATACGGAAATCATATGCAGTGGTTTAATATATGCAGTGGTATAAAAAGTTCTTCAGTGACTACTTCACCTTTTCAACCCGCTCAAGACGTGAAGAATACTGGATGGTATTTCTTATCAACTTTGTTGTCTCTTTGGTTCTGAGCCTGCTCGGCGGCATACCTGGTCTTATCTACTCGCTGGTTATTATGATCCCCAGCCTGGCAATTATGGTGCGCCGCCTGCATGACACCGGTAAAAGCGGTTGGTGGGCATTGTTAATGCTTATTCCGCTGTTGGGATTCCTGGTGTTGCTGTTGTTCCTGATTCAGGACAGCCAGCCAGAAGAAAACCAGTGGGGCCCCAACCCCAAAGCCGGTTTAGCCGATTAACGCTTGAAATTCAAAATAGGCTACGCCAGTTAAACATAAGGCCGCTGTTGCGGCCTTATTGCTATCCATCCATGTTACATTTTTACGCTTTTACCTAATGGAAAGCCACGGTCTTGCATTAGCGCTTCCACCTTGGCATCCCGGCCACGAAAATCCCGGTACGCTTCCGCCGGATCCTGAGCATTTCTGATTGAGAACAGGTGCTTAACCAGTTTATCAGCCATCTCTTGGTCGTAAAAACCGCCCGGTGCTTCGGCAAATGCCTGCGCGGCATCCGAGGTCAGCACTTCTGCCCACATATAGCCATAGTAACCGGCAGAATAGCCTTCGCCGGAAAACACATGGCCAAATTGCGGCGTTCGATGCCGCATCACCAGCTCTTTGGGCATGCCCAGCGCATTCAGGGTATCCCGCTCAAAAGCGTCGGCATCAATATTGGTAGGGTCTGTCATATGCAGTTTCAGATCCACTAAGGCTGAAGCCAGATACTCTGTGGTTTTAAACCCTTCGTTAAAGGTGGCGGCTTTTTTAATTTTGCTCACCAATTCGGCAGGAATAGGCTGGCCGGTGCGATGGTGGACCAGATAGTTATTAATGACCTCGTCCGTCAGCAGCCAGCGCTCTAACAATTGTGACTGAAACTCGGTGTAGTCCCTTACCCCGCTGTTCAAGGTAGGATAGGCAACCTTGGACGACAAGGCATGCAGCGCATGGCCGAATTCGTGGAAGAACGTAGTGGCATCGTCCCAGGAAATCAGCACGGCTTCGCCCGGTGCGCCTTTAACAAAATTGGAATTGTTGGAAGACAGCACGGTTTTCGCACCATCAAAACTGGTGTGGCTGCGATAGCTGTTAGCCCAGGCACCACTGCGTTTGCCCTGGCGGGCAAAAGGATCCAGATACCACAATCCTACCAGTTCACCACTGGTTTTGTCCTTCACTTCAAACACTTGCACATCAGGATGGAATACCGGCACACTACCTTGCGGAACGGGCGTAAAGTCGAAGTTAAACAAACGTCCTGCCACATAGAACATGGCCTGGCGCAACTTATCCAGTTGCAGATACTGCTTCACTTCATCTGAGTCCAGATCATATTTAGCTTTACGCACTTTTTCCGCGTAATAACGATAATCCCATGGCTGAATCTTGATGTTAGCCCCTTCAGCATCGGCCACCGCCTGCATATCCTTGACTTCTTCTTTCACCCGGGCAATGGCTGCCGGCCAAACCGCTTGCATCAATTGCATGGCATTTTCCGGCGTTTTGGCCATGCGGTTAGACAATCGCCACTGGGCATAATTGTCATACCCCAGCAATTGCACCCGTTCATGCCGCAATTTAAGAATGTCGGCAATAATGGCGTTATTGTCATAACTGTCGCCGTTATCACCTCGGTTGTAATAGGTACGCCACACCTTCTCGCGCAAGTCACGTTGATCAGAGAAGGTCAGAAATGGATCCATGGATGAGCGGGTATTAGTGATGGCGTATTTACCCGGCTGGCCTCTGTCTTTGGCTGCCTGCGCAGCCGCGTTAACCAGTGATTCAGGTAAGCCACTCAGTTGGGCCTTATCCAGGAATAATACGTAATTTTCCTCGTCCGCCAGGACGTTATTGGCAAACTGGGTATGCAGCTTGGACAATTCCAGATTAATGGCCGCGTAACGCGCCTTTGCCTCATCATCCAGGGTTGCGCCATTACTGGCGAAGCTGTCATAGATCAGGTACGCCAGGCGCTGCTGATCGGGACGTAATGTGCTTAAATCATCACTTTCATACACCGCTTTAATCCGGGCAAATAGCTTGTCGTTTTGCACGATACGGGAATTAAAGGCTGACAGTTTGGGTGCCATGTCTTTTTGGATGGCGCGAAACTCTGGGCTGGACAGGTTGGAACTGAGGATTCCGTAATAGGTAAATACTCTGTCCAGTTCTTTACCGGTGCGCTCATAAGCAACAATGGTATTTTCAAAGCTGGGCGGGGCCGGATTGTTGGCAATCTTGTCAAGCTCTGTTAACTGCGCCGCCATGGCCGTTTCCAGTGCGGGCTTTACCTGAGATAGCTGCATTTTGTCAAATGCCGGCACACCACCATAAGGACCGGACCACTCAGCCAACAACGCATTGGCGGATTGAACTTGTGCTTGCGCAGCACTGACTGACTCTGGCGGTGTTTGCTGGCAAGCCGCCAGGGGGCCAAGTAATGCCGCTGCCACGGCGATTTTAACGATAGGGTAAGAGAATTTTTTCATGTGTTTAGGCTTCTCGCGGCAGGTGAAAAAACGCAGTTTACCCACAGTAGAACAAGAAGCCCATGCCCGTGTCAGTCAGGTCCAGTGTCTTTTGGTTAAAAATTGTTTCCATCGCAGTAAGCCGTCCCTTTAGCGAGTCGGCATTGACGTGCCGCCTGTCAGGACCTCAATACAATTTTTTGCAATGAAATCTGCAAATTGCAACACAGAGGCAGAAAATAGGGTCTAACCTTTAGGTAGGGTCATCAAGTACCTGCTCTTTTCTCAATCGCGTGATTTCAGTTGATTATCCCGGAGGTGGCTATGGGTATTTTCGAGCACTACCAACAACGATATGAAGCTCACAAAGAAGAAGAATACAGTATCAGCGAATTTCTTGACCTGTGTAAGCAGGACAAAACAGCCTATGCGAATGCCGCTGAACGTCTGTTATTGGCCATTGGCGAGCCGGAAATGGTGGATACCTCCCAGGAACCGGCACTTAGCCGTATCTTTTCCAACCGCACCATTGCCAGGTACCCGTCTTTCTCTGACTTTTTCGGCATGGAAGAATCCATCGAGCAGATTGTCTCCTACCTGAAACATTCGGCTCAGGGCCTGGAAGAGAAAAAACAAATACTCTATTTGCTTGGTCCGGTGGGCGGCGGTAAGTCATCGCTGGCCGAGAAACTCAAAGAACTGATGCAAAAAGTACCAGTGTATTGCCTGAAAGGTTCACCGGTGAATGACCATCCCCTGTCATTGTTTAATGTCTCAGAAGACGGCGAGATCCTGGAAAAAGAATACGGCATTCCTAAGCGCTACCTGAAAACCATTATGTCGCCCTGGGCCAGAAAACGCCTGCATGAATTCAATGGCGATATTTCCAAGTTCCGGGTGGTGAAAATGCACCCCTCGGTATTGGATCAAATCGCCGTGGCCAAAACCGAGCCCGGTGATGACAACAATCAGGACATCTCGTCTCTGGTGGGTAAAGTGGATATCCGTAAACTGGAGACCTTTGCCCAGAATGACCCGGACGCTTACAGTTATTCGGGGGCACTGTGCAAGGCCAATCAGGGCCTGATGGAATTTGTGGAAATGTTCAAGGCCCCGATCAAAGTGCTGCATCCTTTGCTTACGGCCACGCAGGAAGGCAACTACAATCCCACCGAAGGCTTCTCTGCCCTGCCCTTCGACGGCATTATTCTGGCGCACTCCAATGAATCAGAGTGGATGAGTTTTCGTAATAACCGCAATAACGAGGCCTTTCTCGACCGGGTGTATATTGTCAAAGTGCCCTATTGCCTGCGGGTCAGCGAAGAGCAGCGCATATATCGCAAACTGATAGAAAGCAGCGAATTAACCGGTGCCCCTTGTGCACCTGGTACGCTGGAAATTCTGTCTCAGTTCAGTGTGCTGTCACGGCTCAAAGAACCTGAGAATTCCAGTATTTACTCCAAAATGCGGGTATATGACGGCGAAAGCCTGAAAGACACCGACCCTAAAGCCAAGTCATATCAGGAATATCGTGACTATGCGGGCGTGGACGAAGGCATGGAAGGTCTGTCTACCCGTTTTGCCTTTAAAATCCTGTCCAAGGTGTTTAACTTCGACGCTCAGGAAGTGGCAGCCAACCCGGTTCATCTGTTTTATGTATTGGAACGCCAGGTCGAGCGGGAGCAATTTCCCCAGGACACCACCGAGCGCTACAAAGAGTTTTTAAAGGGCTACCTGGTACCCAAATATGTGGAGTTTATCGGCAAAGAGATTCAGACCGCTTATCTGGAATCTTATTCAGAATATGGCCAGAACCTGTTCGACCGTTATGTGACTTATGCGGATTTCTGGATCCAGGATCAGGAATACCGGGATCCAGAGACCGGTCAGTTATTTGACCGTGAAGCATTAAATGCCGAACTGGAAAAAATCGAAAAACCTGCGGGTATCAGTAATCCCAAAGACTTCAGAAATGAAATCGTTAACTTTGTGTTGCGTGCCCGAGCCAACAACAAAGGGAAAAACCCGGCCTGGACCAGTTATGAAAAACTGCGCACCGTTATAGAGAAAAAAATGTTCTCTAATACCGAAGATCTGCTGCCGGTGATTTCCTTCAACGCCAAAAGCAGCGCCGAAGATCAGAAAAAACATGACGACTTTGTTAAGCGCATGACGGAAAAAGGCTACACCAAGAAACAGGTAAGGCTGCTGTGTGAATGGTATCTACGCGTGCGTAAGTCATCCTAAAGCGCGAGGTAGTGGTATGGCGCATTTTATTGACCGCAGAGCAAACAGTAAGGGTAAAAGCACTGTCAACCGGCAGCGCTTTATCCGCCGTTACAAGCAACAAATCAAGAAGGCGGTGTCAGATGCGGTGTCCAGACGCAGTGTCACCGATATAGACACCGGGGAAAGTGTTAATATCCCCACCCGGGATATCAAAGAGCCCATATTCCACACCGGCAAAGGTGGCGTTAGGGATATGGTTCACCCTGGTAATGATCAGTTCAGTCAGGGTGACCGTATTCAACGCCCACTGGGCGGACAAGGCGGTGGTGCGGGCAAAGGCAATGCCTCTGACAGTGGCGAAGGGCAGGATGATTTTGTTTTTCAGATATCCAAAGACGAATATCTGGATTTGCTGTTCGAAGACCTGGCCTTGCCCAATCTGAAAAAAAACCAGTTGGACAAATTGGTGGAATACAAAACCTACCGGGCAGGGTTTAAAACCGACGGGGTGCCCAGTAATCTGGATATTGTCCGTTCACTGCGCGGCTCCATGGCCCGGCGAATCGCCCTGACCGGTGGTAAACGCAAGGCACTGCGTGAGCTGGAAGCTGAGCTTCAGGCCCTAAAGAACGACAAACACGACCATGAGCTGGACATTATCGAGCTGGAAAAGCAGATTGCAGAGCTTAAGTCGCGCATTGCCAGAGTGCCGTTTCTGGATACCATTGATCTGCGTTTTCGCAACTTTGAAAAACGCCCCTTGCCCACCAGTAAAGCCGTGATGTTTTGCCTGATGGATGTGTCCGGCTCTATGGACCAGGCCACCAAGGACATGGCTAAGCGATTCTATATTCTGCTCTACCTGTTCTTAACCCGCACTTACAAAAATGTCGACGTGGTCTATATTCGCCACCATACCCAGGCTAAGGAAGTAGACGAACAGGAATTTTTCTATTCACAGGAAACCGGTGGCACTATTGTATCCAGCGCCCTTAAGTTAATGGACGAAATCGTTCAGGCCCGCTATCCAAGGGGAGAATGGAATATCTATGCCGCACAAGCCTCAGATGGAGACAACTGGGCAGACGATTCGCCACAATGTGCAAGCTTACTGGACGAGCGCCTGTTGCCCTTGGTTCGCTACTATGCCTACATCGAAATCACCCAGCGACAGCATCAAAGTTTGTGGCGGGAGTATGAAGCCCTGGCCACCTTGCACGATAACTTTGCCATGAAACATATTCGCTCGGTGGAGGATATATACCCGGTATTTCGCGAGCTGTTTAAAAAGCAGGTTGCATAACGCGCCAGGCCACCCGGTAACATCTTGGTTACATTTGTTTACTTGTTGTTCGTTGCATCTTTGGTGTAGCGTTATACTTGAAGCCAAAGGACTTCAATAATTCACTATAAACAGGGAAACTAAACCTATGAAAAAGCTACTTATTGTCGCTGCTGTGGCACTTGCCATAGGAGGCTGTGCAGGAAACAAGTCAGATGGCCAGGTTGCCGCGAATAATCAGAGTGCCGAACGCGACGATATGATTTGCCGAGCTGAACGCACTACTGGCAGCATGTTAAAGATGAAAAAGTGCAAAACACAGGCACAGATTGATGCAGAGCGGGAAGAAGCCCGCAATACCATGCATACGATTCATTCCAGTATTACCGGTGCTACCGGTACTGACAAACGCTAAGATCAGTTAGCACTTGAAACAAGCCGCCAACCAGGCGGCTTTTTAATTTATGCCCTACGACAATTAGCCGCGGAACGAGAAGAACGAGCGGAATCCCGCCGAGCCACTGCCACTGCGTTTTTCGGAGCGACGACGGCGCATCCATGCATGCAGCTCCTTACGTTTGGCTTCCAGCCAGTCGGCTTTAGTCGTGTGAGCCTGCTCACCACGACGCTCAATTTCATTGTGACGATATACGCAAAACTCTTCGTAGGCCTTCAGGTCGTCAGCCAGCTCACGGGCCACCAACTCAATCATAATGGCGTCATCCAAAAAGCCCAGTACAGGCAATCTGTCATCAATTAAGTCCTCGGCCTTGGCAAAATAAGCCAGTGCACTTAGCACATCCAGCTTCTCTTCTTCGGTCAGATCCCAGTCACTGTCTTCTACCATATTGACCAGCTGTTCGAGCTGCAGCAGACGGCTGGCAACAAACTCTGGAACTTCATCACGCACTTCGGTAGCCAGCTTGCGAGCCGCGGTCAGTACCTCGGTGCGGTCCAGATCACGCACCGCATCCTGCGTTTTTTGCATCATCTGGCGATAATAATCCAGGTCCTGTTCCTGAAGATCAAAGTTAATAGTCAATGCCATGTGGTTGCTCCCTGTTGCTAAATTTGTAGTTAGTATGTCCCGATGCAAGTCGGGTTGTAATGGCAGATTATGGCCATCGCTTTAATACAAGTGCAACAGCAAATTAACCTTTTCATCCAGCAATCAGGCCTAAGGGGCGAAGGTTTGCGCATCCAGCGGACTGTTAAGGGTAATAAACTCACGTAAAACCTCGGCATCCACAAAGCCGGTATCCACATAACCAGGATACTTAAGCAATACGGGGTAACCATCACCACCCGAAGCATTAAAGCTGTTCAGGGCAAGACGATAAAGTCGCTCTAACTGCAAGGGCATACCGGCAATCTCTATCACCCCATCTTTGCCACTGACCTTCACATTATAAAGCTGTGCATAGGCACCTGAATCCGGGGATTTGGCAGCCACATTCAGCAGATATGCTCTCAAAGTTTCGCCCTTCATATCCACATACGCAAGGGTATTGCCGAAGGGCTGTACCTTTAACACTTGTTTATAACTGATGTCTCCACTGGCAATGGAATCACGGATGCCGCCACCACTGATGATTGCCAAATCGGCCCCCACCTTGTGCATTTGCGCTGCACCAATTAACTGGCCAAGGTTGGTCTGCACAAACCTCACTTTATCTCTGTTACCTTCGAACCCCCCATGGGTTTCGCCGATTTTCACCGATAATTTAGCCTGACCTTTTTCCTGATAAGGGCGAAGTAATTGCAGCATCTGGGTATTTTCACTGATAGCCGGTTCAGGCATGCCCTGCAAATTAACCGGTAATAACTGATAACGACGTAAACTGAGTTTGCCCTGCTGGTAAGTAAAGTCGGCCCGGCCTACGTATTTACCCCATTCATGGGCCTGCATAATCCAGGTACCATTTTGCTTGTCTGGCTGGCAGGCCTGTCCTGGTTGGTAATCCGTACGATTGTGGTTGGGTTTTTCCATACACAGCGGCTCCTGCGAATGACCACCGATGACCATGGCCAGGCTTCCTTTGGGTAATGCCCTGGCTAAAGCCACATCACCAGGCGCATTAACGCCACTGTTGGCATCGTCGTAGTGGCCCATATGGGTCACTGCAATGATTAAATCAGGTTGCTCCTTAGTTTGAATCTCGGCCACCAGTTTCGCGGCTTCGGCCTTGGGATCGCGAAACTCCAGTTCACCAATAAAGGCCGGATTGCCTATTTTGGCGGTATCCTCAGTGGTCAGGCCCAGCACGGCAATACGCAGCCCCAAACGCTCAAACATCTGATAGGCCTGATATTTGCGCTTACCGGTGCGCTTGTCATAAATATTGGCAGATAGCATAGGAAAGCCTGCCCACTGACGCTGCTCTTCTATTACCGCCAGGGGATTGTCAAACTCATGATTACCCAAGGCCATGGCGTCATAGCCCAGCATTCGCATGCCCAGAAAATCCGGCTCGGCCTGCTGCAGGTCTGATTCAGGCACACCGGTGTTAATGTCACCGCCAGAAAGCAGCAATAGCTCACCGCCGTTTGCCGCCACTTCCTGCCTGATAGCGTCAATCAGGGTTTTACGCGCCGCCATGCCATATTCGCCCTGCTCATTGCGCCAGAAGCGCCCATGATGGTCATTGGTGTGCAGAATCGTAATCTGCTTAGGTGGATCAATCTGGGGGGCAGCACAGGCAAACAAATAAACTGCAAAAAAAGGCAGCAGAAGCAGGCGAAGACGAGCTAATTGCATGGAATGGGGTATCCAAAAAACAAAAGTATAGATTGTTATTCAGGCAAAAGTGCCGGGTGGAGTCTGATACATCAGTAGCGTCCATCCCTGGACAAAAAGCCGCCAGAGATTGGCGGCTTTGTATGGCTGTCGGGCCAGATTACCAGATACGAACACGCTCTTCTGGCGCCAGATACAACGCATCGCCAGGCTGCACGTTAAAGGCTTTATACCAGGCATCGTGGTTTCTGGGTGCCAGTGCTCTGTAGCGACCAGGCGCATGCGTGCCGGCGCGTAACTGGTTCAACATACTCTGTTCGGTGCGTTTTTCCTTCCACACCTGAGCCCAGGCCAGGAAGAAACGTTGATCACCGGTCAGGCCGTCAATCACCGGGGCCTCTTTGCCATTAAGACTCAGTTTATAAGCATGGTAAGCCATAGAAAGACCACCCACATCGCCTATATTCTCGCCAAGGCTGTTGCGACCATTAACAAAATTGCCTTCGATGGGTTCATATGCACTGTATTGGGCCGCCAGCATATCGGCTTTTTGTTCAAATGCAGTGCGGTCTGCATCTGTCCACCAGTTAGTTTGTACGCCGTGGGCATCAGATTTTGAGCCCTGGTCGTCAAAACCGTGGCCCATTTCATGGCCAATTACCGCACCAATGGCACCATAGTTAACCGCTGGGTCAGCGTTCGGATCAAAGAAAGGAGCCTGCAGGATGGCTGCAGGAAAAACGATTTCGTTAAAT
The DNA here is from genome assembly GCF_039522935.1 of Bowmanella denitrificans. Lineage (NCBI taxonomy): Bacteria > Pseudomonadati > Pseudomonadota > Gammaproteobacteria > Alteromonadales > Alteromonadaceae > Bowmanella > Bowmanella denitrificans. The sequence goes on along the minus strand of NZ_BAAAEI010000010.1, from coordinate 124,439 downwards.
GAGCTGTTGTAATAGGCATTCACTTGCTGTGGTGGCATACCCCAACGTTCACGATCTGTTGGCTTCAGTTCGCGTTCAATGTCCTGGGCATTAAAGAACTTGCGCAGGTTGTGCACGTTGCCCAACAAGTCATCCTGGCTGATACTCAGGCCTTCAAAAGACTGCCACTGATCCGGATAGCCGATTTTCGGTCTGAAGGCTTCCAGTTTCGCCAAGGCATTCACCTTAGTCTCTTCGCCCATCCAATCCAGATTTTTAATCCTTTCACCCAAGGCAGTGCGCAGGTTTTTCACCAGTTCAGACATCTGCTGTTTAGAACTTTCCGGGAAGTATTTATCGACATAAACCTTACCAATGGCAAAACCGAGCGATTCAATATCAGACATCTCATCCACCGCCCGCTTCCAGCGCGGACGTGGCTCCTGCTGGCCACTTAAGGTTTTGCCGTAAAAGTTGAAATTGGCCTGGTATATCTCTTCGGCCAGATAACCCGCATTGCCGCTGATGGCATGGTAAGTCAGATAGTCCTTCCAAACCTGCAGAGGCGTATCGTTGATTATCCCGATAACGGCTTTCACCGGCTCGGGGTGGCTGATATTCAGGTTAGGCACCTGTAAGCCGCTGGGCGCAAAATACGCACTCCAGTCAAAATTTGGGTAAAGATCGGAAAGTGCTGCACGTTCCACCTGGTTCAAGGTCAAATCGCGGTCACGTCGCTTTTCACGCGGCCATTGAACTTCAGCAATACGGGTTTCCAAAGCCAGGATCTGGGCAGCCTTGTTTTCGGCATCGTCAACCTTGGCAAACGCCAGCATCTCGGCCATATGAGCCTGATAAGCCTTACGGATATCGGCAAAACGCTGGGAATCTTCCAGATAATAGTCACGATCCGGCAGGCCCAAGCCGCCTACGCCCACACTTACTTCATATTTATCGGGATCCAGACGGTTGTACCATAATCCGGCATAAATGGGCGTGTTGGTGCCAGTCAGCCAGGCGTTACCAAAAGCCTGGGTCAAGGCGCTGACCGAATCAATCGCGGCAATATCCGCTAGCATGGGCTGAATGGGGCTGATTCCCTTGGCATTAATACTGTCGGTATCCATATAGGCACGATAAAAATCTGCAATCAGCTTTTTCTCGCCAGTTAAATTCCCGGCAGTGGCCAGTTCGTCAATGATGGCTTTGACCTGCTCTTCACTTTTGTCAGCCAGGGCAGTAAAAGCGCCGTAACGGGTCTTATCAGCCGGCATCACATAATTGTCGTACCAGGTACCACTGGCATACATAAAAAAGTCATCGCCGGGTTTCACTGATTCATTGCGGGCGCTTAAGTCTACACCGAAGCTCCCCAGCTCCGCTTTACCGGTCTGGCTTTGCTCTGCAACGGCAGGTGCAGCAGCCTGCTGTGACGAAGTATTGTCACCACAAGCACCCAGCACAAAAGTTGAGGCAATCAGGGTTGCCAGAAGAGATTTTTTCATGGTTTCCTCTTTTTATATTCTCGTTATCGGTTGTTTTCGTGTCGTGCAGTCTGACCTTAAGGCAATTCACCAATGGATGCCAGATGCTGCTGTTATTCCGGTGTGCTATACAGTGTCAAGTCCTTAACACGTATCTGCTTCCATCTGGGCAAAATCAACTCAAAGTCTGACGCTTTTATCGCTTCAATCAGATCTTGCCCGGAAGATTGCTGATGACGGTTATGCCAATCAAGAGGCTGTTTCAGCCAAACCCCCTGGTCAAAATAAAACAGCGTAAAGGCCGGCGAATAGTCATTCTCTTCGATTAGCAGGTAATCCTGCTGGCCATCACCATCTAAGTCCAGCGTTTTGAGGTAGTACCCGCTATTTTGCGCTAAACGCCATGTATCAGCTTGCAGATGTGCGACAATGGCCGTCATCAACGCCTCAGGCACTGTGTTTTCCACACCTTTAATCACCTGGCTTAGCTGTACCGCGCTTGGCACTACGGTCTCGTCCTGATGCAACTGGTACAGGGCGTCGATCCGTACTACCACCTCCGGGTGGCTATCAGCGTAGTCGGCCTTAATCTGTTGCAAAGCCTGGTAGCCAGGTCCTGCCAGTTGGTGACGAAAGTAGCTAAAGTCAAAATCGGATATGGTCACTTTACCCTGTTCTAACCTGGCCATTTGGCTGTCAGCAGAGATTTGCAAAAAATTCAGCAACGGCGAATTGACCAGCAACATGGCTAACAGCACTATTTTACCCATCGGGACGTTGACCTTGCATAAGCCGATAAGCCAGTGGTCACGCCTGCGCAGGATCTGCCAGAAATAGCCCAGAGAGAACAAACTCAATAGCAGCCAGATCAAAACCGCCCAGCAGCGGGATACCGACCAACCGTATTGTTCGACACGCAGATACAATCCATAGGCGCTAACCAGACTGTACAGTGGCATCAGCGCCAAGCCTGAATAGATTAGGCGATGCAACCAGCGTGGATACACCGTCGCCTCTGTCTCGGCCTGATAAACACTGTTCACAAAAAACAGCATCAGCGCCAACATCCATAGAATCAGCGTACTGCCGCCTGATTGCCAAAGTGGCTCCAGCCCCGTAAAAGGGAGTGTGACTAAAAACAGCGCACTAACCAGCACCAGCATTACCAGCAGCCACTTCACCAGCAGTTGCTGAATATGCACAATGGTATCAATAATGGTGGATTGACGTCTGAGCAGACTTATCCCCAATCCCAGTGCCATAGCCAGTATGGGATAATAAAACCAGTGGGAAGTGAAAAGCGCTTCGAAGAATTTAATCCCTACCGCATCGAACAGCGCAGCCCATAGCATCAATACCAGCCAGACGCTCAACGTGAATCCGAGGGCCAAACCCAGCGTCAGAAAGTTGCGCCAGGAATGCAAAAACAATGCAGGATACTGCAGATGTCGAAAACTGCCCTGAGCCAGACCTTGCTGCAGATACATTAATGCCTTAAAACTGGCAATCGCCAGGGTAATTGCCAGACCGGGTAACAGCACCTGTTCACCAACATCGGCAATTGGTTGAGCCTGACGCCCCACGTAAAACCCCAACCCAGCCAGAATCAGGCTGTAGGCCCCGGTCCAGGCAAACAGCGGTTTTAAATTGGTATCGTTCAAACCCAGCAGCAACACCAACGGCCCGCCGATCACCACTGCATACAAGGCAAATAGCCAGTCAGGATGGTGGTACGGCCAGATGTCCAATTCGATTGTCTGGTGCAATCCTAACAACGCCAGGCCCTGCAAGAGCGCAATTAAGATCAGTAATTTCGAAGGAATAGCGGTTTGATTCAAGATCTGCTCCATGCACATCACCAGGGATGCCCCTTGATAAGATGGCTGCTATGCTAGCCCAGACCAGCCGTCAATGTCATTCGGGTAATGGAATGAATTCCTGTTCGTCTCCCAGCACCTTGGCAAAACGTTGTTCCTGCCAGTCTTGCATTGCCAGCTGTATCCGCTCTTTTCGGCTGGAAGCGAAGTTCCAGTACATAAAGCGTTCCCCCAAAGGTTCGCCACCAATCATGGCCAGGCGGGTGACAGCAGTGGCGCAGACGTCAATTTTGCAATCGGCTGATAACGATGCCAGATTGTGCTGCGCCACTTTGTTGCCATTCACCTCAACCTCACCGCTGGCAATATAAATGGCCCGCTCCTGTGCCTGGGGTAACTCAAGGCGTTGACCTGGCTGTAAAAACGCTTCCAGATACAGGGTGTCGCAGAAGGTTTTCACCGGTGACACTACGCCATAAGCTCTGCCCATCATGACTCTGACCGATACATCACCAATCTTCAGGCTGGGAATGTCATCCACGCCATAATGATAGAAAGCAGGGGGGATTTCCTCGTACTGAGCGGGAAGCGCATGCCAAAGTTGCAAACCATGCAGGCTATGCGCGGTCTCTCTGACTTCAGGACGCTCACGCTCGGAATGCACAATGCCAGAACCGGCTACCATCAAATTAATATCGCCTGGCTTTATTGCTTGCAGGCTCCCCAGGGAATCCCGATGTAAAATCTCACCTTCAAATAAATAGGTAACCGTTGCCAGATTAATATGCGGGTGGGGACGCACATCAATGCCCTGCCCCGCTGCAAATTGTGCAGGCCCCATATGGTCGAAGAAAATCCAGGGCCCCACAGAGCGCAGTTTGGCCACAGGCAGGCAACGCCGTACAAAAAAGCCACCGATATCTTTATCTTTGGGCGTGACGATCATATCTACGCCCGCGCAGGGCTTTTGCTGATCAAGACATTCGCCATCGGCTTTCATCAGATTTGTCATCGCGGTTCCTGTGCTGAATTGGTTGCTTAGTTATGACCGCTATCGCACGACCTGTAAAGCGCCAAGGGTGATTTTCAACCATCTCACAATCACTTGCAGCCAGCCAGGATGAACTATACTGCAAGCATAACACCACTATTTGTTGCCATATCTGGTACTGCAGGTACATAGAACAGGCTGCAGGTTCCGGCAAGTTAAAGGAGGGGCTGAAGTGAGCAAAAGACGTAGAGGCAAACCCTTATCCGATGGACCAGACTGGACTTTCGAGCTTCTTGACCAGTACCTGGCAGACATTGACCGGGTTGCCAGACATTATCACCTGGATACCTATCCAAACCAGATTGAAATTATTACCGCTGAGCAAATGATGGACGCCTATGCCAGTATCGGCATGCCCATCAATTACACCCATTGGTCCTATGGTAAGAAATTTATTCAAACCGAACAGGGCTACAAACGCGGTCAGATGGGACTGGCCTATGAGATCGTGATTAATTCTGACCCTTGTATTGCTTATCTTATGGAAGAAAACACCATCACCATGCAGGCGCTGGTAATGGCACATGCCTGTTATGGGCATAACAGTTTTTTCAAAAACAATTACCTGTTTAAGACCTGGACGGATGCCAGTTCCATTATCGACTATCTGGTGTTTGCCAAAAACTACATCGCCCGCTGTGAAGAAAAATACGGGATTGCCGAAGTGGAAGTTATTCTGGATTCTTGCCATGCCCTGGCAAATTTTGGTGTAGACAGATATAAACGCCCACAAAAATTGTCATTGCGCGAAGAACAGGAACGTCAGCAGAGTCGGGAAAAGTACCTGCAGTCTCAGGTCAATGAATTATGGCGAACCCTGCCACAAAAGCAGGAAACCGAGGCCGATCCTAAACGTAAACGTTTTCCCATTGAACCACAGGAAAACCTGCTCTATTTTATCGAGAAAAACGCGCCACTGCTGGAACCCTGGCAACGTGAGCTGGTACGCATAGTGCGCAAAATCTCTCAGTATTTTTACCCACAAAAACAAACTCAGGTGATGAACGAAGGCTGGGCCTGCTTCTGGCACTATCATATTTTGCATCACCTGTATGATGAAGGTCGGGTGACGGATCGCTTTATGATGGAGTTTCTGCACAGTCACACCAATGTCGTCGCGCAGCCCGATTACAACAGCCCCTATTACTCAGGCATTAACCCCTATGCATTGGGCTTTAATATGTTTATGGATATCAAACGTATCTGTCAGCACCCCAGCGCGGAAGACAAACAGTGGTTTCCAGAAATTGCTGGCTCCGATTGGCAGAAAACCCTGCAGTTCGCCATGGAAAACTTCAAGGACGAGAGTTTTATCAGCCAGTTCTTGTCCCCCAAACTGATGCGTGATTTTCGTTTGTTTGCCATTCATGACGATGACCGGGACAGCCATTTACAGGTGGCGGCCATTCACAACGCCGAGGGTTATCAATTGCTGCGTGAAAAACTCTCAGCCCAATACAATCTGAGTAATCTGGAACCGAATATCCAGGTGTATAACGTGAATGTTCGTGGTGATCGGGCCTTAACCCTGCGTTACATTCCCCACAACCGCATCCCTCTGGCTGAGAGTCGCAAGGAAGTGATGAAGCATCTGCACAGATTATGGGGCTTTAATGTCATTCTGGAAATGGAAGACGAAGACGGCGAATTCAGCGAAATAGAGCATTGCCCAGAGCAACTGGAGGAAGTCTGACAGCAGCGCCTGCGATACATGGCTGTGCTGAACATTGAATAGATTTCTTAGTCTGTCGGGTCCTTGATAGCAGTAACTTAATTGCTTCAGGACCCCAAATGCCGTTATTTCAGTTCTTTACCCGCCTGCATTTACAGTTTGATAAAACCCGTGCACTGGATTTTCTGGCGCCTCTGGCCCTGAGATTCTATCTGGTGCCGGTGTTCTGGATGGCCGGTGTGAATAAGCTAGAAGGTTTTGACAATGTGGTGCAGTGGTTTGGCAATGAAGATTGGGGACTGGCTTTACCATTTCCTTACTTACTCGCACTACTGGCGACCTGGACCGAAATACTGGGCGCAGTGCTTTTACTGCTGGGTTTTGCCGTTCGTTATATCAGTATCCCGCTGATGATCACTATGTTGGTTGCCGCATTCAGTGCACATTGGCAAAACGGCTGGCAGGCCATTGCCGACCCTAGTGGTCTGTTTGCCAATCAGCAAGTTCTGGACTCCGCTGACAAACTGGCCCGGGCCAAAACGATTTTACAGGAGCATGGTCACTACGAGTGGCTAACCAGCAGCGGTAACTTCGTTATTCTCAACAACGGCATTGAATTTTCCATTACCTATTTTGTGATGCTGTTGGTGTTGTTTTTTGCCGGTGCCGGTCGCTTCATCAGTATGGATTACTGGTTCGCCAGGAACACTCGTCGTTTGCAGTCAGCAAGCAAAATACCCACACATCAATAAGCGCTGTTATCGCTATTGCCAAATCAGGCTTGCCGGACTAACAATAGCCAGGCAGGGTTTGGTTGTATCAATTAATGGAAAGCTTAAAAGATGAAGTTGGTGTATCTGTCGCTTTCACTGTTACTGGCAGGCTGTGCCAGCCATTCAACGACGCAAACGATCAGCGCTGATTGGGTCATTCAGGGTGGCCATATTCTGACTCAGGACCCGGCACAGCCACTTGCCACCGCGCTGGCAATAAAGGGCGGTAAGATTCTGCTGGTTGGTAAGGATGCAGAGCTCGAGCCCCTGATAGGTCCGCAGACTAAGGTTACCCGGCTCAAGGGCCAAACCCTATTACCCGGTATTATAGACAGTCATATCCACAGCATTGAGGGCGCATTGGCATTGCAGGCCTGTAATCTGCAAGACCAGGCAATGACATTATCAGCGCTGGCCGAGCATATTCTTCAGTGTGACAAAGACTATCCAGGTGAATGGCTGGAAGTCCTGAATCTGCCAAGTGTTGGGGTGGATGTGGATCGCTGGCAACTGGACCGTATTCTGCCTCAGCGGCCGTTATTTATTATCAGTACCGATGGCCATACGGGTTGGGCCAACAGTCTGGCATTGTCATTGGCCGGTATCGACAGCCAAACCACGGCCCCCAATGATGGACGCATTGTAAAAGATGCCAATCAGCAGCCGACTGGCATGTTGATTGATGGGGCCACAGCCTTAATCAGCCAACATATTCCCAAACCTTCTCTGCACCAGCGCAAGAGCGCTCTGGTAAAGGCACTGCAAGGCTTCTATCAGGCAGGCATCACGGCATTTTTGGAAGCCAACAGCAATGACAGCAGTATCGAGACCTTTTGCGCGCTAAGTGCCGAGGGGCGCTTGCAGGCGAAAGTGAATCTGGCCCTTGGCAGTAAAGGCCAGGCCAGCGAACAGGAATTTACCCGCCTGCTGGCACTTAGGGCGAAAGCCGAGTCCTGCGGGCTGATGGCTGACACAATTAAACTTTATGCCGATGGTGTGATGGAATACCCTACCCAATCGGCCGCCCTGCACTCACCCTATCTGCATAATGAGGAACACGGTCCTGACTGGGCAGGAAAGCTTTATATTCCGCCACCACAACTGCAGGATTTTGTGCTGATGGCCCAGCAGCGGGGATTCAGCGTGCATATTCATGCCATTGGTGATGCTGCCATTGGCGAGAGTCTGGATGCTTTTGCCAGGGCAAGAGCACAGCGGCCTGATAAACCGGTACGCTTTTCCATTACCCATTTGCAGCTTATCGCCAGCAACGATCTTCCACGCTTTGCCCAACTGGACGTGTTAGCCTCGATGCAATTGCTGTGGGCACAACCAGATGAGTACAGTGTCGACGCACTGCAACCTTATTTGGGCAAAGCCCGTCACGGGCAAATTTACCCCGCAGCCAGTTTATGGCGGGCCGGTGCGGCAATTGCCGGTGGCAGTGACTGGAATGTATCGGATTACAATCCCTTTGCCGCCATGGCCGTGGCTATCAGCAGACAAAATCTGCAGGAACCCGAGCGGGGCACATTAAACGCCAAGGAACGACTGCCTTTGCCGGTATTATTGAATGCCTATACGCAGCAATCTGCCCGCTTACTGGGCATGGACAGTCGTATAGGCCAGCTAAAGGCCGGGATGAACGCTGATTTAATTATCCTGGACCGTTCGCTGGACAGTGCAATCAGTGCAGCAGCTTTGGCACAGGTCAGTGTGCAGATGACCCTGATCGACGGCAACATCCTGTATAATGCCAGCGCAGACAAACTGAATAACAACTAACTCTATGCAAAAATACCTCGCTGCCATCAGCCTGATGGCGTTACTGACTTGGTGGTACTGGCCACAGCAGCAATCGAATCAAGTCTCCTTAGCCCACAAGCCAGAGCCACAGTCTGCTGCAATAGCAGATAATGCCGAGTCAGTTCCCAACGTAGATGATTGGCGCCTGCCTCAGCCTTTGCTGACAGAATTTAATCGCCTGAATGAGAAAGCCCGGCAGCAGGATCCCATGGCCCAATATCAGCTGGGCCGTAATCTGTATTTTTGCTATTACAGTGCAGACAACGATGTGGCGCACCAGCAAAAGCTTGATGAGCTGCGCCAGACCGGTGATTCCAGTGCCTCATTCGCCAATAACTATGACAGATATAGCTACTGCCGCGGCATTAGTCGCGCCGACAAAAACCGTTTCGCAGATTTATTAATGCAAGCTGCTGTGGCAGGCCACCCTGAGGCAGCCGCAGAGATTGGCACAGTGTCGGCAAAACTTTATTTGCAGGCTACCGGGCAAGATAAGCTGGAGCGCGATGCCTATGTCGCGGCCAGACAAGCCTACCTTAAGCACCAGCAGACATTGTTGGAAAACGCGGCACAAACAGGTCACGTGAATGCCATTAAATTGCTGCTTCGAGATGCAATGGGACAGCGCATGGGCGAGGATTCCACCGCCAAGGCCCTGGCTTATCTGCAAGTGCTTAGGCACTTGGAACCTGAGTTTGCCGACAGATATCAGTGGCAGGAACAGCGGCTGCTAGGCACCGCCAGCGCAGATGATATTAGCCGGGCTGAACAGACAGCCCTGACTTTATTGAAAAATGCTACTCCTCATCCGCCCCGTTAACGATGCGGGCAATCTGGCTCAGGCGACTGACCGCTAAACTGTTAATGCTGCCTTTGGGGAAACGGGCACGGCTGCTTAGCAGACCCGCTTCGCGTCCCATCAGAATTTCGGCCGCCTGATCGACAGTTTCCACGGAATAAATATGGAAGCGGCCGGCTTTCACCGCCTGCACCACTTCCTTATCCAGCATCAGATTGACTTCATTGGATTTGGGGATCACCACCCCCTGCTGACCGGTCAGACCCCGGTGGGCACACAGCTTGAAGAACCCTTCAATTTTTTCGTTCACGCCCCCAATACTTTGTACCTGACCATATTGGTTAATGGAGCCGGTCACTGCCAGTCCTTGTTGTACCGGGATCAGGGTTAAGGCTGACAACAGTGCCACCAGTTCTGCCAACGACGCGCTGTCACCGTCGATCTGCCCATAGGATTGCTCAATGGCGATATTGGCCGACAAGGTCAGCGGGAACAGCTGGGCGTATTTGTGCCCCAGATAACCGGTTAATAACATCACCCCTTTTGAGTGAATCGGCCGGCCCAGCTCGACTTCCCGCTCGATATCCACCACGCCGTTGGCACCGGCGTAAACTGTTGAGGTAATCCGCGCTGGCGTACCAAACAGGCTATCGCCAATTTCCAGTACTGTCAGACCGTTCACTTTACCAATGGCTTCACCATCGGTTTCAATCAGAATCTGTCCTTCTTTGATATCGTCCAGCAGCGCCTGGCTGATACGGCCACTGCGCTGGGTTTTAGCATCCAGGGCGGTTTCAATATGAGTCACATCCAGCTCGTCACTTTGCTGCTGGGCACAGAAAAATTGCGCTTCATGCAACAGCTCGATCACGTCTGCAAAGCGCGCCGACAATCTGTGTTGATGCTCGGCCAGACGCAGGCTGTATTCCACCAGCCGGTACATGGCTTTGGCAGAAATACCTTGTAAGCCCATTTCTTTGACCTGGCAGCGAACCCGGCCAACAAAATCATACAAGGTGGTTTTATCCAGGGGGATCTCATGGTCAAAGTCCACCAGCACCCGGAACAGTTCATGAAACTCGTCTTCATATTCCTGCAGGGTGTAGTAAAGATCCCTTGAGCCCAACAACACCACTTTCACTTTGATCGGCACTGATTGTGGGTTCAGCGTGACCGAATTCACCATACCGATATCATGCTGCTGAATGTCCATTTTCAGTTCGCCACGTTTTAGCACCAGTTTTAACGCATCCCACACATAGGGCTGTTGGATCATTTTATCCGCGTCCAGCAGCAAGTAACCGCCGTTGGCTTTATGCAAAGCGCCGGGGCGAATCATGCGGTAATTGGTAAATACCGAGCCCTGCACATTGGTATATTCCACCCGGCCAAACAGATTCTGGTAGGTTGGATTGGGTTCATAAATAACCGGCGCGCCACCATTTAATTCATGGCTGACCAGAATATTGGGCAGATATTGTTCTTCAAGCACAGTGCGGCGATCAAAATCATCCTGCTTTTCTTCTTTATTTTCTTCCCCCAGCACCTCAATCACGGTTTCCACCAAATGCGGTTTAAGCTGGCGCAAAAATTTAAGAATGCCTAAATCCCCGGCATACTTATGCTCCAGTTCCTTTAGCAGCGGCTTTATGCCCTGCTCGGCAGTTTCGCGGGTCAGCTTGCGGGCGTGTTCAGACGACTCACGCTTCCACTGCGGCAATTCCAGCAGTTGTTCGCTGAGTTTTTCTTCCAGTTGGCTGATGAGATCGTAAAAGTGCTGGCGCTCCTGCTCTGACGCCCCGGCAAACTCTTCATCGGTAATAGGTTTGCCATTAACGATAGGCGAAAAACTGATGGTGCCTTTTTCTTCATACAGTGCCACATTATTGCGCTGCGCAAACAGCTCCACCTCGGCGATGGCCTTGTCGTAGCGCTGATCAAACTCCCGCTTGATATTGGCCTTTTTTCGCTGGTAGCCTGGGTTGTCAAATGCGGCAGGAAAAGTATCCAGCAATTCGTCTATCAGACTGTCAAGGTCGGCCGCCAGTTTACGACTCTCGCCTGCTGGAAGACGCAAGGTAAAGGGCTCACGCTCATCATCAAAGTTATTGATGTAGCACCAATCATCCGGTGTGGGCACGCTACTGACATGTTTGGCGATATATTCGTGCACCAGGGTGAATCGCCCTGTGGCCGCCTCCCCCATCACATACAAATTATAGCCTTTGGCATCAATGCCTAAGCCAAAGTTCAGTGCTTCGCGGGCACGCTGCTGACCAATAAAGGTGGCGTTTAAGGCCTGCTCTTCCTTTAAAGCCTGATTGATCAGACGTCGGCTGGGTTTGGCAGTCAGTTGTAAGGCGTTAAGTTGCGTGGCTTTGTGCATGAATCAGGCGGAGTTTAAACTGTCTTGCACAAGTGAAACCCGAATCCTGCAAGCTGTCAAACCCTGTAGCGTAAAAGCCTGAGTATCCGATGTTTTTTTGAACTTTAGCCTGGCAGGCTGAGGCACTAGTTGGCAAACTACGTTGTGCCCACTATGCTGGTGACAGCTTTCCAACATGCAGGTAACGCAATGAAATTCTGGTTATTCTCTTTAATGCTATTGAGTCAGTTTGCCAACGCCAAAGTACAGTATTTATCTGATACCGGGTTTATTCTGGAAAATCGCGTACAGGTCAGCACCTCGGCAGACAAAAGCTGGCAGCTTATGATAGAGAATGTGGGAAATTGGTGGCCACAGGATCACACCTGGTGGGGTCAAGCCAGCAACCTCAGCATTGAGGCTAAGGCAGGCGGCTGTTTTTGCGAAATTGCAGGCGATAAGCAAGCCATGCATATGCAGGTCGTGTTTGTCGAGCCGGGTAAACTGTTGCGTATGACCGGCGGGTTGGGGCCATTGCAGGGCATGGGCCTATACGGCGCGCTGGACTGGCAGTTTAACACCAATGATAAGGGCACTGAGATAATCCTCAGCTACAAGGTGCATGGTACCAGTGCCAAGGGTTTTGCTGAGCTTGCGCCGATTGTGGACCATGTGCAAAGCCTGCAATTAGGCGGACTGGCAGACTATCTGAATAGTGGCCATAAGTAGGCCTGGTATAAATGAATTCGGCATAGCGTTACTCAAGAATTTGCAGCAAACAGCCAGCGAGCGTGGTGCTTACTTCATTTATGTACAAGCTGGGAAGATAAACCGGCAATAGCCTTATACAGCAAACCGGGCGTCAAGGAGTCTGTATGGCATTTCGATATCGATGTGCCAGTCAGCCCTGCATGCCCGGCCGACTCGCGCCGCTCTTAAAGCTGCTAAGCAGCCTGTACATCAAGGTCACACTCAGCAGGCTGCCACCTAAAATCATACTCAGCACCCCCAATGGCAGAAACAGGCTTTCATGCAGCACTCCCTGCGTATCGACATATTGATAAAAATGGTGCTCCAACGCCAGCATCACGCCACCGAGCAGCAAAAAACTAAAGCTAATAAACAACCAGACCGTGGATTTTTTCATCACAATTCCTTCTTTTCTTTGCTTGCAATCAAATCAGCTTCATAGCGCGTAGACAACAATGCAGTTTCGAGTGCTGTCCAATCCTGTGGCATGCTGCTGATACATTCCATTCGACTGTCAGGGGCTTCGTTAAGTTCACTGCTGGTTAATATGCCATCGGCTTTGTTAAACAATATCCAGCCCCGTTCAGTGGACATAATGGCCTTGACTCTGTCCATTTCAAGGCCCATCAACAAAGACGTTAGTTTGTGCGCCACAAAGCAATGCCCGGCGGCAAACACCCAGCCACAACTGCTGAACCCGTCCCCTTGATTTTCTTTACGCACAAAACCACTTTGCGGCGTCGGCAATGGACCTGTGTCCTGGCCCTGTATTTCGCGGCCGGTCTGCACTAAAGACGTTCTGCAGGCACTTTCACCGTCCAGCCATGCTGGGTCGATCTGTCCATGCTGGACAGTGTCAATCTTGGTACCAAGCCCAAGATGACATAAGAAGCTCTCCAGCACCGGCACGTCATATTCTTCGTATAAATCCGCCTTGTTTGCCAGGATCCGGTCCGCCACCTGTAATTGCTGGCGAAAAATATCATGTTCACGGTAACGCTGCTCCTTGACCTTGCGGGCATCCACCAGTGTCAATGTAGCGCGCAAAGATAACACACCGCGATAATGTTCTGATGACAACGCAGCTAATACCTCCACCGGATGACCAAGCCCGGTAGGCTCTATTAATAATCGGTCGGGCTTGCTGCGTGCAATCAGCATATTCAGGGCAATTTGCATGGGCAGGCCGGATGCACAGCACATACACCCCCCTGCTACCTCGCGAATAACGACCTTCTGCTTATTAGCCCCGAGCAGCGCGCCATCAATGCCCACTTCACCAAACTCATTGACCAGCACCGCCCAGGTTTCATCGGCAGGCTTATGTTTAAGCAGATAGCTTATGGCGGTGGTCTTTCCCACACCGAGAAAACCGGTAATGATGTTGGTGGGTATGGCGGCTTTAAAGTGCATTGTGGCCCTTTCCTGGTAATAAAAAGCCCGCAACAGCGGGCTGAATGTCAATATTACAGCATGAAACTGAATCCCTGCTGTATCAATGGTCGTGGGCGTCAGCCACCTCACCAACAATCCCCAGCCAGGTTAACTTTTGTGGCACAAAGTCCAGTTCCAGTTCAGTGCTGATGGTAGCGTCGTGTAAATCCACACTCAGAATATGCTTTTCAATGGGGCTGGCGACAAACACCTGTTCGCCGGATAAGGTCATTTCAAAGCGACTGCCCTCGGGCATATCTGCCACGTCTGCTTCGCTGATGTCCAGCTTATGCGCTAATTCCCAGTGCAGTTCATTGTCATGGGCATGGGCCTGTAACAGCGACAAATAGCCCTGACTGTCCAGGATCACTAAGGTTTCGCCATCCAGACTCAGTTCCATCGCCAGTAAAGCGGCCCCTTCATGAGGCTGCCAGTCAAGCTTTTCCATCTCACCGGCCTCAGGATTGATAACAAACACCTGACTGCCGGCAATGCCAAAAAACTGCTCCCCTGCAAGATGGGCGCGTAAGCTACCAATACGCATACCTTCAGTAAAATCTGCGCTGTTGACTATTTTACTGGCACTGAACTGACCATCCTGCTCCTCAATCACCACGACACCGTCGCCGCAGGCAAAGGCAACAGCATCGTGATTTTGGGCACTGCCGTGTAGCACAGGACAAATCACTTCATAGGTTTCTTCCTGATGGAAGTGGTCACCGTGGGCATGAAAACGGGCAATGCGATCAGGCAATGTCGTAGCGCTGTTTGCATCCCTCAGGGTCGCGAACAGGTTCTCACCGCGGGCTTGGGCCGCGCCGTGCATATGGGTGTCAAACTCCTGGATGGGATAGTCATTGTTGTCGCTGCCAATATGCATCTCGTCAAACATGGCCGCAGAGGCGTTGACACCGTTTTGACCATCGCCATCAAAGAATACCGCCACCTGACTGGCCCCCACAGTGACATGAGTGGGACGACTACCGTTTAAGCTGAAATCCATCAAAGCCGGTGCTTGTTGGTAGGGGTGTAAATGATCGCCATGATCTTCCTGCCACAAACCGCCATCAATAAACTCCACTTGATTGTCATTGCGCTGCACCAGCATGGCATAGCGCTTGGACGGAGAGGCATACAGATAAGCGGGTTCAAAGGTCAGACCGATACTGGCCAACAGGCTGTTATCTTCGAGCTCAAACAGAGTGACCTGGTTGCTGCCTTTACTGGTAACCAGCAGTCGCCCTGCGCTGCTCACGTCACCATGATCGTGATCATCACCATCCCCGGGCACCACAATGGGCTCTTTCTCAATAATCTGTGTGGTGGCATCGCCACAAGCAGCCAGCATAGTGGCACCGATAATCAGGCTCAGGTGTTTTAATTGAGTTTGCAAAGTCATAGTGAATCCTTGTTGTGTATCTTGTATCAGAAGTAGCCGCGGATCCCCACCGCGACAGAGCGGCCGGGTAAAGGAGCTAAATGTTTAAGAAATGAAGTGTGTGGCCGGGCTTCCTCGTCGGTCAGGTTGTGACCTTTGAGATAAAATGCCAGCTCATGTCCGCCTAACCCCAGGTGGTAAGCCAGGTTAAGATCGAGCAAGGTATAACCCGCGCTCTCACTCTCAAGGACAGCCGTGCGGTCCTGCTCGAAGTAGCGGGTTAAACCCAGATCAGCGCTGATGCTCTGATCTTCATAAGCCAGGTTGGCGCCCAGGCGCAAAGGTGGGGTGCGCGGTAGATCGCCACCGTCCTGCAGTCTGGCGCGCACATAATCCCCCTGCAAGGTGAGCTTCCACTGCGGCATAAACTGCCAGAACAGCTGAGATTCAAAACCATGCAATACCACATCATCCTGAGCAAACAGATAAACAGGTAATTCCCCGTGGTCGTGAGCGTGCTCGTCACCATGCTGATGTTCGTCGCCGTGATCATGGTCGTGTCCAGATTCAGCAAATAAGCCGGTATTCTGCTGGTAGTAGTAGTTGTCCACCCGGTTGTAGAAAGCATTGAGGATAAAGCCCAGATTGCCGCTGAATTTGCGCAGGGTCAGGTCCAGATTATTGGCCGACTCCAAATCGATGGCCTGGTCGGTCAATCCCAGATAGGCATCGCCGTGGGCATCCTGATACAGTTTAAACAAGGCTCCCACTTCAAAACTGCCGGTGCCAATGTGCGGACCAAAAGACAACAACTCAGCAGCCGAAGGTGCGCGCTGGGAGTGGGACACAGAGATCCCCAGGTTGTAGCCCAGGGTAAAATCCCAGACCAACCCAGCCGACAGACTGTATGGCTCAAATTCATGCTCGGCACTAAAACGCCGGGTCACCTGATCCCCATGGTCGTGGTCGTGGTCGTGGTCGTGGTCGTGGTCGTGGTCGTGGTCGTGGTCGTCATGACCATGCACCGCTGAATCAGGGAACAACAGATTATCGGCCTTCAGGGTCACCCGTTCGATGCGCGCACCAAGCTGGGCCAGTACCGGGCCAAAATGCCGCTCTTCCATCAAGGCCAGTGCCAGACTGTCGGTCACAGAAGGCGGGGTAAAGGCTTCTTGCCCCACTGCAGCAAAGTCACTACGCTTGTAATGCAGACTCAGTCCACCGTGCCAGCCCAGCACTTCGTTGTGCAAAAACTCCATACGGGCTTCTTTGCTTTCGTTGCTAAAAGTGGTGCCAACCTGTCCCAACTCGATTTCAGAATGTTCATAATCGGTATAGGACAGCTTCGTGTTTAGCGCGCTGATAAAACCCTGCTCAAAGCGCAGTTCGCTGAGTAGCTGCACTCTGTCCTGCTGCATATCTGCCGTGACGGCAATATCCTCATCCCCATGACTGTGGCCGGGAATACCGTATTCCCGGTTTAAACGTCCGTAGCTGATACCGATATAGCCGTTGTCGAGCAAGTAACTGCTGCCCAGAGTAACGCCCTGAGATTCGGCGAAGGAGCTCTTGACCTTGTCGACACTATCCTCGTCATCCGGGTCCGCCAGCCCTGGTACTTTATAATCATCGCTTTCCCGCCAGTAGCCATCCAGATGCAACGCGACACGCTCCAAACCGCCGTTAAAGTTAAACGACGCCAGCTTCTGGTTATTTACCGACGCATGTTCCAGTGTCCATTCACCGCGGGTTTGGTTATCTGTTGGCACGCGATTATCCACCACGTTGACCACCCCACCTATGGCACCACTGCCGTAGAACAAGGTGGCCGGACCGCGCAATACTTCAATTTGTGTGGCCGTGCTGGCTTCAGCAGAAACAGCATGATCCGGCCCGACTCTGGATGCATCCCCTGCATCCAGACCATTTTGGCTAATCAACACTCTGGGGCCATCCAGACCGCGGATAATAGGGGTACTGGCCACCCCACCATGGGAATTACTGTGCACGCCGACTTCTTTGGCTAATGTATCGCCCAGGGTGGCAGCCTGGACGTTACGCAATTTGTCGCCACTTAATACCGTCACCGGCAATGCCGATTCAATGGCCGAGGCATGAAAAGGGCTGGCCGTCACATCCACCACTTCAATACTGGTGGTTAGCATAACGATGCGCAGATTGTTCAGCCCCTGCTCTGGTATCTGCACATGCAGGCTTTTATGGGCAAAGCCCGGCGCCGACACATGCAGTTCGACTTCGCCTTGTTGCAAAGCGTTATATTGAAATCGTCCCTGTTCGTCGGCTTTCAAGGCCTGATATCGCCCATGCAACTGCACTTTGGCGTGACTGACAGGTTGTCCCTGCTCGTCTACCACTTGTCCCTGCAAGGACTGGGCAATGGCCATGGCGCTGAACAAACTTGATAGGCTTACAGCCACCAAGGTCCGCTTTATCATACTCACCTCTAAATGTTATATCATACCAATTAAATATCACATCTGAGTCCAATGTAATCCCTGGTTCTCTGCCATAAAGAAAGGGTTCTCTGTTGATTCTCAAATATAAAACCCACAAAATGATACATTGTATCATTACAACAATGCAACACTTAGTCACTGCACCAGCATTGACTGCGCTTGCGGTGGATCAATATCTCATCCACCAGAATGGGTTAGTATGAAGGTTTAAAGCAGTATCGATGAGCGCTTATGCAGGATGTACTCGGCCCATTGCTAAACCTTGGTCAAACAGAGCCCACCGTGGGTGAGCTGGCCAGCCGCAATATCATTAGTTGCCCACCCCACACGCCAATTTGCGACGTAGCCAGGTTAATGCAAACCCACTCCGTCAGTTGTGTATTGGTCATGGAAGAGGAACGCATTGTCGGTATCTGGACAGAATCAGATGCCAAAGTCATTGATTTTCAATCACCAGGCATTTACCAAACACCTGTGGCTGAGCTGATGAGTTGTCCGGTCATTCAGGTTAACTGCGACATGATGCTGAACGACGCGGCGAGTTTAATGCTACAGAAGCGTATTCGACGCCTGTTGGTCCTGGACAAACTGCAGCGCCCATTGGGGATCCTGACCCAAACCGATATTGTCCGCCAGCAACGTATTGAATTTTATCTGAGCTTGCGGGATGTGGGCTCCAGTCTGAATCGTCCACCTTTGATACTGAATGCAGCACTGCCCCTGGCCGACGGCGTGGCAGCCATGCGCCAGCAAGGCCTGGATGCCGCCATTGTTATGTTTGCAGATGGGCCGGCCGGCATCGTTTCAGAACGCGATTTGATTCACATTATTGCGGATGGCAAAACAGGGTTGAATCTGGGTAACGTGGCCGCCAAGCCATTACTAACCGTGAGTAAAAGCTGCACCTTATTGCAGGCCGTGGAGCTGCTTAAAAAACAAAACTTCAGGCATCTGGCGGTATGTGATGAGCTGGAACAACTCTGTGGTTTGTTATCCTTTTCCGATATTTTACTGAATGTAGAACACACTTATGTTGAGCAGCTCAAGCAGGCGCTGCGGGCCAGGGACGCTGCACTTCGCACTTCTACCGATTATTTGCGACTGGCGCAAAAGGTCATCGATGCCTCTCTGGATGGCATTATGATTACCAATGTGGATGGGGTGATAGAATCCGTTAATCCAAGCTTTTCCATTCTGACCGGCTATAGCGCCGAAGAAGCCGTGGGCCAGAAGCCCGATTTGCTCAGCTCAGGGCTACACGATGAACGTTTCTATCAGGAAATGTGGGAAACCTTATTGTCACAGGGACTGTGGCAAGGGGAAATTTGGAATAAACGTAAAAATGGCGAGATTTATCCGCAGTGGTTGTCTATAACAGCCATTCGCGGCGAACAAGGCGAGATCTGCCAGTTTGCTGGCATTTTCAGCGACATCAGTGAACGAAAACGACAGGAAAAGCAGATCCATCAGCTTGCCTATATTGACGAGTTGACCGGCCTGGCCAACAGAAGATTGTTTATGGACAGGCTGCATCTGGGGATTGCCAATGCCCATCGACATCATCATAAAATGGCGGTGCTGTTTCTCGATCTTGACCTGTTTAAACGGATCAACGACACCCTGGGCCATCAGGCCGGTGATCAGGCCCTTAAAGAAGTGGCCAGACGCCTAACCTCGACCGTCAGAGAAGGCGAGTCAGTGGCGCGCATTGGTGGAGATGAATTCACTATTCTGATCCCTGAGGTGGATCAGGCCGGGTCATTGGAATGCCTGGCTAAACGTCTGATTGAACAGTTTGACTTGCCTTTTCGAATTAAAGGACAGGATTTTTTCCTGACCACCAGTATTGGTATCAGCCTCTATCCTAAAGACGGCCAGGGCAGCGAACAATTGATTAAGCATGCGGATCTGGCCATGTACCAGGCCAAAAGTGCTGGTCGTAACCAGTATTGCTTCTACCAAGCCAGCGCCGGGCAACAAACGGCTGACGAATTGCGACTGGAACAAGGTTTGCGTCATGCATTGCAAAATCAGGTACTCAAGGTGTTCTACCAGCCTAAGGTGGAGTTGCTATCAGGCCGGCTGATTGGTCTTGAAGCGCTGGTAAGATGGCGGGATGCTGAATTAGGTCAGGTATCCCCCAAAGATTTTATTCCGCTGGCTGAAAAACTCGGTTTAATTGGTACCCTCAGTGAACAGGTACTGCAAACTGTCAGTCAGGACATACAACAAGGTAGCTTGCCGCAGGTGCCTGTTTCTATCAATATTTCTGCTCTGCAGTTAGCCGCACCGGATTTCAGTCACAAGCTGTTGGCCACCTTGCGACAGTATGCTGTTTCCCCGCAGTCCATCGAGCTGGAATTAACCGAAAGTTGCCTTATCCCGGAGCAAGCAGACGCCACATTGAATCTGTTAACCAAATTGAGATCATTGGGATTTCGCTTGTCTATTGATGATTTTGGTACAGGCTATTCATCCTTATCCTACTTGCGACGTTTACCTATTAATGCGCTTAAGATAGATCGCAGCTTTATCCGAGAATTACCCCACAACAACGAGGATAATCAGATTACTCTGGCCATTATCGCCATGGCCAAGGCTCTAAAGCTGGAGGTTATTGCTGAGGGCATAGAAACCCCGGCGCAGCGTGCGTTTCTGTTACAAGCTGGCTGCCATACTGGTCAGGGCTTTCTCTATAGTGAAGCATTGGCACCAGATAAGTTAAATGATTGGTTGCCGGATTTGGTCAATATTTCACTTCAAAAGCCACTTTGACAGGAGACGACATTGTTATGACACAGCATTTTAAACCTCGATGTGTGCCGTGAAGGATTTACGCTGAGCCCAGACCTCGGCACATCTATGGAACAGGCATTTGTTGAATCAATTAAGAGCTGCTGCGCTTAGCCGTTGCAATGCGCCAAACTATCGCCATAATGTGCGCCATCTAAGTTACGGGATGGCATCATGGAAAAGCTGGTTGAAAAACTGATCTACTCTTCGCGCTGGATTATGGCACCTATTTATCTTGGTCTGAGTTTGGCGCTGCTGGCGCTTGGCATTAAGTTCTTCCAAGAAGTGCTGCATATCCTGCCGATTATCCTGTCAATGAAAGAAGCCGATCTGATACTGGTGGTACTGTCATTGATCGATTTGGTATTGGTGGGCGGCTTAATCGTGATGGTGATGTTTTCCGGCTATGAAAACTTTGTATCACGCCTGGATATTGATGGTGACGGAGAGAAACTGGACTGGTTGGGCAAACTGGATTCAGGTTCGCTAAAAAACAAAGTGGCTGCTTCTATCGTCGCTATCTCTTCTATCCACCTGCTTAAGATTTTTATGAATGCGCAGAATATCCATAACGACAAACTGTTTTGGTACGTGATTATTCACCTGACCTTTGTGCTGTCGGCCTTTGCCATGGGTTATCTGGACAAACTCACACGCAAAGCTTAGTGCGCGAGG